>JBLUWJ010000075.1:0-222 GCA_049888895.1 Bisgaard Taxon 45 | reverse complement strand
ATGGTCGAGTGGTTGAAGGCACCGGTCTTGAAAACCGGCGAGGGTTTACGCCCTCCGTGAGTTCGAATCTCACTTCCTCCGCCATTAACATTGATGAACAAATTATTGCGCCATTGATTGAAAAATCAGTGGCTTTTTTTATAGCTAGACTTTGTCTAGCTATAAAAACCATACGCTTTGCGTATGGAGCGGAAAAGCTTAAGCGGTGAGCAGAACAAAACA
>JBLUWJ010000074.1:0-237 GCA_049888895.1 Bisgaard Taxon 45 | reverse complement strand
AGTGGTTGGCTAACTCAAGAATTTTTTCTTCCCACTCTGCAACGCCGTTTAACGCTTGTAACGCTGAACCACGTACGATTGGTGTGTCATCACCTGGGAAATCGTATTGTGAAAGTAATTCACGAACTTCCATTTCCACTAATTCTAATAACTCTTCATCATCCACCATATCGCATTTGTTTAAGAATACGATGATGTATGGTACACCTACTTGGCGACCTAAAAGGATGTGTTCAC
>JBLUWJ010000073.1:0-249 GCA_049888895.1 Bisgaard Taxon 45 | reverse complement strand
TTGTTCTGCTCACCGCTTAAGCTTTTCCGCTCCATACGCAAAGCGTATGGTTTTTATAGCTAGACAAAGTCTAGCTATAACAAAAAGACCTCAAGTATCGCTACTTGAGGTCTTCCTGCTCTTATCATCAGAACCTGGCGGTGTCCTACTCTCACATGGGGAAACCCCACACTACCATCGGCGTTACAGCGTTTCACTTCTAAGTTCGGCATGGATTTAGGTGGGTCCACTGCACTATCGCCGCCAAGA
>JBLUWJ010000072.1:0-249 GCA_049888895.1 Bisgaard Taxon 45 | reverse complement strand
CGCACGTAAACGTGGGTACAATCGGCCACGTTGACCATGGTAAAACAACTTTAACCGCAGCAATCACAACCGTATTAGCAAAACATTACGGTGGTGCAGCGCGTGCATTCGACCAAATCGATAACGCGCCAGAAGAAAAAGCGCGTGGTATCACCATCAACACTTCACACGTAGAATACGACACACCAACTCGTCACTACGCACACGTTGACTGTCCAGGACACGCGGACTATGTGAAAAACATGATTA
>JBLUWJ010000071.1:0-292 GCA_049888895.1 Bisgaard Taxon 45 | reverse complement strand
CTAAAAAGTGGCTTGGAGCCTTATAGTACAAGACTTTAAGCCACTTTTTTGAAATATGAACAAAAAACTGTCCTTTCTGCTATAAACAGAATATAAAGAAAAATGGCGTTAGAAATAACATTCAACGCTATAAATGTTCCTCTTGTAATAAAACATTCACCTTCCAACATAAATTAAATCCTAGCGACATTTGGCTTGATTATTCTCAAGGGAAACAGACCTATAAAGAGCTTGCTATTAAATACAAATGTTCAGTTAAAACTATTCAAAGATATCTAGATAAAGCCCCAAA
>JBLUWJ010000070.1:0-312 GCA_049888895.1 Bisgaard Taxon 45 | reverse complement strand
TACGTGGTTCAGCGTTACAAGCGTTAAACGGCGTTGCAGAGTGGGAAGAAAAAATTCTTGAGTTAGCCAACCACTTAGATACTTACATTCCAGAACCACAACGTGCAATCGACCAACCATTCCTACTTCCAATTGAAGACGTGTTCTCAATTTCTGGTCGTGGTACCGTAGTAACAGGTCGTGTTGAGCGTGGTATCATCCGTACTGGTGAAGAGGTTGAAATCGTGGGTATCAAACCAACAACGAAAACCACTGTAACGGGTGTTGAGATGTTCCGTAAATTATTAGACGAAGGTCGTGCGGGTGAGAACG
>JBLUWJ010000069.1:0-327 GCA_049888895.1 Bisgaard Taxon 45 | reverse complement strand
AACAAGGTAACCGTAGGGGAACCTGCGGTTGGATCACCTCCTTACCTGAAAATGGAACGACTGCAAGTGTTCACACAGATTGTTTAGTTAGATTGTATGAATGAAACACATGGCAAAGTGGAGAGCATCTTTACATGTTGTCCCCATCGTCTAGAGGCCTAGGACATCGCCCTTTCACGGCGGTAACCGGGGTTCGAATCCCCGTGGGGACGCCATTTAAAGATGACTTTTGTTGTCTTTACTGTTCTTTAAAAAATTGGAAACAAGCTGAAAAACTGAAGAGATTTTCGAAAGAAAGTCTGAGTAGAAAAAATCTTGCATGAAAAA
>JBLUWJ010000068.1:0-365 GCA_049888895.1 Bisgaard Taxon 45 | reverse complement strand
CTCCTCAGAGATTACGCGGTATTAGCTGCAGTTTCCCACAGTTATCCCCCTCCATAAGCCAGATTCCCAAGCATTACTCACCCGTCCGCCACTCGTCAGCAAAGAAAGCAAGCTTTCTTCCTGCTACCGTTCGACTTGCATGTGTTAAGCCTGCCGCCAGCGTTCAATCTGAGCCATGATCAAACTCTTCAATTCAAAGTTCAATCGCTCAATAAACTGCTTAGCTAAAAGTTTACATCTACTTCAAAAGTATCATGAATTTTCAGTATTAAGCACCTATTAAGACTTCAATTTTAAAAATCTTTTTCTAAATGAAATCAATCAACAAGTGCCCACACAGATTGTCTGTTAGATTGTTAAAGAAC
>JBLUWJ010000067.1:0-436 GCA_049888895.1 Bisgaard Taxon 45 | reverse complement strand
ATAACAATCCGCCCGTAAAACGGGCGGTTTTTAGGCTACCCTATAAGGGCCTAGTACTTCACATGCCCCTCAAGGGGCATGTGAATTCTGACAACCGTTCAATAACTCTGTTGCCTACCCCTTAAAGGGGTCCACATATTCTTTCTTCGATAAATTATCCTGAATCATATCTTCCTTTTCCTGATTTCGGATATATTCCTCTACAACTTTCGTATTTAAACCTACTGTACTTACATAATAGCCTTTCGCCCAAAAATTTCGGTTTCCATACTTATATTTCAAATTTGCATGTCTTTCAAATATCATTAGCGATGATTTACCTTTTAAATACCCCATAAAACTTGAAACTGCCAGTTTCGGAGGTATCCTTAACAGCATATGGATATGATCTTTCATTGCATATGCCTCTATTATCTCTACATTCTTGTAGTGACAT
>JBLUWJ010000066.1:0-498 GCA_049888895.1 Bisgaard Taxon 45 | reverse complement strand
CTCTGTAAATATAAGTGTTAATCGTTATCATCTAGGTGGAGGAAAAATAAGTTTGTTACATAAAAGTCATTTTAACTTATTAAAAATCCTTCTAGTAAATTAGTATATTCCAGATTAAAAAACATAGTGAATAGTTATAACACTAGAATAATTAATGAGTAAATTCTAACTAACAAATAAACTCATTTAAACTCTATAACATTGAGGGGTTTACTTTCTCTTTTTTTATTTTTTATTTTATTTATTTCTCGTATTGGCTTATTAAGAATGTAAAGCAACCCACCCCAGAATCCCCTTTTTATTGCGTCCTCTCTTCTTTTACTTCTATTTTTATTCTTTTGAGCTAATTTCCTCTCATTTTCTAATTGAGATGGAATAGTGAAATCATTTTTATTTAGTTGCATTTCTTGTACACAAATAGCTGGCGATAATTGATATACAATAAAATCGGTTCTTTTAAGAAATTTATTAAAGATAAATTCATCAATAGGGTAGACT
>JBLUWJ010000065.1:0-502 GCA_049888895.1 Bisgaard Taxon 45 | reverse complement strand
TAAAAAACAAAAAGGCGCATCTTTCGATACGCCTCTTTTAGCTTGTTAAGCAAAATTATTTGATAATTTTCGCTACCACACCCGCACCTACTGTACGACCACCTTCACGAATCGCAAAGCGTAAACCTTGGTCCATCGCGATTGGGTGAATTAAGCTGACAGTCATCTTGATGTTATCGCCAGGCATTACCATCTCAACGCCTTCTGGTAACTCGATTGTACCTGTTACGTCAGTTGTACGGAAGTAGAACTGTGGACGGTAACCTTTGAAGAATGGCGTATGACGACCACCTTCTTCTTTTGATAACACGTAAACTTCTGATTCAAAGTCTGTGTGTGGAGTGATTGAACCTGGTTTCGCTAATACTTGACCACGTTCGATTTCTTCACGTTTAGTACCACGTAATAATGCACCAACGTTCTCACCCGCACGACCTTCGTCTAATAATTTACGGAACATCTCAACACCCGTTACAGTGGTTTTCGTTGTTGGTTTGATACC
>JBLUWJ010000064.1:0-524 GCA_049888895.1 Bisgaard Taxon 45 | reverse complement strand
GGATAAATAAGAAAAGTGCGGTCAATCTCGGAAACGTTTTACTTTGAGAAATTAAGTGCTTTTTCGTATAAGCTTAAGTAGGAAAAATATAGTGAAAATATTTATTAAAAACGGCATTGTCATTTTATTTCTATTGGGAATCGTTTCTTGTACCCCTCAAATGACAAGAAATGTCTGGAATGGTGTATACTCTGATCACGCAGCAACAGAAGAATATAATAGAAAAAGAGATGAATTTTATGCTAAAGAAACCTCGGAAAAAAAGAATTAAGAAAAACAAATACTGAAATTTGTTTAAAGATTTCTGGCGGGGAAAAAGAGAGTAAAGAAACGTGGGATGAAAATATTTTTCTGACATGTATGAAGGAAAGAGGAAGTGCAGTTCCTTAAAAATAAGAAGATTAGATAAAATAGGATAATCCTTCTATATCTATGCGGGTTAAACCTAATATTTTTAATACTAAGGAGATGCTTTGATGAAAGCATATATTAGCTTATTCTTTATTCTATTCGGTTTATATGGA
>JBLUWJ010000063.1:0-587 GCA_049888895.1 Bisgaard Taxon 45 | reverse complement strand
GTTTACCACGGTATGATTCATGACTGGGGTGAAGTCGTAACAAGGTAACCGTAGGGGAACCTGCGGTTGGATCACCTCCTTACCTGAAAATGGAACGACTGCAAGTGTTCACACAGATTGTTTGGTAGATTGTGTCAATGAAGAGACAAAAAACCGAAATCCTTTTGGGTCTGTAGCTCAGGTGGTTAGAGCGCACCCCTGATAAGGGTGAGGTCGGTGGTTCAAGTCCACTCAGACCCACCACTCAAGCGAAAGCGAAAGAGTGAAGCGAAAAGGGATGACGGCGCATTGTAGTGATGTGAATGGGGATATAGCTCAGCTGGGAGAGCGCCTGCCTTGCACGCAGGAGGTCAGCGGTTCGATCCCGCTTATCTCCACCAAATCATCATTGCTAAGTATTTTGTGTAAATGGCATTAGTCTGGATAGGTTAATAGTTCTGACATTAAGAATATTTAGCAATGATGAGCGAAAAATGGCGAAGCCATTTTGACTTGTCTTTATTGTTCTTTAAAAAATTGGAAACAAGCTGAAAAACTGAAGAGATTTTCGAAAGAAAGTCTGAGTAGAAAAAATCTTGCATGAAAAA
>JBLUWJ010000062.1:0-874 GCA_049888895.1 Bisgaard Taxon 45 | reverse complement strand
TCAACGCTATAAATGTTCCTCTTGTAATAAAACATTCACCTTCCAACATAAATTAAATCCTAGCGACATTTGGCTTGATTATTCTGAAGGGAAACAGACCTATAAAGAGCTTGCTATTAAATACAAATGTTCAGTTAAAACTATTCAAAGATATCTAGATAAAGCCCCAAAAAAAGCCTTAAAGCAACCTATTTCCACCCATTTAAACATTATTATGGATACGACTTTCTTTGGGAGAGAGTTTGGTGTTTTAGTCATAATGGATAGCTCAAGTGATAAGGTCGTTTATCATCAAATTGTGAACACAGAACGAGATGAATATTATCAAAATGCACTGAATAGCTTGAGAGAAAAAGGCTATTTCATTCAATCAATTACCTGCGATGGGCGTAGAGGATTACTGAGAGATTTATTCAATACACCGACTCAAATGTGCCATTTTCATATGGTTGCAATTGTGATGAGAAAGTTAAGAAAAAAGCATAAATCCATTGCAGGAAAAGAACTTAAAATACTCGTTAAAACGCTCAAAGAAAGTCGAAAAAACGAATTTTATCGTCGTTTACATTATTGGTATTTAAGACATCAGGATTATTTAAATGAACGTTCTGATAAATGTAATGAAAAAGGTTATTTTCCTTATAAACATAAAGGATTAAGGGGGGCTTTAGCAAGCTTGAGATATTATGAAAAATATTTATTTACCTTTGAAAAACATCTGGGATTTAATATGGATAAAACAACAAATCGATTAGAAGGTTTGTTTAGTGAGCTTAAAAGGAAACTAATAAATCACAATGGATTAAATAAAAAGCGTAAGATAGTGTTTATTAAGGATTTTTTAAATAAGAAAAGTTGCTAATAATCTAAAAAA
>JBLUWJ010000061.1:0-1175 GCA_049888895.1 Bisgaard Taxon 45 | reverse complement strand
TAAATTAACATCACCAGATTTTATCCACTGGTTCAATGGAATATTGGAATATGATTGTGTATCATTTAAATCCCTATCTGATGTAATGAGGTAAAACTCAAACTCATCCTTTAAGCGAGAAACTAGATTATGTATTGTTCTAATCGGACCGCCGCCTTTTACACCTGGAAGGTAAGTTCCTATTAAAATAAGAATTCGAGGTTTATTTTTTTTCATATTTTCCTACTGATGTATGAATAAGTTGATTTAATATTCTTTTTCATTTATGGATAAAATGTTTAGTCAATAATAAAAGAATTGATACTATTATTTAGTCGGACACACTTCTTGTAAAAAAGATCAACATTAGCATTCCCATTCCTCCAATTGAAAAAAACATATATTCACCCAAGTTAAGACATAAAATACATAATACAATGGCCAATTTTTGTATACCTGACCGGGCTGATTTTTTTATAGAATAAAATAGCCACAAAAATACCAATGAACCAATTAAGATGCCCAGTTCTTCTATCACCGCAACGGGCAGAACGCCTTTTTCAATGGTGGCACTGATTGGTAATCCAAAAATTGGGTCAGTCGCAATTTCTAATTTATTGGGCTCTGATGCGACACCAAAACCAATGCCGAACATCGGATTTTTATTGATGTTATGTACCATACTTTCAACTAAGTTACCTCTAGACGCATCAGCTAACTCAGTAATGGTTGTCGATTCAGTTCGTTTAAAAATGTAATTCTTCACACTATCAATATAAAGTGGATAAGTTGATACGCTTATTCCAAGAATAATCAATAGCCAAATATAAAGAGATTTATTCTTAAAAATAGGGTTTGCCTCAAGAAAACGTTTACCTAGCAGAATAGGATTGAATAAAATAGAGAAAAGTAATGCTAAAAATAAAGCTAATCCAGCAGTTCGTGCCTCAGATAAAATAATTAATACAAGACAAATACAAAACCATATGACATCTGAGATGATTAACTTTTTACTTGAAAGCATTTTTCCTACAATAATTGTTGCGAGTAATGCAATAGTTGGACCAAATGCTTGAGGATGATTTAATAAACCTTGGAATCCGGTCCCATTCCTTGCAAATCCTATTTCTGGAATAAAAAATAATGGCAAGCTAAAAATAGCGATTAATTTTAAAATTGAAATAATAAAGTTATAT
>JBLUWJ010000059.1:0-3227 GCA_049888895.1 Bisgaard Taxon 45 | reverse complement strand
TTTCTTCTTTCGCCTAAGCTTCAGTCACGCTCATCGGTCACAAGCTGTCTAAAGTAATTTTCTCTTCTTCGTCTTTTCGTCTTCGTATCGCTTTATTTAGCAACAACACCCAAAAACACTTGAGCGTTGTATGGTTAAGCCTCTCGGGCAATTAGTATTGGTTAGCTCAATGTATCACTACACTTACACACCCAACCTATCTACGTCGTCGTCTACAACAACCCTTACCGACTTAAAGTCAGGGATGACTCATCTCTTGGCAAGTTTCGTGCTTAGATGCTTTCAGCACTTATCTCTTCCGCATTTAGCTACCCAGCAATGCCTCTGGCGAGACAACTGGAACACCAGTGATGCGTCCACTCCGGTCCTCTCGTACTAGGAGCAGCCCCAATCAATCATCCAACGCCCACGGCAGATAGGGACCGAACTGTCTCACGACGTTCTAAACCCAGCTCGCGTACCACTTTAAATGGCGAACAGCCATACCCTTGGGACCTACTTCAGCCCCAGGATGTGATGAGCCGACATCGAGGTGCCAAACACCGCCGTCGATATGAACTCTTGGGCGGTATCAGCCTGTTATCCCCGGAGTACCTTTTATCCGTTGAGCGATGGCCCTTCCATTCAGAACCACCGGATCACTATGACCTGCTTTCGCACCTGCTCGACTTGTCTGTCTCGCAGTTAAGCTTGCTTATACCATTGCACTAACCTGACGATGTCCGACCGTCATTAGCAAACCTTCGTGCTCCTCCGTTACGCTTTGGGAGGAGACCGCCCCAGTCAAACTACCCACCAGACACTGTCCGAGTACCCGTTTCAGGCACTTCGTTAGAACATCAAACGTTAAAGGGTGGTATTTCAAGGTTGACTCCACAATGACTGGCGTCACTGCTTCATCGTCTCCCACCTATCCTACACATCAAAATTCAATGTTCAGTGTCAAGCTATAGTAAAGGTTCACGGGGTCTTTCCGTCTAGCCGCGGGTACACCGCATCTTCACGGCGATTTCAATTTCACTGAGTCTCGGGTGGAGACAGCCTGGCCATCATTATGCCATTCGTGCAGGTCGGAACTTACCCGACAAGGAATTTCGCTACCTTAGGACCGTTATAGTTACGGCCGCCGTTTACTGGGGCTTCGATCAGGAGCTTCTCTTTCGATTACACCATCAATTAACCTTCCAGCACCGGGCAGGCATCACACCCTATACGTCCACTTTCGTGTTTGCAGAGTGCTGTGTTTTTAATAAACAGTTGCAGCCAGCTGGTATCTTCGACTTACTTCACCTTCATCCGCAAGGGACTACAATTACTGTAAGCGCACCTTCTCCCGAAGTTACGGTGCTATTTTGCCTAGTTCCTTCACCCGAGTTCTCTCAAGCGCCTGAGTATTCTCTACCTGACCACCTGTGTCGGTTTTCAGTACGGTTTAGATAAACCTGAAGCTTAGTGGCTTTTCCTGGAAGCTGGGTATCGGTAACTTCAGCTCCGTAGAGCCTCGTCATCACGTCTCGTTGTTGTATGAAAGAGCGGATTTGCCTACCCTTTCCAACTACCTGCTTAAACGAACATATCCAACAGTTCGCTTACCTAACCTTCTCCGTCCCCACATCGCAGTTTATCCAAGTACGGGAATATTAACCCGTTTCCCATCGACTACGCTTTTCAGCCTCGCCTTAGGGGCCGACTCACCCTGCCCCGATTAACGTTGGACAGGAACCCTTGGTCTTCCGGCGAACGAGTTTTTCACTCGTTTTATCGTTACTTATGTCAGCATTCGCACTTGTGATACGTCCAGCAACCCTCTCGAGTCACCTTCATCCGCTTACACAACGCTCCCCTACCCAACAGAATAAATTCTGATGCCGCAGCTTCGGTGCTATATTTGAGCCCCGTTACATCTTCCGCGCAGGCCGACTCGACTAGTGAGCTATTACGCTTTCTTTAAATGATGGCTGCTTCTAAGCCAACATCCTAGCTGTCTAAGCCTTCCCACTTCGTTTCCCACTTAATATAGACTTGGGGACCTTAGCTGGCGGTCTGGGTTGTTTCCCTCTCCACGACGAACGTTAGCACCCGCCGTGTGTCTCCTGAGTATCACTCTTCGGTATTCGTAGTTTGCATCGGGTTGGTAATCCGGGATGGACCCCTAGCCGAAACAGTGCTCTACCCCCGAAGGTGTCCGCTCAAGGCTCTACCTAAATAGATTTCGGGGAGAACCAGCTATCTCCCGGTTTGATTGGCCTTTCACCCCCAGCCACAAGTCATCCGCTAATTTTTCAACATTAGTCGGTTCGGTCCTCCAGTTAGTGTTACCCAACCTTCAACCTGCCCATGGCTAGATCACCGGGTTTCGGGTCTATACCTTGCAACTATACGCCCAGTTAAGACTCGGTTTCCCTTCGGCTCCCTTATTCAGTTAACCTCGCTACAAAATATAAGTCGCTGACCCATTATACAAAAGGTACGCAGTCACCCTTTCGGGCTCCCACTGCTTGTACGTACAGGGTTTCAGGTTCTATTTCACTCCCCTCACCGGGGTTCTTTTCGCCTTTCCTTCACAGTACTGGTTCACTATCGGTCAATCAGGAGTATTTAGCCTTGGAGGATGGTCCCCCCATCTTCAAACAGGATTTCTCGTGTCCCGCCTTACTTATTGTGAGCTTAGTTCCACTAGCATACTTTCGAGTACGGGATTATCACCCTCTTTGATTCGGCTTCCCAGCCGATTCCTCTAATACCCTAGCTAAAACTCACTGGCTCTTCCGCTTTCGCTCGCCGCTACTTACAGAATCTCGGTTGATTTCTTTTCCTCGGGGTACTTAGATGTTTCAGTTCTCCCGGTTCGCCTTTCATCGCTATGTATTCACCATGAAATGATGGATTCTTCATCCATCGGGTTGCCCCATTCGGATATCTTGGATTAAACGCCTCTTATCGACTCATCCAAGCTTTTCGCAGATTAGCACGTCCTTCATCGCCTCTGATTGCCAAGGCATCCGCCCTGTACGCTTAGTCACTTAACCATACAACCTCAAGTATTCTTACTTAATCTCAATTAATCCATTCACTTTTGTTAATGCATTAATCAAGCTTCATCACTTGATGCTGCGCTTAAACGCTAAACACTTGCATGCCTTTTTTCATGCAAGATTTTTTCTACTCAGACTTTCTTTCGAAAATCTCTTCAGTTTTTCAGCTTGTTTCCAATTTTTTAAAGAACA
>JBLUWJ010000058.1:0-3506 GCA_049888895.1 Bisgaard Taxon 45 | reverse complement strand
ATTTAATATCATGTATATTAACATCATCAAAGTCACCTTTTTTTGTAAATTTATGATGTTTGAATAAATAAGCTAACCGAGATGCAGCCGTATCAAATTCTCCTAAAATCCCTTGATTGGAAATCCAGTAAGTATTAAAACCAGCTAAATTAGCTAATGTTGCAATGTTATTATTTGTCTGAAAATTATCGTCTTTATCTTTTATGTAGAAAGATCTTAATAACGATACTTGTGTCCCAGATGAAGCAGAAATGAAGTTATCTAAAACAATTGCATTAGTCTTTTTTAGAAAAGGTGTAGTATCTATCGGATATCCATATAATGACATATAATCCGCCCTCATACTCTCTCCTATGACTAAAACATAATTGCCATACTTTGGATTAACAGAGTGAATTTTCCAATCTGGTTTAACATTTAATCCTTGTTCGAGAAGTGCTTTCTGATGAAGATAAGAATAAGTAAGGTGGTGTATTTTACTCACAATTTGTATAGGATAAACTCTAATATTCAAGAAAGAAAAATCCCCTCCTTTCATATACTCTTTAACTGGTTTATAAAAAGTAATTAACAAAAGAAAAAGAAATAAAAAAAGTACCTTTCTTATATTTAGACTTCGATACTTATGAAGTGCAGCTAGCTTATATAAAAGAATAAACCCGAAGAAAATATAAGTAAAAATGGCTAGAATATGATAATAAGATAGCGAAGAAATATATTCCACACTTTCACTTAAATTAGTTTCAAAGATTGAAGCAACAATACCCAAATTAATTCCATCATATGTGTATAAGGGTAGCATTAGTGCAACAAGTAACGTATAACAGGGAAAAAGAAATAGAAATAACCTTAATGACAGATTATAGATAAAAATCCAAAAAATAAAACTTCCGAGCAAGCTTAAGAAAGTTAAAGAAAGACATAAAATAAAGTGAGAAATAAAAACATACAATCCAAGCAGACAAAACAAAAGATATTCTTCTTTACTTAACTTTGAGAAAATGAAATCCAATTTCATCATGATGGCTCCTATGTGCATTTCTAAATGCTTTTAGATGAGTGGTATATCATGACATTTTATGAGAAAATAACCAACTTTCAACATTAATATGATAAATAATACTTAAAATGAGTTATCCACAACAAGTAAACAAACGTCGCACCTTTGCGATTATCTCTCACCCCGATGCGGGTAAAACCACGATTACCGAAAAAGTTTTGCTCTACGGACAAGCCATTCAAACTGCAGGATCAGTGAAAGGAAAAGGAACTGCCCAGCATGCCAAATCTGACTGGATGGAAATGGAAAAACAACGTGGTATCTCAATTACCACCTCGGTGATGCAATTCCCTTACAATGAATGTTTAGTCAATTTACTCGATACCCCGGGACACGAAGATTTCTCGGAAGATACTTACCGCACTTTAACGGCTGTTGATAGCTGCTTAATGGTGATCGATAGTGCCAAAGGGGTGGAAGAACGCACGATTAAATTAATGGAAGTCACTCGCCTACGTGATACCCCAATTTTGACCTTTATGAACAAATTGGACCGTGATATTCGTGATCCAATGGAATTATTAGATGAAGTGGAAAACGTGTTAAACATCCACTGCGCACCAATCACTTGGCCAATTGGCTGCGGTAAATTGTTTAAAGGGGTTTATCACTTATACAAAGATGAAACCTATTTATACCAAACAGGGCAAGGTCATACCATTCAAGAAAAGCGAGTTATTAAAGGCTTAAATAACCCAGAATTAGATGCCGCAGTGGGCGATGATTTAGCCCAACAGTTACGTGATGAACTGGAATTAGTACAAGGTGCGTCAAATGAATTTGATTTGGATGCCTTCTTAAATGGTGAATTAACGCCAGTCTTCTTTGGTACAGCATTGGGTAACTTTGGCGTGGATCACTTCTTAGATGGGTTAACCCAGTGGGCACCAGCACCGCAGGCACGCCAAGCTGACACACGTCGCGTTGAAAGTAGCGAGCAAAAACTTACGGGCTTCGTGTTTAAAATCCAAGCGAATATGGACCCAAAACACCGTGACCGTGTGGCATTTATGCGCGTTGTATCTGGCAAATATGAAAAAGGCATGAAACTCCGCCATGTAAGACTAGGGAAAGATGTGGTGATTTCTGACGCCTTAACCTTTATGGCGGGCGATCGTTCTCACGCTGAAGAAGCCTATGCGGGTGACATTATCGGCTTACATAATCACGGTACGATCCAAATTGGTGATACTTTCACACAAGGTGAAGACTTAAAATTCACTGGGATCCCAAACTTTGCACCAGAATTGTTCCGTCGTATTCGTTTAAAAGATCCACTTAAGCAAAAACAATTATTAAAAGGCTTAGTGCAACTTTCAGAAGAAGGTGCGGTGCAAGTTTTCCGACCTCTCATGAATAACGATCTCATCGTAGGTGCGGTGGGTGTACTTCAGTTTGATGTGGTGGTTTCACGTTTAAAATCAGAATATAACGTCGAAGCGATTTATGAAAACATCAACGTGGCGACGGCACGCTGGGTTGAATGTAGCGATGCGAAAAAATTCGATGAATTTAAACGTAAGAATGAACAAAATCTGGCGTTAGATGGTGGCGACAACTTAACCTATATTGCCCCGACAATGGTGAACTTAAATCTAGCGCAAGAACGTTATCCTGACGTCAATTTCTTTAAAACCAGAGAACATTAAGCTTCTCAAGTGCGGTCCCGTCATTAGACCGCACTTTTTTGTTCATAATAACCTTTCAAAAATCAGGTATTAATTTATATTGCCTATCAAACATATTACTACGAACAATTTCCTTTCTTTATTGATTAAGCGTATGATATACCCATACACGCCATTCATAGGTTTTATTTGAATGACATCTTAACTACCTAAAATGACTAACTATTGGAGAAATAACAATGGCAACAGCAATCGGACTATGTGCAGCTTCATCTGAAAAATTAGCAAAAGAACTGAATAACTTACTCGCAAACTATCAAGTATTTTATACCAACGTACGTGGTTACCACTGGAATATTAAAGGTGTGAATTTCTTTGAGTTACACGCAAAATTTGAAGAAATTTATGATGACTTAGTGATGAAAGTGGATGAAATTGCAGAGCGTATTTTAACTTTAGGCTATACCCCAAATAATGCCTATAGCCAATACCTTAGCGTTTCGACCATCAAAGAAGATATTGGTGTGAGCACCGCAAAAGAATGCTTAAAAGGCACCTTAGAAGGTTTCAAAGTGTTATTAAAGCAACAACGTGAAATTTTAACGCTTGCTAGTGATGCAGATGACGAAGGTACTGCATCTCAAATGAGCGACTACATCAAAGAACAAGAGAAATTAATTTGGATGTTCACTGCTGCTTGCGAAAGCTGCCATGCATAATCCCAATAAGGCTTAAATAACAATCCGCCCGTAAAACGGGCGGTTTTTAGGCTACCCTATAAGGGCCTAGTACTTCACATGCCCCTCAAGGGGCATGTG
>JBLUWJ010000057.1:0-3887 GCA_049888895.1 Bisgaard Taxon 45 | reverse complement strand
CTGCTTCAGTAGTCTTGCCCTCAGATGAAACACTCTCTTTTTCTCCCGCACTTGATGCTTGCGCCGCTTTTTTCGCTTTGGCACGGGCAATGGCAGCCGCAATGGCGGCTTTGCGCGGATCTTCTGCGGATGGCGCGCCGTTATCTACTGCTTCAGTAGTCTTGCCCTCAGATGAAACACTCTCTTTTTCTCCCGCACTTGATGCTTGCGCCGCTTTTTTCGCTTTGGCACGAGCAATGGCAGCGGCAATCGCTACTTTGCGCGGATCGTCCGCGACGGGCTCTGTTTCACTTCCTACACTTAGCGTATCGCCTGATGAAATTTCGTCTTTTTCCACCGCACTTGATGTTTGCGCCGCTTTTTTCGCTTTGGCACGAGCAATGGCAGCGGCAATCGCTACTTTGCGCGGTTCTTCCGCGACGGGCTCTGTTTCACTTCCTACACTCAGCGTATCGCTTGATGAAATTTCGTCTTTTTCCACCGCACTTGATGCTTGCGTCGCTTTTTTGGCTTTGGCACGAGCAATGGCAGCCGCAATGGTGGCTTTGCGAGGATCTTCTGCGGATGGCGCGCTGTTATCTACTGCTTCTGTCGGATTGGATTCAGATGAAACGCGCTCTTTTTCTACCGCACTTGATGCTTGCGCTACTTTTTTCGCTTTGGCACGGGCAATGGCAGACGCAACAGCAGATTTATTGTCTGTTGACTTACTCTCTTGGCTAGTTTCAGACGGAGAGTCGTTGCTATTTTCAGGTTGTTGCTGGCGTGCTAAGCGACGAGCTTTACGTTGTGCCATAATGTCACTGTTGTCGGGTAACACTTCACCTTTTTCCGTCACAATGGTTTTGATTGCCAGTTTTTCACTGTGCTCATTATCGGTTTTTTTCGCTTTTAAACGCTCAAGTGCGGCTTGAACAGGATCGATCCCTTGTTCAGTTTTCATTTCTTGACGGCGCGCTTCCATGGCTTTTTGTGCGCGTGCTTTACGTTCTTGTTCTTCACGTGCTAAGCGTGCTTGGCGTGCTTCAAAACGCTGCTTAGCGTCTTCTGCATGTTTGGCTTTTTGTTGAATTTCCCAAATTTTGGCTTTTTCTTGGCGGAAATACTGGATTAATGGAATATGACTTGGGCAGACATAAGCACATAAGCCACATTCAATACAGTCTCTTAGGGCATATTGTTCGGATTTCTCATGATCTTCACTGCGTGCGAACCAGTACAGTTGTTGTGGCATTAAGTTCACTGGACAAGCATCAGAACAAGCTGAACAACGGATACAGGATTGCTCTGGAGCAGGTGGCGCGTATTCAAAATGATCAGGGGCTAACAAACAGTTGGTCATTTTGGTCACGGGTGCCTTCAGATCGGGCAAAATAAAGCCCATCATAGGTCCCCCCATAAAGACAGGGAAACGTTCATCATACTGATAATCTACTTGTTGTAAGAGTGAATAAATGGGGGTGCCTAGACGTACCCAATAGTTGCCTTTATGACCCACTTTATCGCCAGTCAACGTGACAACGCGTTCAATCAGTGGTTCATCATCCATAATCGCACGTTTAACTGCAAAGGCCGTGGCAACATTTTGCATTAGTACGCCAATACTAGACGAACGTTGACCACTGGGGACTTCCATGCCAGTGAGAATTTGAATTAATTGCTTGGCGGCACCAGAGGGGTATTTTGTGGGAATGACACGAATGTCAATATCGTTCGCGCCTTGTAAGACATCGCGTAATGCCTTGACAGCCTCGGGCTTATTGTCTTCAACAGCGATCACCACTTTTTCTGGGCGTAAAATATAACGTAAAATGCGCGTGCCTTCGATGATTTCATCGGCATAATCACGCATTAAACGATCATCACAGGTAATATAAGGCTCACATTCTGCGCCATTAATAATTAATAATTTCACCTGTTTTTCCGCAGAATGCAATTTGGCTGCGGTTGGAAAAACCGCACCGCCTAATCCCGCCACGCCTGCTTGATAGAGTTTTTCAATCAGTTTTTCTGGTGTTTGGGTGAGGAAGTCGTCAAGAGGGTGTTGTTCACCCCATTGATCTTGACCGTCCGCTTCTAAATGCACACAGCATGTCGTCAAACCCGATGGGTGCGCGCTAGCATAAGGAGCAATGGCACGAATAAAGCCCGAGGTAGAGGCATGGACAGGTAACGCACGTAAGCCATCACCTTGCGTTAAGGGCTGACCTTTGAACACATAATCGCCAACGTTCACTAACAGATTCCCCGCTTCTCCTGCATGTTGTACAACGGGAATATAAAAGTGATCGACTAATTTTGCGCGTCGAATTGGTTTTTGGTTCGATTGTGATTTGCATTCAGGCGGGTGAATTCCCCCTTTGAAATCCCATAATTTACCTGAATTAAAACGTGCTAACACATCCATGCTATTTATTCCCCTTTGATTAATTTCTTTTGTGTTGTTGTGGTATCAACAATGGGAATCACCAGTTTGGGATCGAATTTCCAATTCCAGTTATGAATCGTGCTTTCTACCTTAATCATTGAAATACAGTCGGTTGGGCAAGGGGGTACACAAAGCTCACAGCCCGTACACAGGTCTGGAATAATGGTATGCATTGCTTTATTGGTTCCTATAATCGCATCGACGGGGCAAGCCTGAATGCATTTTGTACAACCTATACACATTGCTTCATCAATAAAGGCCACCATTGGTACAGGATCGCCTTCAAGGTCCGTGGTAGGGGGCTCAATCCCCATGAGTTCGGCAATATTCACAATCACGGTTTGTCCACCGGGAATACATTTAGTGATATCGTCGCCATTAGCAATCGCCTCAGCATAAGGTTTACAGCCAGGATAACCACATTGACCACATTGACTTTGCGGGAGTAAGGCATCGATTTTTTCCACAATGGGATCGGCGTCGACTTTCAGTTTTACCGAAGCTAAGCCTAAAACTGCACCAAATATCAACGCTAACGCAGCGATGGCGATGAGAATAAAAGCGATCGTCGTCATGATCATCTCACCAATCCAGTAAAGCCCATAAAGGCAAGTGACATTAAGCCCGCGGTAATTAAGGCAATCGATGCCCCTTTAAACACATGAGGTACATCAGCTGCGGCTAAGCGTTCCCGTAGCGCAGCGAATAACACTAAGACTAAACCAAACCCAAATGAAGCACCAAAGCCATAAATCACCGATTGGGTGAGGTTGTGGGCTTGATTAATATTTAACAGTGCCACACCGAGTACCGCACAGTTGGTCGTAATGAGCGGGAGAAAAATGCCTAATAAACGATAGAGCGTCGGGCTGGTTTTTTTGATCACCATTTCAGTAAATTGGACTACCACGGCAATCACTAAAATAAAAACGAGGGTACGTAAAAAGGTCGCACTTAAAGGTGTAAGAATATAGGTATCAATTAAGTAAGCTGAAATTGAAGCAACAGTGAGGACAAACATGGTCGCTAAACTCATGCCAATTGCGGTTTCAATTTTTTTCGACACGCCCATAAAAGGACAAAGCCCTAGGAATTTTACTAAGACAAAGTTATTAATTAAGGCTGTACTAATAATAAGGAGAATGTATTCTGTCATCATATCGTTTGCTCGGGCGACGTTTAAAGGGTGCCCTGAAGTTAAGGGGCATATTATCGCTATTTATTGTTTTAAGAACAATAGAAAATTTGGGGTAGGTCAAGGAAGAGAATGCTTATATAGCAAAACGTGTTAGTAACATGCGATGGAATCGCCAAGATAACACATAAGCGAAAGGAGGCTTTTTCATGTTTTTATAAGGAAAAGAGAACGATTTTATGAGCAATAAAGCCCTTAATTTGTTTAAAAAAACATCTTTTAGATGACGAAAATCTTAAATTTTGTGATCTAGATCACAAAATA
>JBLUWJ010000056.1:0-5525 GCA_049888895.1 Bisgaard Taxon 45 | reverse complement strand
ACCTAGGGTTTTTTCTAAATATATTGATATTGATGTAGTTATTGGTGGTCCGCCATGTCAAGGATTGTCTCAAAAAGGAAATAGACATTTTTTAAATGATCCAAGAAATTTCTTATTTAAGAATTTTTATGAAGTAGTAAAGTTTACGATGCCTAAATACTTTGTTATCGAGAATGTTCCTAATCTTCTTACGGCAAAGGATGGTTTTTTTAAAGAAGAAATATATAGATTATTTGAGGATATTGGATATAGATTAAATAGTGATATATTGAATTCTAATGATTTTGGAGTACCTCAGTTAAGAAAAAGAGCAATAATTATTGGTAATAGGATAGGTGAAGCAGTAAATATGCCGGAACCTACAAGAAAAAAAGTCACTGCTTGGGATGCGATAAGTGATTTAGCTTATTTAAACTCCGGAGAAGGAGAATTTTGTACATCTTACGTAACTCCTCCGTTAAATGAATACCAAAATATTTTAAGACAATCTTCAAAATACTTATACAACCACCAGGCAACTAATCACAGCAAATTAGCAGTTGAAAGAATTATGCTAATTCCAGAGAATGGAGATAAAAATAATTTACCTTCTAAACATCGAACAAAATCTATTTATAGTGGTACTTGGGGAAGAATAATTAAAGACAAAGGGGCTGTGACAATAACTACTCGATTTGATACTCCATCATCAGGACGTTTTATTCATCCTTTTCTAAATCGAGCAATTACAGTGCGAGAAGCTGCTAGATTGCAAAGTTTTCCTGATTCTATTATTTTTTATGGCAATAAAACATCACAAATGAAGCAAGTTGGTAATGCTGTCCCACCATTATTAGCTGAGGCTATAGCAAGAGCTATTAAAGAACATATGGAGAATATTAATGCATAACTCTATCTATCCTATTGGTCTTTCTATTAGAAAACCAAACTCCTTAAAGTTGGGAATAAAGTCTTCAATGCCTAAAATTCATAGTGCTCTTGCTTTATTATATTTTCTATGGAAATCCAATAATATGCCATACTCTTTGGCGTATACTTCGGAAATTCAAAAAGATGATAAAATATGTTTAGTTTTGAATGATTCTGTAAAAACACATTTACTATCTTATATTAGAAAATATTACACAAGTGAGAGTGTATCTGAGGATGAGGTATTGGCGAAGATAGAGGCTAATCCATTACTTACGTCTCAAATAGAGTCTCTCATCGTGGCATTTGAATTAGTTTGGAAACTAGTAAAAATATCTTTTTTGAGTGATACTCATAGATATAGTTCGGAAAGAACTGGAAAAAATCGTTATAGTAAAAAACTCGAATTTACAAATCTTATTGATATTTTTGATACATTTATTGAGACTAAGAGAGAATGTTATGAATTATGCCTATTCAAATGGATTATAAATGGAGATTCGATAGAGGAAAAAAATGATTTAGTTAAATTAATAACAATATTAGCAGATGAATCAATATATAAAATACAAGTAGAGACTAATGATATTATATTTACTATGGGAGGGGTATATCAAAGGTTCAACGGTAATAGCTGCTTATCTATTCATGGTGATCTAGAAACTAAAGGAACTCTTAGGGTTTTAGGTAATATTTTAGATAGTAACTTAAATTATTTTATCAATGGAAAAAATAAAAATAAAGTCACTTTATCTAGTAAAATAGATAAAGAGTTCATTGATAATTATGCTAAAAGGACATTGCTTAAATTTGATTTGCAACATCTTGACTTAAATGAACTAGGTAATGTAGATACTTCATTAGAAGTAAATACCGAGTTTACAAGCTCTGATACTTATATCAATCTATCTAAATCCTTCCTTATATTAGCTGGTATTTCAGGTACGGGTAAAACCCGATTTGTACGTGAACAGGCAAAACGTTGGTCGAAAAATCTCGATAACTATTGTCTTATTCCTGTTCGTCCCGATTGGCACGAACCTTCTGATTTATTAGGTTATGTATCCCGTTTATCAGGTAACGAGGAATATGTGGTTACTGATTTATTAAAATTTCTTGTGAAAGCTTGGCGAGCTCTTGCTCAAGAGCTCACCTTTGAAGGAAATGCGGTAAAAGGCAGTGAGGAAACATTAGGCAGAATTAATCCTTTTTGGCTTTGCTTAGACGAAATGAACTTGGCGCCAGTAGAACAATATTTTGCTGATTATCTGTCCATTCTTGAAACACGAGAATGGGAATGGGAAGGTAGTGAGTTTAAATACCGCAGTGATGGGTTATTAAGCGTGGATTTGTTTAATCAATTTAAGACAAATTCTAACTTCCTTCGTGCTCTTGGTTTTCAAGAAAAAAAGGATGAACATAACGAAAATGATAAGAGGTTGCTTGAATTCTTTGAACAAAATGGTATTCCATTGCCGTTTAACTTAATTGTAGCAGGAACGGTGAATATGGATGAAACTACGCATGGTTTTTCTCGTAAAGTGTTAGATCGAGCGTTAAGTTTTGATTTTAGTGAATTTTATCCTAATAATTTTGAACAGTTTTTTGAGCCACAGGTACAAGCTGTAACCTTAACTTATCCGCATCATTCTACAGCGACTAAGTTAAAAACAAATCTAGATTCACTTTCTCAAGAATATAATATTATTGAAGAAAGTCTAAATTTCTTAGGTAAAATCAATGAATTATTTATCGGTACGCCATTTAAACTTGCTTATCGTGCATTAAATGAATTGTTATTAAATGTTTGGAGTTTTCAGCCGAGTTCTCAAGCCGAACTTCAAGCCGTTTGGGATGATTTTTTGATGCTTAAAGTTCTCCCACGCTTAGAGGGTGATCAAGATAAGTTAGCTTTTGATAATGAGCATAGTTTATTCGATAAATTAGAAACCATACTCCAAAATCAACTATCAGAAATTTGGGCACAAGATAAATCGCGTGTAGATTTCTTTAATGAGGATTTAGAAGGGAATAAGCTAAATAATTTGCAATGCCGTTCTCGTCAAAAACTTGAGCAAATGAAGAAACAATTGGAACGTCAACATTTCACCACGTTTTGGCAATAAGTGGTAATCAAAATGAAAGAATGGCTTAGTTTTGATTGTGATGACTTTACGCTAACGGTTTGGTGTAGTGGTGTGGAGTCGCGGAAAAGTGTATTTGAGGCGAGAGTGAAAAGCTTGTCTAAGTCTGTCATTTATTTTTCCGAAAATATGAGAAACGTGCAAATAAATTGCCCATTTATAGATAACCTTTTATTGCCAGAGTCATCATCGATAGAGCTACCCTCACCGATTTTTTTTGAAAATTTACAATATCAATTTGAATGGGTATTTAAGTCTGATGTTGAGCAAGCGGAGGTTATTCATTCCCATCGTTCGGTAAATGAGGCTTTCCGCTTTAAACATCGCCACTTGATAGGTAATATTAATACTGGCAATGATATTGGTTGGTTTACTTTACCTATCCGCTATTCTACTGGGAGCAAAGCAAAAGAATTTGAAATTAAATTTGAAATTTTGCCTACAAAAATAGATTTGCACAGTGATATCCCGACGATTTATCAAACCATTGATGCTGAATTTCCATTATTACGTTTTAACTTTTTAGGTAAAACAGAACAATATAGTTCTGAAAGTCTGAAACGGGGTAATTTTCCGTTGTTTTGGTTGGCTCACTTTAAGCAATTACGTGAAAAGCTTATTCATAATATCAAGGTAATTACGCTAGCTCCCCATCAACGTTTACAGCAGAAAAGTGCGTTTGTTAAAGCTGATCGTTTAGTCGGTAAACAATCCTCCCGTCAATTAGAAAAAATTCGTCATGATATTAAAAATGGGCTGATGGATAAACGTTATCAGGTTAATCCAAAATTTCTGAGCGCGAATACCCCCGAAAATCGCTTTATTAAATGGATTTCAGTACAAACACAACGGCAGATTAACAACATTATTGAACAATTACAGACACAACAAAATGAATTTTCAGAAGCATTGACTACGAATTTAAAAACTTGGACTGCTCCACTGATTAAATTAGAAAAGCACAGTTTTTTGAAAGACATTAACCCTGAATACTTAGACAAATCCACATTAGTTCTACAACAAAAAACTGGCTATAGCCAAGTTTATTATCTTTGGCAGGAATTAAAGCTTTATTTAGATTTTTTTGAACAATCAAAAACGATTTCAATGAAATCGGTAGCAGAACTCTATGAAATATGGTGTTTTATTACACTAAAAAATATGTTGCTCGAATTAGGCTTTCAAACAACACAAAAACAAAAAAATCGCTTACGTCAGAATAAGTTTGCCGAGTACCAACTGAAAGACGGTTTATGTGGGGCTTTTTATTTTGAAAAAGGGAATATTCAGGTTCGTTTGGCGCATGAGCCTATATTTCGTAAAGAAGGAAAAGAAATTAGGACGTTTTGGGTAACGCAAAAACCAGATATTTTGCTAGAGGTGACCTTTCCAAATAAGCAAAAATATATTTGGTTATTTGATGCTAAATATCGTATTGCATCAGGTGACGATCTAAATCAAGAAGATCTGGATAAAACAGAAAAAGAGAATGATACCATCGCGAATAGAGAAGATTTAGTCCCTGAAGATGCTTTAAATCAAATGCATCGCTATCGTGATGCATTAATTCATATTTCTCAACATAGTTTAATTGAGCGATCTCGTCCGGTATTTGGCGCATTTGCTTTATATCCTGGCTATTTTCAACAAAATCTTGTTTCTAATCCTTATCAGTCTGTCATTGATGCCATTGGAATTGGTGCTTTTGCATTATTGCCAAGTCAAGATAAGCTAGGGCAAACCTGGTTGATGACTTTTCTGAAAGAGAAACTTGATTTTAACGTAGAAAAACAGCAAGAAAAAACAGATGGATTATATATTGAAAATCCAACGAGAATTTCTGCGTTAGGTATGAAACAGGCCTATTATCGAAATTTAGTCATGACGATAAGAATTGGTGATGAGCGAGAGGATAGCTATATACAAAAATTCAGAGAGGGAACAGCGAGTTATTATCATACTAAAACCGATATTTTTGATGATGAGTTTAATCATAAAATTGTATCTGAATTGTGTTTCTTGGCTATTGCTTACCCAACTCTAGAAGGAGAATGGGTTATTGATAAGATTTACCCTATTTTAAATGTAGAGATAAAAGAACGTAAGACTTTATCAAGAGAGCAAACAGGCAGTAATCAAGGACAGTTTTCCGAATCGTTGTACTATTGTTTTGAACTCAGTCAGCCGATAGTGCTAAAAAATAAGATTGAGGATATTCCTGTTGATCGCTTCCGTGAGTCGATCAAACTACCTACACTAGAGATGCTCCAAGGCGTTAATACGTTTAATAAGCTACGAAGTGTTTATGAAAATGTTTTAGTACAAACGTTAAAAATAGAAGGTTAATCGTTAAAAAACAAAATGCGATGAACATGACATTCATCGCATTTTTTATTATAGCTAGACTTTGTCTAGCTATAAAAACCATACGCTTTGCGTATGGAGCGGAAAAGCTTAAGCGGTGAGCAGAAC
>JBLUWJ010000055.1:0-6126 GCA_049888895.1 Bisgaard Taxon 45 | reverse complement strand
CATGCCCCTTGAGGGGCATGTGAAGTACTAGGCCCTTATAGGGTAGCCTAAAAACCGCCCGTTTTACGGGCGGATTGTTATTTTTCGCATAGACTATGAAAACTGTGCTGAAATCTGCTCCAACGCACTATCTAACATCTCATAGCGTTTACGATACATAGAACGTTTTTTACTCTGAATGTCGTCTAACGGCTTGCGTTCAACTTCAGCAGGAAGACACCAGTACTCATCTTGTTTTAACGCGCCATTTTCTTGCCAAAACTCATCATAATTAAACAATAAACGCTCTGAGTCATTCCAACGGTATTTGGCTTGCTGACGGTGTGGAATACCAAGCAATTGACAATCTAGCTGTTGCGCAATAAAACGGAATCCATTGACTAACATAAACATCGGGCGGACACCATGTAACTGTTTAGTTGCGATACGAACCACGTCTTGTGCTTGCTCACCTTTAGGTCCTTGCATAGAGGCAATGAGTATCTGTTTCTCTGACAAGAAAGTAAAAGAGGCATCATAAACACTTTGCCCTGTTTCCGTATTTTGAATATTTAAGGAGAAAAAACCTTCAAAAGGATCAATCGTATTAATATTCAAGTTTAAGCAAAGCAAATCCGTTAAAGTCGCTAGTCTTATCTTTCCCACTGTCAATAACTGCTGACAACGTTCCATACCAAATTGCGCTGTCGCGGCCTGTAGATTGGCGGTGATTGCCTGAAGCCGCTGAACACCATGCCAGCGACGATTACAATACGTTGATAATAGGCTATTCACTCGATACGGATGCTGTTGGAAAAGAGGAATCCAAAGCGGACGTTGATTTAAAAATGTTGTAAACTGCTTACATTGCCTATGATGACATCTATATGCATACTGATAACGTAAGAATTCCCTCAAACGCTTTAATTTACGTTTTTCATTGGGATACATTTGACTAAAATTTGGAAAAGAAAAAGCCGCTTGCATAACAATATAGATTAAGTGAAGTGAATTTATGGCGCGCAATCTTAACAAAAAGCCCTTATTTTTTCAATGAGTAAGATGAGATAAGCCTCAAAAGAGCAAACAGCGAGAATGTTCTCGCTATTTGAATCAAAAAGACGTTACCCAACCACAGCAGGTAAATAACCGGCTTTAATCACAGAGGGAATCGAGGTAATGATGACACCTAATAGCGCAGAAATCAGCAATAATGTTGAGCCACCTGATACACGATAAGGGAGGTTCGGATGTAATTTTCTCACTTTCCAGACTAACGCGGCGGGCAATACCACTGCGTAAAAAGCAAAAATTTGTCCGGCATACCCTAACGCTAAAATAAAGCCTTTTGGATAAAATAACGCAAACAATAATGGGGGAACAAAAGTCAATAAGCCAAGGATCGCACGACCTGCTTTAAATTTGAAAACACGATGCAATAAGTCTTCAATGCATTCAAAGAGACCTAATGCCACCCCTAAGAATGAAGTAATTAAGGCCAACGCTGAAAATAATTTCACCGCACCTGAAATAATATCACTACCAGTGACTTGTTTTGTCGCACTCACTAAGCCATTCAATGTGGGCTCATCTTGTAAAATCTGTAAGAAAACAGATTGGGTTAACACGCCATGTGTCCCTAATTGCCATAAAATATAACCACATAGTGTAATAAATGAACCGACTAAAATGGAAATTCGTAACGCCCTAATATTACCACCAAGGTATTTGTTCAAACTTGGTATCGAGCCATGAAAACCAAAGGAAGTGAAAAAGACTGGACTTGCAGACAAAATCAGCGCCTTATCAATAGGCATCGCCATTAAATTATCCATCTTCACTTCTTTAAGTAATAAAAACAAAACAACCACTAATGTACCGAGCATAATCAAGAAGAGCGGTCGATTTAAGCCATCAACCGTCTTTGTCCCAATCACGATAAATGCACCAAAAATGAGTGTAAACATCACAATCGAAAGTTGAGATGTGATTTCTGCTGTAGCGATGGGGGGTAAAATTGAAGCCAGTAATCCGCCACCACCTGTGACATAAGCGGCTAATAAGGCATACAAAAAGACTAATAAGGCGACAGTAGAAATAAATCGTCCTAAACGCCCAAAATAAAGCGCACTTAACGAACCGATGCCCGCATCACTTTCTATGGTCTGATAAGCTTCAACAAATAGCAATGCACTATAGGTTAATAGGAACCAAAGCACAATCAGTAAAAAAATAGTAAAGGTAAGACCAATGCCCGCTGAAGTTAAAGGCATGGCTAACATACCCGCACCAATCATTGTCCCTGATACCAGTAATGTACTTCCAAATGTTTTATTCATCACCTCTCTCCATTTTGTCTCACTCAGCGAAAATGTAGGCCGATCAAAGCAGTATGCGAGTATGTGTTCATCAACTCAACAGATAAACAGGCATTGACATACTGTTCTTAAATAAAGATTGTTATACCGTTACATGAAGGTACAACATAAATAAATGCAGTAAAAAAGATCGTACTTTATCTTGAAGATAAAGTACGACAATATTTCATGGTTATGCAAAACTAAGCATTAACCTTTCTTGTTTAACTGAGGTAAGAAAGAGTCTTTTGAAATGCTAAGTAGACCTGTTTGCGTATAAATCCCTAACTTATCACGCGTATCCACAATGTCTAAGTTACGCATGGTTAATTGACCAATACGATCAACAGGATCAAATGGTGCATTTTCCACTTTTTCCATACTTAAACGCTCTGGCATATAAGTCAGATTTGGAGATTCTGTATTCAGAATTGAGTAATCATTGCCACGACGTAATTCTAAGGTAACTTCACCAGTGATCGCACGAGCAACCCAACGCTGAGCAGTTTCGCGCAACATTAAGGCTTGCGGATCAAACCAACGACCTTGATAGAGTAAGCGACCTAAACGTAAACCGTTAATACGGTACTGTTCAATCGTATCTTCATTATGAATACCGCTGACTAAACGCTCATAAGCGATATGTAATAACGCCATTCCTGGTGCTTCATAAATACCGCGAGATTTGGCTTCAATGATACGGTTTTCAATTTGATCTGACATCCCTAAACCATGGCGCCCCCCAATACGGTTTGCTTCAAGGAATAATTCCACATGGTCGCTAAAAGTTTTACCATTTAAAGCAACAGGAATTCCCTCTTCAAAGCGCACGGTGACTTCTTCAGCTTTCACTTCAACATCATCACGCCAGAATGCCACGCCCATAATTGGTTTTACAATACGAATACCCGTATTTAAGAACTCAAGATCTTTGGCTTCATGCGTCGCACCCAACATGTTTGAGTCGGTGGAATAGGCTTTTTCAACAGACATTTTGTATTCAAAGCCATTGGCAATCAGGAATTCTGACATCTCATGACGACCACCCAATTCTTCGATAAATTGATTATCTAACCAAGGTTTATAAATTTTTAGATTTGGATTGGTTAATAAACCGTAGCGATAGAAACGTTCAATATCATTCCCTTTAAAGGTACTGCCATCACCCCAGATATTCACATCATCTTCACGCATCGCAGACACTAACATGGTGCCTGTTACCGCACGACCAAGTGGTGTAGTATTAAAATAGGTCAATCCCCCTGTAGAAATATGGAAAGCGCCACTTTGAATAGCGGCAATTCCTTCGTGGGCAAGCTGCGCACGACAATCAATTAAACGCGCATTTTCTGCTCCATATTCCATCGCCTTACGAGGAATGGCATTGTAATCATCTTCATCAGGTTGACCTAAGTTTGCTGTGTACGCATAAGGGACAGCCCCTTTTTGACGCATCCATAATAATGCTGCACTGGTATCTAAACCACCTGAAAATGCGATACCGACTTTTTGACCCTTTGGAAGCTGTTGTAAAATTGTGTTTGACATACTCGACCTTTATTTAAATAATTACGCAAAAAAAGTGATTAAATAATCACTTTTATTATTTCAAAAACCCATCGGAAAGTCCACCGCTCTTTTCCTCATTTGGCAACATCAAATAAGGATCAGGGTATTGGTAAACAAAATCAATCTCCTGACAAATCTTATCAGAAACAATAATTCTGACAGGATCTTGTTCCGAACAGACGAAGTGCGGTGCTTCTACACCCAATTTTTCCGCCATCACAGAATAATATTCCGATTTGGTTGGATGCCCGGGTGCCACCACATGATATAAGCGCTGATAACTTGGCGTTTCAAGCAATAATTGAATTGCTCTAGCACAATCATCAAAATGCACTAAATTCACAGGTGAATTGCCTGCTTTCACTTCTTTGCCTACCAGTGAATATACAGGGTGGCGATCATCGCCAATCAAACCACCAAAACGAATGATATCGCAGTCAATATTGTTCAATTGGAATAGCCACGTCTCCACTTCAACAAGGGCTTTTGCGATCTCAGATTGTGGCTGTGGCGTGCAAGATTCGTCAAAGTAGCCAGAATGTTCAGGAAAGACAGAGGTGGAGCTAATAAAGATAAGATGATTCACACCATGTAACAATGCTTCGTTAACTAAGTTTTGAATGCCTAGTACATAATGTTGAGGATTAAAAAAATATTGACTGGGTGGAATGTTGATCACTAATGAATCCACTGATAACAACAAAGTTAAATCATCAGGATCGGCATTAATTTCGGGGGTCAGTTCTAAAGGATAGGCTTCCAAACGAACTAAGCGCATTTGTTCTGCCCCTTCGTGTGTACGTTTACTGCCTTTGACTTCCCAACCTAAATTTTTCAAATGGCGAGCTAAAGGTAAGCCTAGCCAACCTAATCCCACTATTGAAACCGACTTCATAATTCTCCTTGCAAGGTGGATGTTGAAAAAAAGCTTTCTCCCCAAATGGGAAGAAAGCCTATTTTCGATTTATTTTGTTAACAAATCCAGTGCCTCTTGGTATTTATTAACGGTTTTTTCAATGATATCCGCTGGTACTTTGGGGGCGGGTGGCTGTTTATTCCAACCGCTATGTTCTAACCAATCTCGAATAAATTGTTTATCAAATGACGGTGGATTAGTGCCCTCTTGATAAGTATCAACAGACCAAAAACGACTTGAATCTGGGGTTAACACTTCATCCATTAACGTCAGCGTACCCTTTTCATCTAACCCAAATTCAAATTTTGTATCACAAATAATAATGCCTTTCGTCAATGCATAATCTGCAGCCGCTTTATAAAGAGCAATGGCCTTTTCTTTTACTTCGGTAGCCAGTTCCGCACCAATTAATCGCTCACATTCAGCATAGCTAATATTAATATCGTGATCGCCGACCTCAGCTTTACTAGAAGGAGTAAAAAGAGGCTCTGGTAACTTGCTGGCTTCCACTAATCCTTTCGGTAAAGCAAAACCACAAATCGTGCCTGTTTTTTGATAGTCTTTTAAACCACTGCCTGTTAAATAGCCACGCACAATGGATTCAATTTTAATTGGCGTCAAACGCTTACACACCACAGCACGATCTTTGACCTTGTCTGCTTCTTCTTTTGGTAGCACATCATACACGCTTTCACCCGTAAAATGGTTTGGCATAATATGGGCTAATTTGCTAAACCAAAAATTGGAAATTTGGGTTAAGATTTCCCCTTTGCCAGGGATTGGATCGTCCAAAATCACATCAAAGGCGGATAAACGGTCGGTCGCGACCATGAGCATACGTTTATCATCTATTTCATAAAGATCACGCACTTTACCTGAGTAGATTTTTTTGAGACTAAGCTGTGTCATCTGTTTGCACCTTCATATTCTGTATTATAAAAATTGCGATATATTGTAGCGCACTTTACGGTGAAAGATAAGCAAACGATTGCATTTTTTATCTCTTTTCAGGCAAAAGAGCCGGATCACTAGGTAATAAACCAAAATCGATATATTTTTCCCAATCAAAAACTTTCAATGGTAGATTCATATTATCTTCTGAGAAAAAGGAATATGGACGCTTTAGAGATGGCTCTTCGATCCCTAACCATTCTGCAAACCCGTTTAAAAAATCCATACCACTACGATAGACATGAATTCTCTTCTGAGCAGTATCATCGCTAGAAATTTGAATAAAAGGCACATGATAATTTTCTTTAAATTTATTATTATGTTTCAATGTCAAATTCTTAGTATCTTTACCAT
>JBLUWJ010000054.1:0-6530 GCA_049888895.1 Bisgaard Taxon 45 | reverse complement strand
TCACATGCCCCTTGAGGGGCATGTGAAGTACTAGGCCCTTATAGGGTAGCCTAAAAACCGCCCGTTTTACGGGCGGATTGTTATTGTAGGCGGTTTATTGTGCCATTTTTTTTGCGACTTTTAAAAAGCCTTGTGCACAAGTATATATGTCGCTTTTATGTTGTGCTGCGAGAATCATGTCAGACATTTCACGGAACGCCCCTTGTCCGCCTTTTAGGCTTAATACATGATCAGCGTGCGTTTTGACATAAGCGGGCGCATCTTGGACGGCAAAAGCGACACCACAGACAGCAAAGGCAGGCAAATCAACACTGTCATCACCAATATAAGCCGTTTCTTGCGCACAGACATTGGCTTGTTGCATCAGTTCAAAACAAGCACTCTCTTTTTCCAATTTGCCAAGGAAAAAGAGTTGAATCCCTAAATCGGCAATGCGTTTGCGTAGAATCGGGGAATCTCGTCCAGAGAGTACCGCGACTTGAATACCGGATTCCATTAGCATTCGGATACCTAATCCATCTCGTACATGGAAGGTTTTGAACGCTTCACCTTGCGCATCATAATGTAAGGAACCATCCGTCAGTACACCGTCAATATCGGTAATGACAAATTTAATGTGTTGGAGTTTTTGCGTTAACATTAGCTAGTAAACTCCACAAGACCAACGACATTTTGTTGATCGTTAACCACCACTAAAGAGTGGATTTTCTTCTCTTTCATAAAGGCTTCAGCTTCAGCTAAATAGGCATCTTGATGAATAGTTTTTGGATGAGACGTCATTAAATCTTGTGCTGTTTTACGTAAGGTTTCTGCCCCATTAGCGGTAAGTGCACGACGAATGTCGCCATCAGTGATAATTCCTTTTAATTGATTTTGCTCCATCACTAAAGCAACCCCCATTCGACCTTCATTCATAATCGTCAAGCAATCTGTAAAGGATGTGTCTAAGCGCGTAACTGGCAGACGAGTTTGCATTTCATCTTTGACACGGCATAATAAACGGCGTCCTAGGCTGCCACCAGGGTGGAAACGAGCAAAATCTGCGGGCTTGAAATCACGGGCTTTAATTAAAGAAACGGCAAGTGCATCCCCTAATGCCATTGTCACCAATACAGAAGTGGTCGGCGCAAGATTATTAGGGCAGACTTCACGCTCAACACTAATATCAAGCACATAGTCAGAATGTTTGGCGAGGGTCGAATTTGGATTACCTGTGAGGGCAATGATTTTATTACCGAAATTTTTCAGGCTTGGAATGAGTTTATTGACATCGTCTGTTTCACCGCTATAAGAAATCAACATCACAATATCAATCGGTTTGAGCATACCTAAGTCACCGTGGAAGGCTTCTGTTGGATGTAGGAAAAAACTTGGTGTGCCGGTAGAAGCAAAGGTGGCGACCATTTTTTTCCCTACCAAACCGGATTTTCCAATCCCGCCAATTACTAAGCGCCCTTGACAGTGTAAAATTAACTCAACGATTTGGTTAAAGTGGGTGTCAAGTCGTTGACTTAAACGAGCCAGTGCTTTTTCTTCAATCGTTAATGTTTCACGTGCGATCTGCAAATAGTTCATTTCAGGGTCCTTTATCGACATAAAAACTGAGGGAATTATAACATAAGATTGTCGTTGATTTTGAGTTTTACATTGATTTAGCGCAAGATTTGCTTTTTCCTTGGCAAAAGACAAAAGTGCGGTCGATTTTCGTTGGATTTCAAATAAGTTCTGTCTTTTTTGCCGGAATTCCGTTATACTGCGCGCCTGAGTTGGTCAGACAATCGCTGGTTTATTGAAGCCCTTAACCGTCTTTATGACGACCTAGTGGGACAAGTAAACGAGAGGAAAGTCCGAGCTACACAGGGCAGAGTGCCAGGTAACACCTGGGGGGCGTGAGCCTACGACAAGTGCAACAGAGAGCAGACCGCCAGTTTCGGCTGGTAAGGGTGAAAGGGTGCGGTAAGAGCGCACCGCGTGGCTAGCAATAGTTCATGGCAGGGTAAACTCCACTCGTAGCAAGACCAAATAGGAATCCAATGGGTGGCCCGCTCAGGATTCGGGTAGGTTGCTTGAGCGTATATGCGAATATACGCCTAGAGGAATGATTGTCCGCGACAGAACTCGGCTTATCGACCAACTCAGTACTTTTCTACACGTGTTTTTACTGCTCGTATCTTACTAAAATCCGCTCGCCAGATTTTTTGATCATCTTGGCTGTTTTCGCCCATTACGGCTTCCGCATGAGATTGCATTTCACTTAAACGATAACTTTTTCCTGATAAATGTAATTCGCTGACCCCTGTATTCTCGGCCAACCAGCTGGCATTTTCGGCATTAATCCCAGCCCCTGCCATTATTGTGATACGATTTGAGGCGAGCTCCACTAATTGTTTAATTAAGGGTTGACCTGCTATGGCATTAGCTTTTTGCCCCGAAGTTAAAACGCGTTCACAGCCTAGCTGAATTAATTGTGTTAAACTTGCTATCGGATCGCGACAAAGATCAAACGCGCGATGGAAGGTGACCCCCAATCCTTCTGCCGCCTGTATTAACGTTTCGCAAACCGAAAGGTCAATTTCAGCATGTTTAGTCAATGCACCGATTACGATGCCTTGAGCTCCTAGTTGTTTGGCAAGATGAATATCATCAATCATCATCTTGACTTCATGTGCATTAAACAAGAAATCGCCCGCTCTTGGTCGAATCATCACATAGCAAGGAATTTGGGCTAAATTAACCGCACTTTTAATCAACGAATAGGGGGGCGTGACCCCTCCCACTGAAAGACAACCACAGAGTTCTAGACGATCAGCGCCCGCACGTTGTGCGATTAATACTGATTCGATATTATCAATACAGACTTCGATTTTCATAAGATGCGATCCTGGATCAGAGTGAATAAAAAAGAGGCTAATTGCCTCTTTCTTGTTATTGAATCGAGTAATACCCCGCCATGGCACTATAAATGCTATTTTCTTGCTCAATTAGTTGATATTTCGCATTTAAAATAGCTAATTTCGCATCGTTCTCGGTATTCGCCGCAGTTAACCAATCCCTTAAGGATGCAACCCCTGCATCATAGCGATTTTTGTAGTATTGGGTAATGCGTTTGTTGTAAGCATCCGCTTTTTGCAGATTCGCAAAATTTGCTTTTGATTGTTGGTAGTTGAAATAGAGGGTATCAATTTCATTTAATGCCGTAGTGATTGCTTGTTCATAGTTCACTTTGGCGAGTTCGTAATTTGCTTCTGAAATTTTTACATTCCATCTGACTGTATTCCAATTGAGGAAAGGCAGATTAATCCCAATTAGTCCGCTCGCTATTGGTGTATCTAATGCCGTGTCAATTTTGGCACCTGCAGAGGCTAAACTCGCCCCTAGCGTAATGGTTGGGAACCAACTTTTTTGTACCGCTTTCGCATCTTTAAACGCCGCGCTTAAACGATATTGCGCGCTTTTAATGTCAGGTCGGTTAGCAATAGTTGAAACGGGTACATTGGTGTTCACTCCCAGTGTTTTCACATTTAAAATAGCTGGGAATCTGACATTTAACGCTTCATTGGGTTTTAAATTAACTAAATTACGCAAAGTTTGTTCTGCGATTTTACGTTGTGTTTGATAAGTGATCAGCTGGTTACGGGCTCTTAATACCGCTTGTTGTGCTTGATCTGAACTTGCACTGTCGGCTATACCAAGTTTAAAACGATTTTGCATGATCGTATTAATTTGGCTGTAATAGTTAATGGTGCCCTCTGTCGATTGTACTGCATCGTTGAGGAAGGCGAGACGGTAATAGGTAGCGATGACAGCATTGATGAGAGATAAACGTGCCGCCTCAAGATCTTGGGCACTGGCTTTATGTGCCCATTCACCTGCGGAAGCAGAGTCTGCTAAACGTCGCCAGAGATCTAAGGTATAGCTAACATTAATGGAACCACCATGCTGAATTTTTGAAGGTTGACTGTGTTCAATATTTCGCGTTGCTGTCGATTCCACTTTACCACTAAATGCAGGCACTAAATTCGCCCCTACTAAATTCGCTTGATAAAGTGCCTTATTCACGTTGATAGCGGCTTTAGCTAAATTTTTGTTATTGTCTAATGCTTGCTGAATCAAGGTGTTGAGCTGTGCATCTTGATAGTGTTCCCACCAACTTTCTTGCACAGCATATTGTTTTGTGATTTCTTGATACTGTTGAAAGTCTTGCTTGGCCTGTTGGTATGAATCATCCAGATTAGCACAACCAACCAACGCTGTAGATAATAATAAAAAAGTAATTGGGTTTCGTTTTAACATCATGACAATCCTTAGTTAAACATGTGAGTCGCTTGACCCATTTGCATGAACGGATTATAGCAATTTTTTTCTTGTCTGACTAAAACCTTCATCTTGGTATGAGATGTAATTGGTCTAACAGTGCACAATGACATACTCATCACTATAAGGGCAGTCCATTTTGTGCGAGAAAATCGCGATCTTTTTCATTTATCGTGCTTCACTCAATTAGCTTAAGATTGTTTTATCCTCGGTTTTGTCCCCATTATGTTGAGTAATAAAAAGCAATGAAAACAACCGATTTTAGACTCGTAAGTTGGTGAATGAACGTTCGTTCATTTTATCATTAAAAAGGAAAATAGAAAGATGAAAATAACAAGAAAATACAGGGTATTTTTGTATTCTGGAGGCAAACAGGGTAGAATAGATAGCATTTTTATAACAAAACCATTATGGAATTCGAGGTCAGAATGAGTCATCCAGTTGAAAACGTTGTCGCAGCTGAAAATACAGAAAAACGTCCCACCAATTTTATTCGTCAAATTATTGATGAAGATTTAGCATCAGGTAAACATACTGGTGTTCAAACGCGTTTTCCGCCTGAACCCAATGGTTATTTACACATTGGTCATGCGAAGTCAATTTGTTTAAATTTTGGGATTGCTGAAGATTATCAGGGACGATGTAATTTACGTTTTGATGATACGAATCCCGTCAAAGAAGATGTGGAATATGTGGATTCAATTAAACAAGATGTGGAATGGTTAGGTTTCAAATGGGAAGGGCAACCTCGTTATGCCTCTGACTACTTTGATCAGCTTTATGGTTATGCAATTGAATTAATCGAAAAAGGCTTAGCCTATGTGGACGAGCTTTCGCCAGAAGAAATGCGTGAATATCGTGGTACGTTAACGGAACCGGGTAAAAATAGTCCTTATCGTGATCGTTCTATTGAAGAAAACCTCGCATTATTTGAAAAAATGAAGAACGGAGAAATTGCAGAGGGCAAAGCCTGTTTACGTGCGAAAATTGATATGGCGTCGCCGTTTATTGTGATGCGCGATCCTGTTATTTATCGGATTAAATTCGCCACCCATCATCAAACAGGGGATAAATGGTGCATTTATCCGATGTATGATTTTACCCATTGTATCTCGGATGCCATTGAGCGTATTACTCACTCGCTTTGTACATTGGAATTCCAAGATAATCGCCGTTTATATGATTGGGTGTTAGAAAATATTTCCATTGCGCGTCCGTTACCGCATCAATATGAGTTTTCGCGTTTAAATTTAGAATCCACCCTGACTTCTAAACGCAAGTTATTGCAATTAGTGAATGAGGGAATTGTCGATGGATGGAATGACCCGCGTATGCCAACCATTTCGGGTTTACGTCGCCGTGGTTATACCCCAGCATCATTACGTGAGTTCTGCCGTCGTATTGGTGTCACTAAGCAAGATAATATGGTGGAGTTCAGTGCACTCGAAGCCTGTATTCGTGAAGATTTAAATGAAAATGCGCCACGTGCGATGGCCGTCATTAATCCACTTAAAATTGTGATTGAGAATTTCAGTGGCAAAGAAATGCTGACTGCGCCAAATCACCCTAATCGTGAAGAATTAGGCGTACGTGAATTGCCATTTACGCGTGAAATTTTTATTGATCAAGCGGATTTCCGTGAAGAAGCAAATAAACAATATAAACGTTTAGTCCTTGGTAAAGAAGTGCGTCTACGCAATGCTTATGTGATTAAAGCCGAACGTGTTGAAAAAGATGCAGAGGGGAATATCACCACCGTTTATTGTACTTACGACCCTGATACGCTAGGGAAAAATCCAGCGGATGGACGCAAAGTGAAAGGTGTGATTCAGTGGGTATCTGCGGAAGATTCTTTACCGGCAGAATTTCGTCAATATGGTCGTTTATTTACGGTCGCAAACCCTGGTGCAGCAGAAGATATTCATCAAGTACTTAATCCAGAGTCATTAGTGATTAAGCACGGTGTCGTGGAGAAAAGTTTAGCCAACGCCCAACCCGAAAAAGCCTACCAATTTGAACGTGAAGGCTATTATTGTGCGGACAGTAAAGATAGCAGTCCGGCGCATTTGGTCTTCAATTTAACCGTGAGTTTAAAAGAAGGTTTCTAACTTTTATTGAGTATAAAGAGCGCTTTTTGAAGCGCTCTTTTTTTATGGACAATTTTCTATTGGTTAAAAAGGTAGCATTTTTTTAGAAATTATCTAATTAATTTGTCT
>JBLUWJ010000053.1:0-6747 GCA_049888895.1 Bisgaard Taxon 45 | reverse complement strand
CTAAAATATTTTAACAATAAATTGATCTGGCGTAAGAAAAAATGGATTTGAGTGTTTTTTAAACAGAAAGGCGCTTTTATTTTGCACGAACACTCCCTATAATTAACAAAAATTATAAAAAATAAAATTTTTTTAAATTATTCAGTGATATTCAGTGATGTGACTCATCGTCATTAGGCGTTATACGATACTTATGTAAGGGGATTTAAAGATGAAATCAGAAGAATCAACATCAACCTGTATGGTGTCGCCGGCAAAGATGGCTCAGATTGGCGAAGATGTCGGTGTTTATAAAGCCACGAAAAAACAAATCTACTCTTTCTTTTCTGCTATTCCAGCGGGTGCCTTTATTGCTATTGCATTCGTTTTTTATGCGACCACTCAAACCGGCAATGGTGATGCACCTTGGGGACTCACAAAATTAGTCGGTGGTATCGTTTTCTCCCTTGGGGTGATTATGGTGGTAGTGTGTGGGTCTGAGTTATTTACTTCGTCAACAATGACACTCGTTGCACGTGCAAGCGGTCGAATTTCCACCGTTCAAATGATACGAAATTGGCTTGTCGTGTACGGAGGTAACTTCGTGGGTGCGTTGTTTATTGTCGCACTGACTTGGCTTGCTGGACAGATTATGGCTGCCAATGGACAGTGGGGATTAACTATTCTAAAAACCGCACAGCATAAAATTCACCATACTTGGACAGAAGCATTTGCATTAGGCATTTTCTGTAACATCATGGTATGTATTGCAATATGGATGACCTATGCGGGTAAGACGTTAGTCGATAAAGCCTTTATTATGATTTTGCCAATTTCTATGTTTGTGGCGTCTGGCTTTGAGCATAGTGTCGCCAATATGTTTATGATCCCGATGGGCATAGTGATTGCACATTTTGCATCACCTGAGTTTTGGCAAGCGGTGAGTGTAGATCCCGCTCAATTTGCAGATTTAGATGTTTATCATTTTGTTGTAAAAAATTTAATTCCGGTGACGTTGGGGAATATTGTGGGGGGCGGTTGTTGTATCGCATTGGCACAATGGTACATTAATCGCCCACATGAATAGAATTAAGGTTGCAAAGTGCGGTCCGTTTTTCAGCAGTGTTGATCGCCTTTGTGTTGGTAAAAAAGATTTTTTATTCTAATTAATAGAAGGTATTTAATATGAGTCAATTAACTGAAGCTCAACAAAAAGCTTGGGAAGGGTTTGCTGGCGGTGAGTGGCAAACTGAAGTCAATGTGCGTGATTTCATTCAAAAAAACTACACCCCGTATGAAGGCGATGAATCTTTCTTAGCCGATGCCACAGAAGCCACAACAACATTGTGGAATGAAGTGATGGAAAAAATCAAAGTGGAAAATAAAACCCACGAGCCGTATGACATTGATTGCGATACACCATCAACTATTACTTCTCACGCACCGGGTTATATTGATAAAAACTTAGAAAAAATCGTTGGTCTTCAAACGGATGCCCCGTTAAAACGTGCCATTATGCCGTTTGGTGGTATCAACATGGTAAAAGGTTCTTGTAAAGTTTACGGCCGTCAACTTAATCCTGAAATCGAACATATCTTCACTGAATACCGTAAAACACATAACCAAGGCGTATTTGATGTGTATACACCAGATATTTTACGTTGCCGTCGTTCAGGTGTAATCACTGGTCTTCCTGATGCTTATGGTCGTGGACGTATTATCGGTGACTATCGTCGCATGGCACTTTACGGTGCAGATTTCTTAATGAAAGATAAATTTAAACAATTTGCTTCATTACAAGAAAAATTAGAAAGTGGTGAAGATATCCAAGCGACCATTCAATTACGTGAAGAGATTGCAGAACAACACCGTGCATTAGGCAAAATCAAAGAAATGGCAGCAAGCTATGGTTTTGATATTTCAGGTCCTGCAACCAATGCACAAGAAGCCGTGCAATGGACTTATTTTGCGTATTTAGCAGCAGTGAAATCTCAAAATGGTGCTGCCATGTCATTCGGTCGTGTCTCTACTTTCTTAGATATTTACATTGAACGTGACTTAAAAGCGGGCAAAATCACCGAACAAGAAGCGCAAGAATTAATTGACCACTTGGTGATGAAATTACGTATGGTACGTTTCTTACGTACTCCAGAATACGATCAATTATTCTCAGGCGACCCAATGTGGGCAACGGAAACCTTAGCCGGTATGGGGGTTGATGGCCGTACATTAGTGACCAAAAACAGTTTCCGTATCTTACATACCCTTTATACCATGGGACCATCGCCAGAACCGAACTTAACGATTCTTTGGTCTGAAAAATTACCAGATGGTTTCAAACGCTATGCAGCGAAAGTCTCTATCGACACTTCTTCTGTTCAATATGAGAACGATGACTTGATGCGTCCTGACTTCCAGAACGATGACTATGCGATTGCTTGCTGTGTGTCACCAATGATTGTGGGTAAAATGATGCAATTCTTTGGTGCACGTGCAAACTTAGCAAAAACCTTGTTATACGCAATCAACGGTGGTGTGGATGAGAAATCAGGTGACCAAGTTGGACCAAAAACGGATCCAATTACCAGCGAATACTTAGATTATGATGATGTCATGACTCGCTTAGATAGCTTTATGGATTGGTTAGCGAAACAATACGTCACAGCATTGAACATCATTCACTTTATGCATGATAAATATGCCTATGAAGCTGCATTAATGGCACTTCACGATCGTGATGTATTCCGTACAATGGCATGTGGTATCGCGGGTCTTTCTGTGGCAGCTGACTCATTATCTGCGATTAAATATGCGAAAGTAAAACCAGTGCGTGGCGATATTGAGATCAAAAATAAAGCGGGTGACGTGGTTGGTGTTGCGAAAAATGTGGCGATTGACTTTGAAATCGAAGGTGAATATCCACAATTTGGTAACAACGATAACCGTGTAGATGAAATTGCGTGTGATTTAGTTGAACGCTTTATGAAGAAAATCCAAAAACTTCATACATACCGCAATGCGGTACCGACACAATCTGTCCTAACGATCACATCTAACGTGGTTTATGGTAAGAAAACGGGTAATACCCCAGATGGTCGTCGTGCAGGTGCCCCATTTGGACCGGGTGCGAACCCAATGCATGGTCGTGACCAAAAAGGTGCGGTGGCTTCATTAACCTCTGTTGCGAAACTGCCATTTGCGTATGCGAAAGATGGTATTTCTTATACTTTCTCAATCGTACCAAATGCTTTAGGTAAAGATTACGAAGCACAAAAACGTAACCTTGCAGGCTTAATGGATGGTTACTTCCACCACGAAGCAACCATTGAAGGGGGACAACATCTAAACGTGAACGTGATGAACCGTGAAATGTTGTTAGATGCAATGGAAAATCCAGAGAAATACCCACAATTAACCATTCGTGTTTCAGGTTATGCGGTACGTTTCAATTCATTAACCAAAGAACAACAACAAGACGTGATTACACGAACTTTTACACAAACGATGTAATGTAAATCTTGTTTGTTTTTTAAGCCTCTGTGTTGTACACAGAGGCTTTTTCCATTACAAATGAAGGGGGCATTTCAACGTATTAGCTGTTCATACCAGTACTGGTCTGTCTAGGTATTTGTTTTCCTCTTCCTATAAACTCCATCCGTTTTTCTTTTTATCAGGATTTTTAATGACGTTAAATAAAATTTCTTTCGTATTATTGTGCCTAGTGGGCACTGGGGCGTTTGCACAAGAGGTAGTGGTTTTTGGGGATAGTTTGAGTGATGTGGGGCAAATTAAGTGGAATAAGAAAGCCAGTTATTTAAAAAGCGATGGTGCTTACCACCTCTTGTATGATGAGCATTTGGCGCAAGCTTTAGGACGATCATTAACGGCTTCTACACAGGGGGGCTTAAGTTATGCATACAGTGGTGGAGTCATTGTGGGCACAAATAATACTAGAACAACAGAACAACCTCACTTAGCATTACAAAATCAGGTCAAACAGTATTTACAAACACCCGTTAAAAAAGATGCACTACATGTTCTCTGGGCGGGTGGGAATGATTTAGCTACCGTGTTAGCAAAGGCGGCGACTCTCACTAAAGCGGAAGAAAAGCAAGCTTACGTATTAGAGAGTATTAATACAATGGCTCAAACGATGGCACAACAATGGCGTAGCTTACAACAAGCCGGAGTAAATCAAATCATCGCGCCAACGATCCCAAATGTGACTTATACGCCGGAATTTTTCAATCAGCTAGCTGAAGCAGCAGGTGCCCAAATCCAAGCAAAATCTTATAATCTAATCAATAAGGCGGATTTTGTAGCGAGTTTTAAACGCGCAGTTGAACAGCTTCTTATCCAACCTACCAATAACTTAGACGTGTTTGAGCAACACCGTCTACAAACGTTAGAAAAAGCCGCGGAAGATTTTTATAACAGTCGTTGGACTATTACACAGTGGGCATTATCTGCGGCAGGTTATAATGCCAAAGCGCTTGCCGACACATTAATTAAAGAATACAAAACCATTGTTGAACAAGCGGCCCAAGCCACGGCATTATTAAATGCCCGTATTACATCGGCTTTAAACCAAGAGGGTGGAAATATTGTACGTATTGACACTGATGGATTATTAAAAGATATGATTATGCGTCCGTCAGAATATGGCTTAACCAATACGACAGCCGTCGTTTGTGAAGAGAGTACCGCAGACCCAACTAAACCAGCATGTCAGCCAGAAGATCAAACAGCAGCGAGTCAACGTTTATTTGCAGATAGTTTTCATCCCGGTCCTACTGCCCATAAAGCGATGTCAGATTATATGCTTAACGTATTACAAACTCCGAAAGATATGGCGATATTAACACAAATTGTGCAGCGACAAACTGATTTGGCATTGGATTTTATCCGTACTGAAAGTTATCGGCATCATTTCACTCCGCAAACAGCACAAACTGTTGATACATTAGTTGCTTATCAAAAGCAAAAAAAGGGGGAAAGTTTACATGTTGGTGCGAAAGTACAGTTCAATCCACAATGGCAATTTACTGTCGTTGCGAGTCAGCAGAAACAAGATGGGCAACAAGAATTGCTTCATGTCAAGGCTCAAAGTCGTGTGTTAAGTACCGCACTTCGCTATGATGCCGATAAGTGGTGGGTGGGAAGTCTACTTCAAGTAAATAATACAACGTTAACAATGGATAGAATGGCGTATATTGGTCATTCAGTTCATCAACAATCAGCCGAAACAGATGCTGAAAGTCGTAGTATGGGACTTTTTGCAGGCTATGAATGGCGATTGAATGCATTAGGCGTGGCGTTGATTGCAGATCTCAATAAAAGCAAAACAGAGGTGGCTGCATTTAGTGAGCAAAAACCAGGTATTACACAAATGCAATTTGCCACACGTACTACAAAAAGTGTGAAAAGTGGTGTAGGGATTGATGTACGTTACCAAACTGTAAGTTGGCAACCTTATGTCACTGCCCGTTGGGTGAAAGAGTGGCACAATGATTTACCTACCATCCAAGCAAGTTTGAACGGAAGTACCTTCACGACGGTCTTACCTCCACAAGATAACCAGTGGGTCAATATTGTTGCAGGCTTACAATTTAAACCGCACAACAGTGCACTTCATGCGAATCTTGGTTTTAGTCGTGATCTAAGTCGAAAAGCGTCACTGCTAAACTCTACTTTCCACGCGAGTATTGGCTTTGTTTTCTAGACAAGTCACCGCACTTGTCTGGCTTTGCTATCTCACTCGACATAGCTCATTCATCTAAAGGACTGTCGAGTGTTGTTACTTGTGAATAGAATTGTCATATAGTCGAATAATTCGCAACAATCTGCTCAAATTTCGATTATAATAAGTAAAAAATGTTTAAGGATTGTGATTATGGCTGTTGTGGGAAGAATTCATTCTTACGAATCCTGTGGTACTGTTGATGGACCCGGTATTCGTTTTATTTTATTTATGCAAGGGTGCTTAATGCGTTGTAAATACTGTCACAATCGTGATACATGGGATTTACACGCGGGCAAAGAAATTACTGTCGATGAATTAATGAAAGAGGTGGTCACGTATCGCCACTTTATGAATGCATCAGGTGGTGGTGTAACGGCTTCTGGTGGCGAAGCCGTATTGCAAGCAGAATTTGTACGAGATTGGTTCAGAGCCTGCAAAAAGGAGGGGATTCATACCTGTTTAGATACCAATGGTTTTGTGCGTCATTATGACCATGTGATTGATGAATTATTAGATGTCACCGATCTGGTTTTACTTGATTTGAAAGAACTGAATGATACCGTTCACCAAAACTTAATCGGTGTACCGAATAAACGTACTTTGGAATTTGCAAAATATTTAGCTAAACGTAATCAACCCGTCTGGATTCGTTATGTAGTCGTACCGGGTTATACCGATGCGGATGAGGATATCCACTTATTGGGTCAGTTTATTAAAGACATGAAAAACATTGAAAAAGTCGAGTTATTGCCTTATCACCGTCTAGGGGCACACAAGTGGGAGGCAATGGGCGAGAAGTATGAACTGGAAGATGTGAATCCGCCGACAAAAGAATCTTTAGAACACATTAAGTCGATTCTTGAGGGCTATGGGCATATAGTCAAATATTAATTTGGTTTGTTTATCTACGTAAAAAAGAGTAGAAATTTATTTCTACTCTTTTTTTATTATAGCTAGACTTTGTCTAGCTATAAAAACCATACGCTTTGCGTATGGAGCGGAAAAGCTTAAGCGGTGAGCAGAAC
>JBLUWJ010000052.1:0-7675 GCA_049888895.1 Bisgaard Taxon 45 | reverse complement strand
AAATAAATATATGAAAATAAATGTAAAGATTATTTTAACATTTCATATTTATAATATCAAAAAATACTAATGCACTGATTAAGACTAATTCCTTATAAAAAAGTGCGGTTAAATTTTGAAAAAATCTAACCGCACTTTTTTTATCTTCATTCAATGAGTTAAGGCACTATAAGCAATTTTTTTCTCCACGCGATAAACTGATAAGACCAGAACGCACAATCTCAATAATCGCGGTTTCGTCCTTCACCGCTGAAATAAAGGCATCCAATTTATCTTTGGTTCCCGTTAACTGAATCGTGTATGACTTGGTGGTAACATCCACAATCTGCCCACGGTAAATATCGGTTAAGCGTTTTAACTCATCACGTGATGCACCTTGTGCTCTAACTTTAATCAGTAACACTTCACGTTCAACATGATCACAATCACTTAAACTGATCACCTTAAAAATATCAACTAATTTATGTAATTGTTTCTCGATCTGTTCGAGTACCTGTTCATCCCCATGAGCCTCGATGGTCATACGAGATAATGTAGGATCATCCGTCGGTGCAACAGTTAGGCTCTCTATATTAAAGGCACGTTGTGAAAATAACCCAACCACACGAGATAAGGCACCCGATTCGTTTTCTAATAATACAGACAAAATTCTACGCATGAGTATTCTCCGGTTTTGTTAAAATCATTTCATTCATTGCCCCGCCACGAATTTGCATTGGATAAACATGTTCCATCGCATCTACATTGATATCAACAAAGACGAGTCTGTCTTTCATCGAAAAAGCTTGCGTCAGTTTCTCTTCTAATTCATCTGGTGTATTAATTTGGATACCAACATGTCCATAAGCTTCCGCTAACTTAACAAAATCAGGTAAAGAATTCATATAAGACTGTGAATGTCGGCCCGAGTAAATGAGATCTTGCCATTGTTTGACCATGCCTAAGAAACGGTTATTCAAGCTAATCACCACGATGGGAATCTCATATTGTTGTGCGGTAGATAACTCTTGAATATTCATTTGAATACTACCATCTCCAGTCACACATACTACGGTAGAATCAGGATAAGCCAGTTTTACCCCAAGTGCCGCAGGTAAACCAAATCCCATCGTACCGAGTCCCCCCGAATTGATCCAACGGCGCGGTTGATTGAATGGATAATGTAAAGCGGCAAACATTTGATGTTGTCCCACATCTGACGCCACATATGCCTCGCCTTGAGTTAAACGGTAAACCACTTCCATCACTTGCTGTGGCTTAATGACTGAATCATCTCGGTTAAAAGAGAGGCATTTTACCGCTTTCCATTCATCAATTTGGTTCCACCATTCATCCAATGCGGTTTGTGATTTTAATAAACTGTCATCCACTAATAAGGCCAAAAACTCATTAAGCACTTTTTCCGCACTCCCCACGATAGGAATAGATGCCACGACATTTTTAGAAATGGAGGTGGGATCAATATCAATGTGAATGACTTTTGCATGAGGACAGTATTTAGCCAAATTATTTGTTGTTCGGTCATCAAAACGCACGCCAATAGCTAAAATAAGGTCACTATGATGCATCGCATTATTCGCTTCATAAGTCCCATGCATTCCTAACATACCGAGGAATTGTTTGTCCGAGCTCGGGTAAGCTCCCAATCCCATTAAAGAAGAGGTAACGGGTAAATTCAACGCTTGTGCAAATTGCGTTAATTTGTCACTGCAATTTGCTGTAATCACACCGCCTCCCACAAATAACACCGGTTTTTTCGCGACTAATAAAGCCTTTAATGCTTTTTTAATCTGTCCTTTATGTCCTTGTGTTGTCGGATTATAAGAGCGTAGATCCACTTTATCGGGATACTGGTATGTAAACTTATTCGCAGGATTAACCACATCTTTTGGTAAATCAATGACAACAGGTCCAGGACGACCTGTTGACGCAATGTAAAAGGCTTTTTTAATCGTTTCAGGAATCTCCTCAGCAGATTTGACTAAAAAACTATGCTTAACCACAGGACGAGAAATGCCCACCATATCGCATTCCTGAAACGCATCACTGCCGATCAATCCCGACATCACTTGCCCAGATAACACAATTAAAGGCACGGAATCCATATAGGCAGTTGCGATACCAGTAATAGTATTAGTTGCACCGGGTCCAGATGTGACAAGCACACAACCTACTTTACCTGTAGCCCTCGCATAACCATCCGCCATATGTACCGCAGCTTGCTCATGCCGAACAAGAATATGTTCAATCCCACCTAATGTATGAATGGCATCGTAAATATCTAAAACCGATCCGCCTGGATAGCCAAATAAAAACTCAACGCCTTCATCTCGCAAAGACTGCACAACCATTTCTGCGCCAGATAACTTTTTCATTTTCACCTCTGAATGTCTCGCACGTTATATGCTTATTGCTCTAATTGATGTTGTTTTCATGTTATGCATTAACACGTTTTCATTTTTACTGGAAATCATCTTTATTGTCCATCTATTTTTGCTGAAAAAACATGCAGCACAAGCAAAAAAATCAATACATAAACCTAAAAACAATCAAAATAACAGGATAAAATAAAAGATTAACCCTTGATAAAACAAAAAAAGCGGCATTAAGCCGCATTTTATAAAATAACCCAAAATAAAATTTTTTTATTTTATTTGTGAACTATCTCACAATTTATTTTTTTCTAAATATCAAGACAAGGACAGATAAAACGGCACCAGTGGTCACAAAGCCCAATATGCCTGACTGACTGAAACCCAATACTAAGTAGCCAGCAATGGATGCTGTCGCAATTAACATGGCATAAGGTAACTGTGTTGTCACATGGTCAATATGATTACATTTTGCCCCTGTAGAAGATAAAATGGTCGTATCTGAAATCGGTGAACAATGATCACCACACACGGCTCCCGCCATAACTGCTGATAAACAAGGTAACATCAATTCTGGCGCCGTATTTGCGGCAATTGCGGCTGCAATCGGCAACATAATCCCAAATGTGCCCCAACTTGTCCCAGTTGAGAATGCCATGATCCCTGTTAAAATAAATAATAAAGCAGGTAACAAAGCAATTGGTAAGCTTTCTGAGACTAATGAAGATAAATAAATCCCTGTCTTAACATCACCAACGATAGTATTAATGGTCCAAGCAAACAATAAAATCAATACTGCACCGAGCATGGACTTCACACCTAAAATCCAAGATTTACCGTATTCAGCGAAACTCACTTGACGATCGATAATAATGCATAAGGTCGAAGCCAATACCGCACTTAATCCACCCACAACCAAGGAAATGCCAACAGTTGTATTTTCAAATGCACCTAACACATCAAAAGGTTTGCCCTCTGCGGCTAATGCTTCATAACCAGTATACATCATCATACCTACTGTCGCTAAAATCAGCACCGCGATAGGAAGAATTAAATAGAGAACATGCCCTTTATTACTGCTTTCCAGTTTTTCTTCTTCTGTTACACGCGCTAAGGCCATTCTTTCGTGACGCGCCATTGAACCAATATCAAAAGAGTAATAAGACACAAAAAACACCATTAAAATAGAAAAAATGGCATAAAAGTTCATTGCGCTCATTGTCATAAATGCCCCGATAGGCGAATAGTCTGTGATCGAATACGTTGCGAGAAGACCGGCAATCAGCGTAATAATGTAGGCACCCCAACTTGATACCGGCATTAATACACACATTGGCGCAGCGGTAGAATCAAGAATATAGGCAAGTTTTGGACGTGATACTTTAAATTTATCGGTGACAGGACTGGCAATCGCCCCAACAGCCAAACTATGAAAATAGTCGTCAATGAAGGTGACGAAGACAAGAGAAGCCGCCAATAATTTCGCGCCTTTTCTGTCTTTAATGCGTTTTTGAGCCCATTCAGCAAAAGCACGATTGCTACCAGAAACAGTAAGCAATGCCGTTAAAATCCCTAACAAAAAGAGAAATAAGACAATATTAATATTATTGGAATTAAGTGCACCATCACTGTATGCCAAGGAAACAATATTGTTTTTGAGATAAACTAAAGTAGCTGAAATATTAAAATCAGCAAGCATTAATGCGCCGACAATAATACCAACGCTCAATGATAAAATAACACGGCGTGTCCCAATGGCTAATAATAATGCTAAAATAGGGGGGACGACAGACCAAATAGATGTCGAATAATCAATAAGTTCCATAAGTTTTTTACCTTATAAATGAAGGAATAACCACTGAGTAAGAATATAGAAATGATCTAAAAAAGGTAGGCAAAAATTAATTAAGACCTGACCCAACCAGTAGCGCTCCATAGTTTAAAAAAAGACTATGACAATGACGTTCCTTTCGAATACGCCACCAACCAATCAAAATGACTTTCGATTGATTTCGGCGGTCACTCCTTTCTTTTTTCCTCTTCGTTATCCACTCAGAAAAAATACTTATAGTGATCGCTCCTCTACATAAGTAGGATGGCAACAAGACTACAATAAAAAGTGATCCTTGCCAATAGTGGGAAAGGAATATTTTTAACTTAATTTACAATTTCATAACTTAAAAATATAAACTTTAAAGTATTCTACAAAAATGGCATTTACCAATAATAATATTTACTATATCATTACTTACGTTTGATTATGTTTAATTATTTTATGTAATCCCTGTGTGACATTATATAGAGGAACAATTATGAGTGATTTATTAAAGATGTTAACCAATGTTCGAAGTTTGCGCGTGTTAGCTCGTGAAACTCCATTAGAACAACTTGAAATTGCTTTAGAAAAGTTCTCTCTTGTCGTTGAAGAAAAACGTGAAGCAGAAGCCAAAGCGGAACGTGAAATTGCAGAACGTCAAGCAAGAATTGAAAAATTGAAGGAATCATTAATCCAGGAAGGCATTACTGCTCAGGAATTAGCAATATTATTAGGTCAAGAAGCTCAATCTCAACGTAAAAAGAGAGAACCTCGCCCGGCAAAATACAAATATATCGATGAAAATGGTGAAGAACGAACCTGGACGGGTCAAGGTAGAACACCAAAAGTTATTCAACAAGCATTAGATGCGGGTAAATCCCTCAGTTCATTCGAAATTTAATCTAATTTACTTTGTCGTAAAACCCATTGCTTGATGGGTTTTCTTTTTTATTTTTTCGACTAAAACAACACGCTTATGATTGAAAATAAAATATTATTAACCGATTGCCCAGATGATAAAGGCCTCATCGCTAAAATTACCAACATTTGTTACAAACATCAGCTCAATATCATTCATAACAATGAATTTGTGGATTTTGATACAAAGCATTTCTTTATGCGTACAGAACTACAGGGCATTTTTAATGAAGATACTTTATTAGCTGACTTAAAATTTAGTTTACCTGAGAAAACAAACTGTCGCTTAATTAGTGCAAAAAGAAAACGTATCGTCATTTTAGTCACCAAAGAAGCGCATTGTCTTGGCGATATTTTAATGAAAAACTACTATGGTGGATTAGATGTCGACATTGCGGCCGTAATTGGTAATCATGATACTTTAAGAACATTAGTAGAACGTTTTGATATTCCATTCCACTATATTAGTCATCAGCATCTTACTCGCGTAGAACATGATAAGTTACTTGCAGATAAAATCGATGAATATACACCAGATTATATTGTGCTAGCAAAATATATGCGGGTACTTAATCCTCAGTTTGTTGAAAAATATCCAAATCGGGTGATCAATATACATCACTCCTTTTTACCAGCGTTTATTGGTGCAAAACCTTATCACCAAGCTTATGAACGTGGCGTCAAAATTATTGGCGCAACGGCGCATTTTATTAATAACGAATTAGATCAAGGTCCGATTATTATGCAAAACGTGATCAATGTTGATCACACGTACAATGCGGAAGCCATGATGCGTGCAGGACGAGATGTGGAAAAAACTGTACTCAGTCGTGCATTAGATTTGGCTTTACATGATCGGATTTTTGTTTATAAAAATAAAACCATTGTCCTCTAAACAGCATACAAAAAGCCACCAGTTAGAAGGTGGCTTTCGTTAGCGATAAAAAGATAGCATGTTAATTTAACATGCTATTTTTATAAGATAAGAAAACGTTAATTCGCTTTCCACTCCCCATTCACTGCCGTGCCCAATACCTTGAAATCATGGGTAAAGGCGGTTAAATTGGCAATTTTACCGACTTCAATTGAGCCTAACTCACGGTCTACACCAATCGCTTTAGCGGGATAATAATTACACATGCGTAATGTTTCATCCAATGGAATACCTACTTCCTGTACCGCATTTTTCACAGATTCAATCATCGTAATAGCCGAGCCACCTAATGTACCATTGCTATCATAGCATTTACCCTCACGCACATAGACGGTTTTGCCCACAAAAACAAAGGATTCAATATCCGCACCAGCTGCCGCAGTCGCATCGGTAACGATACATAACTTGTCACCTTTTGCTTTTTTATCAATACGCACATTACCATAATTAACATGCAAACCGTCCACAATAATGCCCGTGTAGATATCAGCATCTAAAACCGCACCGACAACCCCCATTGCACGACCAGAACTAATTGGCGACATCGCGTTATGTAAATGTGTCGCAAAGCTCGCCCCGTTTTCAATGGCTTGTTGTGCGACCTCATAAGTGGCATTAGAGTGTCCAAGCGAGACGACAATGCCTTTTTCAACAAAGTCTGGAATATATTGTGCCGTTGGATTTTCTGCCGCCAAGGTGATCTTCGTAATCACATCTGCATTATCACACAAGAAAGCTTTCATTTCTGGGTTTATCGCACGAATATATTCTTCACGGTGTACCCCTTTTTTCTCGATACTCAAATAAGGCCCTTCAAAGTGTAAACCTAATGCTTGATTTTTATGCTGAGCTAAATACTCACGCATTACCTTCACCGCTTCTTTCATGCCTTCATCAGGTGACGTAATAAAGGTTGGCAAATAACTTGTTGTACCGGATTTCAAATTAGTTTGTTGCATGATCTCTAATGTTCTGACGCTAATATCTTCATTAAACATTACTCCACCACAACCATTTAACTGAAGATCAATAAAACCTGCGGTTAAATTATTGCCTTGTAAGTCAATTTTTTGAAACGTCTCAGGAACCTCCTCTACAGGCACTATTGCACTAATTTTATCACCTTCAATAATCAGTGCTTTGCCATAAAGTACGTCTTTCGCGGTATAAATTACTGCATTAATAAACGCATACATGGTCTTCTCCCTTTATGCCATACTACGAATTGCAGCAGCTTCTAATTCAGTAAAATATTTAACCGTTTTCACTTTAAGCTCTTGTGTGGCAGGTTCATCACATACAATAATTGCACGGCGATGCATCTGTAGTGCACTGACAGTCCATAAATGATTGATACTACCTTCTACTGCTGCTTGTAATGCTAATCCTTTATTATAACCCGTGACTAGAATCAACACTTCTTCCGCATCCAGTAACGTTCCCACACCAATAGTCAGTGCATATTTAGGTACTTTATTCACATCGTTATCAAAGAAACGGGAGTTGGCAATGATCGTGTCCTCTGTAAGCGTTTTTATACGAGTACGTGAGGAAAGTGAAGACGCGGGTTCATTAAAGGCGATGTGCCCATCAACACCCAACCCCCCCATGAATAAATGAATTTTGCCATAAGAC
>JBLUWJ010000051.1:0-7981 GCA_049888895.1 Bisgaard Taxon 45 | reverse complement strand
ATCTAAGTCTTTGTCAGTATCGTTTTTAACATTTAATAACAAGCTTAATTGTAAATTAGAGACGTATTCTTTTTTTACAAATTCGCGAATATTTTTTGCAAGTTTTTCACTTGTTCTCACATTTAAATAGCGGTTTTTATAACTATAAATATTAATGTCGTGTTCAAGTTTTGGGTTATCACCAAGTTTCCCAACGGCAATTGGGATTTCAAAACTAGCGAAAGAATTAAATTTCTTTTTATAGCACTCTTTATAAACCGCTTGAGAGAAAACATTCGGGATTTTCTGTTGAACTTTAATCAGTGCATCAGAAGGTTTTCTGGAATCTTCGTGACTCGAGCAACTCGAAATCTCAACATTTAAAATGCCAGTTTCTACTTTGACTGGATCATTTAATAATACATTTAGTGATACCTCTTTTTCTATTTCTGTTTTACAGGCTGATAACGCTAATGCACAACAAGAAATCGCAATTATTTTTTTCATATAAACTCCTTTTTATAACATTTTCGGTTTAATCGGTAACGTGCAAATAAACTGCGCTCGCACGACTGCAGTGCTAAATAATTCTTCAGTAATATCAAAAGGCGGATAAATTGTGTTATCTGAAATAGCACGAATCACGCCTGTGGGTATGCGTTGCAATCGCTTGATGTAAGTTTCCCCGTTTAAGTCGAATACATAAATGCCCTCACCAATGTACGAGTTTATTTTCACGTCCACAAAGCCCACATCACCTTTATTGATTGTCGGTGCCATGCTATCAGTTGGAATATTTATCAAGTAAATGCCTTCTGAACTTCTTCTACCGATGATTTCAAGTAGGCCCGTTTCTGAAAAGTAAATCGATCTAATAATATCGGGATAATCTGCATTGCTAAAACCGTTGTAACCCGCAATCGCTGAAACGGACAAGTGATCTACTTTCACTTTATGTTCTGCGTTCGGTTCACTGACAATAAGCGATGTATCTCGCGAACCATCACCCGTTTTTAACCAGTTAGGATCAACGCCAAGGGCGGTTGCTATTTCTAAAATGTTTTTAGGATCTCTCGTTTTGCCGTTGATGATGTCACTAATAGCGGGTTGACTAACTCCAACCATTTTTGCAAAAGCATTCTTTGATAAGCGTTTTTCTTCAAGCAAAGCTTGTAAACGTGTTGCTAAATCAGACATATATTTCTCCTTTGGTTATAAGTTATAGGCAAACTTTGAATAAAACAATAAAATATTTCTTGCAATATTTAAAGTTTGCTTATAGTATTTGTTTAAAGTTTTCTTATAAGCGGGGTTTTAATGAATAAAGCAATTGAAGAAGCAGTAAAAATTGTGGGTAATCAATCAGCTTTAGCAAGAGCGTGCGGGGTTAGTCAACCAACGGTGAATTTGTGGTTAAACGGCGGAAATATGGACGTGAAACATATTGTTTCAATCATTAAAGCCACAGACGGCAAAGTAACAGCCGAAGAAATTCGCCCTGATATTGATTGGGCAGTGATTAAAGGCGTGAATTAGTGAAAGGTGTGTGTATGTGTCAGTGTAAAAAATGTCAAAAACAAAACCCCGACAATGCGGGGCTTATCAAAATTAAAAGCGTGGTTGTTAGTCATGTTGTTGATTTTGTGGAAAGAACATCTCAACAACCTCACCGAATTCGTCAAGCATGTCAGCGTTGTGGTCGGCTAGCTTTGCTAGATGTGTCAACGCATTTTTGCGTATCTTGTCGCTTAAAGCAGCATTTTTCTCACCAAGAACAAGCAAAAGCGTATTTAAAATCACTTGCGTTGCCGTCAGTTGATAATCTTGACGAATTAGCAATTGCGACAAGTCAAAGTACTGTTCTTCAAGAATTGCAAGGCGTTCTTCAATCGTTAACTCGTCATCACGAGCGTTTATATCATTTTCATTTAAGTTCATCTGCGGGTTTTCCAGAGGTTATTCAAAAAGGTGAGCAATATATTAAAGCATTAAATGGATTGATCAACTCATTAGAAAAACAAGAGGTGAAGTAATGGCGCAGGTGGATATTCGTTGCCCAAAATGTGGTTCTTCTAATTTGAAAGTTCGCACATCAGAAAGAATGACAATGCACAGTTCAAAAACATTGTTGTTCTGTCATAACTGCAATGCTTGCAAGATTGAAGTGATGAGTGAAATCACACAAGTGGCAATTGCCAATTATGAGATCAACGAAGATGCCATGAGAGTGAATAAACCTTTAGATCAGACAGATACACGTCAAATCGAAATCGAAACCGAAACATAAACATCATTAATTTTCATTCATAAACCAGTCACCGTTTTTTTCAAAAATAAAAACGGTGGGATTTTTTCAACCTAAATTTGAGGAATTGCACAATGATTAAGCAAAAAAGACATCAGAAAGTGACAGAGAAAAATAAGCAAAGAGTAAATGTTTTCAAGCTACAACAACGTGTTGAGAGTTTAGAAAAGCAGTTAGCACTACAACTTCGCATCAACGCAAATCAAGTGGCATTCAATGATATGAGAGTGCTCAATGAAGATGTGACTTATAAAAACATCAAGCAGTTAAGTGATGATGTGATTGTTTTAAAACAAAGCAAAGTTAAACGCTTAATCAATCGTTTTTGGGCGTTTTTGGGTAAGTAAGAAAGAGAGAAGGGGGCATATATGGCTTTCACCGATTTTCCAGTATTTGACAAAACAAGTTCAGAAGTCAACGAACAAGGCATTGCAGAAGTGCGGGCGAAAATGCATTGGGAAACTAACCCAGCCGTGCGCCAATTCAATAAATTCTATCGCGAGAACCAATCGACATTTATTGAGGTTTCAAAACGTCTAGGGTGGGAAGTAAAAGACAGTCTTGAGAAATATAGTCTTGAAGAACGCATTGAGATTGCAGAAACCATTCGTTTATTAAAGCCGTTTATTGCCGCCTTTTCTATTCCCGTGAAAATACAAGATTTTAAAAATGCCGAGGTGAAGAATGTTAGTCATCAATAAGAAATTAACGGCGCAAGGCATTGCACTTGTTGCACAGTTGCACAGCGAGCAATCACGCGCTTATACAACCCTTTGTGAGCAATATTATCACGCATTAGAAAAGGGCGATATTGAGAAAGCAAAAGCGGTTTATCAGCAAATGTTAGAGCAACATCAAAAGCTTTTTAAAAGCTGGTTTGAAATGAAAACAGGAGAGTATCAATGGAATTAGCGGGATTTGTGAGAGTGTGTTTTTGTTTGATGTTGCTCTTCGGCATTGTGTATGTGATGAGCGTTATCAACAAATGGGGCGATGATGATTAAAAATCAAAATTGGAGAGTTAAAAAATGGCGGAAATGGTAATCGAACTAGACTGCGGTGCAAGCGTGCAGATTTTGAAAAAAGAAAATGGCAAATATCAGCTTTTTGAAGTTATCGGATATGAAGTTGGTGGCGAGTGCGTTTATTCAGTTGTCGCAAGAGGTGAGCAACATCAAGAGATTAACCATGTTTTCGGTGATTTGATGTACTTCGCTTTGAACGAATACGAAACATTAACAGTACAAGAAATGAAAGATGTTGTGCTTAACACAATGAACAAAATTGATGAATGGTTCAAGTTGCATAGTGAATATTTAGCAACGTTATAGAAAAGGAGAATGAAAATGAGCAAATTTGATTTAGCAAGAGCGTTAGCGGGGGAGCCCGTGCGTTTGCGTAATGGTAAAAAAGCATTTGTTGCTCACCGTTTGCCAGAGGGCGTGATTAACCGTGTTAGTGAAGAAGGTTGTGTGCATGACTTTGCGTTGCTTGGCTACACAGTGCAAATGATGTATTCGGATGAAGGTCGTCGGCTTGGTTATCGTTTTAGTTTTGAAAAAGCTTGGAAGATAGATGGACGTGAACTCTCTGATGGAAATATTGGTGATGAAGATATTGTAGCGATGTGGAATGACAATATCGTAAAAGTTGAGTTACCTAGACCGCTAGAGACAGCAGAGGTTGGTCAGATGGTTTGGTACGTTAGTGGTGAGCGTATTGATAGGCTAATTTATCAAGCAAACATAAATGAAGCGTTAATGCTTGAAGACGCCCGCTTTTTTGCAACATTGAACGATGCTTACGCGTGGGTAGACTTAGCAAGACGTGTGCGAGAGATGTAATGTTTGATGCCGTGTTAGACAACATTAACTGGATAGCTGATCCAGTTAAACCAATGGTGGAAGTTGAAGAAACGAAGAAAGAGCCGTTTTTTCAACGTTCGCCAATGGTAAAAGCATCAAGATCACTTGACGGTATGACACCTCATCAGATTGAGCTATTCAATTTTGATGAGTTGTCATTCCCGCACGTGAACAAATATATAGCCGGTTTGCCGGATTATTTAACGAAATACTTTGTTAAACGCTACATGCGCACATTCAAAGCAAAAAGCCGTCGTGATGCAAATTTGTGGATTCGCGAAGTCATGGATAACGGTATTTTGGCGCGCGTTGAGGGCGTGATGAATCGTTACCCGATCTCAAAAATTATCAACAAAGATGACGGCACAATTTATACATTTAATCAATTTGAAGGTGGCAAACTCAAAAGAAAAACAGTGGGTTTAGATGAATTTTCTATTAATGATGTAGAACATTTTTCTAAATCTATTGCTGCAGATATCGAAGAATTAATCATGCAGTTTGAAGACAAGTACATCAAAACAGAAGTGCAGAACGCGAGAACAGAAGAAGAAATTGACCGTATTTTTACCGCACTTTATCAGAAAATGGCGTATTACACACAGTTAAAAGGGGTAACACCGCCATTTTATCATCAATTCAAAGAAGGCTTGCTTGACGAAGACAGAATGAACGTCGCAATGGAAAAAATGCGGTGTGAAAAATGGTGGTTTCGTCAGCTTTCGACTATTCGCTCGCGTATTCGTGAGCATTTGCATATTGCCGTGGGTGCGGTGCAGAAGAAAGCAAGTCCGTATGCAAGCCGTGAGGCGATTGCTGAATGGCGTTTGCAAAAACGCAAAAACTCACAGTACATCAAACAAATGGCGTTAGTGAATGAAGACGATGGCGAGGAAATCATCGGGCTTGATGAGATGTTTTATAAAACTGTTTCTAATCCCGCTGTCAGACGTGCGGAACTAATGGTGCGTATGCGGGGATTTGAGGAAGTGGCAAAGCATCTTAACTATGCTGGCGAGTTCTACACATTAACTGCCCCTTCTTCTTATCATGCCGTGCATTCACACGGTGGCTTTGTGAAAAACTGGAATTTCTCAAATCCCGCTGACACGCAAAAATATCTTTGCGCCGTCTTTGCGAAAATCAGAGCAAGTCTAAAACGTCAAGGCATTAACCCGTTTGGGTTTCGCGTTGTTGAACCACATCATGACGGAACGCCACACTGGCATTTGTTGCTATTCGTTGAACAAGAGAAAGTGGATGCCATGCGTGCAACGTTTAAACGCTATGCACTGGAAGAAGACGGGGACGAAAAAGGCGCAGATGATCACCGTTTTACAGCGAAAGCAATCGACTGGGAGAAAGGCTCGGCAACAGGCTACATTGCGAAATATATCGCAAAAAACATCGATGGCTATGCGTGTGATGAAGACGTGGATTTAGAAACAGGCGAGAAGTTAAAAGATATGAGCAGAAATGTATCAGCGTGGGCGAGAAAGTGGCGCATTCGTCAATTCCAACAAATCGGCGGTTCACCGGTGACGGTGTGGCGTGAGCTACGACGTAAACGTGGTGGCGAAGTTGCGGGCGATGAGCAATTAACAAAATTAGTTGAAGCGGCAGACCGTGGCGATTGGGCTGAATATACCTTATTACAAGGCGCGGGAATGCCGACAGTAAAACGTGATGACTTGCTGGCCCGCACATCATACGAAGACAGAAAGCCGAATCAATATGGTGAGATCAGCAAGAAAATTATTGGTTTCTTTAATCAGAAAGCAATTGAGTTCAAAACTATTTTAACAAGAACAACGGTTTGGAAGTTGGTGAAGAAAGCCGTTGTTGAGGGGGCTTTAAAAAATAGCGGTCGCAGACCGCCTTGGAGTTCTGTCAATAACTGTACGGAGAGGGAAATCAGCGCAGATGAGTTTTCGCCGGATTATCAGCAGTCACAACTCGAAAAAGGCGAATTATTAACCGCAATTGCGAAACGCAAAACGTGGTTAGAGAAAAACAACATTGTTTTAACGCCACAAGACCAGATGATTTTGCTTATCGGCGGAAAAGTGCGGTTAAAAACTGATGAGCTTTTGATGTTTAAAAATGGCGCGTTGATTAAAACTGGCGTGATGAAATGGGGTGCGTAATGAATAAAGAGACTGTGAAGTTGTTGATTTATGCGGGCATTGTTGATTCAACAAACTGGGCGATTTCATTCTGTTTTTTCTATGACAAAGATAAATGGGAAGTGATGACCAGAAATCAGCAAATCATTGAAATTGAGAAAGAAGTCGCAAAGTGCGTGAACGTTGAGCAAGCAATGATTGAGAATGGCCCTGATTTTTACCGTTTTAATGTAACAGTAAAAATCGGTAGTGATGAAACGTCAGTCAATTATGACGTGTTAAAGAAATTATATGGACGTATGTATTCGTGGCAGAAAAAAGAGTTGATGATGATTTATGCAAACACGTTGATTGATTGGGATTTGAAATGGGTGAATTGAGAGGTGTGAAAATGAATGAATATAAAACAAAAGATGTTGAATTTGATGATGTTATTGGAGATTCAGAACTTAAGAAATTGAGAAGAGAAATGTTAAAGAGTATAGAAAACTCAAATATTCTTAATAAGAGAAAGGTAAGACATTATGAAGTTGTTTTTTATGATGAACAAAATGATAAAGAATATTTTAAAAAATTCAGTAAAAAAAGAATTGCTAAAAAATATTTTTATAAGCTATTTAAAATTACAAAAAGAAGAAAAATTGACTCAAATATTGAGTTGTTATCAGTTGCAAACAGTAATCAATTAAGAAAATTCAGAGTGAAAGGAACAATTTTTTTCATAGCTGAATATAGAGATGGATTATGTGAGATTAAGAAAACGTTAGAGTTTGACTTCACAATGCATCGTTACTTTGTTTTTTTAAACAAAAGATCTTCTTTTATTTTGAATGAGTGGAATGTTTATGCAACAGACAATAACACAATAACAAATGAACAACTCTTTGAGAAATTGGCAGAACTTCAATCATTGCTCGCAAAGCAACAGATTAACGAAAACAGCCGTGAATTGTGGTCTGTGAGCGACATTGCGAAATACTTCGACTATTCAGACAGACATGTGAGAGGTGCAATTATTTGTGATCCAAAATTCCCAAAGCCCGTGCGGGTGCCGTCACAGCGTGATATCAACAAACCAACAAGCGATGCACGCTGGTTTGCGGGGGAAGTAGTGAAGTATGCGGAAAGAAGAAAGGTGGCGTAATGGTTGTATGGGCATTATTTGATAGTGGAAATGGATGCTACACTCAAGCAGCAAAACACTTTGATAATATTGAAATCTATTCAATAGGTATTGATATTGAAGGGAAAAATGATCACTTCATAAATTTGAATTTAGCAGATTATTCTAGAATGTTTGGAGATAACAAATTATTTGATACGCTAGACAATTTGCCAAGGCCTGATCTTATCATTGCTAGTCCACCTTGTGAGAGCTGGTCTGTCGCAAGTGCTATGTGGGGAGGTAATGCATCTTGGAAACAAGAAACAGGGGCAATTAATAAAGAGTTATCAAAGTTCACAATCAGAAATAGCGTTGATTATGATTTACCACACGTTCAATTCAAGTATGAGCGTTCTTTTCTTAATAGAATAAATGGTGAACTATGTATATATAATACCATTCAGATTATTAAAAGATACGATCCAAAAGTATTCGTTATAGAAAATCCAAGTGCAAGTAGAATATGGCATTATATTAATGACATATTAGATTTTAGATTTAATTTTGATAACTTAACTTATTATATTAATTACAATTATCC
>JBLUWJ010000050.1:0-8768 GCA_049888895.1 Bisgaard Taxon 45 | reverse complement strand
GGTAGTGTGGGGCTTCCCCATGTGAGAGTAGGACACCGCCAGGTTCTGATGATAAGAGCAGGAAGACCTCAAGTAGTGATACTTGGGGTCTTTTTGTGTATGGAACAGAAAAACTTAAGCGGTGAGCGAAACAAAATATCTTCCTATAATATCCTCCTATAATGAACAAGGCTGACAACCAAAATTCAACATATAGGAGGTAAACCATAGAGTTATAGTACAGTTGTCAGTTTTCACATTCCCCTCAAGGGGCATGTGAAGTACTAGGCCCTTATAGGATGGCCTAAAAACCGCTCGTTTTACGGGCAGATTGTTATTTTTTCAGTTTTTCCTCATCAGTTGATTTATCTCTGTTACAGCGCTATTTATTCATAAATCTCAATACCAACAGCGCAAAGTACTTTTGCTATCGACTTATTGTTTTTAAATACCTCTACCCCATTATCCTCGTAAGCTTTAGGATTGGTAGAGAAAATATGATAAGTATAATTACCCCTCGTTAGCTCGTAAAAACGTTTTATTTCCACCCCACCTTTCGTGATGATACCTTTTGTGATTTCTTCGATATGATTTTCTAGTGTCAGTTCTGGTTTAGTGAGATTAGCGCCAAAGCGATAGATATAAACTTCATCATATTTGTTTAATTCAATGATTTTTCCGTTACTTGTTTTGCAAGTGAAGATCGTCTTCTCTTGTTGAGAGCCTTCTGTTTGTTGGAGTGAAGATTTATCTACAGGGATAGGTGTATTGGCTGCATTAAGCGCAAAACTTATACAGACGATTGGAATGAAAATAGATATCGACTTCATGTATGCTCCTTTTTTATTATGGGATACATAGAAAGTATATGCGTTTTTTGTTGAAACAAGAATGTTTATTTTTTAGACTTTAGAAAAAAGGGAAAGCACTTGCTTTCCCTTTGTTTCATGTGTTTTCTGATTTTATGCATTTAAGATATTTTGAATTTCGGTCATACTTAAGTGATAACCATGTGGGCAGGCATGCCAAACATCTAACATACGCATATATTTATCCCACATAGGTACTTGTGAGTCACAGCCATGTTCACAACGCATAAATTCTTGATATTTTCCTTCTACCCCAGTGATAAAGCGTAAATAATTGAGATATTTTTTCTCACGCACTGCACAGTACCCCGCAAATTGTAAACGATGTGGTGTGAGTGCGGATTTATCACTCAGGTTGTTATAAGATGTTTGTAAGGCGTTGTACATTTCTAAGGTATCTAATACAGTTTGGCATTCCTGTTCTGACACATCGGAAAATTCTTTATCTAATTCTTTCAGTTCTAAGGCAAATCCGCCTTTTACAATGGTTTCTAAGCGTTGATATTTTTGTGCATTTTGACTATCTAATAGCCCCATTAATTTATATTGATTGGCTAAAATTAAACGTTGTGTGGCAGTCATTTCCATAATGTATTCCTATTAATCAATTTCATTTAAAATATCTTGAGACAGATCCTGTTTGGGCGTGCTTACTTTACCGTCTTTAACGCGATATTCAAGGTTTTGGAAATAGGCCTCACGGAAAGTAATATAAGGATCTTGCGATTGTTCTAATAATGCATCTTTATCTAATGCTTTCGCACGACCATCAATAATTTGGACTCCTGACTTTAAGAATGACCAAGGACCTAATAAAGATAACATTGGGTATGTGGTATCCGCTAAGTTACCAATATCTTGACGTGGGGTAGCTGGGCCATAAAAGGGGAGCATGACATAAGAACCGGTTTCAACTCCATATCGTCCGAGTGTGTCACCAAATCGGCTTTGATTTTCTATTCTTAATGGCGGGCTATAGCTTGCCACATCGATTAACCCACCGATGCCAAATACCGTATTAATCCAAAAACGATTGAAATGGGTCATGGCTTTTTTAAATTCGCCTGAAAGTAAGCGGTTTACGAAACTGGCAGGTTCATCGAGATTATTGGCAACATTGGTTAACCCTGATTTTACTGGGGTCGGGACATATTCTTTCCAACCAGTCGCAACGGGTTTGAGTACATAAGGGTCAACCACTTTATAGTTGAAATCCCACATTGTACGGTTAAACCCTTCTAATGGATCTTTACGCTCGCCTGTTTTGGAATCGATGGTTGCACAACCACTTAATAGCGTGATACTGAAACACAAGGTTGCGAGAAGTTTGGTTTTTTGCATATCCACTCTCTATAAGATGAAACGAAATACCATTTTAGCAAGTTAGTGCGTAACTACAAGACAATTTATTTCTGTGTCAAAAATCTGTACTTTTTTGCTTTTTTATGCAATATTTTTAGATAAGTATTCATTTTAACGTTTGCGAAATAACTTGAATAATTACGTATTGTCCATTAGAATTGCGAAGTTTAACTTTTGACAAGGAATTTTCTCCTTGAAGTTAATTTTCAGACACGATTTAGTTCTCACAGCGAACCCCTAAAGTGCGGTGATATTTCGCAAAATTTACTAGATTGTGGTTAATGAACATTCGTAAGTGTTCAACCAAAACAAATTAGGAGTAATTTATGTCTGAACCAGCAATTTTGGTATTGGCAGATGGTAGCGTCTTCCACGGTACCTCTATTGGGGCAAAAGGTCATACCATAGGTGAAGTAGTGTTTAATACCGCTATGACAGGTTATCAAGAAATTCTCACTGACCCTTCTTATTTTCGACAAATTGTCACCTTAACTTATCCGCATATTGGTAATACCGGCACCAATCCAGAAGATTGCGAAGCAAACCATGTTTATGCCGCTGGGCTTATTATTCGCGATTTACCCCTATTACATAGTAATTTTCGTTCCTCAATGAGCTTGCGTGACTATCTTGAGATTAATAATGTGGTCGCTATTGCAGATATTGATACTCGTCGTTTAACCCGTATTTTGCGTGATAAAGGCGCACAAGCGGGTTGTATCATGACTGGTGAAATTGATGAGGTTAAAGCACTTGAGCTTGCAAAAAGTTTTGGTTCTATGGCTGGCAAAGATTTGGCGCAAGATGTCAGTACCGATGAAACCTTCAGTTGGACTTCTGGTCAATGGCAATTGGGCAAAGGTTTCATTGAACAAAAACAAGCTGAATTTAACGTAGTAGCGTATGATTTTGGGGTCAAACATAATATTTTAAGAATGCTTGCCGAACGGGGTTGCAACATCACAGTCGTACCTGCAAAAACCAGTGCAGAGCAAGTGTTAGCATTAAATCCAGATGGCATTTTCTTGTCTAATGGACCAGGTGATCCTGAACCTTGTGAATATGCTATTTCTGCTATTCAAACCTTATTAGCTTCAAAGAAACCGATTTTTGGTATTTGTCTTGGCCATCAGCTATTGGGTCTAGCCGTGGGTGGAAAAACGAAGAAAATGGCATTTGGCCACCATGGTGCCAATCACCCAGTGCAGGATTTAAATACACAAAAAGTGTTGATTACGAGCCAAAACCACGGTTTCGAAGTAGATGAGGCAAGCTTGCCAAGTCATGTGCGCGTGACACACCGTTCATTATTTGACAATTCCGTGCAAGGTATTGAATTAACGGAACAGTCTGCGTTTTCTTTCCAAGGGCATCCTGAGGCAAGTCCGGGGCCGAATGATGTGGCTTATTTATTTGATAAATTTATTAATGAAATGCGTAAAGCAAATTTAAGTCAGCTATCGACTTATGCCGCGCATCATTAGTGATGCGCGGGATAGGTTGAGATAGTACTACGCCCTATTTATCAAATTATGACCGCACTTTCATTCAACTTTTGAGGCTTGATGATGTTAACCCCTTATGCATATCACTTGGTTAATGTGTTTGCCGAAACCTATTTTGGCGGCAATCCGTTAGCGGTTTTTCCTCAAGCTGATGGACTGACCGATCAACAAATGCAGTTAATTGCACGTCAATTTAACCTATCCGAAACCGTTTTTGTCCATCAAGCAACAGAAAACAGTGCGGTAAGAAAATTACGCATTTTTACCCCTGATTATGAATTGCCTTTTGCTGGTCATCCAACGATTGGTGCGGCGTTTGTGTTACATCAACAGTTAAACCTACCCAAAACTTATCTTTTACAAACGCAAGCGGGCTTGGTGAAATTGTGTCATGAAGCGAAGCAGATTTGCTTTGGTTTACAAAACTATATTGACGTGGAGGTGATTGATGACAATCTTCCTCAATATACGCAATTATTAGGTTTAAGCGAGTCAGATATTGCTCAAATTGCGTGGGTTAATACCAGCAGTCGCCAATTACTGATCCAATTGACTTCTCTCAACGCCCTTAAAACTTGCCAAATTCATCCCGCACTTTTTCAGCAAATTGTGAAACAATCTGCGCTTTATCTTTGGTTTGTAGAACAAAATCAAGCCAATGTGCGACTCTTTTTTGGTTCAAACGGTGCGGTTGTCGAAGATCCCGGGACGGGTTCAGCGGCTGCAAATTTAGGGGGCTTATGCCTTAAAAACGGTTTAACGCCACTTAATTGGCGCATTTATCAAGGCGATGAGATCCAACGTCCAAACCGTTTAACTTTGAAAGTTGATGACACTCAACGCATTTATGTGGGCGGTGAAGTGATTGCAGTAGGGCGTGGAGAGTTTTGGGTGCCGAGTGGTGAAGCAAGTCAAAGAAATGGTTAAGCGCCTGTACAGTAAGAAACTCGAAAAATGAATATTTATTGCTTATTATTTGATGATTACGAAACGCTAGACTTAATGGGACCGATTGAGTTTCTGTTCCGAGTGCCTAAAGTACAGCTTCATTATATTTCTAAGCAAGGTGGACCGATTAAAAGTCGTCAAGGTTTTAAAATAGAGACTGTTTCTGTCACATGTTTACCGGAAAAAAGTATATTGCTGATTCCTGGTGGACAAGGTACACGCCAGTTAGTCAAAGATATGCCATTTTTAACTTGGTTAACCGAACTTGTGGATGAGGCTGAGTTTTGTCTGAGTGTTTGTACAGGCTCCGCTTTATTGGCTGCCACGAAACAGCTAGATGGAAAATGGGCGACATCCAATAAATTAGCATTTGAATGGGTTCGTCAAATAAATCCACATGTGAAATGGAAAGCTGTTGCTCGTTGGGTAAGGGAAGGCAAGTTTTATACTTCATCGGGTGTGTCTGCAGGAATGGATATGACCTTAGGTTTTATTTGTGATCAGTTTGGTAAAGAGCTTGTGTATCAGATCGCCAATCAGACAGAATACGTTTGGAATGCAGACCCGAATAAAGATGACTTTGCCACCTTATATGCTGAGCAATGAATATTGTCACCGAATGAAAGGCGTTGTATTGCATTGACAGCGTATCACAACTTTAAAGTCACAGGCCTAAGCCTGACATGATTCAAGCTAAACAAAAGTGCGGTTAAATTTTTAATCGTTTTACAGAGAGAGAACAAAAATGCCAAAACGTACAGATATAAAGACGATATTAATCATCGGCGCGGGGCCAATCGTGATTGGGCAAGCGTGTGAATTTGACTATTCTGGTGCACAGGCGTGTAAAGCGTTGCGTGAAGAGGGTTATAAAGTGGTGTTAGTGAATTCTAACCCTGCTACGATTATGACCGATCCAGACATGGCGGATGTCACCTATATTGAGCCGATTGAATGGCGAACCGTTGAGAAAATTATCGAAAAAGAACGTCCCGATGCCATTTTACCCACCATGGGGGGACAAACCGCGTTGAACTGCGCGTTGGATTTATCCAAAAACGGCGTGTTGAAAAAATACAATGTGGAACTTATTGGCGCGAAAGAAGATGCCATTGATAAAGCAGAAGACCGTGGTCGTTTTAAAGAGGCCATGGAAAAAATTGGTTTAAGTACACCAAAATCGTTTGTTTGCCATAGCTTTGAAGAAGCGTGGGCGGCACAAGCGGAAGTCGGTTTCCCAACCTTGATTCGTCCGTCTTTTACTATGGGGGGATCTGGCGGTGGGATTGCGTATAACAAAGATGAGTTTTATGCGATTTGTGAACGAGGATTTGATGCCTCACCGACCCATGAATTATTAATTGAACAATCGGTATTGGGTTGGAAAGAATATGAAATGGAAGTGGTGCGTGATAAAGCAGATAACTGCATTATTGTGTGCTCGATTGAAAACTTTGACCCAATGGGCGTGCATACGGGGGATTCGATTACCGTTGCACCAGCACAAACCTTAACCGATAAAGAATACCAAATCATGCGTAATGCGTCGATTGCCGTCTTGCGTGAAATTGGTGTCGATACCGGTGGTTCAAACGTCCAATTTGCGATTAACCCAGAAAATGGGGAAATGATCGTGATTGAAATGAACCCGCGTGTGAGTCGTTCTTCAGCCCTTGCGTCTAAAGCGACCGGTTTTCCGATTGCCAAAGTAGCCGCAAAATTAGCCGTCGGTTATACCTTAAATGAGCTACGTAATGACATTACAGGTGGCTTAATTCCTGCTTCTTTTGAACCCTCTATCGATTATGTGGTGACTAAAGTACCTCGTTTTGCCTTTGAGAAATTCCCTAAAGCCGATGATCGCTTAACCACACAAATGAAATCAGTGGGGGAAGTGATGGCAATGGGACGGACGTTCCAAGAATCCTTACAAAAAGCTTTGCGTGGCTTAGAAACAGGCATTTGTGGCTTTAATTTAATGTCGGAAGAGTCAGAAAAAATTCGTCAGGAATTGGGTAATCCGGGACCTATTCGTATTCTTTATGTTGCCGATGCATTTGGTGCAGGCTTCACTTTAGACGAAGTTCATCATTACAGTAAAATTGATCCATGGTTCTTAATCCAAATTCAAGATTTGGTACTAGAAGAGCTTGCCCTTGAGAAACGTACCTTAGCTGAGTTGGATTATGCGGAACTCCGCCGTTTAAAACGTAAAGGTTTCTCAGATAAACGTATTGCTCAATTAACCAAGTCAGAGGAAAGTGCGGTCAGAAATAAACGTGTTTCTTTAAATTTACACCCAGTTTATAAACGGGTGGATACCTGTGCGGGTGAATTTACCTCCGATACAGCTTACTTATATTCTACGTATGAAGAAGAATGTGAAAGCCGTCCATCAGATAAGAAAAAAATCATGATTTTAGGTGGGGGACCGAACCGTATTGGGCAAGGAATTGAGTTCGATTATTGCTGTGTGCACGCCTCACTTGCGTTGCGTGAAGCAGGTTTTGAAACCATTATGGTGAACTGTAACCCTGAAACGGTATCGACGGATTTTGATACCTCTGATCGTCTTTATTTTGAGCCATTAACGCTAGAAGACGTGCTTGAGATTATCCATGTGGAAAAACCGTATGGCGTGATTGTGCATTATGGTGGTCAAACGCCACTCAAACTTGCTAACGATTTATATGCTAATGGGGTGAACATTATTGGGACATCTGCAGACAGCATTGATGCCGCGGAAGACCGTGAACGTTTTCAACAAATTCTGCATAAATTAAACCTAAAACAACCTACCAATCGCACTGCGCGCAATGCGGAAGACGCGGTGAGATTAGCCGAAGAAGTGGGGTATCCGTTAGTGGTGCGTCCATCTTATGTTTTAGGAGGACGTGCGATGCAAATTGTGTATAACGTGGAAGAATTAAAACGTTATATGCGTGAAGCAGTATCGGTTTCCAATGACAGCCCAATTTTATTAGATCACTTCTTAAATAATGCCATTGAGGTGGATGTTGATTGTATCTGTGACGGTGAGCAAGTGGTGATTGGTGGCATTATGCAACATATTGAAGAGGCTGGAATCCACAGTGGAGATTCGGCTTGTTCATTACCACCTTACTCTTTAAGCCAAATGGTGCAAGATGAAATTCGTCGCCAAACGGCAGAGATGGCATTTGCATTAGGGGTAAAAGGGTTGATGAATGTACAATTTGCGGTACAAGACGGGGTGATTTATGTGTTAGAAGTTAACCCACGTGCGAGCCGTACGGTACCGTTTGTGAGCAAAGCGACAGGTCGTCCATTGGCGAAAATTGCGGCTCGAGTGATGGCGGGTGAAAGCTTGAAAGCACAAAGCATTCAAAGCGAAGTGATCCCGCCTTTCTATTCGGTGAAAGAAGCCGTATTTCCGTTCATCAAATTCCCGGGCGTCGATACGGTATTAGGCCCGGAAATGCGTTCAACCGGTGAAGTGATGGGGGTAGGCAAAACCTTTGCAGAAGCCTTCTTGAAAGCACAACTTGGTGCCGGTGAACGTATTCCAAAAACAGGCAAAGTGTTTTTGTCTGTTAATGATGTGGATAAACCGCGTTTATTACCGATTGCACGCCAATTACAAGAGGCAGGTTACGGCTTATGTGCGACATTAGGCACCGCAAAATTCTTACGTGAGCATGGTGTTGCAGTACAAATTATTAATAAAGTACGTGAAGGGCGTCCAAATATTGTTGATGCCATTAAAAATGGTGAGATTGCGATAGTGATCAATACGGTGAGTGGGCTAGCTGAAACGGTGACTGATGGCCATGCGATTCGACGGAGTGCATTACAGCAAAAAGTGATGTTACAAACCACCTTGGCAGGTGCTGAAGCCTTAGCAGGTAGTGTGGAGTACCTTGATGATTCAGAGGTATATTCGCTACAAGATTTACACCACAGTTTAGCGTAATCTGCAGTAGAGAAAATGTGCGGTGATGTTGAGCGCACGTTTTCTTGGTGTAATGGACAAAATGGTTGCTAAAAAGTGGCTTGGAGCCTTATAGTACAAGACTTTAAGCCACTTTTTTGAAATATGAACAAAAAACTGTCCTTTCTGCTATAA
>JBLUWJ010000049.1:0-9298 GCA_049888895.1 Bisgaard Taxon 45 | reverse complement strand
TCACTATAATGTAGAGTTTTAGCCAAAATAAAACAGGACATTAGAATGACGGATATCAATACGGTTCTTGCTGAACTTAAACGTGGTGTAGATGAAATTCTTTCAGAAGCAGACTTAATTGAAAAATTAAAGGAAAATCGCCCTTTGCGCGTAAAATTAGGTGCTGACCCAACAGCCCCTGATATCCATTTAGGACACACCGTCGTATTAAATAAATTACGTCAATTTCAGCAGTTCGGCCACGAAGTCATTTTCTTAATTGGTGACTTTACTGGGATGGTAGGCGACCCTTCTGGCAAGAATACCACGCGACCACCACTCAGCCGTGACGATGTCTTACGCAATGCCGAAACCTACAAGCAACAAATCTATAAAATTTTAGATCCACAAAAAACCCGTATTGTGTTTAACTCAAGCTGGTTAGGTGAATTAGGGACAGAAGGCATGATTCGTTTAACCTCAAATTATACGGTTGCTCGTATGTTAGAACGTGATGATTTCAAAAAACGTTTTAGCAACAACCAGCCTATCGCGATTCATGAATTTATTTATCCTCTATTACAAGGTTATGATTCTGTGGCCTTGGATGCAGATATTGAATTAGGGGGTACAGACCAAAAATTCAATTTATTAGTGGGGCGTGAATTACAAAAATCAGCCGGTCAAAAACCACAAGTCGCCATCACCTTACCATTGTTAGTCGGGTTAGATGGTGAGAAAAAAATGTCGAAATCACTGGGTAATTACATTGGTGTTGCGGAAAGTCCAAGCGAAATGTTCGGTAAAGTGATGTCAATTTCCGATGAGCTCATGTGGGATTGGTATGACTTACTGTCTTTCCGCCCATTGACCGAAATTGCCCAATTAAAACAAGAAGTTGAAAACGGACGTAACCCACGTGATATCAAAGTGTTACTTGCCAAAGAAATCATTGCCCGTTTCCATAGTGAAGCTGACGCAGAAGCTGCAGAACAAGAATTTATTAATCGTTTCCAAAAAGGTGCGATACCTGATGAAATGCCTGAATTGACCTTTGAAGGTGAAATGGGCTTAGCAAACTTGTTAAAAGAAGCGGGATTAGTCACCTCAACCTCTGAAGCAAACCGTATGGTGCAACAAGGTGGCGTGAAAATTGACGGTGAAAAAGTCGAAGATGCCAAATTAGTTATCAAAGCAAGTACCGCCGTTTATCAAGTGGGGAAACGTAAGTTTGCACGTGTAACGGTAAAATAAACTTTCAAACCAGTAAATAAATAAAAAAATCCACCGCACTTAACAACACGGTGGATTTTCTTTTTTTCGCTACTTTAGTGATTCTGCGTAACTAAACGTTGCGGTCGAATGACATTTTGTTCATCTACCAATGCCACACCTAAAAATTGTTGCGTCTCGGAAAATAAACGCACCTGACCATATAATCGCTCGGGATTGTCAAATTTTACGCGTTGTCCAAAGCCAATTGCTTTTGTTTGCTGTTCATTCAAGTGCAACGCAGGCAGTTTTGCCACAGCACTGTCGGTCGGTAATAAATGCTGATCTAACAAAGCCAGATCTTGCTGATTAGCTAAATGTTGTAAACTGTCCCAATCCATCATCGCCTCAAGCGGGTAATTAGCAACAGCAGTCCGACGTAATACCGTCACATGCGCGCCACAGCCCAAATATTCACCTAAATCATCCACTAAGGTGCGAATATAGGTGCCTTTTGAACAATGCACCTCTAACGTTAAATAAGGGGCTTCATAGGCAATAAAGTTCAGTTCAAAAATCGTAATGGGACGTGCTTCGCGTTCTACTGTTATACCGGCTCGTGCATACTCATACAAAGGCTTACCTTGATGTTTTAACGCAGAAAACATGGTCGGCACTTGCATTAACTCACCTCGGAAATGGGGTAACGCGGCGAGAATATCTTGCTCCGAAATGTTTACTGTTCGCGTTTCAACCACTTGCCCTTCCGCATCGGATGTATCGGTACGTTCCCCTAATTTTGCGGTGACTTGATAACGTTTATCCGCATCTAACAAAAACTGGGAAAATTTCGTCGCTTCCCCTAAACAAATGGGTAACATCCCCGTGGCCAAGGGATCTAATGCACCAGTATGCCCCGCTTTATTGGCTTGGAACACACGTTTGACCTTTTGCATAATGTCATTTGAGCTCATTCCTTGTGGTTTATCGAGCAAAAAAACGCCATCAATATCACGTCCGCGTTTACGAGGTCTTGACATTATTTTTCCTCAGATACCACATCTTTGTCATCAACATGGCGAGCTTTATCTTCACGAATCACATTGCTGACTAAATTAGACATACGCATCCCTTCAATTAAAGAACGGTCATAAATAAAACGAATTTCAGGCACAATACGTAAACGCATTGCTTTACCTAATAAACTACGAATATAAGGTGACGCTTTTTCCAAACCTTTCATACCCGACTCAATCGCAGCTTCATCATTATCAAATAAGAACGTCACAAACACCTTTGCATAGGCGAGATCACTGGACACTTCTACATCAGAAACAGTCACCATGCCAATACGAGGATCTTTGACTTCACGTTGTAGAATCACCGCAATTTCTTTTTGAATCTCTTGCGCAACACGATCACTACGTTTAAATTCTCTTGCCATTCGCTTTCCTTATCCTATTTAAAATAAAGAGATGTATTTTGGCATAAATCCTGCATTTTTAATACAGATAACTGAACAATCCAGACAATTTTATTTAATTGTTGTACCCGATTTTTTAATATTTCGACCAACAGAAAACATTCAGTGGCAAGATTGCTTATTTTGGACAAAATGTTTATGGTATGAAAGCGTTTCGCAATAAATCAGGAGGCATTATGCATTTTTCCAAACCTTATTTCTTGGTTTTATTATCGTACTTGCTATTGATTGGTTGTCAGGGAGGGATGCTGGAAGCATTGCATGACAGACATGAAGAACCTGAGAGGGTACGTTTTAGTGTGGAAAAAGATAATCTTTATTTCTTTGCTCTAACCGCAGATAAAAAAATTGCGGTATTCGGCGAAAAATATCATTATGTATTAGAAGAACAGAAGCCGAAAGAGAAACAACTTATTGCTAAACTAGCCCACTTACCTTTCAAACAATATCTGTACTCACAGATGGGGATAGTCAATAGTACCAAAGAAAAACCGAATGAAATTAGTACTCACCTTTATTTAGCCTTAGATCTGCGTAAATTGAGCAAACAGCAATTGAAAACCGCCCATGATCTCGGCTTTAAAAATCTTGCCTATAAATCTGGCTTCTACGACATGATTAAGCAATATAAATCCAAAACTGATTTAGAAAAATTAAATCGAGAAAAACAAATTTGGTATCGTGAGATTGATTTGGTTGGTCAGCGTTATTTGCCAAAAGCTGGGACAAACTATGCCGCGAAAAATCAATATCCATTCTCTGAAACAGTAGAAATACATACGGAGATTGAACATCTCCCTGCTGGTCAAAATATAAGTGCAGGCACGCTACTACTCACTCCTTTTGCCGCAATTGCGGATGTTTCAACAGGCATTTTAGCCGTACCTGCTTATATCGGTTTACAAGCAGTCTGTCTCGGACAACAGGACGGATTTATTTGTAAATAGTGGGGAAATGTCAGCTTTCCCCCCCACATTCTTTATCCGTTAATTAGCCTGAAGTGCGGTCATTTTTTAAAAATTTTATCTCCTTATTAGCATAAAAAAACGGAGAGCATTAAGCTCTCCGCCTGTTTCATTCGTTATCAATGATTAGATCGAACGTTTGATCTCAACCACTTCAAATACTTCGATTTGGTCGCCGACTTTCACATCGTTGTAGTTCTTCACGCCGATACCACATTCCATACCGTTACGGACTTCTGCCACATCATCTTTAAAGCGACGTAATGATTCAAGTTCGCCTTCAAAAATAACCACGTTGTCACGTAATACACGGATTGGATTGTTACGTTTGACGATACCTTCAGTCACCATACAACCTGCGATTGCACCAAATTTCGGATGGCGGAAGACATCACGCACTTCTGCAAGACCGATGATTTCTTGTTTGAATTCAGGTTGTAACATACCGCTCATCGCGGCTTTGATTTCGTTTAATAGTTCATAAATGATTGAGTAGTAACGTAAATCAATGTTTTCTGATTCGATAATACGGCGAGCAGATGCATCGGCACGTACGTTAAAGCCTAGTACAATCGCATTTGATGCCGCGGCTAAGGTTGCATCCGTTTCCGTGATACCACCGACACCAGAACCCACCACTTTCACTTTCACTTCAGCCGTAGAAAGTTCATTTAATGACTGGCAAATCGCTTCCACAGAACCTTGTACGTCCGCTTTCACAATCACGTTCAATTCAGCCACATCACCTTCCGCCATATTGGTAAACATATTTTCCAATTTCGCTTTTTGTTGACGCGCTAATTTCACTTCACGGAATTTACCTTGACGGTATAACGCCACTTCACGTGCTTTTTTCTCATCACGCACAACCGTTGCTTCATCACCCGCTGCTGGCACGCCCGAAAGCCCTAATACTTCAACTGGAATTGACGGACCCGCACTTGCCACATCTTTACCATTTTCGTTACGCATTGCACGCACACGACCATATTCAAACCCACAAAGGACAATATCACCACGGTGTAATGTACCGGTTTGAACAAGAATCGTTGCTACTGGACCACGTCCTTTATCCAGATAAGATTCAATCACAACCCCAGTCGCCATACCGTCTTTGACCGCAGTGAGCTCAAGCACTTCAGATTGCAATAAGATCGCTTCAAGCAACTCGTCCACACCCGTCCCTTTCTTCGCTGAAACATACACAAACTGTGTCTCACCACCGAATTTTTCCGCGACGACTTCGTGTTGTAGTAATTCTGTTTCAACACGCTCTGGGTTCGCTTCTGGTTTATCAATTTTGTTGACGGCTACAACGATCGGTACACCCGCTGCTTTTGCGTGTTGAATCGCTTCGATAGTTTGAGGCATCACACCATCATCCGCGGCCACAACAAGCACCACGATGTCTGTCGCTTTCGCGCCACGTGCACGCATAGAGGTAAAGGCTGCGTGTCCCGGTGTATCTAAGAAAGTGATCATTTTGCCATCATCGGTTTGCACATGGTATGCACCGATATGTTGCGTAATCCCACCCGCTTCACCAGAGGCAACTTTCGCTTTACGAATGTAGTCAAGTAATGAGGTTTTACCATGGTCAACGTGACCCATGATGGTGACTACAGGTGCACGTGTCACTAATTCTGCATCGACATCACGATCGCTCATTACCGATTCTTCAAGTTCATTCTCTTTACGAATGATCACTTTATGGCCCATTTCTTCTGCCACAAGTTGTGCCGTTTCTTGATCAATCACTTGGTTAATGGTCGCCATTGCGCCCATTTTCATCATGGTTTTAATCACTTCTGTCGCTTTAACAGCCATTTTATTGGCAAGCTCAGCCACGGTAATGGTTTCACCAATCACCACATCACGGTTCACTGCTTGTGCTGGTTTGGTAAAGGCTTGTTGTAACGTACTGCCTTTCTTCGCTTGCTTACCTTTACCGCCTTTACCGTCTTTTTGGTGGTTACGGCGATTAGATTCGCGTTCTGTTTTTGAACTTTCTTCTTCGCGACCACCTTTTTTCGCTTTAGCAACCTTATTTTTACCACTACGATTACGGTTTTCTTTACGACGCGCTTCTTCATCTTCCGCTTCACGTGCATAAGTGGAGGTTAAATGATAATCCGCATAGTCTTCACTACTGTCACTCTCTGACTCTTCTTCACTTAACTCGGCATAGCGTTTCGCTTCTTCCGCAGCCTTACGGGCTAACTCTTCTGCTTTTTGGCGGGCGAGTTCATCCGCTTTACGACGTAATTCTGCTTCCTCTGCACGACGTTTTTCTTTCTCTGTATCAATGGCTTTTGCTGAAGGTGTCACAGCTTGTGCTTTTTTCGCTTCTTCTGCTTTTGCCTGTTTTGCTTTTTCAGCATCTAATCGTGCTTTTTCTTCCGCTTCTTTCTTCGCTTTTTCTGCAGCTAATCTGTCCGCTTCTTGTTTTGCTTTCAACCTTGCTTCTTCCGCTTTTTGTGCTGCATCTGTTGGCACCGTACGTTTTTTACGGACTTCAACTTGCACCTCTTTCGCTTTACCGCCTGCCGTCGTACTGACAGTGGTTTTCGTTCTACGCTGTAAACTCAGTTTTTTTGGGGCAGCCCCATCGGCTTTTTTTACATCTTCTGTCATTTTTAACTCCTCCAATTACTCACTGAACCAACAGATATTACGTGCAGCCATAATAAAATCAGCGGCTTGCTCTGCGGTCAAATCTTCAATATCCGCTAAATCATCAACACCTTGTTCTGCAAGTTCTTCCAGCGTAGTAATGTGTTTTTCGGCTAATTTCAATGCGATATGACGATTCATCCCCTCTAGTGCGAGTAAACGATCTTCAATCTGTGCTTGTTTTAACGCTTCTTCTTCTGCTAATGCTGCGGCAGTAATCGCATTTTTAGCACGTGCTTGCAATTCTTCAACCAAATCTTCATCTTCTAGGCCGTCAATTGCGGTTAATTCACTTACCGAAACATAAGCCAATTCTTCTAATGTCGAGAAACCTTCTTCAATTAAGATATGCGCAAAATCCTCATCGATTTCTAATGCATTCATAAATAATTTCAAGACCTTATTATCTTCTGCTTGATGTTTTTGGTTTAACTCATCGGTGGTCATCACGTTTAATGTCCAGCCTGTTAACTGGGTCGCTAAACGGACATTTTGACCATTACGACCGATCGCTTGGGCAAGATTGGCTGATTCAACGGCAATATCCATTGAGTGAGAATCTTCATCCACTACAATCGAGCTTACATCTGCAGGCGCCATCGCATTGATCACAAATTGTGCTGGATTATCATCCCAAAGGACGATATCCACACGCTCACCACCTAACTCATTGGTAATAGCTTGAACACGCGCACCACGCATCCCCACACAAGCACCGACAGGATCGATGCGCTTATCATTACTTTTCACGGCAATTTTGGCGCGAGAGCCTGGATCACGGGCCGCATTTTTAATTTCGATCAGTTCTTCACCAATTTCGGGCACTTCAATGCGGAATAATTCAATTAACATTTCTGGTTTCGCACGGGTAACAAATAATTGTGCCCCTTTGCTTTCTGGGCTGACTTTATAAAGTACACCACGTACACGGTCACCCGGACGGAAGTTTTCACGCGGCAGCATATCTTCACGTAACATCACCGCTTCAGCTTGTTGACCTAAATCCAACACAATATTGTCACGGTTAACTTTTTTCACCGTACCCGTCACAATCTCACCTTCTTGAGAACGGAATTGCTCGACGACTTTATTTCGTTCTGCCTCACGAATTTTAGTGCTAATCACCTGACGTGCCGTTTGCATGGTGATACGATCAAAAGCGACTGATTCAATTTGATCTTCAACATAATCGCCTAACTGAATATTAGGATCATCAAATTGTGCCGCTTCTAAGGTGATTTCTTTGGTCGGATTAGTGACTTCGTCCACAACCAACCAACGACGGAAGGTATCAAATTCACCTGTTTTCGTGTTGATCACTACACGCACATCAATTTCTTGCTCATACTTCTTTTTGGTTGAAAGGGCGAGTGCACTTTCTAACGCTTCAAAAATCTTTTCACGTGGTAATAATTTTTCATTTGATACCGCTTCTGCAGCCAATAAAAGTTCTTTACTCATTGCTCTGTTTGCTCCTTTTAGAATTTAGGAATAATATTGGCCTTTTGAATATTGCCAAATACCAAAACGTGTTCTTGCCCATCGACAATTAGGGTCAACATATCATTCTCAATTTTTTCTAATTTACCTTGCCATTTACGACGATCCAAAACAGGAATACGTAAATGCACAACAATCTCTTGTCCAAGATAACGTTGATATTGCTCTAATGTGAATAACGCACGATCTAACCCTGGTGAAGACACTTCAAGGTTATATTTATCGGCAATCGGATCTTCCACATCTAAAACCGCACTTACCTGGCGACTCACATCTGCACAATCTTCTACTGTAACGCCACCTTCTTTATCAATATATAAACGCACTGTTAAATAGCGACCAGCACGCTGACATTCAATGCCCCAAAGCTCACAACCTAAATCTTCTACTGAGCTTTGTAACAAGTCTTGTAACTTTTGTTCTAAGGTTGCCAAAATTACCTCTCTCACTATGTAGGATACTTAAACACATCTGTCATAGAATGTCTTATTCATGGGTAATTTCAACACACCCAATAAGCCAATCTTAAATTTTAGACGTAAAAAAAGGACTCGCATGTTCAGTCCTTACATAAAATTCCTCATTCAGATACGAAAAAACCCCATAATTTAGGGGTTTCTTTACTGAACTGTCTGTAAAGTGGTTGCGGGGGCCGGATTTGAACCGACGGCCTTCGGGTTATGAGCCCGACGAGCTACCAAGCTGCTCCACCCCGCGTCCGAAATATTGGTGCATTATAGCCTTTTACATAAAAATATCAAGTTTTAATTCCAATCTTTTTTATCTATCCCATAGATTATGTACAAAATCAGATAATTTGCCGTGCTTTCGAACAACATTGAGAAACGCATATTCACTCTACCACTCACCTTTTTCCCAACAAAAATTTTACTTTCCCTCTGTTCATCAACATAGTCTCTATATTTAGGATTATGTTGAATAATGCCGTAAAATGCTTTTATTTACGGGGGATTTTTGCTAGACTAAGCCAACTTTTTGGGGCTGATTCTGGATTCGACGGGATTAGCGAAGCCCAAGGCGCACGTCGAGGTGCGGTAGGCCTCGTAAATAAACCGCAAAAAAATAGTCGCAAACGACGAACAATACGCTTTAGCAGCTTAATAACCTGCTCATAGCCTTCTCTCCCTAGCTTCTGCTCGTAAGACGGGGATCAAGAGGAGTCAAATTCAAACGAGATCGCGTGGACGCCTCCGCTTGAGGATCGAAGCGTTAAATTGAATCAAGCTAGTTTATCTATCGCGTGTCTGTCCGCAGTGGGTAAATGAAATTAAAGACGAGACTAAACGTGTAGTGCTGAAGGTAGAGTAATTTCGGACGCGGGTTCAACTCCCGCCAGCTCCACCAGAAATTCAAAAAAGCTAGAATAATCAATATTCTAGCTTTTTTATTTATAGCTAGACTTTGTCTAGCTATAAAAACCATACGCTTTGCGTATGGAGCGGAAAAGCTTAAGCGGTGAGCAGAA
>JBLUWJ010000048.1:0-10557 GCA_049888895.1 Bisgaard Taxon 45 | reverse complement strand
AAATCACAATGGATTAAATAAAAAGCGTAAGATAGTGTTTATTAAGGATTTTTTAAATAAGAAAAGTTGCTAATAATCTAAAAAATATTATTAGCAACCATTTTGTCCACTTGAAAGCGTTTTGGACTTTTTAGCAACCATTTTGTCCATTACACCGTTTTCTTTGGATAAAAGAAAAATCGGGACAATTGCCCCGATTTTTTATTACTTCATTTCAATTAAAGGTAGTATTTTTCAACGACTTTTAAGTTATCGTCTAATTTGTACACTAATGGCTGACCAGTTGGGATTTCTAAATCCATAATATCCGCATCAGAAATGCCTTCAATGTGTTTTGCCAATGCGCGTAATGAATTACCGTGCGCTGTCACAAGGACACGTTTACCCGCCAGTAAAGCTGGGGCAATTTGGTCTTCCCAGAAAGGTAAAACACGCTCAAGGGTAATTTTTAAGTTTTCTGCATTTGGTACCACATCACTTGGCAAGTGTGCGTAACGACGGTCATTATGTGCAGAATGTGGATCTTGTGGATCTAAATCTGGAGGAGAGATATCGTAAGAACGGCGCCAAATATGGACTTGCTCATCACCATATTGTTCAGCGGTGGCTTTTTTATCTAAGCCTTGTAGTGCACCGTAGTGACGTTCATTTAAGCGCCAGTTTTTTACTTGGGGGATCCAAAGTTGGTTAGATTCTTCTAACACAATATTACAGGTTTTGATTGCGCGAGTTAAAACTGAAGTGAAAGCAATATCAAACTCAAAACCCGCTTCAAGTAATTTTTTGCCAGCTGATTTTGCTTCTTCAATACCGCGTTCTGTTAAGTTGACATCACGCCAGCCAGTGAATAAGTTTTTGGCATTCCACTCACTGAAACCGTGTCGAATAAAGACCAATTCCATAAAAAATCTCCTCAATGTTAATAAAAAAACTACATCAAGTTATAGCAAAAAACGGTCTGTTTTAAAAGGGAAAAGCTTTGCTTTTCTGATCTGTCGCAAATATTTAATGAAAAATTAGGTTTAGAGCCAGTGTACAAATAATGCTATATTTAATGAGATTGATTTTGAGGGAAAGTTTTGCAATGTGGTTTACATTTTATCAGGATAAAAAACGAAAAAAATTGACCGCACTTTGTTGTGCTTTATTGTGCATATCGGTCAATGGCTTTGCCAATGATTTAGCTAAAATTCAGCAACAAATCAAACAACAAGAACAGAAAATTGCGGAGCAAAAAAAAGCGCAGCAAAAATTACAATCGCATTTAAAAGATCAAGAAACACAGATCAATCAAGTGCTTACCCAATTACGACAAACCGAAACGGAGCTAAAAGAAAGTCGCAAGATGATTAGCGACACAGAAAAACAAATTAAGCGCTTAGAGAAGCAAGAACGTGAACAGAAACAAAAATTAGCCCAGCAATTGGATTCTGCTTATCGTTCGGGTGTGAATCCATCTACTTTCGAGCGGATGTTGTCAGAAGAGGCGAAAAATGCCGATCGCTTAAAACAATATTATGCGCATATGAACCAAGCACGTTTGGCGTTAATTGAGGAGCTCAAAGCGACACAAGCGCAATTAGCACAAGAAAAAGCCACCATTATTGCGCAACAAAAAACGCAACAAAGCCAATTATCGCAACAGAAAAAACAGCAACAAGATCTGCAAAAAGTCCAACAACAACGTCAATCGACTTTAAACCAGCTTAACCGTAATTTATCTCGAGATGAAACGCGTTTAGAAACCTTGCGCGCCAACGAAAATGCGCTTCGAAAAGAAATTCAACGTGCCGAACAAGTTGCACGTCAACAAGAACAACGTGAGCGTGAAGCCTACGCACAGAAAAAACAAGCGGAAGAAAAGAAAACGCAAAAACCCTATCAGCCGACGGCTCAAGAAAAGCAATTAATGGCAAGTTCAAGTGGGCTAGGTAAACCGAATAAGCAATACGCTTACCCTGTTTCAGGCAAAATTTTAAATAGTTTTGGTACCACTCAAATGGGAGAATTGCGTTGGAAAGGGATGGTCATTGGTGCGAGTGCGGGAACGGCGGTTAAGAGTATTGCAGAAGGTCGCGTGATTTTAGCGAACTGGCTACAAGGTTATGGGCTGATGGTCATTGTTAAACATGGTGAAAATGATTTAAGTCTTTATGGCTATAATCAATCTGTGACCGTGAAAGAAGGCCAATTTGTGAAGGCAGGACAAAAAATTGCGGAAGTCGGGAGTAGTGGTGGACAAGCACAATCTTCCCTGTATTTTGAAATTCGGCGTAAAGGTGTCGCAGTCAATCCAGTAGGTTGGTTGAAATGACGATAATCGGGGTAAAGAGGGTAAAAAGTGCGGTAATTTTTGGCCTATTTGGGATCAGTATGGCGGTGGCACAGCCTGCCAAGTTAGCCATTGTGATTGATGACATTGGTTATCACCAAAAAGAAGATGCACAAGTTTATGCACTACCGAAAGAAATTTCGGTGGCGATTATCCCATCTGCCCCACATGCACGCCAACGCAACGAACAGGCACATCAACAAGGGCGAGATGTCCTTATCCATATGCCCATGCAGCCTTTAGGTAATCAGCGAATCGAAACGGGTGGATTGCGTGTGGGAATGCACCAAGCGGAAGTACAACAACGGGTCCAAACCGCGAAAGACATTGTGTCTCACGCCATTGGGATGAATAACCATATGGGCAGTGCGGCAACCTCTGACGCGGATTTAATGAGCAAATTAATGCAAGAATTAAAAGCGCAACATTTATTTTTTCTGGATAGCCGTACCATTGGACGCAGTGTGGCGAGCAAAATTGCCAAAGAGTATGGGGTAAAAAGTCTTGATCGTCATGTTTTCCTAGATGATAAAGACACCTATGCGGATGTTGAACGCCAATTTCAACGTGCGGTGCATTATGCACAAAAACACGGCACGGCCATCGCGATTGGACATCCACGTAAACATACCGTCGCGGTGTTACAATCAGGATTAAAACACTTACCGGATAATGTACAGCTCGTCGGTATGGGTAGTTTATGGCGTGAGGTAAAAGGGATACCAGAGAAACCTTTTATTCCTCTGTTTAATTCGATGCCCGCCCCTACATCAAGTACACCTTATCAGTCCATACCGATGTTAAGAGGCATCCCGTAATAATTATTGCAATAAGTGCGGTGGCTTTTTTGCAAATTTTCTACCACGCTTTATAGCGAAGTAAGCTTTTGCAATAAGCGATCCATTGCTCGATAACCTAAGGCTTCAGCAAGGTGAGCCTGCTGGATTTGAGTCTCATCATTGAGATCGGCTATCGTGCGAGCGACTTTTAAAATGCGATGATATGCACGCACCGATAAGCCAAGCTTGGCTAACGCGTTTTCTAAAAATAACGCATCCTTATCACTGATTTGACAATCTCGCTCAATTTCCTTACTGGTTAAGTAGGCATTGATTTTTCCCGCCCTTGCCAGCTGCATTTCGCGGACTTTTAAGACACGTTCTCTCACTTGTGCACTCGTTTCCCCTCGCTCTGTTTGGTTTTGTAATGCCCCTTGTGGTAATAAAGGGACTTCAATGGATAAATCAAAACGATCTAAGAATGGCCCTGATAAGCGATTGAGATAACGCATAATCTGTTGGGGTGAGGTTCGATTATGAGTACCTTGATAATGCCCTGTTGGACTAGGATTCATTGCTGCGATGAGTTGAAAACGCGCAGGGAATTGGATTTTGGCATTGGCGCGTGAAATGATGATTTCACCACTTTCTAACGGCTGGCGTAGGGCATCTAAGACTTTGCGTTCAAATTCAGGTAATTCATCAAGAAATAACACCCCATTGTGTGCCAGTGAAATTTCCCCGGGTTTAGGTATTGTACCACCGCCCACTAAGGCAGGCGTTGATGCACTGTGATGTGGGGCGCGAAAGGGGCGTTGTTTCCAATTATGAAAATTGAGTTCATTGTGGACAAGGCTAGTCACAGAAGCGGTTTCGATGGCCTCTTGATCACTCATTTCTGGCAACAAGGTGGTTAATCGGCTAGCAAGCATGGTTTTCCCCGTACCAGGTGGACCTAAGAAAAGCAAATTATGCTGTCCCGCTGCTGCAATCGTTAATGCACGTTTGGCATGAGGTTGACCAATAATATCAGTGAGATCTTTTTGATTGTCGTGTGAACTGGGCGTGTCTTGCTGTGGCGAGGCCTGAGAGGCTAAAGGCAATGTACAGTGGTCATTGAGGAAATTGACCACCTCAAGTAAATGTTGCGCAATATAGGAATCTTGATCCGACACTAACGCAGCCTCATTGGCATTTTGACTGGCAAGAATCACTTTTCGTTTGGCTTTTTGTGCGGCAAGAATGGCGGGAATAACACCGTGTACCGCGCGTAGATCACCAGTTAATGCTAATTCACCGACAAATTCAAATTGTTGTAATTTTTGTGGATCAATTTGACCGGATGCTGCGAGCATGCCAATGGCGATAGGCAAATCAAATCGTCCGCCTTCTTTGGGTAAATCGGCGGGGGCAAGATTAACGGTAATACGTTTCGCAGGGTATTTAAATTGGGCGTTGAGCAAAGCACTGCGCACACGATCTTGTGCTTCTTTAACTGTTTTTTCGGGTAAGCCGACTAAGTTGAATTGCGGTTTACCGGGACTAAAATGTACCTCAATGGTGACTAAGGGAGCTTGTACCCCCATCGACGCGCGACTATAAACAATTGCAAGAGACATTGGTTTTTTCCACCGATAACAAAAGAAAACCGGTAGATAATAAAAAAGTGCGTTTCCTTAGGCAGGAAGTACGCACTTTTTTACGATCTAGATCGCAGAAACGATGTTTCTATTCACTTAAAACAGGGGCAAACCAACTGTCTAATTTGGCAGCAAGACGATCAATGCCCGTTTTATTTAAAGCAGAAAAGGCTTCAACTTGGACATCACCTTGGAAAGGGAGAATGGCTTCACGTACCATTTTTACTTGTTTACTTCTTGCACTTTGGCTGAGTTTATCTGCTTTAGTCAGTAAAAGTAGGACTGGGAGTTCAGAGGAGACTGCCCATTCGATCATTTGCTGGTCTAGATCTTTCAACGGATGACGAATATCCATTAAGATCACCACACCGGCTAAACATTGACGCTTTTGTAAGTATTCACCTAAGGCTTTTTGCCATTGTATTTTCATTTGTTCAGGTACGGCAGCGTAGCCATAACCGGGTAAGTCTACTAAACGACATTGCGGTTCCACTTCAAACAAATTGATTAATTGGGTGCGTCCCGGGGTTTTTGAGGTGCGCGCCAAACTTTTTTGATTGGTTAGGGCGTTAAGTGCGGTGGATTTTCCCGCATTTGAGCGCCCGGCAAAGGCAATTTCAATGCCACTGTCTTCTGGTAAGGCACGAATATCGGGTGCACTGGTGAGGAAATGGGTTTTGTGATAATTCAATTTTATATCAGACATAAAGGCTCCTTTCAGGGCTCTAGAATACCTTATAAGCGAATATAAAAAAATGAAAAAATAGTGGATTTATGCGAAAATAAGCCCTCTTTATTTCTAATTAGCCGAATTTTATGATAGATAATTTTTATCAATGGCCTGATCCGATGCGTTTATATCCCGATCAGGGCAAAAAATCCTATCGTTTGAAACGTTTTCGCTTCCATTTACGCTCATTATTGCATCGCAGTAATATTAAACGTTTTGAGCAGTTTATTAATCAGCATCCCACTTTGGCCGGATTATTAAATCGTCGCCCTAGTTTTAGTTATCCGTTGGCACATCGCTTTTTAGATAAGCGTTTTAGTACCAAACAACGGTTTGCCGCAATTTGCGAAAATTTGCGTTTTTTACCCGAAACATTTACCGTACTAGGCTTACCGCAGTTATGGGAAAAGGAGATGTGTTTTGGTGAGGTGATAGAGGATTTTGAACTATATCTCTGTTTGAATTACCATCAAGCGATGGAAGGGTACTGGGCATTAGAATTGCGTTATAAACCAACAGGACAATTAATTTATTTATTGACCTTTGGTAAAGTCGAACAGGCGCTATTGATCGCGGTGATTCAGGGACCTAACTTTGAGGGTTCAAAAGAGTTAGTGAAAGTATTAACGAAAAAATGTCACGGTTTACGCCCTGCCTATTTGATGGTGGAAGCGATGAAAGCCCTTACGAATGCATTGGGATATCACACATTATTCGGTATTCCACATAAGTATCAAAATAAATCACGTATTGTTCAGAGTAAACGTTATGTGGTGGATTATGACGCGATTTTTGCCGAATCAGCGGGCGAGCTCAAAGACTACTGGGCATTACCAGTACAATTTGCGATGAAAGACATGGACAGTATTCCAAGTAACAAACGCTCTATGTATCGCAAACGCTACGCGATGCTTGAGCAGTTGCAAGCTAATATGAATCAAAAGTTACAACATTAACGCCCATAGAAACCAATAAAAAAGGTCGCTCAATTAAATCAGCGACCTTTTTATTCATCAAGTGCGGTGCTATTTTGGTGAGTTTTGCGAGAGATTCACCGCACCACCGTAACCCAATTGGCGCCAGGCTTCATACACTGCCACAGCCACCGAATTCGATAAATTCATACTCCGGCTATTTTCCGTCATCGGAATACGGATTTTTTGGCTCATCGGTAAGCTGTCCAAAATTGACATCGGAATGCCACGGCTTTCTGGGCCAAACATTAAATAATCCCCTAACTCAAATTGCACATGACTGTGTGCTAGAGATCCTTTCGTGGTTAACGCAAACAGACGTTTCGGTTGTTCGGTAGCTAAAAATGCCTCAAAGGTTTTGTGGCGTTTGATTTCGGCAAATTCATGATAATCCAAGCCAGAACGGCGCAATTTCTTATCATCCCAAGTAAAACCCAGTGGCTCAATTAAATGTAAACGGAAACCCGTATTAGCACATAAACGAATAATATTACCGGTATTTTGGGGAATTTCGGGTTCGTATAAAACAATGTCTAGCATAAGATATCATGTAATGAGAAAAATGGGGTTCAGTCTAACATAAATCCAATCCCAGAAAAATGAAAACGGCAGAGGGGATCTGCCGTTTAGTTTATGACGAGGCGTATTATTGTTTAGTTTTATCCTCTAGTTTCTCAGCTGATAATACACCAGCCCATGAGTCACCTTTAGCTATACCAAAAATATATTTATGATCAGCTTTACCTTTCTGAGAGTCAGCAAAAATATACTTAAGTTCTGCTCTATCTCCTGGTTGAATAGTCCCTTGTAGATTTTCTAACGGTTTAATAACTACAGTATCATTTTGGGTTTCAATATTGAAGATTTTTGGTTTTTTAAATCGACTTTTGTCAAAAGCTGAATCATATATTTTTCCAGAAATTTTACCCATATCGTAAACTAATTCGACATCACCATAATTTTTAGTCCCATGATTTGTCGGGTGAGTTGCTGCGTAGATAAAACCACGTTCTTTTTTGTAATTCGCTTTCATTTGGGGGTGTTGTTGTTTACTTTCAAATTGAGAGTCTATTGCATAAAGAACTTCAGCTTGGATCGCATCTGGTTTATTACCAATTGTATGTCTATACCCATAATAACCCACAGGGTTGTCGTTCTCACCTAATAACGTGAAGTTATAGTCTTTTTCTTTGTTATTACCTAGTTTAAGTGTGATTTTGTGTGTTTTCGACACTAGTTTGTCTGTTGTACTATATTGGGGGGTAGCGTTTTCTATTAATGTTAAAGTATAAACAGTAACATCATTACTTGCATCACCGTTATTATTACATATAGTTGCTGATTTACATTCACCTTTCCATAAGCTTCTTTCACTCCTATCTTCCATTGCTTTTTCTGGCTGAGTACTCATTGTCTCTGTCTTGACTGTGACCGAAGTCGTAGTTGGCTTAGCTGTAGGAGAAGGAGCTACAGAGGCACTCACAATAGACTCAGGTGCTGCCACCACAGCTTTATTTACTACAGGCGCTTGAGCTGCGAGTGCTGGATTTTCTGCTGCTTTTTGTGTTTTAGGTGCGACCGCAGCATGTTTTTCTATAGGAGATTGTGGGGCTTTGTTACCACCACCGCCGCCACCACTACAGGCTGCAATGAGAAGTGAACAAAGTACTGGTAGTGATTTTTTGGTGTCAAAATACTTCATGACAATTCCTTTTATTAATAAATTAAAACGTTTTACTTAAGGTTAAATAAACCCGATTCCGTTCGTATTCGGAGAAAGGATTGTTACTGGTGGTTTTTTGATAAGCCCAAGTGATTTTAGGCGTGATCCCCAACCAGTGAATGCTACGGTGCCAAATGGTGAAATTGACGCCGTATTCGTGGTTTTTTTGCACCTTCTTGAAGAAACTCGGTGCAAAAATAACCTGTTGTGCCGCCGATGGTGCACGATAAACGCGAGAGGCGTAACTCATTTGCAAACGCGTCGAAATGCCTTTCGACCATTCTTGTCCCCAGCCGAAACGTATTGCTTTACGGTCAAATGCATTAACTTTAGCCTGAGCACGCTTTTGATAATAATCAAGCCCAATAAACCAAAACTGTTGGCTGTTTGGCATATACATCAATGTATTATTGAACGCATAATTAGGACCGTTGGATTTTTTACGTGTTGGTTGAGTATAGCGTTGTTCTGTATATTCGAATGTGGAAGATATTCTCCAATTCGGATTCAACCAGTAACTTACCTCGCTACTGACGCCACCAGATTTGGAAAAACGGTGTAAGGTACGGGCATTTTTGTCGGCATTTTCGCCTCCCACGTACCAAAATTGTTCAATAAATGGTAGTACTTTCATTTCTGTTTTGGCATTACGATACCCGGCACCGAGGTTGAGGCGCGCAGAAAACTCATCGTATTTATGGTTATCCCAATAATATTTACCATTCACATCGGAGCTGAGTTCGCTAAACCAGTTATGTGGTAATGACCAATTCTTGCTGATATTAAAAAAGTAGCTGAGACCATGTGCCTTTTCTGGTTCGCTTGATGGCGTGAACCCTTCCGCTTTCGTCCCTTTAGGTGGCGCATTATTGACATTATTTTCATGTAAATAATTGATCCCACCATAAACATTCCAATTATCTTGTTGATTAATTGCATGAATATAACCATCAATAATATCCAATAATGGTTGAGGGAGTTTTTCGGTGCGGAGCTGATTAAATTGTGCTTTGGCGGCTTCATTTTCGCGATTTTGCGTTAATACGATCGCCAGTTGTAAGCGTGCAGGCTGTAAGTCGGGTTTTTGTGCAATAATTTGGCGATATAAGCGGACTGATTCACTTAATTTCCCTTGCTTACGTGCAACCATCGCCTGCGCCCATTTTAATAACAGCGGATCAGGCGATTGTTGGGCATAAATGGGTAACAGAATTTCTGCACCACGCATATCATTGTTTTTGAGAACAGGAATTAGAGCACGAAGCACGAGATCAGGTCTTTCTGCAAGTTGTTCTACTGTCAGCGAAATTTGCTTGCTAGTTGTAGTTGAAGCGGGTTCCGTAGATTTGAGTTTTTGTGAAAGAATAGGCTGTTGCGGTAATCGCTGGGAAAATCTTTCTTCAGGTCTAGTGTTATCAATAGGGACAACGGTATCTGCCCAAGCACAATGGTGCATAAGAGCTGAGATACAAATGGCGCGGGTTAAAAAAGGCAAAAAAGAAATGGGTTTTAAGTTCATCATTGAATTTATCTGAAAAAAGTGAATAAATACGACTACGTCGCTTATTTGTGTCATTCTGACGATGTCGTCTTGTCAACATAATACAAACGGTAATTGACTTGACCTGAGGTTTTTTCTTTGAGTATTGTCCAAGAATCCGGCACCTTGATTGGTTGGGCTTTTTCTGTTTCTACATAAACCAATGCATTGGGGTTTAACCAATTATACTGAGCTAATAAATCAACCGTTTGTTGTGCGAGACCGAAGTGAAAAGGTGGATCAATAAACACAATATCAAAGTGCGGTGCAGTTTGTGGCTGATTTAAAAATTGTAGGCTATTTTGATTGATGACTTTAGCCTGTTCTGCTGAGCATTTTAATGTAACAAGGTTTTTGCTTAATTGTGTTGCAACATGCTTATCTAGCTCTAAAAACGTCACCTGTTTTGCCTGACGTGAAAGTGCCTCAAAACCTAATGCACCACTGCCAGCAAAGCAATCAAGGCAGGTCGCATCGACAATATAAGGTATCAGCCAATTGAATAAGGTTTCTTTAACCCGATCCCCTGTTGGACGCAAGCCTTCCGAGGATAACACGGGCAACTTACGCCCACGCCATAACCCAGCGATGATACGTACTTCGCCTTTAAGGGCGGTAGATTTTGCTGTTGGTTTTTTCATAAGTGATTTTTGTCAATTAGATTAAATATATTTATTCTGAGTGCTATACAAATGACCATCTTAATAATAAAAGTGGTTTTATTTCGCTATTAAATGATACTTAATCTTGTTTTTATCTTAGTACCAAAAAATGAGAAGGTGATATTTATCTAACTTTTTTCTTGATATAAATATCTCAACATTTATTATGACATTATA
>JBLUWJ010000047.1:0-11140 GCA_049888895.1 Bisgaard Taxon 45 | reverse complement strand
ATTAACGGTTGTTTATTTAACAGTTATAAACAACGTTATCCACATTTTATTGGTATCAGTCCATCCTTTATTGAAGTGAGTAGAAGCAAACTTTTTTCCCAAAAATGTCATAAACCTGATACTTAATTGGATTATCAGTTGAGAAAATCGTGATTATATGAAACAATCGACGGATTATTTTATAATGAATTCAATAGATAGATTAAGGTGAGCGCTAGTGATCGATTTCGATGGCTACCGCCCGAATGTAGGTATTGTCATTTGCAATAGCAAAGGGCAAGTACTTTGGGCTAAAAGATACGGACAAAATTCTTGGCAATTCCCTCAAGGTGGCATTAATGATAATGAAAGTGCCGAACAAGCTATGTATCGGGAATTGTTTGAAGAAGTCGGTTTATCACCTAAAGATGTAAAAATATTATACATTTCAAAACACTGGTTACGTTATAAATTACCAAAACGATTACTGCGTTATGACAGCAAACCAATGTGTATTGGTCAAAAACAACGTTGGTTCTTATTGCAACTTATTTCTGATGAAAAAAATATCAATATGCAATCCAGTAAATCACCTGAATTTGATGGTTGGCGTTGGGTCAGCTTTTGGTATCCCGTCCGTCAAGTTGTCTCTTTTAAAAAAGAAGTCTATCGTAAAGCCATGAAAGAATTCGCGTCAGTATTGTTTGATGCGACAAAAGACAATCTTTTATTGAGCAAAAGTAGTGAAAGTGATGTACAGCCACCTCACACAACAAAAAAATCCGCATTTTTAACCAAACACTCAAAAAAACACTATTATAAATCAAGGGGTTGAGCATGTTCACCTTTTTTCTTATCTGCCTAGCAGTTGGTGCATTTGCTGGCTTTTTAGCTGGTCTTTTTGGGATTGGGGGCGGTTTAGTGATTGTGCCGGTGCTCGTCTATTTAATGCCTAAATATGTTGGCGTACCCGATACGATGGTGATGGCGTGTGCACTCGGTACCTCTTTCGCCACCATTGTGCTTACAGGTTTTTCCTCTGCGCAACGTCATCATAAACTCGGTAATGTTGTCTGGCATGTCGTCAAAGTATTAGCACCGGTTATCATGATCACAACTTTTATTTCAAGTTTCTTTATCAGTTACTTACCCAAAGATATTTCAGCAAAACTTTTTGCCTGCTTAGTGATTTATCTCGCCATCAAGATGTTTCGTTCAATTAAACCGAAAGTCATGACCAAACCTTTGACTAAAACCTCTACCGTGATTGCGGGTATTCTGATTGGGATGGCATCCAGTGCAGCGGGCATTGGTGGCGGTGGCTTTATTGTGCCTTTCCTCAATTCAAGAGGCATTGATATGAGAAAATCAATTGGTTCTTCCGCTGTATGTGGTAGTTTATTGGCTATTGCGGGCATGTTAAGCTTTATGATCGCGGGTTGGCAAGTAGAAGGTCTGCCTGAGTATTCAATGGGCTATGTTTATTTACCTGCTTTGCTGGGGATTACCTTAACCTCCATTTTTACATCCAAAATTGGTGCAACGGTAACCTCGATATTACCAGTGCCGATTCTTAAAAAAGCCTTTGCGCTTATGCTGCTTATCCTTGCTATCAACATGATTTTAAAATAAAGGAATCTTATGCAATCCAATTATTTTTCATTTCCACAATTTGATCCTGTCATTTTTGAATTCGGCCCTATCGGTTTGCGTTGGTATGGCTTGATGTATCTTATCGGTTTTGTCTTCGCTCGCTGGCTTGCCGTCAAACGAGCTAATCAAACAGGCAGTGGCTGGACAACTGACCAAGTCGATAGTATCTTATTCAATGGCTTCATGGGCGTCTTTTTAGGTGGACGGATTGGTTATGTGTTGTTCTATCAATTCGAGTATTTTTTACAAGACCCCGCTTATTTATTCCGCGTCTGGGAAGGTGGGATGTCTTTCCATGGTGGTTTAATTGGCGTAATTTTAGCGATGTTGCTTACAGCTAAACACCAAAAAAAAGGCTTTTGGCAGACAGCGGATTTTGTTGCCCCCTTGATTCCATTTGGCCTAGGCATGGGACGGATTGGCAACTTTATCAATGACGAATTGTGGGGGCGTGTCACGGATGTGCCATGGGCAGTCTTATTCCCATCAGGCGGATATTTACCACGCCATCCATCACAGCTATACGAAGCGGTATTAGAAGGCATTGTGCTATTCTTTATTCTGAATTGGTATATCAAAAAAGCTCGACCAATCGGCGCAACCGCTGGTTTATTCTTACTCGGTTACGGTATTTTCCGCTTTATTGTTGAATTTTTCCGTGAGCCAGATGCGCAACTTGGCTTATATTTTGGTCAACACATTTCTATGGGACAAATTCTTTCCACACCAATGATTCTACTTGGTGCAGTGATCATGTTAGTGGCCTATCAACGTGCGGTGAAAAAAGGGTAAATTTTATGAAACAATATTTAGAACTGTGCCAACGCATTATTGATAAAGGCGTTTGGGTTGAAAATGAACGGACTGGAAAACGTTGTCTGACCGTGATTGATGCGGATCTGACTTACGATGTTGCCAATAACCAATTTCCGCTGATCACCACACGCAAAAGCTTTTGGAAAGCCGCGATTGCAGAATTTCTAGGCTATATCCGCGGTTATGACAATGCGGCAGACTTCCGCAAACTCGGCACCAAAACTTGGGATGCCAATGCCAATGAAAACAGCGCTTGGCTCAACAATCCACACCGCAAAGGCACCGATGATATGGGACGTGTTTACGGTGTACAAGGGCGTGCATGGCGTAAACCGAACGGTGAAACGGTCGATCAATTACGTAAAATCGTCAATAATCTGCGCAACGGCATTGATGACCGTGGTGAAATTATGACCTTCTTCAACCCCGGTGAATTTGAACTTGGTTGCCTACGACCTTGCATGCACACCCACACCTTCTCATTACTCGGTGATACCCTCTATCTCACCAGTTATCAGCGTTCTTGTGATGTGCCACTTGGCTTGAATTTCAACCAAATTCAAGTATTCACCTTTCTTGCCTTGATGGCACAAATTACGGGCAAAAAAGCGGGTAAGGCGTACCACAAAATCATCAATGCACACATTTATGAAGATCAACTTGATCTCATGAAAAATGTGCAATTAAAACGTGAACCGTTCCCGTTACCACAGTTAGAAATTAACCCTGATATTAAAACCTTAGAAGACTTAGAAACGTGGGTAACAATGGACGACTTTAAGGTCACGGGTTATCAGTGTCATGATGCCATTAAATACCCCTTCTCCGTGTAAGAGGTGGCGTCAAGGTGCAGTCTGACATTGATGAAAAATGGATGCGTTATGCATTACGCTTAGCTGACAAAGCAGAACAATTGGGCGAAATTCCCGTTGGTGCGGTGTTAGTTGATGAACAGGACAATATTGTGGGTGAAGGGTGGAATTTATCCATTATTCAATCCGATCCCACAGCCCATGCTGAAATTGTCGCATTACGTCAAGGCGGGCAAACCTTACAAAACTATCGCTTACTCAATACCACATTGTATGTCACGCTTGAACCCTGCACGATGTGTGCAGGTGCAATTTTACACAGTCGTATTAAACGTCTGGTATTTGGTGCTGCGGATTACAAAACCGGTGCCGTCGGTTCACGTTTTCATTTTTTTGATGACTATAAAATGAATCATGCGATAGAAATTACCGCTGGTGTGTTACAAGAAGAATGTAGCCAAAAAATCAGCGCCTTTTTCCAAAAACGCCGAGCGCAGCAAAAAATCGCTAAACAAAAAGACCCGCTTAAAAATCAGGTGACGGTTGAATAACAAAAAATCAGAATAGATGGCTTGCGATCACCCGTTTCTCATTAATCTTATTTATTCAACTTCCCTCCAAAACTTTTTTAAAACTCACCGCACTTCTCGCTAAGAAAATACGTGATTTACTGACCAAGTAGAGTCTGTTCGTTTCGGGTTATACCAAGAAAAGAAAGAAGGCAGATTTAACGTCTGCCCCCTACATACCCAGATAGTTTATAACCACGTCATATTAAGCAAGAACTTCCACCACAACATGCCCACTGTGGAGTGGATCAGTAAACTGCCAAACGCAATCACTGCCCCTGCAATCCACCAAGATTTAATGTCGTTATAACCCGCACCAAAGGTGATTGGACCGGGTCCCCCACCGTAATGCGTCACGGAACCACCATACGAATTGGTAAATAACAATCCCAACGCTAATAGCTCAATAGGGGCGCCTGCCACTTTTCCGACGGTGGCAAATACCGGTACCATTGCCGCCACATAAGCCCCACCTGAAGCAAACAAATAACGCACGGCAATACTTAAGGTTAGAACAATCAGTAACGCCACATTACCATGATCACCAAACTGTAAATTTTGGCTCATGGTGGTAGCTAACCAAGTGAAAAATCCTGCCTTCGTTAAAATAGTGGACATGCCAATAATCCCACCGTACCAAATTAACGTATTCCAACCCGCTTTGTTTTTCAAAATATCATCCCATGACACAATGTTAAGGAAGATACACAACACCATGACCGTTAAAGCAATAGTGGTGGAATTAACATGTAAGAAACCGGCAAAAATCCAAGCAAAGAGTGCTAAAACAAAAAGGACAGCTAAGGCTTTTTCACGGAAACGCATTGGCCCTAACTCGGCTAAACCTTGACGAGCAATACCTTTGTTATCCACTTTTTTCATTTCCGGTGGGGCAATCAAATAGCACACAAAAGGAATTAAAAATAAGCAGAGTAACCCGGGAACAGAAGCAGCAAGGAACCATTGAATCCAATTTAATTCAAAACCTAAAATCGGTGCCATTAAAGATAACGCTAAGGCATTGGGTGCCATGGCAGTCAAGAAAATGTAGCTCGTCGTTTTTACCACCATATACACGTTCATCAATAAATAGCGACCGGCCTTTTTCGGGCTTTTTTCAGGATCAGATCCTAACGCTACAGCCACACTATTGATGATAGGGAAAATGATTCCCCCTGCTCGTGCAGTATTGGACGGTGTGGCTGGGGCTAATAACAGATCCAAGAACATGGTGACATAGCCTAAACGTAAAGTGGTGTTTCCCATCCAGCCAATCATATGATAAGCAATGCGTTTACCCAAACCAGTGATCACAAAAGCTGAACTGAGGGTAAAAGCCGTGAAAATCAACCATGTGGTGCCCGACTGGTAACCACTTAAGGTGTGAGAGATTTTGACAAATTCACTCGCCCCTTCAGTATTACCGATAGTGATCGCGGATAAGGCGACTGCGGCTAATAGAATGACTGGCTCACTATAAGGTTTGAGTACTAATCCAACAATGGTGGCTAAGTAAATGCCAAATAAATGCCACGCCACCAACGAGAGTCCGTCTGGCGTGGGAAATAAGAAGAACATGAGCGGAATCACCGCAATAATGGTTAATTTGTGGGCTTTGGATAGCGCCATTTTTTATTACCTCTCTGAAATTAAAAAAGAAAAGAAAATTGAAAGTGCGAGTAAATCCGCACTACCACCTGCACTAAGATTCTTTTCAATACAGGCATGATCAAATGTTATTAAGTGCGTTGTTAACCAAGAAAAATCATGATGGGTTTGTGGTTGTTGAAGTAGCCAACGAGCATATTGTTGCATGAAGTGTAATCCCTCTAATCCGCCTCGATTGACCACATTGGTATCTTGGTTTTCTGAGATTAAACGTAATAACAAAATCAGCCGTTGGTGCTGCCATTGCTCACCGGTAACTGCTTGTTTTTGTAAATTGGTTGACTGAAAATAAGCGGGAAAATATTTACGGATAAGCGGAAAACCTTGTTCGGCTTCCCCTCTCGCACCTTTAAGACCATATTGACGAAATAAGCGTACCCCCGCAGTGAGTGGTAAATTGGCGGGATAATCGCTTAATTCTTGGCAGATTCCTTTCGTGCATAACGCCACGCCTTCGCAGACTTGTGCCATGCTTGCCAAAGAAAAGTGAGGCAAAGTCAATGGCTGAATGCTAAAGTCAAGTTGTTGAGCAAACCAGCGCCCAACCACCGTACAGATCAATCCAAACGAAAAAATCGCACCTTTGTGGGTATTCACGCCTTGTGTGGCGTGTAACATCGCCTGTTCAGCTTGTTGACCTAAAGGGCGGAGTACTGGCAATAATTGGCTTTCAGTGAGGTCACAGGTAGCCATCCCCAATTCAACAAATTTGACCAAAAAAGGACGTAAAGCAACCGCACTTTCTTGAAAGGTGGACAAATCCATATCGCGATGCGAACCAGAATTTGCACTGTCCACTAAGCTCGGTTTGGGTGTGAGCCTCGCTTCTTCCAACAAGGCTTGATATGCCCACTCCCCCACTTGCGCTGCCCATAGATGTTGTGCAACAAGACGTTGTGCTGCAGACAAAATATGCTCAACCGAATGTTGACGAGAACGAGCACAAATTTTGGCATGTTCATCACACAATAAGCATTGACGTGGTGCAAAACCTAAGTCGGTACGAGACCATAATTTACCTTGTGCATCAATCACATCTATATCCCATAAGCGTGCGATCGGCAGGCTATCTTCTAATTCAATGGTGCTACGTTTTAATAAGATAGGATCAACAGGCAAAACAAAAATCGCTTCGTGTCCTGTGTCTAATGGACGAATAAAGGATGCGATCGGCACGAGATTAAGTTGCTCAAAAAGTGCGGTCAGTTTTTCTAAACTTTTTTCGAAAACAGCGTCAAATAAGGCATTTTTCTTCACTTCGCCTACCGCGACAAGGGTGAGTGACAATAGCGTTTTCCCATATTTATCAAGGCATTCTCTTTGTAAGGCCGCACGATTGTCACGGGCCTCAAGCAACGCCAATAAGGTAATTTTCTTTCCTGAAAGTGAAAGAATTTGATTTAATTTGTTCAACATCGACAACTTACACCCAAAAAAAGTGCGGTTCATTTCCAACACCTTTTGGAAACTACACCGCACGACATCATTTCAACCACCGAGCCTATGCTTTGACTTGATAGACTGTATCAATCACGGAACCATCACGATAGCGCACCACCGCAACCGGCTTATCGGTAAACTCAATCGCGTTTGGTCTGCCCGTAATGGAATAGGCTTTCTCCATTAATTGTTCAATGGTAAAGAGTGTGATCCCCGCTTGGGTTAAGCCGTCAATCAGATCAACGCGTGCTGGATTGACCGCCACCCCATGATCCGTGACCAAAATATCGATATTCTCGCCTGGCGTAACCGTGGTGAGCACTTCTTCTACAACGGTTGGAATACGTCCACGCACTAAAGGGGCAACAATGATAGCCACTTGTGCTGAAGCGGCGGTGTCGCAATGTCCACCAGATGCGCCTCGAATAATGCCATCAGACCCAGTGAGGACATTGACATTAAAGTGTTTATCAATTTCTAACGCACTGAGAATCACCACATCAAGACGCTCTACCGATGCGCCTTTTGAACTAAAATTGGCATATTGATTGGCTGACACTTCAATGTGGTTCGGATTACGCGCTAAGGATTCAGCAGCCTCTTTATCAAAGCTTTGTACATCGATTAATTTTTCAATTAAGCCCGCTTCATGTAATGCCACCATCGTGGAAGTGATCCCACCTAAAGCAAAACTCGCAGTAATATTTTCTCGACGCATTTTATCGGCAAGGAAACGGGTGACTGCTAACGAGGCGCCTCCAGTCCCTGTTTGCAAAGAAAAGCCTTGTTTAAAATAACCTGAGGCAAAAATCACTTCCGCCGCTTTACGAGCAATTAATAATTCACGAGGATTGGTGGTCATCCGAGTGGCACCGCCTCCAATTTTTTTCGCATCCCCAACCGCATCCACTTGCACAATGAAATCCACTTTGTCTTGCCCAATACTGATTGGGTTATGCGGATATTCGGCAAATTCTTCAGTTAATAGCACGACTTGATCGGCATATTCCGCGTCAATGCGTGCATAACCTAAAGAACCGCATTGATTTTTTCCGCTAAACCCGTTGGCATTACCAAATTGATCGCAACAAGGTACACCTAAAAAAGCAATATCAATTTTAAGTTCACCACTTTTAATTAAATGCACGCGTCCACCATGTGAATGGATAGTCACCGGCTCTGCCATCAATCCCTTGGAGATTTCATCCGCTAATTCGCCACGCAAACCTGAAGAATAAATTTTACGTACCACCCCTTTTTTAATATGCTCAATGAGTGGGAAATGACTATCGATCAGGGAGCTGGAGGCTAAGACTAAATCTTTAAACCCCATTTCAGCGATTTTTGCCATCACCTGATTCACAATAAAATCACCGCCACGGAATGCATGGTGGAAAGAAATCGTCATGCCATTTTGTAAGCCTGAGCGTCGAATCGCGTCCTCTAAGGAAGGGCAAATTTTGCGTTGTTTTTGGGTACGTTGTAAGGATTCTGATTTAGCAACTGGCTGATAAGCCTGTAATAGTGAAGAGGTACTTAATAGATTTGTCACACGTTGTTCTCTGGTTTTCATCTTACTTACTCCTCACGAATCCCTGATTTTGCACGTTGTAAAACGAGTTTTGCTCGTTCAATAATTGGCGTATCAATCATTTTTCCATTTAAGGAAACCACACCTAGACCTTGTTGTTCTGCCTCTTGTGCGGCAGCAATAATTTTGTTGGCTTGATCCACTTCTTTTTGGGTTGGCGCAAATAAATTATGCAATAATTCAATTTGGCGAGGATTAATCAACGACTTACCATCAAAACCAAGTTGCTTAATCAGTGCCGCTTCTTGTAAAAAACCCGCTTCGTTATTGGCATTAGAATAAACGGTGTCGAAGGCTTGAATACCCGCGGCTCGAGCAGCTTGCAATAAACTACAACGAGCAAATAACAACTCGATGCCCTCTGCTGAACGTTCAGTTTTTAAACTGCGTACATAATCTTCGGCCCCTAGCGCAATGCCAATTAAGCGAGGTGAGGCGGTGGCAATTTGATTGGCTTGGGTAATCCCGAGTGCCGATTCAATTGCCGCTAAAATTTTGGTGCTGCCTACTTCGCGTCCACAAGCTCTCTCAATGTCCGTCATAGCCTGATCCAGTGCGATCACCTCTTCTGCACGCTCTGTTTTCGGCATACGCACAATATCGACACCCGCTCTCACCACCGCATTGAGATCCAATAAGCCGAATTCAGATTCCAGTGGATTAATCCGCACAATAGTTTCTATTTCTTGATATAGAGGGTGCTGTAAAGCATGCGCAACTAATAAACGTGCGCTGTCTTTTTCTTTTAATGCCACCGCGTCTTCTAAATCAAACATAATGGCATCGGGTTGGTATATAAAACTATTACTGATCATTGCCGCATTTGATCCCGGCACAAACAACATACTGCGTCTTAACTTCATAGTAATGTCTCCCACTGAATAAGTGCATCACTTGCACGTAATAATGCGGTTTTCAAACGCGCACGTAATACACAATCCAGCGCACCTTTGTCTTCCACAATAATTTGCGCTTGTGTGATGCCCAAGGTGGCTAAGACATTTTCAACGGTCGCTTGAATAGCTTCACCAAACTGTTTGCCTACGGAACTATTAATCTCAATATCTAACCCGACATTCGATGGTTCAACACGAATTAACGCATCGCTCGACTCTAAGGTGCCTGCTAACGCAGGTTTAATTATTTTCATATTTGTTTCCTTTATGATGAATTAAATCCGTGGATTCCCCGTTTAACCAAACAGGGAAACGGTCTGATTTTTCCCGATATTTTTGTGCTAAATAGCGAAGTGTCGTTTGAGGAACGAAATGACTGAGAGCTTGCCAATCTTGATTTTTTAATAACTGACGGACGCGAGAAGCAGAAATGGGCTCACCAGCGTAATAGTTACGTTCAAGCTCGATCACTTGAATCGGTGCGGAGGGGAGATGAGCTTGTTCAAGCCAATAATGCATTTTTTGGTTGTATTGATGCGTGATTGCACAAATCGGCTCACTGCCCACAAAACGATGCGTAATCCCCAAACTAGGGGCAATGTAATGACGGAATAATTTCAGATCGAGTTCGACATACAAACTCTCTGTTAATGCTTTGTCTTTTAGAAAGTAGTTCGGAAACGTTGCACGAGAAATGATATAATCTGAACCTTCATGCAACGTGAGGTTTTCTAGATCTGCAATCCCTTGTTTGACCAAGTCAAATCGTTCTTCATATGAAAACAGGGATACATTTTCACCTACCACAAAAAGATGTAAATGATCACAATAAGAGAGTGCTTGTTGAATTAAATAGTGGTGCCCTAAAGTAAAAGGGTTGGCATTCATGACTATAGCACCAATTTTTTCGCCATGAATATAATTTTGTGCTAATTTATTACAATATTTTTTTAGACGTGTTGCACTATTTTCTAATAAAACAACGTTGGGATATGCTGTGGCGATGGTATAAAAACCACAGGATTTAAATAATATTTCGTACTCTGGTTTAGTATAAATAAAAAGTTGCGTTCGCCCTAACTCATAGGCTAAGTTGATTAATTCTGTGGCTAATTGTAATGCCACACCTTCACCACGATAGGCTTCATTTATCGCGACGCACTTAATAATATTGCCTGAAATTCCACCACCTGCAATAATTTCATCGTGAGCATTATAAGCAACAACAAATTGTTCAATTTGAGTATCGAAACTTAAATCGCTCTTTGCAAGAAAATCAATAATTTCCTTTAAATTCGATGACGTCTTAACATCTATATAAGCGAACTGCATATTCTAATTGGGGGACTTCAGTTAAACAACAACTGCGCTGATTCTAGCAAAAAAGATTTAAATAGCTAGTCATAAATAGGTAGTATAGAATGAAATAAACTGAAATTTGACTCAGCTCAAATTATATTAAGAAATATCACTTTTTTACTAAAAAACACATAAAAAACAAAACAAACTTTAATTGAAGTTTATTTAATAAGCATAAACAAAAATAAGATCAATAAACAAACAAAAAAAGAATTTTAATTAAACAAACAGAAAATAAAAATAGACAAAATATAAAAATTTATTTTTCAAAAATAATAACAATCCGCCCGTAAAACGGGCGGTTTTTAGGCTACCCTATAAGGGCCTAGTACTTCACATGCCCCTCAAGGGGCATGT
>JBLUWJ010000046.1:0-12312 GCA_049888895.1 Bisgaard Taxon 45 | reverse complement strand
TATAAAATGAATTGGGAGATGAATTTTGATATTAAATATGTATCATATCAATAAAAACTGGTCATACCTCAATAAAAGCAAACGTTTGCGTAAATTTAAAAAACTAATAAACAACCAATATTAATAAAAATTAAACATTCAAGATTTATTAATAATAAATAAAATAATTAAGTACGAATTTTATTTTTAATACATTTAATTATGAATTAAAATAATGATAAGTAATAAGAAAAACCAAAAGAAAAATTTCATTTAAAAATAAACATGCTATATCAAAACGAATATATCGCATAAATTTTTTAAATAAATCCCCATTTTCTTTTAGAATAGAAAAAATGAAAAATGTAAAAAGGTTGAGTAGGTACATTACCTTGCCCAACCTTTTAAATCAAGAATCTCGTGCAATAAAGCAAGATTTTCTCACCAGATGAAAGAAAATCTCACCAAAAAGTGTCTAAAACGAATAAAATACGGTGCCTATATATACCGTTTAGAGCCCCACTCTCCCTCGAATATCATCAAAATGTTCATCAATCAATAATTGCCCATTGAGAAACACTGTACGAAGCTGATTTTGTTGATTTCCAAGCGCCTTATGTTCAATTGTTTGCCAATCATCCGCTTGTTTAACTAAGGCCAGTATGCCTCTTTTTGAGCGTTTTGCATGACTAGTGATAGGGTCTTTATAAACATCATGCCATTCACCCGCAATACATACCGCATTGGCTTTCATCGCCCAACTCATCGTATCTCGATTGACTTGTTGTAGTAGCCCACCTCCCATACCAAAGGCGACATTCTCGACACTAAAACCGCTAGCTATAATCGCATCCAAGATTTTGCCTAAGGAGTTCACATTAATACCATCACCTTGAATAATACGTATGCAATCAGGCAACATTTTATACCCTTTACTATTTAAGGTCGTGCCAAATTTTTCAGCTAAGATCGCTAAAGTACGACAAACAACTTCAACGGGGTCACCACTATCTGGGCGAACCACTAACGTGCCACCTTTTAATTCCACTAGCTCTTTTAGTTCAGTACCCCAAATATTTTCTAACGCATTCCAAAGATCATAGCTATCTGATACAACGGCATAAATTTTATTTTCACCTGCAAATTGCTCGATCATATTACGGTAAGCCTCTACTTCTCGTTCTTTTCCCCAAGAAGTCATCGTGCTGTGTTCCGCGGCAGGAATCGAAAACGCTGGCATTGCGGTCGCGTTATACCAACGCTTTGCCGCGACCAACGCAGACACGCTATCGGTCCCCATAAAATTCACTAAATGTGCTAAGCCACCTAATGCCACCGTTTCTAGACTCGAAGCACCCCGCGCACCAAAATCATGTAATTTAAAACCGATCCCCGCTAAACTATCTGAAGATTTCTCTAATGCCGCTTTAATTTTTTGTTTACAAAAATATGACACACTCGCTACCGTAGAGGGATACCAAATTGCTCGTAACAATGCGGTTTCTAAATATCCGCCTAACCAAAAAAACTCAGGGTCGGTATTGACAATTTGGCAAATGACATTTCCGACGGGCAATACCGTCCCCTCCGGCACGGCTTCAATTTTAATGGGTAATAAACCTTGATGTTTCTCTAATAAACGTTGCCAACCTTGACGATTAAATGGTAAGCCGTGCGCGGTCAAGACCACTTCCGCTTCATCAATATCATGTTGCGTGATAGGTTTGAGTAAGTATTCTTTGATAAAAGCTTGTAAACCAAATACAAGCACATCGAAATTTCCTCCACGTGCTTCAATATAATAAGAAACATATTCTGTATTAGGTGGATATTGCAACCAATGTGATGCTTTGTAACTGTCAACATTGAGCAATAAATTAGAAAAACTTGATGTATACATTCCACTTTCCTCAAATAAACGAAAAAATTCGAGAGTATGATACATATACTTTACTTAAAAGCAATAAAAAACATCATTGATGAGCAAGCATAGCTTAAAAAGGGAAAGGAAAGTGCGGTCTATTTTCTATCAATTTCAAAATCTTAAGAAAATCCACCGCACTTTTGATGAGATGACGAGTAAGAGGTTAATTAAAAGTGATAAGCTGCGCTCACGCCTAGCGCATACTGCGCTTTTTTATCAGCTTGTTGCATACCAACATCAGTAGATAAACTCAAGTTAGGCATAATATTCGCACTTAATTGTGCGCTTAGATTTAACGTATTCGCTAACTTACCTTGCTTATATGCAACATTATCAACCCAAATTCCAGCTTTGTTTTGACGATAGAAGTCATAAGAAATATGACCTTTCACCTCAAATTTAGGCAATTTATATGCCACATCCAAGCCAACATTTGTTTTAGTGGCTTTCAATTGATTAAAACGAATATCAACATTATGTGCTCTATCACTTAAATTTGAGAGTTTCGTTTGTAAGTAATGTAAGCCTGTATAAGGTATCAAGCTTAAGCTCTCATTAACAGCAAAGCGATAGCCAATGTCTGCTCCTGCATTCACGCTTTGACCTTTCAATGACTCATTCACACCAGCAATATCGCCTTTATGTGTTTGATAACCCGCTAAGATATCAAACTGAATATTATGTGAAAGCGTCGAATGCCAGTTCGTATTTATCCCCCAGCTATGGTATTTGCCTTGCGTTTCACCATCAATCGCCATTGGTTTCACTTTATATTGCATTTTGTTCATTGCAATAGAGAACGCATGACCGTTTTGTGCCGATTGCCATAATTTGCCACCGAGCATCACGCCTTTATAATGTGTATCAAAATGGTAACCATAATCAATAAAGCCTAGGTTATTCACATACTTTTGCTGACCATCAAGATATTTCACAAAGAGTGAGCGATCTTTGTTTTGTAGCATACCTAATTGTTGCATAAAGCTGTGTTGTACTTGGTTGCTCACTTGGCTTATCGCAAGGCTACTACTTAAATAAGACGCTAAAATAGGATTGACTAACGGGCGGGCATTAATCACTTTCGGTGTGCTTAATGGCGCAACTGTTGACACCGCTTTGCCATCTGCTGTCACTAATTTATCGGTGATATAAAGTGAATGCAGTGTCGTTGTTGAACGGAAAACGCTTGGTTTCGGTACTGTTGCCACGGTATAAACATACATCCCATCAGAAATATCACCATTCACGAGCTGCCATTTAGTCGTGCCATTATCTTTGTAACTAATCAGCTCTTCGCCTTGTGCGTGATAATAGCCTTTGGTATTGGGTTGGAGTTTTTTCTGTAAATTAACTTTAACCGTTATAACTTGTCCATTTGCATTGACATCGTTATTAATCTTAAGTTGAGGTGTGTTTGTGTCTGTCACAGTAAATTGTAGGTGACCACTAGCATCCTTGTTGAGTACTAGCTCATCAATATTTTGTTGAGAATCAACTTGAACACCACCTGAGTTATTAAGAGTCAGTTTGGTGAATGCCTTATTTTTATCATCTTTTGTTTGCTGATCTAACACTAGCAAGCCTTCACTGACTGTCATTCCCCCTAGGCTTTCCCCTTCTCCACGTTTAATCGCAATACCATCACCGATTTTTTCTAAATCATCTTTGCCTGTATATTTGAAAACGAGAGGTTCTTTTTGGCGAATATCACTAAAGACTTTTGCATCTCTCCAGAAAAATTCTTGCATCGCGATGGGGAGATACATAATGGTTCGATAGTCTGTGCTATTTTCATAAGCTAAACCGATACTACCATCGCCCAGTTCTGCCATTGAGCTGTAAACGTAGCCGTTATTTTGTCCTTTACTTTTAATTTCTCTTACTAAGTCTTTTGTATTCCAATTAATAGCCCCATCTTTTTGTACTTCTCCTAAGAATAGCTTTCCATCTCGTCTTAGACCATCTCCCCCACTTCCTGAAACAGACTGGCCTGAAAAAACAACATATTCTTTACCATTAATTTTTTTCGAATATTTAATAACTGACAGCTGAGAGTAAGCATGATTTAACGCATCTATTTTTTGAGTATTTACCCAAGTATAACCACCATCTTTAGAAGTGGACATCATCACTTTACCGCTTGTATTTCGCATAAAGAGTTTAAGATCACCATTATCTAATTCAACTAATTGTGATTCTGTTAATTCGTGCCCCATAGAGTTAGTTTTTAAGTTTCTTGAATTTTGCCCCCATAAATCTGAACGGCTATCATTTGGACTTTGACCTAAATCCCATGTTTTCCCGCCATCTTTGCTGATAATTAAAGCCGATGATTGAACATTATTTTGATTTGTATAGTAAACAGGGAAAATTAAATTCCCATTTTTAGTTTGAATACCAACTCCTGGTCCGGTCCCTAAAAATCGCATCCAATCTTTTTTAACTTGAGCCGAAATATCAATCGGATTTGCCCAAGTTTTTCCACTATCATCCGAGTATGTCATCCATAGGTATGATGTAGTTGGAACATAAAAAGGCGCATTCTCATTTTTGGATCCCTTTCGATTAGCTAGGTAAATATTGCCAATCCTCTCCTCCTTTTCATTATAAACATCACCAAGATCTTTAAAATTCTTATTTGGATCTCCTTCTACAACAACTCTATATCCAGTTTGCTTATTTAATTCATCAAATACAATGCCATCTTCACGCAAAGTCCACTGTTTGCCTTTATGCCTTAATTTTAGATATTGTTTCCCATCAATAGTCACACGGCCATTTCCATCTTTATCAGGATTATTAAAAGCACCATTTAAATGAAAAAAACCCGCACTTTCAGGAAACATATCTACAGCAAGAAAAACTCGCCCATTTCGTTTATCTTGCACCATTTGTGCATCAATCAGAAATGCAGAATTCATATATTGGCTAGAGTAATCAGGATGATGTTTTCTTTTATTTACAACATCATTTTTGTCTCCCCAAGGATTAGTATTAGAATTCATAACTGGCGAATTCCCCTCATTCTGAGTGACTAAATCCAAAATCGTGGTAATTTTGCCCCAGGTTTTCCCATCATCATGACTAATTCGGATTGCGGTATCAATATCACCCCAGTCACCACGGTGCTGCCAGCGTTTATCAGCTGCGGCGATGAGAACACCGTCTTTGGTTCTAAGTAAAGAAGGGATTCGCCAGATTGGCACATTGTCACTACCTTGTTCTACTAAGCTCTGATGAAAGAGTAAGCTTTCTTGATGTTCTTTCACACCAAAGTGTGCTTTATCTTGTTGCTGGATTTGACCAAAGGTCAATGTGGATGTGAGTAGCAGACTTGATATGGACAACGCCAATATACTAGGATTAAATTTTTTCATCATCACCTCAACTATAAAATAAGCTCAACCTTCAAATAACCTCAAAATATGTTATAAAAACAACATGATCTAAACTAACTGCCTTATAAAATGGAGTAAAGCACGAGAAAACAATAGTTAGAGTAAAGTCACAGTTTTTTTGTAAAAATATGGAGAAATACACCATTTATGTATAAAAAATAACCATGCAATGAATAGAAAAAAAGCAAAAAACAACAATTTTGATAAGCAATTGAAATTTAATAATTTATTAATGAAGTGAAATAAAAAGAAAGACGATGAATAACAGAAAACACGCGTCTATCATAAAATGAAGCAATAAAAAGCGCGGTCAATTTATCAAAAATTTTTCATAAAAAATAACCGCTCTTGAGAAACTCAAGAGCGGTTAAATATTTGAAGGGATAGCACGACTACGCGTGATAACGTCCCACGCCGAGTTCATCTTCTTTACGAGTACGATTAATCACCATTTGTGGCGATTGAACAACGCGAAGTCCCATTTGTTCTTCAGTTCTGACGACTTCACCACGCAGTGAGTTAGTAAACACATCCGTGATCTTGATATCAACAAACTTCCCAATCATATCAGGCGTGCCTACAAAATTGACGATACGATTAGTTTCTGTACGACCGGTCAATTCCATTAAATCTTTTTTCGATGGTCCTTCCACTAACACGCGCTGTTCTGTACCTAACATTGCTCGACTAAATTGCGCGGCTTGATTGTTAATACGTTGTTGCAACACATATAAACGTTGTTTCTTCTCTTCTTCCGTCACATCATCAGGCATATCCGCTGCTGGCGTGCCTGGGCGTGCTGAATAAATAAAGCTGAAACTCATATCGAAATTCACTTGCGCAATTAAATTCATGGTTTGCTCAAAATCTTCTGCGGTTTCGCCTGGGAAACCCACAATAAAATCTGAACTAATTTGAATGTCTGGACGCACCGCTCTTAACTTACGAATAATGGATTTATATTCTAACGCGGTATGATTACGCTTCATCATAGATAATACGCGGTCTGAACCACTTTGCACGGGCAAGTGTAAGAAGCTCACTAACTCTGGCGTATCACGGTACACATCAATAATGTCATCAGTAAACTCAATCGGATGACTGGTGGTAAAGCGTAAACGATCAATACCATCAATGGCTGCCACTAAACGTAACAATTCCGCAAAAGTGCAAATACCATCATCATGGGTTGCGCCACGATAAGCATTGACGTTTTGCCCAAGTAAATTCACTTCTCGCACGCCTTGTTCTGCTAATTGTGCAATCTCAAAGAGCACATCATCCACTGGACGGCTCACTTCTTCACCACGCGTATAAGGTACGACACAGAACGAGCAATATTTATTACAGCCTTCCATAATGGATACGAAAGCGGTTGGACCTTCTGCACGCGGTTCTGGTAAACGGTCGAATTTTTCAATTTCTGGAAAGCTGACATCGACTACCGAGCTTTTACCGCCTCTGATTTGATTAATCATTTCAGGTAAACGATGTAAGGTTTGTGGGCCAAAAATAATATCAACATAAGGCGCACGAGTACGAATGTGTTCTCCTTCTTGTGAGGCAACACAGCCCCCAACACCGATAACGAGTCCCGGCTTATGTTTCTTTAATTCTTTCCAACGTCCTAATTGGTGGAACACTTTTTCTTGCGCTTTTTCACGAATTGAGCAAGTGTTTAACAATAACACATCCGCTTCTTCCGGAATTTCTGTTAACTCTAAGCCGTGAGTACTATTTAAGAGATCTGCCATTTTCGATGAATCATATTCATTCATCTGACAACCCCACGTTTTAATATGTAATTTTTGCGTCATATCGTTTAAAAAATTCAGTTAACCTATAAAAATGTGACTGGCTATTTTACAGTCTTGAACCTATGCTGGCTAGCTAAAAAAGAGATTTCTTTTGAAATTCCCTCATTGACGGTAGAATAGACAACAAAAAGAAAAGGAAAATCCTATGGACGTCATACAAAAAGATATCATCGTGGTTGGCGGGGGGATGGTTGGTGCGGCTTGTGCGCTTGGCTTAGGTCAACAAGGGCATCAAGTCCAACTTATCGAACATGCCCCACTCCCACAGTTTCAACCCGATTCGCCTTATGATCTTCGTATTTCTGCGATCAGTGTTGCTTCCGTCAATTTATTAAAACAACTAGGCGCTTGGCAATATATCGAACACATGCGTATTTGCCCATATCGAGCACTAGAAACTTGGGAAATTGAGGGATTCAGCACCGCTTTTCATAGCCATGAGTTAAACCTACCTGAATTAGGCTTTATGGTGGAGAATAATGTGGTTCAGCTCGGTCTATGGCAAGCGATATCAACTAATGAAAACATCCAAACTTGTGTAAGTAATGTTATCCAAAAAGTTGTCAAGCGCGGTGAAAATTGGCAAATTTTGTTAGCTAATGGGGAAACTTACCAAGCCCCACTGATCATTGCGGCTGATGGTGCGAAGTCCAAACTACGTCAAATAGCAAATATTGGCACGACGGGCTGGCAATATCGTCAAAGTTGCCTGCTCATTACAGTAGACACAGAATTGGAACAGCAAGATGTCACATGGCAACAATTTTTCCCTTCTGGACCAAGAGCCTTTCTACCATTATTAGGAAAACAAGCCTGTTTAGTTTGGTATGATTCACCACAGTGTATTCAAAATCTGAAACAACTGTCTACAGAAAAACTCGCAGAACACATTGAACAAGCCTTTCCTGCCCGATTAGGAAAAATCAACGTGCAAGCAGCAAATAGCTTTGAACTGACTCGTACCCATGCACAAGCTTACTTTAAACAAGGTATTGTGCTAGTAGGAGATGCCGCACACACGATTAACCCCCTTGCAGGACAGGGAGTCAATCTAGGCTTTAAAGATGTCAGAACACTGCTTGAGATACTCCAACAGGCGACTCAAAAAGGTGAGAGCCTGGCGAGTGATGAGGTGCTTCTACGCTATCAACGCAAACGTAAAGCTGATAACTTATTGATGCAAACGGGCATGGATCTCTTTTATAAAACCTTTAAAGAAGATCTTTTACCGCTCAAAATAGTACGTAATGCCACATTATTCCTTGCCAATAAAGCAACACCATTAAAAAAACAGGCGCTGAAGTATGCATTAGGCTTATAGTACTTATTTCCCATGCTACGGTATTGTCTCTAACTTGATGGGATAAGCGAACAATTGACAATAAACAATGCAAAGCCCTCTAAATTATTTATACACAGCATAATCATTTAGAGGGAGCAAAAATATTAATATCTATTTTTATCAAATACACTTGCATTATTTCCTTGTTTTATTTTAGAATAAAACATTGGCGAAAAATGCATTTTACCCTTCTCATTATTTACCTAAAAATCACAATATCACTTATTTTTCCCTCAGATAAATATTTACACAACTTTACTCTTTGTTACAATAAAACAAATTACTTTATTTTTATTTAAATAAGGCAAACACTATTCTTAAAATACTTCTTTTTCTTATTCCTTTTTTTACTTATATTGATAAATCTTTATATTTATTTATGCATTTCATACAATAAAAGCCATGACAATCCAAAATATCTTTTTTTTCTGAGCAAAACTTCACTTTTTATCTATAAAACTGATTAATTTAATTGACCTATCCCTTTCCCTAATTTGCTTTTTTTTAATCGTCCCCTATAATCATAGACAGATTCAAATTACAACAACAATATAAACCCACTGACTTAATACCAATAAAACAAGAATATTTAAAGCAGAAAGAAAATAGTAAAAAACATAATTTTTCTGCTTACCTCAATAGAAGAAAAATTAATAAAAATCTATATCAAAATGAGATTTAGATATGGATTCAAGTTTTAAAAAATAAGAAAACAGCATTTCTATAATACATAAATAAAATATTACTTTATTGATATAATTGTTATAGTTTTAGCATATCCACTGTCGTGTTGATTTATATTTTTGTGTTAGGGACAAAATATGAATCTTCATAAATTAAAAATTGGTATCATTGGTCTTGGTTATGTTGGATTACCACTCGCTGTCGAATTTGGCAAAAAACTTCCCACTGTAGGTTTCGATATTAATGCGAAACGAGTCAAATCACTTGCTGCAGGTAAAGATTACACCTTAGAGGTTTCTGAAGAAGAACTACAACAAGCGGTGCAATTACGTTATACCGGACAAACTAAAGGGTTAGAAGAATGTAATTTTTTTATTGTGACGGTTCCCACTCCGATTGATCACTATAAGCAACCTGATCTTAAACCCCTGATAAAAGCGTCTGAAACTATCGGTGAAGTATTAAAAAAAGGGGATGTAGTTGTTTATGAATCAACCGTTTATCCGGGCGCAACGGAAGAGATTTGTGTACCTGTACTAGAAAAAATATCAGGCTTGAACTTTAACCATGACTTCTTTGTCGGTTATAGCCCTGAACGAATTAACCCTGGTGATAAAGAACATCGTGTCACGAATATTTTGAAAATTACGTCTGGCTCAAATGCCGAGGTGGCGGAATATATTGATCAAGTCTATAGATTGATTATTAAAGCAGGAACACATAAAGCTCCAAATATTAAAGTGGCAGAAGCCGCTAAAGTGATTGAAAACACACAGCGAGATGTCAATATTGCTCTGATCAATGAATTAGCCTTAATTTTCAACAAAATGGGCATTGATACTGAAGATGTGTTAAAAGCGGCAGGAACCAAATGGAACTTCTTGCCTTTTAGACCGGGTTTGGTGGGGGGACACTGTATTGGCGTAGATCCCTACTATTTGACACATAAAGCACAATCATTAGGGCTACACCCCGAAATTATTCTTGCTGCACGCCGTTTAAATGATCGCATGGGAGAATATGTTGCCACGCAATTAATTAAAGAAATGGTGAAAAAAGACATTCCTGTCGTTAATTCTAAGATTTTAGTCATGGGATTGAGTTTCAAAGAAAATTGTCCAGATATACGTAATACTAAAATTATTGATCTCGTTAATGCATTAAAAGAATACGATATTGATATTGATATCTACGATCCTTGGGTAGATAAATATGATGCTGAAAATGAATATGGATTAACACCGATAGATGAGATTATTACCCATAGTTATGATGCCATTATTATCGCAGTCGCTCATCAGCAATTTAAAGCAATGACTGAAAAAGATTTTAAGAAATTAGGCAAAGAAAATTTTGTACTTTATGATTTGAAATATGTGCTAGATATATCTCATACTAATATTAGACTATAGATAATAATTTTTATGATAAATAAGATTTTCTTTTTTAATGTTATCTGGTCTATGGGAAGCCATATTTTATCCAGAGGAATGTTATTATTATCTGGGATGCTATTGGCAAGGAACTTACCCGTTGATGATTTTGCTACGTATAATTTTTTTATCATGACAGCAACAATCATTTCTAATTATAGTTCCATGGGACTCGGTGTTTCTTCATCACGTTTTTTTGCAGAAAAAAAAGAAAATCAGAATACGTTAATATTAGGAAATCTTTATAGCATTTCGTTAATCTTAGCGATAGTTTCCTCAACATTAACATTCTTATTTATTGATAAAGTCTGGAGCATTGAAACATATTATAAGTGGCTCATATCAGCAACCGTTTTCTTTTTAATTCTTAATATTGTTCCTACAGGCGGTGTAATGGGAGTAGAAAAATACAAAGACTTATTTTTTCTCTCTATATTTAATACTCTCATTATGTTAATCGGTGTATTTATCACGATAAGAACAAATAATATATCAATACAAATATACGCCTATATACTCTCAATAGTTTTTTTGATATCAGCCCAATCTTATATATTAAAAGAAGAAACTGACTTATTTAGGAAAGTAGAAAATTTCATTATTAGAAAAAACGCAATAAAAGAAATAATTTCATTTGGTGGTGTTATGTCATTAGTTTCAATATTGGCAGCCACTGCGCCTTGGCTATTAGGAAAGATCATACTAGATAAATATAGCTCATTATATTTCTCAGTTTATAGTATCGGATTACAGTGGTTCTCATTAGCAATGTTCATTCCAGGAATTGTTTCAAGATTGATACTACCAAGATTAGTCAAACAATATAAGGTAGACAATCAATCAAAAAAAGAAGTCCGATTAACTTTATTAGTAACATTATCTGTTTCACTGATATTTTTGATAATCGGAACAATACTATCCCCACACATTATGAATTGGTATGGAAAAGAATATACTGATTTTCACGAAGTCATCATTCTATTCTTTATCATATCCGTTATATATACGCCAATTAATGTATTAGGGAATATTATTATCATTAAAGCCAATACAAGAAGCTGGTTATTCATTACATCTATTTGGTTTGTTTTTATTCTCTCGAGTGTATACCCATTAATGAGTTACTTTGGATTTTTGGGTGCACTATACGCTCAAGGAATAGCTGCAATGTTACTAAATATCATAAGTTACCATTTTTGTAGAAAAAAAGAGCTGATATAAAAACATTAACTTAACTTTAAAAGAGATAAAAAATGAAGATAGAAAATACAAAAAATAGATGGCTATTTTTATTATTTATCATTCTATTAGCATTGAGAGTAGCGAGCCCAGCAACTGCTAATCTCAGTTTCATAATACTTGCTATAGTAGCCGTATTAGGCGGTAAATACTTGATATTTTCATTTTTTATATCTTGGCTACTCACATTATTTAACCCAATAATTAGCCCAGAAAGCACTCTTGCATCATTAGCTCGCTATTTAATGATCTTACTTGGATTGATAAACATTACAATTTACCTGATACAAAATAAAATAACGACAATACCAAAATACTTATTTTGGCTATGTGTATTAAATATCATACTCATTTTGCATAGTATTTCGGTAAGTTATGAAGTCAGCATATCAATATTAAAATTATTATCTTGGTTTATCGCTGCGTTCGTCCTTATAAATACTTGGACGGTTATGTCTGATAAAGATAAGACTCAAATATATAACTTTATTATTTC
>JBLUWJ010000045.1:0-12688 GCA_049888895.1 Bisgaard Taxon 45 | reverse complement strand
ACATGCCCCTTGAGGGGCATGTGAAGTACTAGGCCCTTATAGGGTAGCCTAAAAACCGCCCGTTTTACGGGCGGATTGTTATTTGTCTATTGGCTAAAGGAGATAGATTGCTCGCACCGATACTATTGACCATTTCAGTCGCTTGTGGTTGAAAGTGCAGAATAAAAAAGCAAGGATAACCTTGCTTTTGTTTGTGGATTAGGCTGCTGGATTTGGAAAGAGGAAAGGATTTAAGCCACTACGTTGTAAGCCTTTTTCTTCCATTTCCACATCAAGGAAAATACTGGCTAAATCATCGGCAATCGCTTCTACTTTAGGATCGCGTTCCTGATATAACGCTTTTAAATAGCTATGGCAATCACCACAACTTTCTGCTTTTACGGCTGCTTTTTCTGAATCAATAGACCAATAATCTAATTTGCCAGTTTGATCGCAGTTTGTACATTTTGAGCGCACCATATTCCATTCACTTTCACACAACGCACAATGTAAGTAACGTAAACCTTGCTCTGCGCCAAAGTGAATCACACTGGCGACTGGTGTCGAACCACAGATAGGGCAAACATGAAGATTTTCTGCACTGTCTTTGTGACTCGAATGGGGAATTTGTTGCACTAATTGCACCCAATACAAAGAAAGTGCCGCCCAAATGAAAACGGCTTGATCACTGCTAATTTGTTCAAACTCTTGTGCTAAAAGTTTATCTGCGAGTCTTTCTAATTCCGCTTTTGAATATTTTTCTAAAGTTTCAATCGTACTCAGAATCGTTTCATTGGCCTTGGGTTTTATTTCAGCCAAAATTGCCATTAATAACGTTTGCCAAACAGCATCGCGTTGCCAATGTTGTGCATTCAATGGTTGTTCAGCAAGAAAGTCTGAGGAGAGATTATCAGCGCTTAAACGAGGATCTTGCTCAATCGGTAGTTGTTGTAATACGGTTAATTGTGCTTCAGCAACTTGGCTTGCAAAGTGAAGATAATCTGCTAGTGGGTGTGCATTTGCAAGCGAAGTGAAGCGTGCAACACGACGTTGATACAGGTTTTTGGGATTGGCAAACAGCAGTGCCGGTGCATGAAATGAACTGGCTGCCGCTTTAATTTCAGCGTCGGGGAGAATTCTGATACTCATCATTTTTCCTTATTTTTGAATAAATAAAGTGCGGTCGCTTTTAGAAAAATTTCTGAAAATTTGACCGCACTTTTATTTAGAGAGTAGGGGTTATGGCTAGCGTTGTTTTTGTTGCTTTGCCAACTCTTCTTTTTCTAGTTCAGGCAGGACTTCCTCACGGTACCAACGCGGGTGGTGTTTTTTCGCCCAGCGAACCGTCACCCAACCTTCAACCATACCACGAATGGAGCCTTTTACCCAGAATGCCATATAGATGTGTACCATAATACCAGTGAATAACAAGAAGGCACTGGTCGAATGTAACAAGATCGCAATACGAATAACTGGGATAGAAAAATTATGGGAGAAATATTGACGCCACATAATAATACCAGTTACCAGTAAAGTGAGCATTGCTAGGATCAAGGTCCAAAATAACATTTTCTGACCAAGGTTATATTTGCCGTTATCAGATACCGCATGTTCATTCCCTTTTAGTACTTCATCAATATTTTTTAGCCACACCCAGTCATTTTTCTCCGGGAAGTTGTGGCGCCAGTAAATACGGCAAAGATTCAGGAACGCGACAAACATGACAATCCCCGTAAATGGGTGCACAAAACGTGCCAGCTGTGGTGTGCCCAGAATTTCGGTTAACCAAGCAAAATCGGGGAAGAAAAAGGCTAGACCTGATAAGCCAGTGACAAAGAAACAAATAACCAGTAACCAGTGGCTCAGGCGAGCAGGTAATTTATGACGTACGATTTTACGATCGTTACTGATCTGAATCTTACTCATGATGACCTCCTACCTGTTCTTCGTGCTCTTCGTGTTCATCCAGTTCTTCCGTATTTGGACCAACGGTGATGTAGTGAGCAATTTCACTGAGGATAATGCCACCCATTGCCACCGCCGCAACCGGTTTTAATACATCTTTCCAAACCTTGATACTGAGATCAATGGATGGATCTTTCGGCAGACCAGAATAGAGTTCGGGTTTATCTGCATGATGTAATACGTACATAACATGTGTGCCACCCACGCCCTCCGGATCGTAAAGCCCCGCGTTTTCATAGCCACGCGATTTTAAGTCCGCAATACGTTGTTCCGCATAGACTTTCATTTCTTCTTTACTACCAAAACGAATTGCACCAGTTGGGCAGGTTTTCACGCAAGCTGGTTCTTGACCTACGGTCACGCGATCCACACACAGAGTACATTTATAAACACGATTATCGTCTGGATTCATGCGCGGTACGTTGAATGGGCAACCTGCGATACAGTAACCGCAGCCAATACATTTATCTGATTGGAAATCCACGATACCGTTAGCATATTGAATAATCGCCCCTGGCGATGGACAGGATTTCAAACAGCCCGGTTCGGCACAATGCATACAACCATCTTTACGGATTAGCCATTCTAAGCGGTCGTTTTCTTCCACTTCGTTGAATTTCATCACCGTCCAAGCTTTGGCATTTAAATCGGTCGGGTTATCGTAAACACCGACACAGGCTTCAGGCTCTGCACGAATATCGTTCCACTCTGAACAGCCCACCTGACAAGCTTTACAACCGATACAGGTGGTGACATCGATCAGTTTTGCCACTTCAACTTGATGCTCACGCGCTTGTGGTGGTGGCGTTAAGCTCGATGTTGCAGAGGCTTTAATAATGTTTTGAGATTGAACTACACCCATTTTACGCCCCCACTTTCTCAATATTGACTAACATACATTTCGATTCTGGTGTGTTTGTATTCGCATCACCTGTACGAACCGTTAAGTTATTGGCAAAGAAGCCTTTTTTCGCCCCAGTCGTTGCCGCAAAACCCCAGTGGATTGGAATTCCAACGGTATGAATAGGCTTACCATCAGATACTAAGGCACGAATACGCTTGGTGACGACAGCGACGGCTTTGATATAACCACGTTTCGAGCTGACTTTGACGACATCACCATGCTTAATGCCTTTTTCAGCGGCAAGGGCCTCACCAATTTCAATGAACTGCTCAGGTTGGGCAATCACGTTAAGTAACACGTTTTTCGTCCAGTAGTGGAAGTGCTCAGTCAAACGGTATGTCGTTCCCACATAAGGGAAATCCGCACTTGTGCCGAGATCTGCTTTATCACTGGCTAAAATACGTGCAACAGGGCTTGATACCACATTTGGATGGAGTGGGTTTGTACCAATCGGGGTTTCCATTGGTTCATAGTGTTCAGGGAATGGGCCATCTGCCATACGCTCGCGTACGAACAAACCACTTACCCCTTCCGGTTGCATAATAAATGGCATGACCGGGCTATTTGGTGGCGCAGTACCGTAGTCAGCAACGTCCACATAGTTCCAGTTTTTACCATTCCATTTAATTAATTGACGTTTCGGGTTAAATGGATTACCGGCTAAGTCTGCGCCCGCACGGTTATAAAGAATACGGCGGTTTAATGGCCATGCAAATGCCCAACCAAGCGTATTACCGAGGTTTGAAGGATCGGAGTTATCACGGTTTGCCATTTGGTTACCTTTTTCGGTCCATTGTCCCGTATAGATCCAGCAAGCACCAGAAGTGGTTCCATCATCACGCATTTGCGCAAAGCTTGACAGTAACTGACCTTTTTTCAAGATAATGTTGCCGTCTGCATCTTTGATATCTTCTAAGGCATAACCATTATTCTCTTTTGCCACTTCTTCCGCTTTTGGCTCAAGTGGATTCGCATAATCCCAACTCATTGCTTCGAGTGGTTCAAGTGGTGCTTTGCCGCCTTCTGTTTTATACAGATGAATAAGCTCTGCACGTAATTCAGAAAGAATTTCACCATCGGTTTTTGCTTCACCCGGTGGTTCAGCCCCTTTCCAGTGCCATTGTAACCAACGTCCAGAGTTCGCGATAGAACCGTCTTCTTCCACGAAACAGGTGGTTGGTAAGCGGAACACTTCAGTTTGAATTTCTTCAGTTTTCACATCATTGTATTCACCGTAGTTTTTCCAGAATTCAGAAGTATCGGTGATTAATGGGTCAAAAATCACTAAATATTTCAGTTTACTTAATGCTTTAATGATTTTTTGTGAATTAGCATAAGAGGCAACGGGGTTCATCCCCTGACAGAAGAAACCATTGACTTTGCCGTTATACATATCTTCAATGTAACGGAATTGGTCTGTGCCACCTTTTGGTAACTTCGGTAAATAGTGGTAACCAAATTCATTGTCCTGTGTGCCTTTCTCGCCATAGAAGGACTTCAGCATACTGACCATGAATTTAGGCGTATTTTTCCAATAGTTCACCTGATCTTTTAGCATCGTTTTTGGGGTAATACGATCTAAGAAAGATTGTAATGTTTTATCCGCTTCGGTCGGTAATGGAATATACGCAGGTAAGCGATTTGGGAATAACCCTAAATCCGTAATCCCTTGTACGTTTGAGTGGCCACGTAACGCGTTTACGCCACCACCAGACACGCCAATGTTACCCAATAATAATTGGATCATCGCCATAGTGCGGATATTTTGTGAACCAACAGTATGTTGTGTCCAACCTAAAGCATACAAGAAGGTTGCGGCTTTATCTGGCGCAGCGGTTTTGGCAATTTCTTGACAGAAAATGTTGAAATCTTTTTGTGGTGTACCGGTAATACGTTCCACCATTTCAGGCGTATAACGTTCAACGTGTTCACGTAGTAAATTGATGACACAACGTGGATCTTGTAGGGTAAGATCGCGTTTTGGCTGACCTTCTTCATCAAATTGATAAGCCCAAGTCGAGCGGTCATATTTGCGAGAAGTTTCATCGTAACCAGAGAATAAGCCTTCTTCAAATTTGAAGTTTTCGTTTACTAAGAAAGCCGCATTGGTATAGTGTCTCACATATTCGTGTTGGATTTTATCGTTTTTCAACAAATAGCGAATAACACCAGATAGGAACGCAATATCCGTACCAGAACGCAGTGGCATATAAATATCAGCGACAGCTGCAGTACGGTTAAAACGAGGATCGACCACCATCAGTTTGGCACCGTTTTGTTTTTTGGCTTCAATCGCCCAACGGAATCCAACAGGGTGAGCTTCAGCCGCGTTACCGCCCATGACAATGACTAAATCAGCATTTTTAATATCAACCCAGTGGTTGGTCATCGCACCGCGACCAAATGATGGAGCAAGACTTGCTACCGTTGGTCCGTGTCAGATACTCGCTTGGTTGTCGGTAAAGATCATACCGAGAGAACGCACAAATTTTTGCGTGAGGATACCGGTCTCGTTACTGCATGCTGAACCTGCTAAGAAACCGGCTGTCATCCAACGATTGACTGGCTCACCAGCGTCATTTTTTTCAATGAAATTGGCATCGCGGTCATCTTTGATGTGACGAGCAATACGCTCAATGGCTTCGTGCCATGAAATTCGTTTCCACTCTGTTGAACCGGCTTCACGGACTTCAGGATATTTAACACGACGGTCACTATTGACATAGTCTAACGCCCCCGCCCCTTTGGGACATAAGGCACCGCGACTAACTGGATGATCGGGGTCGCCCTCGATATGAAAGAGTTTTCCTTTGCTGTTTTTTGAGCCATCTCCTAGGCTATATAACAGCATCCCACAACCAACAGCGCAATAAGTACAGGTATTACGCGTTTCTTTCGCGCGTAATAATTTATAATTGCGAGGCGCTGCTAACGCTTCTGTTGGCGCAAAGCCTAACATTGCCGCAGATGTCCCCGCCATTCCCCCTGCACAGATCTTGAAGAACTTTCTTCTACTGACCTGCATAGATAATACTCCTTAGCGTAACAAAAAAAGTTTGTTAGCATTTGATAGTCGTAAACACGTTAAATAGATAATTAGATATTTTGACTTGTTTTTCACTTGTTAAAATTGTATTACAATTCTGACAAGCAATGAATTGTTGATATGCGTCTTACGAAGTAAATTACCAGCAATTTAAACGCTTTTTAGGATACCGATTTTTTAGTGGTAAATCTATAACCAATTACCATTAATAAGGAAAAATATTTTGAACTGGATCACAAATCTTACAGTTGATTTTTTTAGCAAATTAACAAAAAGTCAACAAATAAAAAACAAAACAATAACTTATGAGTCAAAACAAGAAAAGCTTGCGACAGAGGTTCCCGTTGCCCTTGTTTATAACGGGATTTCTCATACCGTCATGATGTGCTCACCTGAAAATTTAGCGGATTTTGCGATAGGTTTTTCGTTGGCAGAGGGCATTATTGATAAACCGAGTGATATTTATGGTATTGATGTGGTTCAAGCTTGTCAGGGTATGGAAGTGCAAATTGAATTAGCTACTCGCTGTTTTGTGCGCTTGAAAGAACAACGACGTACTTTAGCAGGGCGGACGGGGTGTGGTATTTGTGGTACAGAACAATTGCAACAAGTGCATAAATCTTTGCCACCTCTAGAGCGCACTATCCAGTTTGATTTAAACCGCTTAGATGCTTGCTTAATTCAACTTCAACAAGCACAAGTATTAGGGCAACAAACTGGCTCAACGCATGCGGCAGGCTTTTTTGATCTTGCCGGTAATTTACTGTGTTTACGTGAGGATGTGGGGCGTCATGTGGCATTAGATAAATTATTAGGTTGGCATGCGAAACAGCCAGCAACAAAAGGGTTTGTATTGGTGACAAGTCGAGCCAGTTATGAAATGGTACAGAAGACGGCGGCCTGTGGCATCGAAATGTTGGTTGCGATTTCTGCCGCAACTGAACTGGCGGTGAAAATGGCAGAACAGTATCAATTAACCTTGATTGGCTTTGCGCGAGAGGGCAGAGCAACAGTCTATACGGGAAAAGAGCGGTTGTTTTTTTGAGAATTTTCTCTATAATTCCACTGTATAAAAAAACAGTTTTGAGAATGTGAATCGCGGAAGCAAGGTAGGCTCGGTCTGCCTTGTTGCTTTTTTGACTAATGTGGCGACAAACCGCATTACATTCGTGAACTGAGATGAGAAACAGAAGGCAGATGACAGAATGGATATTTCAGCATTATTAGATGGGTTAAATGACAAACAACGTGATGCGGTTGCCGCGCCACTCGGCAATTATTTGGTTTTGGCCGGGGCGGGTAGCGGTAAAACACGGGTATTAACCCATCGTATCGCTTGGTTAATTGCGGTGGAGCAAATTTCTGAAGGTAGCATCATGGCAGTGACTTTTACCAATAAAGCCGCGGCAGAAATGCGCCATCGTATTGAAAATACCCTAGCGAATCATGCCTCTCAACGCTTATTTGGCATGTGGGTGGGCACGTTCCATAGTATTGCTCATCGTTTATTACGCGCTCACCATCTTGATGCTAACCTGCCACAAGATTTTCAAATTCTCGATTCAGATGATCAACTTCGTTTAGTCAAACGTTTACTCAAATTGCATAATTTTGATGAGAAAATTTTTATTCCTAAACAAGTCTGTTGGTACATCAATAATAAAAAAGATGAGGGACTTCGAGCCCATCAAATTGATGACAACAACGATCGTCATGAACGCGAGTGGATCAAAATTTATCAAATTTATCAAGATACCTGTGACCGTGCAGGCTTAGTGGATTTTGCCGAACTGTTATTACGCGCGTACGAATTATGGTTGAAAAAGCCTGTGATTTTGCAACGTTATCAGCAACGCTTTCAGCACATTTTGGTCGATGAGTTTCAAGATACCAATAAAATTCAATATGCTTGGGTAAAATTATTGGCTGGCGAGCAAGGTAAAGTGATGATTGTGGGGGACGACGATCAATCGATTTATGGTTGGCGTGGGGCAAAAATCGAAAATATCCAACGTTTTTTAGACGACTTCCCAAATGCTCAGACAATTCGGCTGGAACAAAATTATCGTTCCACGGGGAATATTTTGCAAAGTGCTAACCAACTGATTTCTAACAATAGTAATCGGCTGGGTAAAAATTTGTGGACAGAAGGCGAAAAGGGTGAACCGGTCGGGATTTATGCCGCCTTTAATGAATTAGATGAAGCGCTCTTTGTTTCTGCACAAATTAAACAATGGATAGAAAATGGTGGCAAATTAAATGACTGTGCGATTTTATACCGCAGTAATAGCCAATCCCGTGTCATTGAAGAGGCGTTAATTCGCTCTCAATTACCTTATCGAATTTACGGTGGTATGCGTTTCTTCGAGCGTCAAGAAATTAAAGATGCCCTTGCCTATTTACGTCTTATTGCCAATCGACAAGATGATGCGGCGTTTGAACGTGTGGTCAATACACCACCGCGCAGTATTGGTGAACGGACGTTAGAGACATTACGGAGCTTGACCCGTGAACGTGAAGTGACGCTATGGCAAGCCACCCAATTAGCCATCCACGAGAATTTACTCACCGCGCGTGCTGCCACTGCCTTACAACGTTTTTTAGAGTTAATTAATTCCTTACAGCAAGATACCAGTGAAATGCCCTTGTTTGCACAAACCGATTTCGTGATCAAACATTCTGGTTTATATAACATGTACAAACAAGAAAAAGGGGAAAAAGGGGAAGTGCGGATCGAAAACTTAGAGGAGTTAGTGACAGCGACCAAAGAGTTTATTAAGCCAGATGACGCTGAGAGTTTATCCGATTTAACCGCGTTTTTGACTCACGCGTCCTTAGAAGCTGGCGAAGAACAAGCCTCACCGCATCAAGACTATGTTGAAATGATGACCTTACACTCGGCGAAAGGATTGGAATTCCCGCGGGTATTTATGGTAGGCGTTGAAGAAGGTTTATTCCCCAGTGCCCGTTCCTTTGAAGAACCCGGACGTTTAGAAGAAGAACGTCGTTTAGCGTATGTTGGGATTACACGCGCAAAACAAAAACTGACGATTTGCTATGCCGAAAGTCGCCGTTTATACGCCAAAGAAGAACGTCATCTTCCTTCACGTTTTATTGCGGAACTACCGACAGAATGTATTCAAGAAATCCGCTTACGTGGTACCGTCACACGCGCGATGAATCAACAAAAAGTCGGCTCGGTTGCACCAAGTTTACAAGAAAGTGAATGGAAAATGGGGCAAAAAGTGCTACATAGCAAATTTGGACAAGGCACTATCATTAATGTAGAAGGGGCGGAGAATAATACCCGTTTACAAATTGCTTTCCAAAATCAAGGGATTAAATGGCTGATTGCCCATTTAGCCAAATTAGAAAAAATACGTTAATTTTTTATCTCATACCCTGTGCGAAAGTGCGGTGAAGAGCGAGCACGTTTCATATGGGGTTATTTTTGTCGCCTATTTTTGACAGAATTGTGACTTAAATAAAGTTGAGAATTAGTATATCATATAGCCTAATTTTTGAATTTACCTATAGACCCATTCTTATGGCAAGAAAGAACGCCCAAATTTCAACTAAACCGCTCGAACAAGGCATTATTCCACCCCATTCTTTAGAAGCAGAGCAGTCTGTTTTAGGTGGTATTTTGATCCACCCAGCCCATTGGGATAGCATTAGCGATATGTTGATTGCTGATGATTTCTATTTAGCCGCTCATCGCGTTATTTTCCAAGAAATGGAAAATTTACTCCGACAAGGCAAGCCCATTGATCTGATCAACCTCTACGAATTTTTACGCGAAAAGAATCTCAGTGAAGATGTCGGTGGTTTTGCGTATTTAGCAGAATTATCCAAAAACACACCAAGTGTATCCAATATTGTTTCGTATGCCGCGATTGTGCGTGATCGTGCCATTTTACGTGATCTGATTAGTGTCAGTAATGATGTGGCAAAAAGTTGCTACACGACTAAAGGGATGGAAGTGAAGGATATTCTGGATGAAGCAGAACGAAAAGTCTTTGCCATTTCGGAAAAACGCACGACCTCAAATGAAGGACCGCAGAATATCTGTGCGATTTTAGAAAAAACCATTGATCGTATTGAATTATTGAGTAAAACCGAGGGGCATAATGGGATCACGGGTGTCAGCACCGGCTTTGATGCACTCGATAAGAAAACCGCAGGCCTACAACCATCCGATTTAATTATTGTTGCCGCGCGACCGTCAATGGGGAAAACCACATTTGCCATGAACTTATGTGAAAACGCGGCATTAAAAAGTGATAAACCGGTTTTAGTGTTCAGTTTAGAGATGCCGGCAGAACAAATTATGATGCGTTCCCTTGCTTCATTATCGCGTGTGGATCAAACCAAAATTCGTACTGGTCAGGGCCTAGATCAGAGTGATTGGTCGAAGATTGGGAGTACCATGGGACTTTTCGCCAATAAGCCTAATTTATATATTGATGATTCATCCGGCTTAACGCCAACGGAACTACGTTCACGCGCACGACGAGTGTACCGTGAAAATGGCGGTTTAAGCTTGATTATGGTGGACTATTTACAGCTCATGCGTGCGCCAGGCTTTGCCGATAACCGGACTTTAGAGATTGCGGAAATTTCTCGTTCTCTGAAAGCGTTAGCAAAAGAATTAGAAGTGCCCGTGATCGCTTTATCCCAGTTAAACCGTACCCTCGAAAATCGTGCAGATAAACGACCAGTCAATTCTGACTTACGTGAGTCTGGCTCTATTGAGCAAGATGCGGACTTAATTATGTTTATTTATCGTGATGAAGTATATAACGAGAATTCAGAAGATAAAGGCGTGGCAGAAATTATTATTGGTAAACAGCGTAATGGTCCGATTGGACGTGTCAGACTTGCCTTTAGAGGACAATTCTCTCGCTTTGATAACTTAGCCGAACAACGAGATATAAGAGACGATTATTAATGGAAATGAAACCAGCTACGGCAAAAATTAGCTCAGTGGCATTAAAACACAATATTCAAACAATTAAACAAAAAGCGCCACACAGTAAAGTTATTGCCGTGGTAAAAGCCAATGCCTATGGTCACGGCGTCGTATTCGTGTCTGCTGCAGTAGAAGAAATGGTCGATTGTTTTGGTGTCGCCCGTTTAGAAGAAGCCTTAAGTTTACGCTCAAATGGGATTACGAAACCTATTTTGTTACTGGAAGGTTTTTTTTGTGACAAAGATTTGCCAGTCATTGCGATCAATAATATTCAAACCGTGGTACACAATGCAGAACAATTAGAAGCCTTGCAAGCAGCCAAAGTGCCGACCCCAATTAAAGTGTGGTTAAAAATTGATACGGGGATGCACCGTTTAGGTGTGGCGTTAGAAGAGGTGGACGCTTTTTATCAAATGCTACGCCATTCACCAAATGTGGATCCACAGATTGGGTTTATCAGTCATTTTAGTCGCGCAGATGAAGTGGAGTCGGATTATACCCAGTTGCAACTGACACGTTTTTTAAATGCGACACAAGGGAAAGCGGGTGAAAAAAGTATCGCTGCCTCAGGTGGGATCTTATTTTGGGAAAATTCCCATTTAGACTGGATTCGTCCCGGCATTATTATGTACGGTATTTCTCCGATTAATGTCCCCGCACAAGAATATGATTTAACGCCCGTGATGACTTTAAGCTCCTCTTTAATTGCTATTAAACCGCATAAAAAAGGCGAACCGGTAGGGTATGGTGGTATTTGGGTGAGCGATAAGGACACGAAAATTGGTGTGGTTGCCATTGGTTATGGCGATGGTTATCCGCGTGATATCCCAACGGGTACCCCAGTGTATCTGAATGGCCGTCGTGTGCCCATTGTGGGTCGTGTCTCGATGGATATGTTGACCGTTGATCTGGGTGCTGAGGCACAGGACAAGGTTGGCGATGAAGTCATTCTTTGGGGCAAAGAATTGCCCATTGAAGAAATTGCGGATATTAGTGGCGTGATTAGTTATGAATTGATCACCAAATTAACCCCACGTGTTTTAACGGAATATATTGATTAATCAAACAGTGATGAAAAAGTGCGGTAAAATTGACCGCACTTTGAGTATGTTTTAAGTCTTCTTTATAAAAATTGTCTTAATCTGACAATTATTATAAAAAATAACACGGTAAACTTGGCATGAGTCGAGTTAATTTGGGGTTATTGTTGAGTAGTGGAGAAATACTTGAATATCTCCATGGATCGTTTGCCTTTCTCAACTGCGTTTGTCGTTTATCATTCTCTCGATATCGATGATATAGGGTCTCGCGACCTCTATTATCTTCCGTCAGCCAGTTTGTATCATATTTTGTTCTGTACCTATATTTTAATCAATAAATGAGTTTATTTTTTATATTAACTTATAGAGAAATTCGCACCTATATATTGTCGTTTATTTGATTTATTTTTAGTTCAAATGGAGAGGGAGAGGTTAGTGTAGTCGGTAGCGAGAGGGCTATTCTGATACACTTGTCAAAGTGCAAGACATTGTATTGAGCAATATAAAGATGTTGGTTTTGTTGACATAGTGAAGTGTTCACACTAAAAGTAAAGCGAATACGCAATAATGGACTAGCTGAAGAGCAAATGCTATCAAATGATAGATTTATTAACAAAATCATTACATCCATTTTACACATAAAAAAATTAATTCATTTATAAGGCAGAAAGTTGTTCTGCCTCAAACTTTCAGACTTAACCTGTGCATCAATTTAGTATATATTTTATATGTCCGACATTATATAAAAGGAAAACAGCAATGAAAAACATCAATCCTACAAC
>JBLUWJ010000044.1:0-12753 GCA_049888895.1 Bisgaard Taxon 45 | reverse complement strand
TTTCCGCGCGGTGCGTGCGCAATTTTACCGCGCGTGAATTGTAACATAATTTGAAAAAACATTATGCGAAGTTAGTGACAAAGTTGGCAAGCGCTACGATATAAATAAATCACAGACTTATACACAAGTCACTTTTACCATTTAAACAAGATAAAATAAGGGATTTTCAGACGATGTCACATAAAAAGTATTTGGGTTATAAACCGCAATAACACGATTGTCAGTAAAATTTAAAGATGAAATAAAAGGAAAGGTTTAGAAGAAAATAAAAAAGTCATGGATGGTTTTTCTCCATGACTTTATTTTTAATTGATCGCGCTACGTGAAATCTGAGAGAATTTGCCTAGTAAACTAAACAAAAATAGAATGTCGTTAGCCTATTTAAGCTAATATTTTTACCCCATATTCGTACACTTTCTGTAATAAGGCTAAATTATCTTCATTTTCATGATGTTCTTGCACCAGATGTTGCAAACTTTGTTCAAATTGCAGTACATCTTGTGCTAATTTCTTATGGCGATACTTCTGCCATTTAATTTGCTCTGCTCTGGTTAAGGTATGGAAATAATGTCTTGCTCGATAATGGAATAATAATTTAGGGATACGCTCATCTTTAAAAGACAATCCATGCTCAGCTAACTTCTCTGCGGGTAAGCTACGTAAAATCGCCATATTGTTTTTATCACTGTGATCAAAGAAGCCATGATACAATTCTATTTCTACATTGATGCTTGGTTCAACATTGCGTTTTTCATTAAAAATTTCAGTGACCTTGTCACGAATAAGTGGGGCATTTTTGAGGTGCTGTAAGTTTTTTAAACAAAATTCACGATCAATACCTAATCTTTCCGCATTTTCTGGTAATAACGTTTTAGCAGGTGCAAGAATTGGACACTTATTAATATGCACCAATTTTAATGGTACAGGTAAGCGCCCTTTTTCGATTAATTCAGCTTTAGGGGTATACAGATTTTGACGTAACTCATCCGCATCTTTCGTGAGTAAATCAGTGATATCCGCAGCCAAATCACAACAAATGACTGCATTTTGATTGGTCGGATGCCAGGCTAAAGGCACAATCCAGGTGGTATTGCCACGATAATTACCAAGCATACCTGAAACATGAACCAATGGCGTCAGATTTGCAGTATCAATCAGTTTCTCAACTTCTTTTTTACCGCGATTTTCAAAGAAATATTGAAATAATTTAGGTTGCTTTTCTTTAATCAATTTAGCCATAGCAATAGTGGCATACACATCCGCCATCGCATCGTGGGCATTGCTGTGCTCAATCCCGTTAGCTTTGGTTAATTTTTCTAAACGAAATGACGGCATACCGTCTTCATCAAATGCCCAATTAATCCCTTCTGGGCGCAAAGCGTAGCAAGCACGGACCAAATCCAATAAATCCCAACGCGAATTGCCATTTTTCCAGCTATATTCATAGGGATCAATGAAATTGCGATAAAAGGTATAACGCGTCATTTCATCATCATAACGAATGTTATTAAAGCCCATCACACAGGTATTTGGCCGACTAAACTCTTGTAAAATGCGTTCCGCAAATTCAGGTTCAGCAATCCCCTTTTCGTTACATTCTTGTGGCGTGATACCCGTCACCAATACTGCTTCAGGTGCAGGTAAATAATCGTTGGTTTGTTTGCAATAAAACATGACAGGGTCACTAATAATATTGAAATTGCTGTCGGTGCGAATACCAGCAAATTGGGCGGGACGGTCAGATGCAGGATCAACGCCAAAGCTTTCGTAATCGTAAATGAAAAAACTAAAATCTGGTGATATGGACATAATCGAGCTCGATAAAAATAAACGCTATTCTAGCATAATCAATAAAATTCAGAAAAAACAAACCGCACTTTTGTGCGGTTGTTAGCATAGTAAAGACGTTTTAAAGGAGCTTATCTAAATAGAACAGACAAAAAATAGCGCTAAGTCCAATCACAATCCCCACTCCATTGATTTTACTGAGTTTCTCTTTAAACACCAATGCGCCTGTAATGGTACCTAAACAGATAACCCCTATATTCATTCCAGCAAAAACCAGTGTAGGATTATCACTGAAACTTTGGTGTGCTTTAATATAGAACAAAATGTTCATGAAATTTAAGCCACCCAACATTATCCCTCCAATAAAGCTCGGTACGGTCCAAATTTCACGTTTGAGTAACAAGTAACCAAACATCACGCAGGCAGCTAAAACAAAGGAAATAAATAACGTGGCGGGGAATGCGCCACCGCTTTTTGCCACTTGTTTAAATAAAATATCAATAATGCCATAGCCAAACCAAACCAGAATTAAGCTGACTACCCCTTTAAAGTTGCTTTCTGTATCAGTAGGTTTATTTAATAAGCAAAATAACGCCACAAAGGCCAAAATAATCCCAATTAAGCGAGATGAACTGAGTTGCTCACCAAAAATCACAAAAGCGGCCACAATAGGTAAAAATAAGGATAAACGTTGTGCGGCATCAGAGCGTACAATCCCAGCAAACTCAACCGCCTTAGACATCACAATAAAAACTGTCGGCAATAAAATCCCTAAGGCAAAGAACACGGGTGCATTGTCACTTTGCACCACAAATTCCGTAAAACCCAACCCTTTGAAATCTGGCTTTAATAAGAAATAACTTAAACCCAGTGCCACAATATAGTTGAAGGCAATGGCTTGTTGAATCACAATATTTTTCTGACGTGCCACTTTAAGTAACACAGATACCGCTACACTACAAAGGACGGCAATGATAAGATGATGCATACATTTTTCCTTAAAAAATTGAAAGGTGAATTATAACACCCTTTTTATTTCCACTAAAAATGAGTCCCCGCTGTATTCACTCAAGAATAATCTTCCGCGATGACGAGATAAAAAAGTGCGGTCAAATTTTTACTAAAATCGACCGCACTTTGTCTTTCTTTTATTTAACGACTACGCTGTTGCGCCAAAACCACGCAAGCCAACCACATGCACATGTTCTTGGTTGCCAGCGATTTTCCGCACCAATTTATAGGTTGTGCCTTTTTCTGGGCTGATGTTTTCAGGCGCGGCGATTAATAATTGCATATCCAAACGCTCGCATAATTCAAACAAGGTCGAAATAGACTTCGCATCCAAACGTGCCGCTTCATCTAAGAATAATAAACGGCATGGGACAATGTCTTTACCACGGATACGGCGCGATTCTTCTTCCCAACTTTGTACTACCATTAACAAAATCGACATCCCCGTACCAATTGCTTCACCCGTTGATAATGCGCCACTTTCAGCACGCAACCAACCGTCCGCACCACGATACACTTCTACTTCGAGATCAAGATAATTACGGTAATCCAGTAACTCTTCACCGATAGTTTGCGCGGTACGTTGCCCCATATCAATATGTGGGTTCAAACGTTGGTATAACTTCGCAATGGCTTCTGAGAAGGTCATACGATTATCGGTGAATAAATCTTGATATTCCTCTTGCGTCCCTGATAAGGCATCCAGTAACATCGCATGAGTATCACGAATATTGACCACTAAACGCACCGATTTCACCTGACCAAATGCAATATTTTGTAAGCCTTGGTTTAGCATACGAATACGATTTTGTTCACGCTGAATGGTTTTGCGCATAATATTGGCCACGCTTTCTGAGCTGATCGCCAGTTTCTGTTCACGGCGAGTCAGTTCATCTGTTAAGCGGGAAAGCTCAATTTCCATTTGCTCAATCGCATCGATTGGATCATCGGTTTTAATAATGTCTTGGCGAATACGTTCACGTAAGTGTTGATAGACAGCAATAAAGAAACGTACTTTATTTTCTGGCTTACGATTATCTTCAGACAAACGCAAACTGTCACGTAGATATTCATTATCTGCAACTGCTGTACGTAATGCACCGAGTGCCTTATCCGACATCGAACGCAATTCATCAGCAGATAAATAAGCAAATTCGCGGCGATTTAAGCGTTTTTCCACATCACTACCGCGCGATAAACGCATCACCACACACCAACTCACTTTCGCGGCAACCACCAATTCACGCTGTGTTTTGTAATCGCGTTCTGCTTTACGAATACGCGCATTTAAGCCTTGAGCTTCACTTTCAATTAAGGTTAATTGTTTTTCTACATGGTGACGACGTTGGCGTGTTTCCGATAATAATTGGTGTAATTCATCACGACGTTGTCTCGCGCGTTCTTCTGCCCCTTGATCAGCACGCACGCCTAACTCGCCCACTTCTTGCAATAACTCTTGTAGCATTTGCATTTTGTTATTAAGTGAGGTTTGTAGCTCAATATACACACGATTGTAATTGGTAAATTGCTGCTGCTTTTGTTGTAACTGCGCTTTTTGCACTTCGCGTTGTTGTTGCAAACTGTCTAACTTAGCGCGTAATTGTTCATTTAAATCGGTGTTTTCTGTTTGAACACGCTCTTCATAAGCAAAATGCGCTTTACGTTGTAATACATCCGCTAACGCAAATAAGCGTTGTTGCACTTGTTTTTGCTGTGCAATCGCCTGTTCATAATCGGCTTTTAAGCGCTCATAGTGCTCTGGATCACTTTGTAATGTGTTAGCAATAGGTTCTAATTGTGACAACGTCGCGCCATACTGACGAATAAATAATTCATCTTGCTCCGCGATATCTAACTGCTCACGGCATGCTTCCACACGATCAATCAAACTCTCATCCGCAATCAGATTTAATTGTGGCATCAACTTATTCAACAATTGCATTTTTTCTTTTGCATTGTCTAACTGAAGACGTAATTGTTGTTCTGTCGTCACGAAGTGATTTAATTCACGTTCAATCTCATTACGTTGCTGCTGGATTTCCGCCATCACTTCTTCAGGATTCGGTTGGAACGCAAGCGCTAAATGTAAGCCAACAAATTGGCTAAAATGCTCGTGTAAGCGTTGACATTTTTGCACATCAAACGCACGTTGTGCATGTTGTTCTGTCACCTCATCCCGTTGTAATTGTAAGGCTTCCAAATGTTTTTCACGCGCAGCACGACCAAACAAAGGAATCTCTGGGAATTTAGAATAACGCAACTCCCGATCAGACACTTGTACGACCACACCGTGAGCCAATTCTTGGGCGGAGAGGACACTATCATCAAAGGCGCTTGGGTCACCTTCGATTAAATACAAATCATCAGGACAATCTTCAAGTTGGGCTAACTGTCCTTTCACCGCTTCTAGATCGCGCACCACAATGGCATGACGCGCAGGACCATATAAAGCAGAGAAATAAGGCGCATCCTCAATCGGGACATCATCGTACAGTTCAGAAAGCAGCACCCCGCCAAAACGTTCTGCCAACATATTCAAACGCGCATCTTCCGACCCATCGGGTTGGCTTAAACGGGAAATCTGGGTTTCTAATTGTTGGCGTTGTTGCTCAAGCTGATCACGTTCAATCGTCAGTTCACGTTCTTTCACCAATTGTGCTTGCATAAATTGCATCACATCTTGACTGTCTGCAAACTGCTCACCACTTTGATCTTGTAGGCGTTCTAACGCCGCTTGTGCAGTTAACCACGCAGGCGCTTTTTTCGCATTATCTTGATAAAGTGCGCTGAGTTGCTCACGTTTCTGACGCAAGGTTGAACGCTGTTCCACTTGTTCGGATAATTCCGCACTGACATCGTCAATCAAAGCTTCTTGTTCGGCATGATATGCCTCGAGTGAGTCGGCATCGTCTAAATTTAAATTTGCACGTTGATTAAATTCTTTGAGCAAACGGACCGCACTTTGTTGTTGTGCATAGCGCTGTTCTAATTCATGTAATTTTGCACGCAACTGAGGCGTTTGTTGTGCTTGTACTTTTTGTGTTGGGTAGTCACGTAATAAGGCTTTCGCTTGTTCAAAGGCTGCAGAACGCGGGATCTCCCCCGCGACTTTACAGACTAACTGATAGGCCTTATCAAATTGTAGTTTAGCCGCATCAGAAATTGACATTTTTTGTTCTAATTCAAGCACCTGCTCAGTGAGGCTTTCAGCATGTGCTTCAAATTCGTCGTGGTAAGCTTCAACATTTTTTACGCTTAAATCGGCTAAACCACATAGCGTTTTAGCTTTTTCAAGTGCTGCAATCGCTTGTTGATATTGTAATGCGCGGGTTTGTTGTGCATCTAAGGCTTGCTGATAGTCGGCTAATTGGGCGCGAATTTGATCCACTTCCTGCTCAACGTGTTCTACTTGGACTTGGCTTTCCTCAAGCTGCTCGGAGGCCGTTTCAACCACCATTTTCTGTTCTTCTAAACGCGCGGTAATTTCAGCCACATCATCTTGGTAACGGGCGATTTTTTCTTGATGGCGTAAGGCATTCAGCACTAAGTTCAAATAATCCACCGCACTTTGATGATCCACTTCCAGCGTTTTTTCATTCTCGGCTAATTCGGCAGTCTCACGACTGAACTCCACTAAACGTTGTTGTGACAAATGCTGTTCTGTGCGCGCACGATACCAATCTTGGCGAAAACGCACCGCACTTTCAATGTTACCGCGACGCTCATTAGCATGGCGCATATAATCCGATGCTACATAGTTGGAGGTTTCGGTGATTAAATGTTTGAACAAGTCACGGTCAGATTGCGTCACTTTAATCGCTTCAAGCGTCATGCGGTTTTCACGCAAGGCACTTTCCATATCTTGGAACGCCTTACGTACACCTAAGTTTTCTGGCAATAAGTAATCACGTAAAGAACGCGTAATCGCACTTGAAATCCCGCCATAAAGTGAGGCTTCGATCAATTTATAGAATTTACTGCGATCAGAAGACGAACGTAGGCGTTTAGGAATAATACCTAAATCAAACATCATGGCATGATAATCAGTAATCGAATGATATTGTTTAAACTGTGCACCCGACTGCTCGATTTTCTCTTTTAATTCATTCAGTGTCAGTACGCGTGCTTGGCGCTCATTGACCACATCCGTAAAAATGGATGTAGGATTTTCGGTTAGGCTAAGCCCTTGAATAGAAAAGGTTTTGATATCCACTTTCTTATCACGACCGGCCACTTGTTGTAGCCTTGCACCTACAATAACACGTTGATTGCGCGAGTTAATCGTATCTAATGCGGCATAGCACACACCTGGACGCAATTTACCATGCAAGCCTTTATCACGTGAACCGCTAGTGGCGCCCGCTTCAGTCGTATTACGGAAATGTAATAAGGTTAAATCAGGAATTAAGGCGGTGACAAAGCCTGCCATAGTCGTCGATTTCCCCGCACCGTTACCACCAGAAAGTGTCGTCACTAATTCATCTAAATCAAAAGTACGCGCAAAAAAACCATTCCAGTTAATTAAGGTGAGGGAACGAAATTTACCACGAGGTGCACTATTCGCCTGAGAAAACACAGCATGAGGAACCGTTGTTTCAGCGAGTTCAAGATTTTCAAGGGCTAATTCTTCAGACATTATGCAAGTTCCTCATCATCTAATTCATCTTCAATTTCATCATTCTCATCCACATCATTCAGTGTGGCTTGTTTTTCTAAGGCTAAGGAGTCAGGTGTGGCCGCTTCCCCATCACGAATTAAACGTAATTGCGCTTCGCGAGGATCATCCCCCGCACGCACCTCCGCCCCAAAACGAAATACCGCTTCGGCAATGGTAAATTTGCCGCTATTTTGTTCCCCTACGGCATGAATCATGCCTAAACGACGTAAACGGGTTAAGGCAGCACGCACTTTCTCGGCGAGTTTTTGTTTATCTAAGTCTGAACCAGAAGAACGCTGATTGACGGCTTTCAATAGCTTACTTTCATCCGCTAAATTTAATAGCTCATCATAGACTTCTTGGGTGGAGAAAATCCCCTGTTGCGCCAGACGCTCAGGACTTAAATAGAGATAACAAAGCACTTTACCAACCAACATTTCTAATTCTGTCAACACCGAACGGGCAATCAAGGTCGTCGCTTTCGGGCGTAAATAGAAAAAACCTTCTGGTGCACGAATCAGCTCCACGTTATAACGACGGTAAAAACTGTCTAACTCATGTTGAAAATCCATCAAAAAGGCATGGTTATCTAATTGATCAAGGCTAATGTGTCTGCCCGCACGTAATAAGCTATCAACAGCCGGAAATAATGGATTGGCAATCGCTACTGCGAGCTTGGTTGAAATAAGGTCTTGAAGATTATCTGTCATTGTTTGTTATTCTCTAGTTGAAAATTTGGCTAAAACGTACCGCACTTACTGGATTATTTATATTCATCAATCTTATGGGCTTGGACTTCTGCTCCCCGATCATTAATTGCTTCCCAATTTGGATAAAGTCCGCTTAAATCATCATTTGCCAACCCTAAACGCACTGCTTGATCCACAATAATACGTGCAACATCGAAATGTTTCGCTAATGGATAATGGGCTAATTGTTCTTTTAACACCAAACTTAAATTAATCGGCTCATTACGTTCACGGTAAGCGATTAATAGGGTTTGCATATGTTCCACAATTTGCTCATGTAAATCAGCAAGTGATTCATATTGCAAGGCTTCTGGTAATTCCCCTAGTGCATCTTCTTCACGCAAGGCAAGTTCTTCATCACGCATATCAATCAAGCGCTCAGCCTGTGCAGTCCATAAAAACCAAGGGTGATCAAAATAATGGTGAATAGAATGGCGTAAACGTTGTGAGAATACCCGATTTTTATCCATATCAATGGCGGTACGGATAAACTTATGGACATGACGGTCATAGCCAATCCATAAATCAATCGCTTGTTGTCCCCAGCTAATAATTCGGTCTAATTTCGCTTGTAAATCGGTAATAAGTTGCTCCACAAAAGCGAGATTTTCCTGACCGATCACACAATCTTGGATACGTAATAATTGCGCTTGTAATTTATCGCCAGCCGCATTTAAGGTATCTTGTAATTCACGTAAATTACCTGAGGTTTCATCTAATAAATGCTCACAACTGGCAATCGCAGCCTGCCAATCTTTGGTTAAGAGTTCAGCAATTTCTTCTTTAATGCTTTGCTGGTTTTCATCCATCACGCGTTGAGATAAATCTATGCTGTCAAAGATCTCAGCCACGGAATATTTTAAAGGGGCAAACACATTGCGACGCCAATGATGCTCATCCCCCCCCTCTTCTGCCGCCTCTGACGCACGTTGAATTTCATCTGCCACAATCGATAATTGTACTGATAAGCGCAATGCTGAAAATTCCCGTTGGCGAATATAATAATCTGAAATGCCCACACCGAGTGGGGTCAGACGATAAATGGAAAGCCCCTCAGTAAATTCACTACTAAAACGGTTTAAAAAACGTTGTTTTACTAATTCATTGATGGCGTTATTGGCGCGTGTGGCAATGGTGTCATTGGATTGTTCAAAAGCGGTAGAAATATGACGAAAAATATCGACTAAATCCGCTTCCAGCATTTCGCCGTCTAAACGTTCATTATTATAAATCGCAATTGCCAACAAAAAGGCTAAACGTTCGGTGGATAAATTTAAGGCGAACTCTCGCTCTCGCGTCCAAGCAACAAGCTCAGGAATGGTTTGTGACGTTTCCAGCATTAACATCTCTCACAGCAAATAAAATCAGCAAAAAATTGGCATGATTATACCCAACTTTATCGGATCTTTCAGCTAACAATTTCACAAAAACTAACCGCACTTCATGAAAAGCACAATTTCTAATGGAAAAAATTACGATTACCCCTTACTATACGCAGATTTTAAGCAAAACCGAAATTTATGATGACTGAAACAACCCAACAAGATAAAAAACAGACCTACAATTTCAATAAGTTACAAAAACGCTTACGCCGTCATGTCGGCAATGCCATCGCGGACTTTAATATGATCGAAGACGGTGACAAAGTGATGGTGTGCCTTTCAGGTGGCAAGGACAGCTATACTCTATTGGATATTTTATTAAATTTACGCCTCAATGCACCGATCCATTTTGATATTGTGGCGGTTAATTTAGATCAAAAACAACCGGGTTTCCCTGAACATATTTTGCCAGCATATCTACAAAGTATCGGTGTGGATTACAAAATTGTAGAAGAAAATACTTATGGTATCGTTAAAGAAAAAATTCCTGAAGGGAAAACCACCTGTTCATTATGTTCTCGTTTAAGACGTGGTATTTTATATCGTACTGCGACAGAATTAGGCGCAACCAAAATTGCTTTGGGGCATCACCGCGATGATATGTTAGAAACCTTATTCTTAAATATGTTTTATGGCGGTAAATTGAAAAGTATGCCGCCAAAATTGATCAGTGATGACGGCAAACAAATCGTAATTCGTCCCCTCGCCTATTGCAAAGAAAAAGACATTGAAAAATATGCACAGGCAAAACATTTCCCGATTATTCCGTGCAATTTGTGTGGTTCGCAACCCAATTTACAGCGCCAAGTGGTCAAAGAAATGTTGCAAAAATGGGATCGCCAATATCCTGGACGTATCGAAACCATGTTTAGCGCCATGCAAAATATTGTGCCATCACATTTGTGTGATACCCATTTATTTAATTTTAAAGATCTGCAACAAGGCCAAGTGTTGGAAAATATTGAAGGGGATATTGCGTTCGATAAACCCGAATTTATTGCCACGAATCCGATTGATGACGACGATGAACAACAGGATTTTCATCACGCAGACATGATACATGTGAAAGAAATTCATTAAACTCAAACTGATAAATACAAAAAGGAAACAATATGACACAACAAGCAATCTTTGCCGGCGGCTGTTTTTGGTGCGTTGAGGCCGTATTTAATCAAATTAAAGGTGTTGAAAAAGCAACTTCAGGTTATATTAACGGGACGACTGAACATCCAACTTATAAAGAAGTCTGCACGGGTGAAACCGGGCATGCGGAAGCCGTAAAAGTCGAATTTGATGCGACAGTGATTAGTTATGAAAAATTATTAGATATCTTCTTTTCTATTCATAATCCGACCCAATTAAATCACCAAGGCGAAGATATTGGCACACAATACCGCACAGGCATTTATTATTTGAATGAGGAACAAAAACAGCTAGCAAATAAAAAAATTGCCGAATTACAACCGCACTTTAGCGAAAAAATTGTTACCGAAGTACTACCGGCTGAAACATTTTATCCAGCGGAAGATTATCACCAAGGCTATTTATTACAGAATCCACAAAATAGCTACTGTAATTTAGTGGCAACACCAAAATTCTTAAAAGCAAAAGTCAAATTTGAGGAGATTTGGAAATAAGTATTGGATGTGATTATTTTTATATTTCATATAAGTATGAAAATAATGCTAAGCCAAAAGAGATAATAATCAATTTCAGCGCCCCTTTTCCAAAAAAGGGGCGTTTTCATATACTAAATCGAATATAGCGTTCTCGTTTTAACTTACCTCACTACCTTTTATTACAAGCAATAATATAGGAGGCATTGTCGTTTTGGATAGAAAATACGAGCAAAGTAAAAACGTGTAGGGATAAAGATAAGGTGTGGGAATCCACATGTTGATATAAGACGCGCTACGAAAACGTAGCGCGCTATTTGAATAAAATTTGGAATAGTCTAGAAGTATATTAATATTGTTGGTTAAACTCCTTTTTATAATTAAAACTCGTAGTTAACGCCAACGTTATAAGATAACGCAGCACCTTTTACGCTTTTCGCGATACCCGCTTTTGCGGCAATTTTTTCGTTAAAACGATAGCCTGTACCCACAGCAATCGCTGTTTGAGATTGATATCCACCCAGCGCTGCGGTGATATTGAATTTACCCACGTTATAAGGTTGGAATAAACCATTTAGAGCTGACTGAGTCGCAAGGCCACGTTTTAATGAGGTTTTAAGGTTAGCTAACTCCGAAGTGAGCTTCTGAATGGCTTGATGATTTAAAGTAATTTTCGCTGTATTTTTTTCAATAAGCGTTTGATTATCCGTAATAGATGCGGTATTCGCTACAATAAGTCTTCTATTATCAGTGATATTACTATCAATACTTCTCTTATATGCTGTAATTAACTCTTTATTAGCGTTAATACTCTCTTTATTTTTATTAATATCCTCTTTATTTTTATTGATATCTTTTTTATTTTCTTCAATTAATGAGAGGTTTTTTCTTACATTTTCAATGTCTGCTTTTTTAAGAGATAATTTAGTTAAACCATCTTGTACGTATGTTGATGTTGTTTCAGCTACTTCCCTTGTTTCATTAAGTTCATCGTTAAGAATTTTTAATGAATAATAGTGTGCAAGGTCTAAGTCATTCTCAGATCCTAACCATGTTTTAAGTCCAAGAGAGCTATTACGATACCCCCAAGCTCTCCATAAGTTTTTATTTTGTTCTTCTGGTATATTAATCTGACTATTTTTATTTTTTTCCCATTTATCCTGCCAGTTTAGGTAATCAGATAATTCAACATATTCTTCAAGTTTTTTTTCTGCTTTTTCTTCAAGACTAAGATTATAATTTTTTGCGATTACCACATTACTCACTAAACAAAGTGACACTGCAACCCCTGCAGCGATTTTAGATAAATTCATTAAGTACTCCTTAAACTTCTTACTTATACAACTGGTTATTTATCTTTTTAAAACATTTAATATCACGATATTTCATCGCAAAACTAAATACGGAGGCAGATTCTAATCGCAACACTATATACATGACAAGTATTTTATTTATTTTAAAATCTAAAAGAATAAATATAAAGCTAATAAAGAACAAAATGAATTCAATTTGAATATTATTTATATAGAACGACCAATTTAACTTTATAT
>JBLUWJ010000043.1:0-13514 GCA_049888895.1 Bisgaard Taxon 45 | reverse complement strand
GAAGTGAGATTCGAACTCACGGAGGGCGTAAACCCTCGCCGGTTTTCAAGACCGGTGCCTTCAACCACTCGACCATTCCTCCGTGCTGTAGACCGGTGCACTATAATACAGTTAATTTATTGAGTAAATTAAAAAATACATCCTCAGTGTACAAGCGCTGAGATTTTACCCATATTGCATTTTATTTATTCAATTTTTACAAAATTGTTACGTTTTAACATTGACTTTTCAATGACTAACCAGTACTTTATCCGCATCATTTTATCTTTATTCCATTGCTAAAGGAGCCTTCATACTATGGAATCTCGCATTGTTCTAGATAGCAGAGAAACATCTCTACTTAACACGCACAAAGTGTTACGCAATACTTATTTCTTATTAGGTTTAACCCTCGCTTTTTCAGCAGTGGTGGCTTATATTTCAATGAGTCTCAACTTACCACGCCCGGGACTGATTTTGATGTTAGCCGGTTTCTATGGTTTATTATTTTTAACCTATAAATTATCTAACAGTGGATTAGGGATTCTTGCCGCTTTTGCGTTTACCGGTTTTTTAGGTTATACACTCGGCCCAATTTTGAATGTATACGTCAGCAATGGTGCAAGTGATATTGTTGTCTTAGCCCTTGCCGGTACCGCAGCGGTATTTTTTGCCTGTTCAGCCTATGTATTGACCACAAAGAAAGATATGTCATTCCTTTCTGGGACGATTTTTGCTTTATTTATTGTCCTTTTACTCGGTATGGTCGCCAGTTTCTTCTTCCACTCACCAATGCTTTACATTGCAATTAGTGGTTTATTTGTCGTATTCTCGACATTAGGCATCCTCTACGAAACCAGTAATATTATTCATGGCGGAGAAACCAACTATATTCGTGCAACAGTCAGTATTTTTGTATCACTGTATAACTTATTTATTAGCTTACTCAATATCTTCTCAATTTTATCGAATGATGATTAATCTAAACGACCAATCTCTTTAATCGATAAATTAAACGCCCCATTTTTGGGGCGTTTTGCTATAATGACGCCGTAAAAATAAGGTTAATTGAGAAAAAGATGATAGAAGTCAATCAACAACAAATTGAAACCGATGCGCATGGTTATTTACTCAACTTAGCACAATGGAATGAAGATGTCGCACGCGCAATGGCCCAACAAGAAAATATTGAATTAACCGCTGCCCATTGGGAAGTGATTTATTTTGTGCGTGCGTTTTATCAAGAATACAATACCTCTCCCGCTATTCGAATGTTAGTAAAAGCTATGGCACAGAAACTGGGTGAAGACAAAGGCAATAGCCGTTATTTACAACGTTTATTCCCCGACGGTCCTGCAAAACAAGCGACAAAATTAGCCGGCCTACCAAAACCAGCAAAATGTTTATAAATCAAACTGTTAAAATTTTAAATTTGATAATCATTTTTATTTACAAAGTTATTTTTTAAGCATAGAATAGCCGAGCGACTTTATTAACCAACAACATAAGGAGAAAATGATATGCGTCGCTTAACTGTTATTTTAAGTGCAATTATGCTAGGTATTTTTACATCCCCTGCGTTTGCAAAATTTAAGGTAGTCACTACATTTACCGTGATTCAAGATATTGCTCAAAATGTTGCTGGTGATGCAGCCGTTGTTGAGTCAATTACCAAGCCGGGGGCAGAAATTCATGACTATGAACCAACCCCAAAAGACATTGTAAAAGCACAACATGCGGATCTTGTCTTATGGAATGGCTTAAATCTTGAACGTTGGTTTGAAAAATTCTTTGAAAACGTAAAAGATAAACCGGCTGTCGTGGTCACAGAAGGCATTACCCCAATTTCAATTTATGAAGGTCCTTACAAAGATGCGCCAAATCCGCATGCTTGGATGTCAACCTCAAATGCGTTAATTTATATTGAAAATATTAAAAATGCATTGGTGAAATATGATCCAAAAAATGCAGATACTTATGTAAAAAATGCGGAAAACTACGCAAATAAAATTAAACAATTAGACCAACCTTTACGTGAAAAACTGGCCAAAATTCCTGAAGGTCAACGCTGGTTAGTGACAAGTGAGGGTGCCTTCAGTTACTTAGCAAAAGATTATGGTTTACAAGAAGCGTATTTATGGCCAATCAATGCTGAAGAACAAGGTACACCACAGCAAGTACGTCATGTGATTGAAACGGTACGCAAAAACAACATTCCTGTTGTATTCAGTGAAAGTACCATTTCCGACAAACCAGCAAAACAAGTTGCCAAAGAAACCGGCGCGAAATACGGTGGCGTACTTTATGTGGATTCCCTTTCTACTGCGAAAGGACCGGTACCAACTTATATTGATTTATTAAATACTACTGTTTCAACTATTGTTAAAGGATTTGAAAAATAATGTCCTCTCCTACCATTGCATCAATTTCAGTTGATGATGTGACTGTTCGTTATAACAATGGGCATCTTGCCATTTATGATACAACATTTAAGTTAGCAGGCGGTACAACTTGTGCGCTGGTAGGTGTGAACGGAAGTGGAAAATCCACCATTTTCAAAAGCTTAATGGGATTGGTTAAGCCACAGAAAGGTGAAATTAAACTGTGTGGCTTACTAATTTCAGAGGCGTTGAAACAAAACCTTGTTTCCTATGTTCCTCAATCGGAAGACGTTGACTGGCAATTTCCCGTCTCGGTATATGATGTTGTGATGATGGGACGTTATGGTTACATGAACTTTTTGCGTATTCCGAAAGCGATTGATAAACAAAAAGTGAAAGAAGCCATGCAACGTGTCAATATTGAACACCTCGCAGACCGCCAAATTGGCGAGCTGTCTGGTGGTCAAAAAAAACGTGTATTCTTAGCGCGTGCGCTTGCTCAACAAAGTAAAATTATTCTGTTAGATGAACCCTTTACCGGTGTAGATGTAAAAACCGAAAATGCGATTATGGCACTGTTGGATCAACTGCGGAGTGAAGGTCATCTGATTTTGATTTCTACCCATAACTTAGGCACTGTGCCTGATTTCTGTGATCAAGTGGTGATGATTAACCGCACTGTATTAGCGGCAGGTAAAACAGAGACTACCTTTACTCAACAAAATCTTGAATTAGTCTTTGGTGGGGTATTACGTCATATTAAATTACTTGGGAAAGATCTCCATGATGATGAGGATAGCCGTTCTGTCACCGTATTAAGTGACGACGAGTTACCAGCCGTCTTCTATGGCGAAACAAAAAATGATCCGCCCGCACCGATTACCAAACATCCTCAACGAAAAGGCGAACAATAATGTGGGATTTATTGCTTGAACCTTTCCAATATAATTATATGGTAAAAGCTATTATTCTTTCCGCAACGGTGGGAGGAATTTGTGCTTTTATGTCGTCTTATTTAATGTTAAAAGGCTGGTCTTTAATTGGCGATGCGCTCTCTCATTCTGTCGTGCCAGGTGTTGCCATTGCCTATGCCCTTTCCTTACCTTACGCATTAGGCGCATTTTTTTCGGGCATTTTAGCCGCACTTTCTATTTTGTGGATTAAATCGATCACCAAATTACGTGAAGATGCAGTGATTGGTTTTATCTTTACTACATTCTTTGCCTTAGGGTTATTGATTATCTCGCTTAACCCAACATCAGTTAATGTGCAAGATATCATCTTGGGCAACATTTTAGGCATTGCAGATGAAGACGTAACGCAAGTCGCCATCATTATTGTCATTACATTAGGTTTATTGCTGTTATTTTGGAAAGATCTGCTCTTAGTGTTTTTTGATGAAACCCATGCCACCTCTGTTGGCCTTTCACCTTTACGCTATAAAGTGCTGTTTTTTACTTTACTCAGTGCCTGTGTTGTTGCCGCCTTACAAACTGTCGGGGCGATTTTGGTAATTGCTATGGTGATTACGCCCGGTGCCACCGCTTATTTGCTCACTGATCGCTTTGGGAAATTAGCCACGATTGCAGTGATATTAGGTACAACAACCAGTATCCTCGGTGTTTATCTTAGTTATTACCTAGATGGTGCGACCGGTGGTTTAATTGTGTGTTTCCAAACCGCGATTTTCTTACTCGCGTTTTGTTTTTCACCTAAATATGGTGTCTTGCGCCGTCAAAGTGCGGTGCAAAATAGTATCAATAAGGAGACAAATCATGACTGATGTAATCAATTGGTTTGTTGAACCTTTCTCTTATCCTTTTATGCAAAATGCCTTATTCACCGCGCTAATCGTCTCGATCATTTGTGCCGTCCTGTCCTGCTATTTAGTTTTAAAAGGTTGGTCATTAATGGGCGATGCCATTTCACATGCCGTACTGCCTGGTATCGTGATTGCATTTATGCTTGGCTTACCCCTCACTTTAGGGGCATTTGGAGCAGGGTTATTTTGCGCATTAAGTGTCGGTTATCTGAAAGAAAATAGCCGGATTAAAGAAGATACGGTAATGGGGATTGTGTTTTCAGGGATGTTTGCCTTTGGTATTGTGCTCTTCACCAAAGTGGAAACAGAACAGCACCTTACCCATATTTTATTTGGTAACCTATTAGGTGTCAGTCGAGCAGAACTCATCCAAACCTTGATTATTGCTAGCCTTATTTTTGTCACCATCATGGTAAAACGTCGCGACTTCTTACTGTATTGTTTTGATCAAAGCCATACAAGGGTTGCTGGACTTTCACCAAGAGTATTGCACTACGGTTTGCTGATTCTACTTGCCTTAACCATTATTATGGCAATGCAACTGGTTGGCGTCATTTTAGTGGTCGCGATGTTAATCTCACCTGGTATCACCGCATTCCTACTCAGTAAGCGCTTTGAAATGATGTTACTTATTGCTATGTGTATGTCTGTCATCACTAGCCTCTTTGGGACCATTATTAGCTATCATATTGATGCCGCGACAGGTCCTTGTATTATTTTGTTACAAGCACTCTTTTTCACGCTTGCATTAGGTTACCAAAAATTAAAATGGTATCGGCAACCACCTGATTTAAGCTAATAGCGCACGGCAAAATCCGAGAACACATGAGAATCGGCATAGTCTTGTTCAATCACTTGTTCAACCGATGCCGTTCTCGGTCCGTGGTTTAACCACGCGCTTAACTGGGCTAATTGTGTGTTTGTGCCCGTTGCCACCACCTCAACACTACCATCTTGGCGATTACGCACATAGCCTTTTACCCCGATTTTGGTCGCAGTTTTCCAAGTAAAATAACGGAAACCCACGCCTTGCACCAAACCATAAATAAAAAATTGTTTTTTCAACATATTCTCGCCTCTTATACTTTCTGTGAAAAAGTTTTAGTCCTATCACATTTTTTCAATTCACCTAAACTTTTTTATTTCCATTTAACCAAATTTAGCATAGCATACAATCTAGCACTTTCATGAATAAAGTGTTTTCGTTCCAACCTTATTTCCTTTACCAAGACAGGAGCAAATATGAAATTTCGTTTCGCTGCATTAGCTAGCGTCGCTCTATTAACAAGCACTGTAAGCGTTGCAGGTGTTGTGACAAGTTCCTCAAATATTGACTTTCTTGCCATTGATGGACAAAAACCAAGTAAATCACTTTTAAAAGAAAAACGCTCTTTTAACGTCAGTGATACGCTTCCTCACCAAGTGGTTGTTCGTGTGGCTGAAATTATCCGTGTAGGCTCTGACCGTTCACTCTATGAGTCAGATCCTATTGTCGTCACTTTCCAAGGGACAAGCGATGATCTCATCATTTCCGCTCCTCGCTTAGAAACAGAACGCGATGCCAACGCCTTTAAAAAATCCCCGATCATTACTGTCAAAACTGTTTCCGGCGTAGAAATTTCGACAAAACAAGAATATCTGAAACAAGAAGGCTTCTTACCTGGCGTAAATTTAATTGAAAATTTATCTGAGTACAATGCCTCTGGCGCACCGGCAGCCGTGGCTCGCTTAGCCAGTAGCACAATGCCCGCTGCAATACCTGGATTTGGTAAAGCACAAAAAGGAAAAATCACCGTTCAAGGTGAAAATGTTGCAGAACAAATGTTGCAATACTGGTACCAGCAAGCAGACAAAGATACACAACAACGTTTCTTGAGCTGGGCAAAAGGTCAAAAATAAAGAGTGAATAAAGTGAGCATCTTGCTCACTTTTTATTTAGCATGTTTAAGGAGATACTATGCAACATACCGCACGTACCTTATCTGTGAATAAACACATTGCATTGGTTGCACATGATCACTGTAAACAGGATTTGATAAATTGGTGTAAATCCCACCGCACTTTATTGGCACAACATACACTTTATGCCACAGGGACGACGGGGAATCTCATTCAAAAAGAAGCCGATCTCGCCATCGTCAGCCTACTCAGTGGTCCAATGGGCGGCGATCAACAATTGGGCGGCTTAATTGCAGAAAAACAAATTGATGTATTGATTTTCTTTTGGGATCCGATGAATGCAGTCCCCCATGATCCTGACGTCAAAGCATTGATGCGGATTGCCACTGTCTGGAATATCCCTGTCGCGATGAATATGGCCACAGCAGATTTTCTCATTACCTCATCTCGCTTTGCCGAAGAAACCCCCGTACGCATTCCTGATTATGAAGGTTATTTGAAAGAACGCTTGAAATAACAGCATTTGTCGGTTATTTTTGTCAAACTAGCTGAAATCACATTATAATGGTGCTCAATATTGCTCTGCTTGATATTGAGCTATTTTTTTGTCTTCATGTTTTGATCACTTACGGAGAATAAACAATGGCGTTAATTTTAAATATCCTAAATTTTGTACTGGGTGGCTTTGCAACAACCTTAGGCTGGTTACTCGCCACGCTTGTCAGTGCCCTTTTAATTATCACCTTACCTTATACACGTAGCTGCTGGGAAATCAGTAAAATGTCTCTCATGCCTTTTGGTAATGATATTATTCATGTGAAATACCTTGAACCAACGCATGCGCTTAGCAATTCCTTAGGTACGATATTTAATGTATTCTGGTTTGTCTTTTTCGGTTGGTGGTTATGTCTGTCGCATATTTTTGCCGGTATTGCACAATGCTTAACCATTATTGGTATTCCTGTCGGGATTGCCAATTTCAAATTAGCGGGTATTGCCCTGTTCCCTGTAGGTCAACGCGTTGTTCCTAAAGAAGTCGCGGAAATCGCAAGACAACAAGCGGCACAACAATATTATCAGCGTCATCACTAAATAAACGGCTCAAGGAATGAGAGAAGAAAAAGCATGAATAACTGGTTTAACGCAAAAATTATCGCCACTATCCCTATTTTTATTGCAGTAAATATTGCTGCTTTCGCTATTTGGCTACTGGATATCTCCGAACAATGTATGCCATTAATTTTGGGTATTATTGCTGGCGGATTAGTTGACTTAGATAATCGTTTAACTGGACGATTAAAAAATGTTTTCTATACTTTAATTGCTTTCTCGATTTCCTCATTAGTAGTCCAAGTCAGTCTAGGTCATGGCTTTCAATTCACTCTGTTGATGACAGCCATGACATTTATGTTTACTATGGTCGGCGCTATAGGACAACGTTATAGCACCATTGCCTTTGGCACATTGGTCATTGCTCTTTACACAACACTTTCTTACTTGCCACAAACCATTTGGTTTATTAACCCTATCATGATTTTATGTGGCACATTGCTTTACAGCACGATCACCTTAATCGTGCATTTATTTTTTCCTAACCGTCCAGTACAAGAAAATATCGCAAAGTCATTCTTAGCCTTAGGACAATATCTTGACGCAAAATCACAATTTTTTGATCCTGATGAAATAGAACAACTGGCTAACAAAGAAGTGAATTTAGCCATGAAAGATAGTGCGTTGATTGAGGCCTTTAATGCCACTCGAACGGCCCTATTCTATCGTATTCGCGGGCAAAATCGTCATAGCCGCACACAAAAAATGATCCGCTATTACTTTGCGGCACAAGACATTCATGAACGGGCGAATTCCAGCCTTTTTAATTATCATACCATGGCGGAGCAACTCAAAAACACGGATCTCATTTTCCGTATTCAGCGTTTATTTGAATTACAAGCCCAAGCTTGTCGCGAAATCGGTTTAAGTTTACAACAAAATAAAGAGTATCATTACAATAATAAAGTCGAAAAAGCGATTATAGGACTAAATCAATCGTTTGAATTGTACGCTCAAAACCACGTAGAAAATAAGCAAGTCGTGTTACACCTTAAAACCTTGATTGACAACCTACAGGCAGTTGAGTGGCAACTCAGTCATCTTGATCAGGAAACACACCAAGCCGAACGGGCCTCCACCGCCAAAATCCATACCGAACAAGTACGTGGCTTACGCAATATTCTGTATGCCATTAAAAGTCACTGCCACTTTAATTCGCAGCTCTTTCGTCATGCGGTTCGCTTATCCATTGTTGTCTTTACCGCCTGCTCCATTGTCGAATTTTTTGAATTAGAGCGAGGCTATTGGATTTTATTAACCTCTGTTTTTGTGTGTCAGCCAAATTATTCCGCCACCAAACTGCGCCTTCGACAACGTATTATAGGGACTATTTTGGGTGTTATCATTGGTTCTTTACTACCTTATATTAATCCTACATTGGAATTGCAACTGGGGCTGATTGTGGCAACCAGTACGTTATTTTTCTTTTTTAGAACCAATAATTACAGTTTTTCTACCTTCTTTATTACATTACAAGTGCTGATCAGCTTTGATGTAATGGGATTTGATATTCATGAGGCCATGTATTCCCGAGTGATTGATACATTTATTGGGGCGTTTATTGCTTGGTTTGCGGTGTCTTATTTATGGCCAGATTGGCGTTACTTACAACTTGATAAAGTCAGTCATCAAGCGGTGAAAAGTAATGCAAAATACTTACTTTACGTGATTAGTCAACTACAATTTGGGAAAGGAGATAACCTGAAATATCGCATCGTACGCCGCCATGCCCATGAAAATGCGACCGCCCTCAGCACAACCATTTCACATATGAATAATGAGCCAAACAAATACCAAGCACACCTGCAAAAAAGTTTTGAATTACTGAAACTTAATTATTCTTTGCTGAGCTATATTTCTGCCTTAGGCGCTTATCGTAGTAATATGAAAGCATTACAACAAAATACCGAATTTCTGGCAGGATTTTATCCGATTGCCAAAAAAATTATTTATGTGTTGGAGCATATTGAAAAACTCAGACCTGAAGTGTTCCAAAAAATGCAAGAAAGGATTGAGCATGATTTAAAGCACGCCAATGCGGAGCAAGCAGGTCATCTTCTTCAACCTCAGTTTAGCGTGCCAATTCAGCAATTGAATATGATTAGTCAAATTTTGCCTTCACTTTACCATACGTTTCAGCAAATCAATTTAAACCTCAAGCAAAATTAAAATTGCGGCATCCCCGCCCCATTCTTTTGGGGCTTGGTGCAACGCACGTACTTTAGGATGCTGCACCAACCAACGGGGAATTTGACGCTTTAAAACATACGAGCCATATCCCGTCATCACACTCGCACAATACACATGTTCATTTTCACAAGCTTGCAATAAACTCGCCAGCTCTATTTTGGCTTGTTCTTTGGTCAAGCCATGTAGATCCAAAAAAAGGTCTGGCGAAAAGTCACCACGGCGTAATTGTTTCAAAATATGCGAATCTTCCCCTTCTCGTAAATATTTGACCGCACTTTCTTCATTTAATAACGGCTCATATTCATCAGAAAAGTAAAACAGCGTATCTTCTTTCTCACGAATTTCTCGTAACGCTGATTTTTTTTTGACTGTTTTCTGACGCGGTGCAATAAACTTATCCTGTTTAAGTGCTTTCGTCCCTTTTATTGCACTGCGGAATAACGTGATATCATCTGGCTCTAACATGCTTTTTCTCTCCCTATTCAACGCGTCTCATCATAACATAACTTCATTCGACATGATTTCCAAAATTTAGCGGAATATGATATAACTACGCCAGTTTTCGCTTATTATAAAAGGTATGTTATGACACATAATCAAGAGCTGATTGAAACCATCATTGCTGATCACGTTCATCAAGAATTACACACTATTCAAGATTTTCTGCGCTGGACTTACAGCACCTTTAACCGCTCTGATATTTATTATGGCCATGGCTATAATGACGCTTGGGATGAAGCCTTACAGCTAGTACTTACTACCCTAGACTTACCTATCGATTTTCCACAAGCCTATTACACTGCGCAGCTTACACGCTCAGAGAAAGAAGTATTACTGCGTTTAATTATCCAACGTCTAGAAAAACGTATTCCTATTGCTTATCTGATTCATCAAGCGTGGTTTTGTGGCTTAAATTTCTATGTAGATGAGCGTGTGATTGTGCCACGTTCGCCAATCAGTGCGCTCATTCAAGAGGGTTTTGCCCCCCTATTAGCACAGGCACCTAAACGTATTTTAGACATGTGTACAGGAAGTGGTTGTATTGCTATCGCTTGCGCAGAACGTTTTCCTGAAGCCGAAGTGGATGCCGTCGATCTTTCTAGCGATGCGCTTGATGTGGCACAAATTAACATTGAACGCCACGCGATGCTTGATCGTGTTTATCCGATTCAGTCAGATCTCTTCAATGCGCTAGCCCCTATACAATACGATTTGATTGTGACCAATCCGCCTTATGTGGATGAAGAAGACTTAGCGGATATGCCGCAAGAATTTCATTACGAGCCCGAAATGGCATTAGGGTCAGGTGTTGATGGTTTAGCCATCACCAAAAAAATCCTCTTTGCCGCACCCGATTATTTAACAGAGCAAGGCGTATTAGTCTGCGAAGTGGGTAACAGCATGGTACACTTAATCGAACACTATCCAGCTGTCCCATTTAACTGGCTCGAGCTTAAGAATGGTGGTATCGGTGTCTTTGCCCTCACTAAAGCGCAGCTGATACAATACCGCCATTTATTCCAATAAGCACTCGCGCAAAGTGCGCCAAGTTTTGAGCTCATTTTCGCTAAGGCGGAGACATAAAAAACCAGTGAAATATCACTGGTTTTTTGTTATTGACAAATAATAGGTTAGAAGAAGACACGTAAACCTACGCCCAATTTTTTATCTCTTAAAGTTGGCTCTAAGTCATTATCATGTTTGTATCTAAATACGCCACCTTCTAAATAAGTGACCACATTTTTGTGGAATTGATAGTCCACGCCTGCCACATAGCCACGTAATCTCACTGTACGATCATAAGCCGTCACCGCTTTACCCCAGATAAAATCAGCATAGATTTTTGATTCTGGAATAAATTGATATTTCAAGCCTAATTCTACTTCTCGAACTTTGTGGAACGAATCTTCTTCACCTGTAGCAGGGTGTTTTTGACCACGCCATAAAATAGTTAACAATTCATTGTTATTACTTTTTACTTGGGAATAATCTACTGCCACGGCAAAATCTTGGTAACTTAATTCACCACCGACTGTCCATGCTTTCTCCTTAACGGATAGCTTTGCATCACCGACTTGTTTACTGCTGTATCCTGCAGCTAAAGCGAAACCCAGATCGCCAACAGTTCTGTTATAGAGGAGACCTAATACATACGCATTATTGTTGATATTCTTTTCATTTGCGCTATCGACTTTCGATGCGTCCTCATCAAACACATAGTCTGCGCCAAAACGGAAACCAGCAAAATCTGCGGATTTAAAATGAATAACTTTCTCACCCTCAGTGACTAATTGATTCACGCCACCTAAATTGTAGGTATAATCCGATAAACCGATATCATCACCAATCGTGAGCTGTTTACCGAAAGTTAATTGACCGACAGCATCATGGTTAAAACCAGCAAATAAACGGGAAATGTTAGTCTTATCACCAATCCCTTTATCGCTAAAACGCACTTCCACTTGTCCTACTGCGCTTAAACCGTCCCCTAACTGATGAGAGGCATCAAAGGTAATGCGTGATCCTTTATCTTTTAGATCGGTGCGATGATCAGTTTCACGTTGCAAAAGTAAACGAACAGAACCACTTACATCAACTTTTGTCCCTTCTTTATCGAAAATGGTTGCCGCATTGACAGATGTAGCAGCAAGTGCACTGACGGCTAATGCAATAAGTGTTTTTTTCATAATATTGATTCCTTAACAGAATATCTTTATGTCCTATTTTGAAGAAGATGACAACCTAACGACTTCCCAAATGCCCAATTTATCGTCGATAAACTATTTACGCATTAAGAAAAAGCCAGTGTCAAACACTGGCTTTTTTAGACTTTCACAACAATTAGAAGTGTACGCGTAAACCTGTACCAACTACATTATTTTTTGTTGTTGTACCATCAGCATCTTTTGTTCTGCCCCAAGCACCTTCAACAAAGGTTTCAACTTGTTTGTGAAGTTTGTAACCGAAACCTACTGCGATAGTACGAGTTCTGTCGGTATCTCCTTTAGGACCTTCTTTCACCCAGATAAAGTCAGTATAAACTTTTGCTTTGTCGTTAAGATCGTAGTTTAAACCCACTTCAAGTGCGCGTTTTTTACCATCTACGTTAGTCACTTTAGATTGTGCATAGTCAACACCAAGCGCTAAACCAGCGTATGATAGTTCCGCACCAACCAAGAAACCTTTTTCTTTTTCATCTTTAAATACTTTTGGCGCTGGTACTGGTGGTGGTGGAACTGGCGCACCTACTACTTCAACTTCTTGTTTCACATATTTTTGGCTATAAGCTGCTTCAAGTGCGAAACCAACATCACCGATTTGTCTGTTGTATAAACCGGCTACAACGAAACCGCGACCGTCGCGTAATGCATTTTTGTTTGCATCGCCTGAGAACACATACGCACCACCGAAGGTGAAACCGTTGAAGTCTGCAGATTTGAAGTTAATTACTTTTTCACCGCTAGTAATAAGGACATCATTGATACCACTGTTAAAGTAAGTGTAATCAGACACACCAACATCATCACCAATTGTTAATTGGTTACCGAAAGTTAATGTACCTAAACCTTCATACGCGAAACCAGCATAAAGACGTTTCGCATGAACCTGATTACCGATTGGTTGCTTAACTACATCACCATCTTCATTTTTGACGTCTTTACTGAAACGAAGTTCTGCATAACCTAATGCGCTTAAACCTTCGCCTAAGTCATGAGAGGCTTTGAAAGAAACGCGTGAACCATTATCAACTAAATCACCACGCATATCTTTTTCTTTTTTGAGGAGTAAACGTACAGAACCGTTTACATCCACTTTTGTACCGTCTTGGTTGTAAACTGTTGCTGCGTTTGCTGAAGTCGCTGCTACTGCCGCCACTGCTAATGCTACGATTGTCTTTTTCATAGTATCACTACCTTGTTTTTGGAGTTTTATAATTCGATTAAGTTATTGTAACCAATCACTCAATCAACCTAAAATCGACTAACAGACGACGAGTCGCCTGCACATTTTTGCAAAGGCAAGATAGCAAAGCTCGCTTTTCTTGTCAAAACAAAATAGAATTGTTCTTTTTTAATCTTTTCCTTTAAAAACAATGAGTTATAAAAAACAAGCGGTTTTATAAGGGTTAAAAA
>JBLUWJ010000042.1:0-14759 GCA_049888895.1 Bisgaard Taxon 45 | reverse complement strand
CTATAAAGGGATGTCATAATACCAGTTATTCTCTAGCTTTAGCGATTTTTTTTTATAACAACTCACAGACTTATCCACAGGCTCTGTGGATATAAAAAGCGGTTTAAAAAAAGAAATTTTTTTGCATTTTTAAGGTTGACAAGACAGATCAAGCACATTATCATACGCGACCTAAATTCCTTGTGATACAGATTTTTTCCTCCTTAGTTCAGTCGGTAGAACGGCGGACTGTTAATCCGTATGTCGCTGGTTCAAGTCCAGCAGGAGGAGCCACCTTTTTCTTTTGGTGAGCTTTTATTTGTCTCCTTTTATAAAAGTTTCATTTTTTACCAAAAGCTTTTAAGCCCATATCCTCCTTATGGGCTTTTATTTTTTCTTGTATAGTCTTCTCTTTCCTCATTTTTGCATATATTATACGCGACCATATTGCCTGCTTATTTGTTTATAGGATGTTAAATGTTAGTAGAAGCTTCACTCGCCATTGTTGTTGGGTTGATTATTTTAGTGTGGAGTGCCGATCGCTTTGTTGATGGTGCTGCCGCATTGGCGCGTTATCTTGGTATGTCCCCACTGCTAATTGGCATTTTAATTATCGGCTTTGGCACATCAATGCCCGAAATGGTTGTCTCTGCTTTATCCGCGCTTAATGGGAGTCCCGGGATTGCGTTAGGTAATGCTTATGGCTCGAATATTACCAATATTGCCTTGATTCTTGGCCTAACTGCCTTGATCAAGCCTTTAACAGTACATGGTAGTGTGATCAAAAAAGAACTGCCTATATTATTGATCGTGACTTTACTCTCTGCCTATTTTCTATTTGATATGCGCATAGCACGGCTAGAAGCAATTGTCTTATTAGTACTTTTTATTGGTTATGTAGTATGGACAATTTGGTCAAGTAAAAAACAACGTGTCACGATTCAAGCCAACTATGAAGAAGATAATAGCGAACAACATCTTTCTTTTAAATCGGCCTTATTTTGGTTGATTATCGGTTTAGCCTTACTCATGTTAAGTTCACAATTGTTGATTTGGGGAGCGGTAAAAATTGCGCATTACTTAGGAGTGAGTGATTTAGTGATTGGATTAACCGTGGTTGCCATAGGTACATCATTACCTGAAGTTGCCGCCTCTATTGCAGCCGCACGCAAGGGCGAAGTCGATTTAGCCGTCGGGAATATTATTGGTTCCAACTTATATAATACGCTTGCGGTGGTTGGACTTGCCGGTGTCATTATGCCCATTCAAGCTGAAAATGCGGTCCTATCACGTGATATGCTCGTTATGCTTTCATTAACCTTTGTGCTCTTTATTTTAGGCTTTATCGCTTACAAAAAACGCAGTCAAATGGGACGTTTGAGTGGTTTCTTGTTTCTCAGTAGCTACATAGGTTATACCGCCTTCCTGATTCACACTGCGGTTATCACTAACTAAATAGTGTGGCGCCACCACGTACTGTTATTGTAGTACCGTATAATAAACTCGTTGCAAAAAAGATTAGTATGATCCCTGCAGCGAGTTTTAATGCACTCCCCCAACGATGCTGTACGGTCGGCGAGAATTGATACCACTTTCCTACATTCATCGCGGTATTTCGGGCATAGAGTACAATTAACGCAAAGCCCGATAACGTCAATCCTGTCCCAAATGCCATGACAAAGGTGGCGATAATCCCCCAAGCATACAAATCAAGCATGTACGCCAAAAACAAAATAAAAATGGCACCAGAACAAGGCCGCATACCAATACTGAAAATCACTAAAAGCTGAGATTTCCAATCTTTTGCCTGTGTCAATTGTAAAGGACTCGGTGCATGTTGATGACCACAACCACACGTCATTGAATGAGCCTGTGCAGGTTCAATAGGACGTTGTCCAAGTTTAATTGGTGAGCGATCAAATTGAAGGGAATAAATTTTTAGTGGCGCCTTTTGTCGTGTTTTCACATAATCGAGATACAATTTTCGCCCATTTTGATAACACCATCTGATGCCTAACAATAACAGGAATAAAAAGGCAATACGTTCTAACCAAAGTTGACTGAGCTTGAAATAAGCGGAAGATAAATTCAGTATTACCACGACCAATGAAGTCAAACAGACCGCAACGCCCCCTTGAACAAGCGAGGAGAGAAAAGTGAGTATCATACTCGTTTTGAGCTGAGTTTGATGAGTGGATAAATACGTTGCAATAATAAACTTCCCATGGCCTGGACCGATAGCATGAAACACACCATATAAAAAGCTAATCCCAATTAACCACATCCCCGCATTGGTTTGATGAGTTTGAATTTGGTGTAAATAATGGGACATTAACTGATTAATGTCACGTTGCCAAATGGCGATTTTAAAAAATAAATAGGGAAATAAGAAATAAGCGCCAATACCAAGTAGTAGCAGAAGAAGAATATATTTGATCGGAAAAACTATTCGCATAATAACATCACTTTCTGTGCAAAAATAACCCCTAAAGAATCATCTTCATTACGTTGTGTTTGATCCAACGAACTCGCATATTCTCGAATTTTAGCATCCACTTGAGGCTCAATCACACGACCCTGACAATTTGTTGGAAGTGCAGAAAAATCAACCGCACTTTTATTCTCTTGTTCATAGTACATGGCGACATAATAGGTTGGATCATAAGTCATCAATGTCAATTCGTCGTTAGTTAAGGAGCGAGGTTGTGAGAGTAAAAAGTCAAAATAATATCGCACCTGATTATCACTGGATTTCATACCATAGTTCTCTGGTTTAGCACGATATTTGATTTTTCGCCCTTTTTTATCATACAGATAACTAAAATAATGCTCATGCACAATGTTGCCCATGACTTCTTCGATTAAGTCTTGCAGGGCTTTCTTATCGCCTCGTGTTTGGCGAAGATCATACAGTACCGCGGCAGAGCTTGCCTCATCGAGCGTCCATTGCATCGAAAAACCAATGAGTTGTTGCTCTTGCACCAGTATTTTTGTTTTCATATCGATAAACGCATGAGGATGTGCTTGCACCACAATAGCAAAGAGCAAGCACACGACCCCGAAACAATAACGAGAAAACGTTTTCATGTTAACAACCTTAATCTTAAAAGTACTTTTTCCATGTTGTATGAGATAAGTTCACGCAGGAGCGCTTAAATCACAATCAAAGAGAAATAACAGTCTAATTTTCTGGCTAAACCGTTTTCAAATAGAGTGAAAAACATGCACAATTATTTTTTTTTGTGATTTACTTCAAAAATAATGTAAAAATTGTTTCTCTTTAATGTAAATTTATGTAAAATGAGCACCGTCAAGTGATTGCTTGATATTCATAAAGTTCCTAAATAAAATAATCATAAATAGCTAAACTACTTTCCTACCCTCCAACTCGGAGGGTTTTTTTTGTTTGTCAGTTAGCTAATCTACCAAATTTCAAGTAAAATAACCGCACTTTTTTATTTATCGCATAACGAGAGAAATTATGTCATCACAATTTGTTTATACGATGCATCGCGTGGGCAAAATCGTACCACCAAAGCGTCATATTCTAAAAGATATTTCTTTAAGCTTTTTCCCGGGTGCCAAAATTGGGGTGCTTGGTCTGAATGGTGCAGGTAAATCTACGTTACTTCGCATTATGGCGGGCATCGATAAAGAAATCGAAGGGGAAGCACGTCCACAACCTGGCATTAAAATCGGTTATTTGCCACAAGAACCTAAACTCGATCCACAACAAACTGTGCGCGAAGCCATTGAAGAAGCGGTCGGTGAAGTGAAAAATGCGTTAACCCGTTTAGATGAAGTATATGCACTTTATGCCGATCCTGATGCGGATTTCGATAAGCTAGCGGCAGAACAAGCTGAATTAGAAGCCATTATCCAAGCACATGACGGTCATAATCTTGATAACCAACTCGAACGTGCCGCAGATGCGCTACGTTTGCCAGATTGGGAGGCCAAAATCGAACACCTTTCAGGGGGGGAACGTCGCCGTGTGGCCTTGTGCCGTTTATTACTTGAAAAACCAGATATGCTATTGTTAGACGAACCAACCAACCATTTGGATGCAGAATCTGTGGCATGGTTAGAACGTTTCTTACATGACTATGAAGGTACTGTAGTGGCAATTACTCACGACCGTTACTTCTTAGATAACGTAGCAGGCTGGATCTTAGAACTTGACCGTGGTGAAGGGATTCCTTGGGAAGGTAACTACTCTTCTTGGTTAGAACAAAAAGAAAAACGTCTAGCCCAAGAACAAGCGGCAGAATCTGCTCGCCAAAAATCCATTGAAAAAGAATTAGAATGGGTACGCCAAAATCCAAAAGGTCGCCAAGCGAAAAGTAAAGCGCGTATGGCACGTTTTGAAGAATTAAACAATGGCGAATATCAAAAACGTAATGAAACGAATGAACTCTTTATTCCACCGGGTCCACGTTTAGGGGATAAAGTGATCGAAGTACAAAACCTGACTAAAACTTACGGTGATCGCACCTTAATTGACAATCTTTCCTTTAGCATTCCAAAAGGGGCGATTGTCGGGATCATCGGACCAAACGGTGCGGGTAAATCGACTTTATTCCGTATGCTTTCGGGTCAAGAACAACCTGATTCAGGTAGTATTACCCTAGGGGAAACGGTGGTATTAGCCTCGGTCGATCAGTTCCGTGATGCGATGGACGACAAAAAAACCGTGTGGGAAGAAGTGTCAAACGGACAAGATATTTTACGCATTGGTAACTTTGAAATCCCAAGCCGTGCTTATGTGGGACGTTTTAACTTTAAAGGTGTGGATCAACAAAAACGTGTAGGTGAGTTATCTGGTGGTGAACGTGGTCGTTTACACTTGGCTAAACTTTTACAAGCAGGCGGCAACGTGTTGTTATTAGACGAACCAACCAACGATCTTGACGTTGAAACGTTACGTGCATTAGAAAATGCGATCTTAGAATTCCCGGGCTGTGCAATGGTTATCTCACACGACCGTTGGTTCTTAGACCGTATCGCCACACACATTTTAGACTACGGTGATGAAGGGAAAGTGACTTTCTACGAAGGCAACTTCTCTGATTATGAAGAGTGGAAAAAGAAAACCTTTGGTGCAGAAGCAACCCAACCACATCGTATGAAATACAAGCGTATTGCAAAATAAACCAAAAAAATAAACCGCACTTTCAGGTGCGGTTTATTATTGTTGTTTATAAAGCACGTAGCTTTACCCCTTCTTTTTTTAAGCGCCATAATTGATAAACATGAATTAAGACTAAAAACGCATTTAATCCAGCCACGGGATAAGCATCAATACGCAACGCGTAAATCACAAATAAAATTGCCCCAATACCGTTAATGACCCGGATAAAAATGATATTTTTAAACAGAAATGATATTGCAACCAACAATCCCGCTACATAACCTAACAGTTCATTTACATTAAATTCCATATTGCCTCTTTAAAATAAATTATCAATTTCGTTAGTAGCGCTAATCATAAATGATTTTTTATTCTACTCAAAGAGTACAATTATTAAGCAAACGGTTGCAAAAAAGAAATTAATTTATTTTTTTTCACTAAATAAATTTACGCTATTTTTTAAAAAATTAAATAAATACAACCTGCACTAAAAACATATATAATCCTGTCCCCACCGCAATCGAAAGAAACATATTTCTACGCCAAAAATGCAATGCTAATACAACAGCGCCCGCAATAAAATCCGGTATCCCGTGGTTTCCACTCAATACATCAACATCTTTATAGCAATATACGACTAACATGCCAAACATCGCTGCGGGTAACACTTTGCCTAAATATTGTATATAACTCGGAATAGGGCGATGAGCAGGAAATACCCAAAAAGGTAACCAACGAAAAAGCTGTACCCCCACAACCCCCATTAAGATCGTAATAATTTGTTCAACCAATGACATGTGCTACTCCACTTTCGCTAACTTAGCGCTCAATTTAACGCGACGTAATGTTAAAGCGACCCAAATCCCAATTAATGTCGGTAATAGAAAATAGGTTTTCCCCACAACTAATAAGACAGTAAATGCAATACCAAGCCCTAATAATGCACTTTCATGTGAGCGTTCTTTACACCATTGCTCCGCAAAAATGACTAAAAATAACGCGGTCATGGCAAACTCAATCCCCGTTAAATCAAAAGGTAAGATTGAACCGAATAAGGCGCCAATTGCCGCCCCAATGACCCAATACAATTGCAAATAGAAACTCACAAAGAAAAAATACCAACCTCTGTCGATCCCTTCAGGTACCTTCGCCATATAATTTAATGAAAAGGCTTCATCCACTAAGGTACTAATCAAATACCAGCGCTTTTTGCCTAAATAAGCGCCGTATTTTTCTAACATGGAAATCCCGTAGAAAATTTGACGACCACTCACCATTAAGGTGATTAACAACACGTTCAAGGGGGAAAATGGCGCAACCAAAAGCCCTGCGACAATAAATTCCACAGAGCCTGCATAAATAAATAGTGCCATTAAAATCGGATAGAGCGCTTCAAAGCCGAGCGCCTTCATATAAACACCATACGCGATCCCTAAAAACAGAAAACCAGACAAAATGGGTAAACTATAAGGCAATGCGGCTTTAGCTGTCCTAAAGATAGGGTGCTTATTCACATCTAACATCTTGATTATTCCAATACAGATAGTGCGGGGAGAGTCGAAAAACTCTGTGCTTTTACGGTTTCATAAAAATCATCGACAAACGCTACATTGGCATCAATTTCACGAATTGCGGCATATAAATTGCTGTATAAACCCTGTTGGGTAATTTTACGCGCCACTAAATAACCACGATCTAAATACGGTTTAGCGGCCCAAAATGGCAATGCTGCGATCCCTCGCTTACTGGCGACAAGTTGAATAATTGCAATCGTCAATTCGCTAGTTCGGCGAGTAGGGTTAATCCCTCTCGGGTGTAACACTTTACGCAACAAATCCAACATATCGTCAGGCACGGGATAAGTAATTAGCGTTTGATCAATAAAGTCTTCTGGTTCCCAAATCTCTTTCGTCGCTAAAGGGTGATCTTTAGCACACAACCCCACCATTTCATAAGAAAACAAGGGTTTATGGATAATCCCTGCGGTTTCTTCAATCTCAGAAACGACCGCCCAATCGGCACGATGCGTTAATAACAATCCCACGGGATCGGTATGAAACCCCGAAACAATATCTAATTCCACTAAAGGCCAATTTTGACGTAAGGAATCCATCGCTGGCATCAGCCAGTCGAAGCAAGTATGACATTCCACCGCAATGCGTAGCTCCCCTGCCTCCCCTTGTTTCACCCGAGCCAGATCGCGCTCTGCTTCCACGACTTTCGGCAAAATTTCATTGGCTAGCTGAATCAGTCTTTCCCCCGCGGGAGTAAAATGTAACGGTTGCGTTTTGCGTTCAAATAAAGGCAGTCCATATTGGTCTTCTAGCAACTTCAGCTGATGAGACAAAGCGGATTGGGTTAAATACACACGTTTTGCCGCTAAAGATACACTGCCTGTTTCTTTTAACGCCAATAAGGTTTTTAAATGGCGGAGTTCTAAAAAAATGGGTTTCATTAAAAAGATTCATCCGAATAAGGGGAATAATTGCGCATTATCATATACCAAAATCCCTATTCGATCACTAAAAGCAAACAAAAATGTGCTCAATTTTATCAAAATTGCTAAGTACAACAAGATGTTAGCCCAATCCTATCGAATAGCCTTAATGGCATCAATGTGTATTAAAAATTTTCATGTTTATTGTGAAAATTATGATATTGCATAATGGTCTAAAATCCTTCATTCTATATCCATACAGACGTTTAGCCGTCTATTTAGAGAATAACAACATTAATTTGAGTGAGGTATGACTATGACAACATTTCATGTAGCAGGTTTTCCGCGTGTAGGTGCAAAACGTGAACTAAAATTCGCCCAAGAGCGTTATTGGCGTGGCGAAATTGCTGAACAAGATCTATTAGAGATTGCACAAAAATTACGTGAAATTAACTGGAAACACCAAGCAGCAGCCAATGCGGACTTCGTGGCTGTCGCCGATTTTACCTTCTACGATCATATTTTGGATCTGCAAGTCGCAACAGGGGCGATTCCAGCTCGTTTCGGTTTCGATAGCCAAAACTTAAGTTTAAATCAATATTTCCAACTTGCCCGTGGTAACCAAACCCAATTTGCGATTGAAATGACCAAATGGTTTGATACAAACTACCACTATTTAGTACCAGAATTCACTAAAAATACCGAATTTAAAGCTAACCCAGCACATTACGTACAACAAATCCGTGAAGCGAAAGCCTTAGGTTTCAAATTCAAACCAACGATCGTTGGTCCATTAACGTTCCTTTGGTTAGGTAAAGAAAAAGGCGAAGCCTTTAATCGCTTTGAATTACTGGCAAAATTAGTCCCTGTTTATGTGGATATCCTTAACGCATTAGCCGCTGAAGGCGCAGAATGGATCCAAATTGATGAGCCAGCTCTCGCCGTGGATTTACCTGCTGAATGGGTTGATGCTTACAAAGCGGTTTATGCAACACTAAAAGAAAAGGTCAACGCAAAACTTTTATTAGCGACTTATTTCGGCTCCGTTGCAGAGCATGCTGATCTGCTTAAAGCATTACCTGTTGACGGTTTACACATTGATTTAGTCCGTGCGCCAGCACAGCTTGCTGCTTTTGAAGATTACAACAAAGTCCTTTCTGTCGGCGTGATCGATGGTCGTAACATTTGGCGTGCAAACTTAAACCAAGTGTTAGACGTGGTGGAACCACTCAAAGCAAAATTAGGCGAAAACCTATGGATTGCACCAAGTTGCTCACTGCTTCACACGCCGTATGATTTAGAAGTAGAAACGCAACTCAAAGCGAACAAACCTGAACTTTATAGCTGGTTGTCATTTACTTTACAAAAAGTGCAAGAATTACGTGTCATTAAGACCGCACTTGAGCAAGGTCGTGGCGCAGTACAAGCTGAACTTGATGCAAGCCAAGTGGCTGCCGATGCACGTGCCAACAGTAAAGAAATTCATCGCCCAGAGGTGGCTGAACGTTTAGCCAACTTGCCTGCGGATGCAGATAAACGTAAATCGCCATTTGCAGAGCGTATTGCAAAACAAAATGCATGGTTAAAATTACCATTATTACCAACGACTAATATCGGTTCATTCCCACAAACCGTTGAAATTCGCCAAGCGCGTGCGAAATTCAAGAAAGGGGAACTCAGCGTTGCAGACTATGAAGCCGCAATGAAAAAAGAAATCGAATTTGTGGTGCGTCGCCAAGAAGAACTGGATTTAGATGTGTTAGTGCACGGTGAAGCAGAGCGTAACGACATGGTAGAATACTTCGGTGAGTTACTCGACGGTTTCGCTTTCACGAAATTCGGTTGGGTGCAAAGCTACGGTTCACGTTGCGTGAAACCACCTGTGATTTACGGTGATGTGGTACGTCCAGAACCAATGACAGTACGTTGGTCACAATATGCACAAAGCCTCACCAATAAAGTGATGAAAGGGATGTTAACGGGTCCAGTGACCATTCTACAATGGTCATTCGTGCGTAACGATATTCCACGCTCAACGGTATGTAAACAAATCGGTGTGGCACTGTCTGATGAAGTATTAGATTTAGAAAAAGCCGGTATCAAAGTGATTCAAATTGACGAACCGGCGATCCGTGAAGGTTTACCACTTAAACGAGCAGACTGGGATACCTACTTACAATGGGCCGGCGAAGCCTTCCGTTTAAGCTACATGGGGGTACAAGATGATACGCAAATTCACACCCACATGTGTTATTCTGAATTCAATGATATCTTACCTGCCATTGCAGGCTTAGATGCCGACGTGATTACGATTGAAACCTCACGTTCAGACATGGAATTATTAACCGCATTCGGTGATTTCAAATATCCAAATGATATTGGTCCAGGTGTGTACGATATTCACAGTCCACGAGTACCAAAAGCAGAAGAAATTGAACGCTTATTGCGTAAAGCATTAAATGTAGTACCAAAAGAGCGTTTATGGGTCAACCCAGACTGTGGTTTAAAAACCCGTGGCTGGCCAGAAACCATTGCACAATTAAAAGTGATGATGGAAGTGACCAAAAAATTACGTGCTGAATTAAATTAATTCACACCGCTTCTCTCATAACAATAGCAAACCACAACGCAACGGCACTTGATTTCAGGTGCCGTTTTTTTATGCAACGTAAATTTCATTGACCTTGACAGCATTTCTGCCCAAAATACAGGCTATTTTAGACGAATGAAAAGGCAAACGCATTATGGATTCTGTGACGCAATTTGTACTTGGTGCCGCCATACAAGGGGTTGGCATGGGAAAATATCAAGGAAGAAAAGCCTTGCTCTATGGTGGACTACTCGGCACCTTGCCCGATCTGGATGTTTTTATCCGCTATGCCGATCCCATTTCCTCCATGACTTACCACCGCGGGTTTAGTCATTCTCTTTTTGTCCTCACTGCATTGGCGTTTTTTATCACATGGCTGACTTTTAAACGTCATACGAACTTACCTTTTTCATTTCGAAGGTTATTTATTACTCTGACGCTAGCATTAATTACCCATCCTCTGATTGATGCGATGACGGTTTACGGCACCCAACTCTTTTGGCCTATTCCTTCTCCACCCGTGGTGTGGTCCACGGTTTTTGTGATCGATCCGATTTATACGTTACCGCTGATTTTTACATGCCTTTGGGCATATTGGCGAAAGCTAGATCCTCGTGCAATACGTTATATTTTTACTGCTTTATTGTTTGGTTGCGTCTATTTTGCAGTCGGTTTTATGAGTCGCGCTTATCATGAACATCGATTCGAAAGTGTTTTAACACAGCAAGGGATTGAGGTTGATGACGTGTTAGCGACCCCGACCCCCTTTAATATCATTCTGTGGCGTGTGATTGCCAAAGATAAACAGGGCAACTTATATGATGCGGTCAGTGGTTGGTTAGATAAAAATGCACCTGAATTTATCAAAATCCCTTTAAATCAAGCACTCAAAGATAAGGTTATTACGACCTCACCACAACTACAGCGTTTTGAATGGTTCACTTCCAATTGGGTGCATTATGAACAAATTGGTAATCAATTAGTGGCGAGCGATACACGAATGGGGCTCGCTGGGCAATTTAATTTCCGCTTTATTGTGGCAGAAAAACAGCAAGGTGAATGGCAAGCCATACTGCCGAAAGCTTACCCAACCATCAAAAGTCATTTAAATAAGAAAGTTCTGCTCACCTTCTGGCAACGGATTTGGTCAGATGATGCCCCTTTACCATTAGCAGAATGGGCAACACGCTAACATTCAACCCGAGGCAACAAACAAGGGCAAAGCCATCGCTTTGCCCTTAACTGAGAGGCATCCTTGCTCATCGTGTCTTCCATGCCTGTAACGAATAAATGCATGAGGGTTAACAAAACAAGTGAGTATGATAGTCTTCTTGCACTTATTTTCGTCCAAAACAGGATATCATGTAAAAAGAATGGGGAAATCAAATTGCGTTTAGCAAATTAATTAAAAGGATGAAATGCGTTGACTATTGGCATGAGCTGATGTTGTGTCAGGTTAATCCATCAAATAAAAATCAACCTAAAACATACATTCTTTTATTTTTTCATGCGTTAAACGCAAACATCCTTATCCATGTTTTTACATAAAAAATAAATGTGATATGTCGTTTAAATGCCCTTTGCGAGCGCCAATATTTTTCTGATGAAGTGATTTCTTTTTTATCCAATTTTGAATAAAGAAAGATTCATCATGTTTTATTACAAAAACCTAATAACGTTCTGGCCATATCTCCTGAACAGGTACTCCGATAAAATCAGCGATAATTTTTTCCCCTTTCGGATACTTCCTATCTAATGCATTATTCAATGTTCTTGGGTGTAATCCCGCTTGAACCGAAAGTTGGGCGAGTGAACTCCCTTTTTCCTTAATGGCAGCAATAATATATGCACGATGCATATTCTTTTTACTCTTTTTCATTATGTGATATCCTTATTACTTAGATTAATACATTTTTTATTAGGCCTGTGAGTAACTAAAAAGAACTATACAATTATTTTTACAGGAACTCAATAGTTCTTTTTAATAAAATTTACTTTCTGTTTATAACTAAATATAAATCAATAAGTTAAACACTCACAAAAGTAAACAAATCGAGTTCCTTAGAAGGCTTTTTATGCAGAACTATCAAGAGTGGTTTTCAATAAAAGAACTCATGGAAAAACAGTTATCTTTACCAAAATCCGACAAAGGCATTGTCAAAAAGGCGGCACGTGAAGGGTGGAAAAAGCGTCAAAGACAAGGGGTAAAAGGTAAAACCTTTGAATATCATTATGCGTCCTTCCCTATTACAGTCCAACAACAGCTTGGGGTATATCAACCCGAACATCAAAACGATATAACCCATTCTCAAGTGAATGAACCGCGTAGTTGCTACACTCCTAAAGTGCGTGGTGTTGAACAGACACAAACAGCAGAGCAAATTCAGATCCCCTTTTACACCTGCTTCAGCGCATTTAATTCTTCTGTAAAAGTAGACAAACACATCACATTAATGAGAGACGAGTTAAAGGTAAGAGGCATAACAACAGACAAACTCTTTTTTGTCAGTGCTACAGGTGATAGCATGATGCCAACGATCCAACATGGTGATTTGATCCTGATTAATTGTGATGTAAACAGTGTAAAAGAAGAAGGTATTTATGTGATACGCTCAGGCAAACAAATTTGGATTAAGCGTATTCAAGGGTTACCCAATGGTATCCGCCTAATGAGTGATAATAAAACGCTTTATCCCCCTATTGATCTCTCCTTTGAACAATACCACACACTTGAGATCATTGGTAAAGTGATTTTTATTGGTCACCACTTAGTTTAGTGACATTAAAGAAATCACATCAAGCGGTTAACTAATACACATAAAAAAGTGCGGTCATTTGACCGCACTTTTTGCTTATTATCTTATTTGCTTAACGCCATTTTTTATATTGATTAATTAAGCCATTGGTTGAACTATCATGGCTTGTAATCGTTTCACTATTGGTTAACTCTGGCAAAATACGATTTGCTAATTGTTTGCCCAATTCAACGCCCCATTGATCGAAGCTATAAATATTGAAAAGTATCCCTTGCACAAAAATTTTGTGTTCATAGATCGCAATTAATGCGCCTAATGTGAATGGGGTAATTTTTTGTACTAAAATCGAATTGGTTGGTTTGTTACCAGTAAACACTTTAAATGGCACAACATCTTTCACGTCATCTAAATTTTTTCCTGCTTTGACAAATTCCGCTTCAACTTCTTCTTTAGTCTTACCAAAAGCAAGCGCTTCCGTTTGAGCAAAGAAATTGGATAATAATTTTTCGTGATGATCCGCTAATCGATTGTGCGTTTGCGCAGGCGCAATAAAATCACAAGGGACTAATGTCGTGCCTTGGTGAATTAATTGATAGAAGGCATGTTGCCCATTGGTACCTGGTTCACCCCAAATAATAGGTCCAGTTTGGTAATTATCAATGACCTGACCATTACGATCCACATACTTACCATTTGACTCCATATTGCCTTGTTGGAAATACGCTGCAAAACGGTGTAAATATTGATCATAAGGTAAGATCGCTTCAGTTTGTGCGCCTAAGAAACTGGTGTTCCATAATCCAATTAACGCTAATGTAATCGGAATATTTTGTTCAATCGGTGCGTGGCGGAAATGTTTATCCATTTCATGGGCACCGGTTAAAAGCGCTTCAAAATTATCAAAGCCAATTGAAAGTGCAATAGATAAACCAATGGATGACCATAATGAATAACGACCACCGACCCAATCCCAGAATACAAACATGTTTTCTGTATCAATACCAAAATCAGCAACCGCTTTGCTATTTGTCGAGAGCGCGACAAAATGTTTCGCAATATGGCACTCTTCTTTTGCGGTCGCTAAAAACCAATCACGTGCCGAATGTGCATTCGTCATGGTTTCTTGTGTGGTAAACGTTTTAGACGCTACAAGGAATAACGTCGTTTCTGGGTTGACTTTTTTCAAGGTTTCCGCAATATGCGTACCATCTACGTTGGAAACAAAATGAAGAGTTAAATGATTTTTATAAGGGCGTAAGGCTTCAGTCACCATATAAGGACCTAAGTCTGAACCACCAATCCCAATATTGACCACATCAGTAATGGCTTTACCCGTATAACCTTTCCATTCTCCAGAAATCACACGCTCACAAAAGCCTTTCATTTTCGCCAATATTGCGTTCACTTCTGGCATAACATCTTTGCCATCAACTAAAACGGGTTGATTGGAACGGTTACGCAATGCGGTATGTAATACGGCACGATTTTCCGTTCTGTTAATTTTGCTCCCCGTAAACATAGCTTCTACGGCATCTGATAAGGCACATTCGTTTGCCAGCTGACGCAATAAAGCTAATGTTTCTTGTGTCAAATTATTTTTTGAGAAATCGACTAAAATTTCATCGTCAAAAGACAGTGAATAATTCGCAAAGCGATCTTTCTCTTGAGCAAACAATTGTTGGATTGTAACTTCACCTTGTGTTTTTTGATGTTGTTGTAACGCCTTCCAAGCATCAGTTGTTGTAGGATTGATGTTTTTCATTGCTGTTTTCCTTTTATATAATGTCGGACATATAAAATAATATACTAAATTGATGCACAGGTTAAGTCTGAAAGTTTGAGGCAGAACAACTTTCTGCCTTATAA
>JBLUWJ010000041.1:0-14962 GCA_049888895.1 Bisgaard Taxon 45 | reverse complement strand
ATTTTTTGATATTATAAATATGAAATGTTAAAATAATCTTTACATTTATTTACATATATTTATTTTTCATTTAATAAATGCTTACATAAGTATTTGTCCTCGCCACCACCTCAATCGTTTTATACATTTTAAGGAGGAAATGTGAAATTAAAGTTAGTTGAGCTTGCAAAACTTGCAGGAGTTTCGCGTACAACCGCTAGCTATGTGGTTAATGGAAAGGCAAAGGCGTATCGTGTCAGTGATAAAACTATTGAAAAAGTTGAAAAACTGATCAGACAATATGACTTCAAGCCGAATGCCATGGCCGCGGGGTTACGAGCAGGCAAAAGCCGTACTATTGGTTTAATTGTCCCTGATTTTGAAAATGCAAGCTTTGCTAGAATCGCTACACATCTCGAAGCTGGATTTCGTGAGAAAGGCTATCAATTAATCATTGCTTGCTCGAATGATAATCCAGAAACCGAAATGCAATGCGCCAAGCACCTTATCCAACGCCAAATTGATGCATTGATTGTCTCCACCACATTACCCGTCGATACGGATTTTTATCAACGCTACGCCAATGTACCCGTTGTTTGTTTTGATCGCCATCTTGACCTTAATAAAATACGTGTCTTGACTGACGATGAAGGCGACGCATATCGATTAGCAACACGTTTAGGGAGACATTGCGAAGGAAAGCGAATTCTTTTTTTAGGTGCCTTACCTAAGTTAGTGCTCAGTCGCAAACGAGAGTTTGGTTTTCGTCAAGCACTCCCTAATATGGCGGGGCAAGTGGATTATCTTTATGCTTCACAGTTTCATAAATTAGCGAGTGCAAAAGCATTTCGTCACTGGTTAGAAAAAAATGAAATGCCAGAGGCTATTTTTGCTACATCATTAACATTATTACACGGTGTTTTTCAGATTTTGATTAATCGTTATCATCGTATCCCACGCTCACTTATTATTGCAACCTTTGGTCATCACGATATGTTAGACCTGTTGGAAAATAAAGTGATTTGCTGTGTCCAGAATCACCAAAGAATTGCCCAAACCTTATTACAACTTGTATTAAGTAGAATGAAATCAAAGCATATTAAAGTATCTGATGAAGTGATTATTCGAGAGATTATCGAATCACAGATTTAATCTCAAACTCATTCGAGTTCTACGATCGGGACTGTTGTCGGTGGTGGCAACGGTTCTGGCTCGCCTAAAAAGTAAGGTTCCTTTTCCATTAAAATATCAAAGATAACTAAAAGACGCGCAAAGAACTCTCTAAATCGTACGAAATAATGTCCTTGCGGATAGTCCGCGGCAAAACAAATGGCATCAATATTGTGATATTGAGCAATAAATAGTGCCCGTTCACAATGAAATTTTTGCGTAATAATGGTGAATGAATGAGCTTTGAAAACCTGTTGGGCACGAATAACGGAATCTAACGTACGAAACCCCGCAAAATCCATATACATAAACTCAGCTGCGATCCCCATTTTACGTAAATCTTTGAACATATTACGCGGTTCATTGTATTGATTGGTGCGGTTATCACCACTGAGTAAGAGATAATCAATCTTACGTGCGGAAAAGACTTCATGTGCGGCTAAAAGGCGATTGTGATAAAACAGATTGAGTGTATTGTCCTCAAAATATTTTGATGTGCCTAAGACAACACCGTAAGGGCGGTAAGGCAGCTTATTGATATCCGTATAGATATTTTTCCGAACATAAAAAGCAATAGTTTGATCAATGAGGATTGATAGCACAATAAATGATGACAAAGCCACCAATATATAACGTATTGCGCGTTTATAATATTGGGAAGTTAAAGAAGTCAACATAGATGTCATTTTCAAACTACCATCTCTATTCGGAAATTGATGTTCACCATAATGAAAAAAGGGTTGAAGTGCAAGCTGAATTTTAGTAGATTTATACGTAAAGATGTTTAGACGTCCATAAATAGAATGAAAGTAAAGTGAACATAACAACAATAATAAGCAGGCGGTAGCATGGCTGTACAGAAAGTCAAATTGTTTACGGAAACCCCTTTTACTTTAAGTTTAGGCGGGGCTCTCCAAGATATTGAGGTCGCATATCAAACTTACGGTGAATTGAATGAAGAGAAAAGTAATGCGATTCTCATTTGTCATGCTTTAACGGGTGATGCTGAGCCTTATTTTGCTGATCATTCACAGCGAGGTTGGTGGCAGACCTTTATGGGGGAAGGGCTTGCTTTAGATACGTCTCAATATTTTTTCATTTGTTCTAATGTGTTAGGCGGATGTAAAGGGACCACCGGCCCTTCTTCAATTAACCCGAAAACCAATAAACCTTATGGCAGTCAATTTCCGAACATTATTGTGCAAGATATCGTTGCTCTACAAAGGGCGCTATTAACGCATCTCAATATCCCTCGTTTACATGCTGTGATTGGTGGCTCTTTTGGTGGTATGCAAGCGACTCAATGGGCGATTGATTATCCTGATGATGTCAGTAATGTGATTAATTTATGTTCTTCTTTGTTATTTGGTGCAGAAGCCATTGGCTTTAATCATGTAATGCGACAAGCGGTGATCAATGATCCTAATTTTAATGGTGGAGATTATTATGAGGGGAAACCGCCCGAAAAAGGGTTAGCGATTGCGCGCATGTTGGGCATGTTGACTTACCGAACTGACTTGCAATTAACCAAAGCATTTGGCCGTGCCACTAAAGCTGAAACAGCGTTTTGGGGGGATTATTTTCAGGTAGAATCCTATTTAACATACCAAGGTAAAAAATTTTTAGCGCGCTTTGATGCCAATAGTTATCTTCATTTGCTCAGAGCGTTAGATTTATATGATCCAGGTTTTCACTATGAAAGTTTGTCCGTGGCATTAGCCAGAATCAAGGCTCGCTACACGTTAGTGGCCGTTGAAAATGATCAATTATTTAAATTGACGGAGCTACAGAAAAGTAAAAAGCTCCTTGAAGAAAGTGGCGTCGATTTAGTGTATTATCAATTTTCTTCTGACTATGGACACGACGCATTTTTAGTCGATTATGCATTTTTTGAGAAGAAAATTCGCTTAGCACTGGCTAATCAGGAGTAGATAGCGTATGAATTTTCTGCATTTGATGGTTTTCGAATTGCTTCATTAATTCCACTAGCGGTTGCCCATGCGGTAAACATAAATTTGGGGCAATTTCAAACAGCGGGACGATCACAAATTCGCGATTGGTCATGTCGTAATGAGGCAGTGTTAAGCGTTCGGTCTGACAAACGACATTATCATAAAGCAATATATCCAGATCTAAAGTGCGTTCTCCCCACCGGCGAAGACGCACTCTGCCTTGTGTATTTTCGATCTGTTGTAAATGATCGAGAAGGGGTAATGGCGGTAGTGTTGTGTGTAAATGTGCTACCGCATTCACATAGTCTGGCTGATCTTGTGGACCTAATGGTTTACTTTGGTAAAAAGAACTGACTTCAATCAGTTGCGTTGCCGGTAAGTTGGCTAATGCCGTTAGTGCTGCGTCTAGCTGAGCAATGGGGGTTTGTAAATTGCTTCCTAGTGCAATATAAACAGACGTCATATCAGATTACCTTATGAGGACGAAACGGATTTTGGTTTACGACGTTTTCTCGCACGATAATATTTTTTCTTCGGCTTAGGGTGTAAACGTTGTTGCTCTTTGACCAAGTGATCACGTTGTTCCGAATTACTAAATTGATATTCATGCCACCAGGTTGCTAATTCAATGGTTTCCCCGCCTTCAACTTCTGAGCGCATCGCTAATAGATCAAACGCAGCACGGAACTTAGGGTGTTCCATAGTACGAACGGGATGATGTCCTGAACGTTTCAGTAATTGTAGTTGCAAAAACCAAATATCGCGAATGACGGCGGTGTGGCGACGAGGGGCGGCAAGGGCTGCACAGAACACATCTAAAATTTCGGAGCTAGCCAAAGCATAGGCATCATGATTATTTAATCCGCCTTCATTTTTCAACATGTCCACTTTTTCACGTAGTGGGTACCAAAAAAACGCAGCAAATAAAAACGCAGGATTGATGCGTAATTTATCAGCTACACGTTCATCGGTGGAGGTGAGTGCTTTGAGGATCATCCGTTCTGCTAGACTGTCACCGTTCTCTGTGAAATAAGGCATCAGTGAAGGGAAGAGTTGCTCAAACAATCCATATTGACGTAACAGTTTATAGGTTTTGACCCCGTATCCAGCTTGGAGTAATTTTAAACATTCATCAAATAGCCGCGCAGGTGGAATATTTTTAAGTAAAGGTGCCAGTTCTCGAATCGGTTGCTCACTCGGTTTCTCAAGGAACATATCCAATTTTGCCATGAAACGCACAGAGCGTAGCATCCGCACAGGATCTTCTTGGTAGCGTTTTACGGGATCACCAATTAGACGCAATTTACCTGCTTTGAGATCATCAATCCCATGAAAATAATCACGTAATGTATTATCTTTGGGATTGTAGTACAGCGCATTGACGGTAAAATCGCGACGTTCTGCGTCTTGTTCTAGCGTACCATATACATTGTCACGTAATAGCATGCCTTCTTTGCTTTGTTTAGCAAAGCTTTCATGGTTATTTTCATTATGACTAGCACGAAACGTCGCGACTTCGATCACATCTCGACCAAACATGATATGCGCCAATCGAAAACGACGCCCCACTAAACGACATTGACGTTGGAAAATCGTTTGAATTTGTTCTGGTAATGCATTCGTCGCCACATCGAAATCTTTTGGGTGCTTACCAAGCAATAAGTCTCTTAAACAGCCACCAACAATATAGGCTTCAAACCCATGGCGATGGAGTTTCTCTACAATACTTAGGGCATTGCGATTAATCATGCGTGGCGTAATACCATACTGCGACGCTTTAAAAATCGAGTGATTGTAATGATGCGAAAGTTTGCTTTGTTTGCTATTTGACCCATTCCGACTATCAGTTGTTGTTGTGGGGTCAGAATGTGTTTTTTGGGGTAACAACGGAGTAGAATCTGTTTTTTCTCTTTCGACTAAATAGGATTTTGTTTTTTTATTAAACAGATTTTTGATGTATTTTAAAATAATAGACCTCATCAAGTGTATTTAGCATATTCGTAAAAAAGTGCGGTCAAACAAACCGCACTTTCGAAATGTTCTAATGATAATAACGGGGAAAATAAGTTAGCCAACCATTTGTTTTTCACGAATTTCGGCGAGTGTTTTACAATCAATACAAAGATCAGCAGTAGGACGCGCTTCTAAGCGACGAATGCCAATTTCAATCCCACAAGAATCACAGTAACCAAAATCACCCGTTTCTAATTTTTTCAGTGTGTTCTCAATTTTCTTGAGCAGTTTACGCTCACGATCGCGGGTACGCAACTCTAAACTAAATTCTTCTTCTTGTGTTGCACGATCAGCAGGATCCGGAAAATTAGACGCTTCGTCTTGCATATGTGCAACAGTGCGAGTTGCTTCTTCTACAATTTGGTCACGCCAAGCTTGTAAGATTTTTTTGAAATGAAGCAATTGGGCTTCATTCATATATTCTTCGCCTACCTTTTCTTGATACGGTTCAACACCAGCTAAGGCTAATATACTTAAAGAGGATTTGGACATTGGGATTCTCCTAATTAGAAATTCATCCATTGTATCAACGGTTGAAATTACATATTCATACGCATTGGCGTTGATTTAGTTAAGTTAAAGTGACCTATATTTAGGTACCTAGTATTTTAAAAAGCGTTATAAATAGCAGAACTTAGCCGAATGATCAAATGAATTTACTTGATATTACAATTTTTCTTGAGATAAATCTGATTTTTGAGATTTAGATTACAAAATGAAGCTAAAAAGTGAATACGGTTCCACCTTGTAGATAATCATTTCTTTTTTTATAAACAAGTTTAGAACCTATGAAAAGCCCTCTGTTGTCAATGTGTATTGTGATTGTCTTAAGCGCTTGTTCGTTACTTTGGCTACCCGATTACTTATTATTTTGTTGGCGCGTGACACTATTCATCAGCTCGTTATTGCTAGTCAGTATGATCGTCTGTGTTATCTGTGGCAAAACACACTGGGTTTCTCCTCTCGTCTTGGTATTGTGTTGTGTCGGCCTGTTAGGCTATATCCATGCTCAAGCGCGTCAAGCATTATCTCACGCAGACGCCGTCGCTCAACTGCCTCGAAAAGTCGAGACAGAATTTAAAATTGTTGAAGTACTACAACAAAAGAACGCACAAATTTTTGTGGTGTCGACCAAATTACAACCACAACAAGCAAAACAAAACATAATTCTTCAATGGCAAGGGCAAGAAAAGCCACAACTTGGCGAGCGTTGGAAAGGTGAACTACGGGTTAGACCGATTTCATCAAGGCTCAATATAGGTGGGTTTGATAAACAACAATGGTATTTTGCCAAAGGTATTACGGCTTATGCAACAGTAAAACATGCGGTAAAAATCAGTGAAGCCTCGTCTTGGCGAGAAAAATGGTTGCAAGAGGCGCTAAAACAGACTTCAACCTTAGACTATCAGGGATTATTGCTTGCGTTAGCGTTTGGTGAACGGGCATGGTTACCCACAGCACTTTGGCAAACCTATCAAAAAACGAATACAGCACATTTGATTGCTATATCCGGTTTACATATTGGGCTGAGCATGGGGATAGGTTATTTGTTTATGCGTGTCATTCAGTTTGTTTTGCCATTGAAGTGGGTGACACCGACGTTACCAATACTAGCAGGGCTACTTTTTGCCGGGTTTTATGCGCAATTAGCGGGATTTACTGTGCCCACTTCAAGAGCTTTTTTCGCGCTTGCTGTTGTCTTTTTGCTTCGACTCTGGCGTCAATGTTATGGCGGGTGGCAACTTCTTTTATTAGTGGTTGCCTTGTTATTGTTAGCCAACCCCTTAATTGTTTTATCTCGTAGTTTCTGGTTGTCAGTGAGTGCGGTCAGCGCTTTGATGATTTGGTATCAAATATTCCCCCTCTCGTTACTACATTGGCGAGGAAAATCGCTCGCAGAAAGTCCTTGGCGCAGGTGGCGTTGGATGATCAGTCTTCTTCATTTACAGCTAGGCCTATTGTGGCTGTTTACACCCGTTCAATTATTGCTCTTTGAAGGGATCGCTTTAACGAGCTTTATTGCCAATATGATCAGTGTGCCACTTTATAGTTTTGTATTAGTACCACTAGTTTTATTTGCGCTTATGACACAAGGGGCTTTTTCTTCTTGGTCTATGGCAAACGCGGTAGCGGAATATGTTACGCGCTTTTGAATGCCATTCCAATCTCATTGGGTAGCGGTTTCACAACAGCAAAGCTTATGCCTGATCGCGATATTGGCTATCAGCCTTATGTTATCAGTATGGTATGTGTATGATTTCAAAAAAGACACAACGAAAGGCTATTTTTACCTGCCAGCGTTTTTTCATCTTGATGTCACTCGGCAGTTAAATCCACGCGTAAAATGGAAAACCTATTTGATGACGATTGCTATCAGTCTTTATTGTTTCTTACGTGTGTTGTATACGTCTGTCTCTTCACCTATTTGGCGTTTAGATACGCTTGATGTTGGACAAGGCTTAGCTAACCTAATTGTGATAAATGGAAAAGGATTACTCTATGATACCGGCGCCTCGTGGCGTGGAGGTAATATGGCAGAGTTGGAAATTGTGCCTTATTTAAAAAGAGAGGGCATTGAATTAGATTGGGTGATTTTAAGTCATGATGATAATGATCATGTCGGTGGGGCAGAAACAATACTAAAACATTACCCTCAAGCTAAGCTGATGACCGCCTCTTCCCAACATTACGGCAAAAATGACCGCACTTTTTGTGTGGCTGGTAAGAACTGGACTTGGCAACATTTAACGATCAAAGCATTGTCACCAAAAAGAAACATGAAACGAGCGAAAAATAGCGACTCTTGTGTATTACTGATCTCAGATGGTACTTATCAGGTATTATTGACAGGAGATGCCGATATTGCTGCCGAAAAACAGTTTGTGGATAAATTAGGGCCGCTTGATGTGTTACAAGTGGGGCATCATGGCAGTAAAACCTCAACTGGATATGAATTACTTTACCAAACGCAGCCGAAAATTGCCTTAATTTCCAGTGGACGTTGGAATCCTTGGCATTTTCCGCATACTCAGGTGATACAGCGCCTGCAACGTTATCAGGTCAAGATGTATAACACGGCAGAATTAGGTCAGATTCGCTTACTTTTTCATAATACACACATCGAAATACAAACCGCGCGCACAGATTTTTCGCCCTGGTATAGCAGATTAATTGGCTTGCAACCAAAATAAAGGTACAATGTCGCCCAATTTAATTTGAAATCGAAAAAAATTTATGCAAGATAAAGATCTTTCAACAGTACAGACATTTAAACGTTTATGGCCAATTATTAGCCCTTTCAAACTTGGATTAGTGGTATCCGGCATTGCCTTAGTGATTAATGCCTTAGCCGATGCGGGATTAATTTCCTTATTAAAACCGCTTCTAGATGAAGGTTTTGGTAAGGCTGATGTGTCATTTTTACGTACCATGTCATATGTTGTGGTTCTAGTCATCTTCCTTCGCGGTATCAGTAATTTTATTTCTTCTTATTGTTTATCTTGGGTATCTGGTAAAGTGGTGATGATTATGCGTCGCCGAATTTTTAAACACCTTATGTTTATGCCTGTGCCTTTCTTTGATCAAAATTCCAGTGGCAGATTATTATCGCGCATAACCTATGATTCTGAGTTAGTGGCGAATTCCTCTTCTGGTGCTTTAATTACGATTGTGAGAGAAGGGGCTTATATTCTTTCTTTGTTAGCGGTGATGTTATATACCAGTTGGCAGTTGTCTATCGTATTATTTTTAATTGGTCCGATTATTGCGGTATTAATTCGTGTGGTATCGAAACGCTTTCGTGAGTTAAGTAAGAATATGCAAAACTCGATGGGCGAATTGACGTCTACCGCGGAACAAATGCTAAAAGGGCATAAAGTGGTGCTCTCTTTTGGCGGACAAATTGTTGAGGAAGAACGTTTTAACCATGTGAGTAATGATATGCGCCGTAAGGGAATGAAAATGGCAGTAGCGGATGCTATCTCTAATCCCGTTGTGCAAGTGATTGCTTCGTTCGCCTTAGCCGCGGTGCTGTATTTGGCAACAGTACCCACTATTATGGATCAAAATCTAACTGCCGGTTCTTTTACTGTGGTCTTTTCGTCCATGTTAGCGATGATGCGACCACTAAAATCGTTGACCAATGTGAATGCACAATTCCAAAAAGGGATGGCTGCCTGCCAAACCTTATTTGCCTTATTGGATTTAGAGACGGAGAAAGATTTGGGTACCCATAAAGGCGAAAATGTGCAAGGTTATCTTAGTTTTAAAAATGTGACCTTTACCTATCAAGGGCGAGATGAGCCTGCACTACGTAACTTATCGTTTGATGTTGAAAAAGGGAAAACAGTCGCACTAGTTGGTCGTTCTGGCTCGGGTAAATCAACAATTGCGAATTTAGTGACACGTTTTTATGACGTGGATGAGGGTGAAATTACGTTAGATGGTATCAATATTCAGGATTATCGGTTATCCAGTTTGCGTAAAAACTGTGCTGTTGTTTCGCAACAAGTCCATTTATTTAATGACACTATTGCGAATAACATCGCTTATGCTGCGAAGGATAAATATACGCGTGAGGCAATTATTAAAGCGGCCGAAGATGCGTATGCCATGGAGTTTATTGAAAAGCTGGAACATGGTTTGGATACGGTGATTGGTGAGAATGGCGTCAATTTATCTGGTGGTCAACGTCAACGTTTGGCGATTGCACGCGCCTTATTGCGTAATTCACCGGTACTCATTTTAGATGAAGCAACGTCTGCACTGGATACTGAATCTGAACGCTCCATTCAATTAGCCCTAGAAAAATTACAGAAAGAACGTACCGTGATTGTGATTGCACATCGCTTATCGACTATTGAAAATGCTGATGAAATTCTCGTGATTGAACACGGTGAAATTAAAGAAAGGGGTTCACATACTGAATTACTCGCATTAAATGGTGCCTATAAACAATTGCACAGTATTCAAGTCAATCATTAATCTTTTTAGCCATTACAAGAAAGGGGGGAAAGATGCAATTTTGGTATTCACGGACGTGGATCACTTGGTTGATGCTACCACTTTCTTGTTTATTTTGGCTTATCGCAAGTTTACGTAAATATCTTTTTCAAAAAGGGCTTTTCGCATCTTATCGTGCGCCGGTGCCTGTCGTAGTAGTGGGTAATCTTTCTGTGGGGGGCAATGGCAAAACCCCTGTTGTGATTTGGCTAGTCAAACAACTACAACAAAAAGGGCTCTGCGTGGGCGTCATTTCTCGTGGCTATGGTAGCCAATCCTCCGTTTATCCCTTATTGGTGACACCTGATACCGACCCCGTACAAGGCGGAGATGAACCCGTGCTGATTGCGAAACGCACGCAAGTGCCAGTTTGCATTGCTCCGAATCGTCAACAAGCCATTGAATTATTATTACAACATCAACCTAAGTGTGAAGTGATCATCAGTGATGATGGGCTCCAACACTATCAATTACAGCGTGATTTTGAAATTGTGGTGATGGATGCAACCCGTGGATTAGGTAATGGCTTTTTATTACCTGCTGGGCCATTGCGGGAGTTGCCAAGTCGTTTAAATAGCGTGGACTTAATTATTTGTCATGGTCAGGCAACGCAGTATAGTGATGTAGAAATGACACTGGTGCCACAATATGCCGTTAATTTGGTCACTGGGGAGCAACGCTTACTCAGTGACTTTCAACGGGTCTCTGCGATTGCTGGCATTGGTCATCCACAGCGTTTTTTTAACATGTTGGCATCGTTATCAATACAATTAATACAAACCAAAGCCTTTCAAGATCATCAAAAATTTGATGCCACACAATTTACCACGTTTGATCATACTCAGCCTTTACTGATGACGGAAAAAGATGCGGTGAAATGTATGGCGTTTGCCCAACAAAATTGGTGGTATGTTCCCGTCGAAGCGGAGATTAAAGGTACAAAAGTGCGGTCATTTTTAGCTAAATTTGATCAGATTCGCAAAACAGCATGAAGTGAGGAAATATGGATTCAACTTTATTAGAGATTGTGGCTTGTCCTATTTGTCAGGGGCGATTAGTCTTTGACAAAGCGACACAAAAATTAATCTGTCATTTTGATAATGTCGCATATGACATTAATCAAGGGATTCCCGTACTTTTAGCTGAACAAGCCATACCTTTATCAAGCGTACAAGAGGATGATTAATATGACTCACTTTACTGTCATCATTCCGGCACGTTATGCCTCAACACGTTTACCGGGTAAACCTTTAGCGCAGATTGCTGGCAAACCAATGATTGCACATGTTTTTGAAAAAGCGATGCAATCAGGCGCAAAACGTGTCATTATCGCCACCGATCACGAGCAAGTTGCGGCAGCTGCACGTGAGTTTGGTGCGGAAGTCTGTATGACATCAGATAAACATCATTCAGGTACGGAACGATTAGCTGAAGTGGTGGAGCAATTAGGTATTGCAGAGGATGAAATTATTGTCAATATTCAGGGCGATGAACCCTTGATTCCTCCAGCAATTGTGCGTCAAGTGGCGGAAAATTTGGCAAAATATCAGGTAAAAATGGCAAGCTTAGCGGTAAAAATAGATGATCCCGAAGAATTGTTTAATCCCAATGCAGTCAAAGTGTTAACAGATCAAGCCGGCTATGTGCTGTATTTTTCTCGTGCCCCGATGCCTTGGGATCGCGATCAGTTTGCGAACTTACCAAATGATAAAGGTGCCATAAAACAACTCACTTTATCTGATCATTATTTACGCCACATTGGTATTTATGCCTACCGGGCGGGCTTTATTAGACAGTATATCCAATGGCAACCAACCGCATTAGAGCAAATTGAAAGCTTAGAACAATTACGGGTGCTGTGGAATGGTGAAAAAATCCATGTTGAATTAGCCAAAGAAGTGCCACCTGTCGGGGTGGATACCGCGGAAGATCTCGAAAAAGTGCGCTCGATTTTAGAAAAATAAAGGTAAGGCTCTCTTAGAGCACTTGAGATTGTTTATGTTTGATGCCAAATCCTTTTTAGCTAATGTATCCCACGAACCAGGAGTTTATCGTATGTATGACGATAGCGATACGGTGATTTATGTGGGGAAAGCGAAGGATCTGAAAAAGCGTCTCTCAAGTTATTTTCGTGCTCAGCTCAGCAGTAAAAAAACAGAGGCGTTGGTCAGTGCGATCGCGCGAATTGACACCACAATTACCTCATCGGAAACCGAAGCTTTATTACTTGAACATAACTACATTAAAACTTATCAACCTCGTTATAACGTTTTATTACGTGACGATAAATCGTATCCCTACATTTTATTAACGGCAGAACGCCATCCTCGAATGAGTGCATACCGTGGCAGCAAAAAAGTTAAAGGCGAATATTTTGGTCCTTATCCCAATCCCAATGCGGTGAGAGAAACCCTGTCTTTATTACAAAAACTGTTTCCAATCCGTCAATGTGAGAATGCGGTTTATAACAACCGCTCTCGTCCTTGTTTACAATATCAAATTGGACGATGTAGCGCCCCTTGTGTCCCTGGTTATGTGAGTGATGAAGCTTACTTACAACAAGTTAAATTGGCTCGTCTTTTTTTGCAAGGTAAAGATCAGCAAGTTCTTGAGTATCTTATTGATAAAATGGAACAAGCCAGTCGAGATCTTGATTTTGAAGAAGCGGCTCGTATTCGAGATCAAATTCAAGCCGTCCGCGCGGTGCTAGAAAAACAATTTGTGTCTACGGAACGCTTGGATGATATGGATATTCTTTCTATTGCTTACCAGTTAGGGGTTGCGTGTGTCCAAGTGTTGTTTATTCGACAAGGCAAAATGCTAGGCAATCGGAGCTATTTCCCTAAAGTACCCGCCAATACGGATTTATCTGAATTAACCGCCACCTTTGTTGGACAGTTCTATTTACAGGCACATCAGGGGCGTAGCATCCCGCACTGCATTCTTGTTGATCATAAATTAACAGAAAAAGCTGAGTTAGAAGCCTTATTAACACAACAGGCGGGACGAAAAGTCCATATTCAAGACAGTGTAAAGGGGGATAAGAGTAAATATTTACAACTTGCTAAAATGAATGCCCAGTCCGCGTTAGCGGCTCAACTGAAACAAAATACGTTGTTGAAAGAACGTTATCAAGCGTTACAGGCCCTTTTACAGTTGAAGGACATTCGACGTATGGAATGTTTTGATATTAGCCATACAATGGGAGAGCAGACAATTGCTTCTTGTGTCGTGTTTAATCAAGATGGGCCATTAAAATCCGATTATCGCCGTTTTAATATTACCGGAATTACCAGTGGTGATGATTATGCCGCAATGGAACAAGCCTTATTGAAACGTTACGATAAGCCACTTGATCCAGATAAAATTCCAGATGTCATTTTCATTGATGGAGGACAGGGGCAACTTAATCGTGCTTTACAAACCTTTGCTAAGTTAAATGTAAAATGGGATAAAAACCAACCGCACTTGATTGGTGTGGCCAAAGGGGTGGATCGCAAAGCGGGCTTAGAGACCTTAATTCTGAGTAAACAAGGTAAAGTGCTTCATTTACCAGCGGATAATTTAGCCTTACATTTGATCCAACATATTCGTGATGAAAGTCATCAGCATGCGATTAATGGGCATCGTAAAAAGCGCCAACAGGCTTTTCTACAGAGTGGCTTAGAGTCGGTAGAAGGTGTAGGTGCCAAAAGACGTCAAGCACTATTGAAATATTTAGGTGGGATACAGGGAGTCAAGAATGCCACGCTAGATGAAATTGCTTCTGTGCCAGGTATTTCGCAAGCCTTAGCAGAACGGATTTATGATGCCTTACGAGATTAATACACGAATCTTTTAGAGATCAGAAAATTCCATTTTCAAATAAAACAGATATGTTTTAGAATAATTAGACTATAAAAACGGACCTAACACTTTCTATGAAACCAAATATTCCAATATTCCTCACACTTTTTCGTGTTATTTTGATTCCTTTTTTTGTCATTGCGTTCTATTTGCCTTTCTCGTGGTCACCTTTCTTAACCGTGTTGATTTTTTTTATTGCTGGCGTCACAGATTGGTTTGATGGTTATCTGGCGCGAAAATGGAAACAAACAACCCGTTTTGGTGCATTTTTAGATCCCGTTGCAGATAAAGTCATGGTGACTGTCGCCCTCGCGCTAGTTGTTGAATATCACCATTCTTTTTGGATTACTTTACCTGCCGTCATTATGATTTCCAGAGAAATTATTATTTCTGCATTGAGAGAGTGGATGGCTGAAATTGGTGACAGAAATAAAGTGGCGGTGTCTTGGCTAGGCAAAGTAAAAACTACCGCACAAATGTTAGCCTTAGGTGGACTATTATGGCGTTATAATGTAGCAATGGAAATTGCTGCGATTGTCTTGCTATATATTGCCGCGATTTTAACCGTTTGGTCAATGTTACAATATCTGAAAGCGGCGAAAGGCAGTTTACTCTCGGATCTTACCCTTTAATCGCATTTGAAGGCACGTTAATGTGCCTTTTCTTTGCTTCTCTTTTAGCTAGAGATGCGGTGTTTTTTAGATTGTGCTTTGTTTTTAAGCGATTAAATTATACTTTTACATTTTTTATTTGACTCCCTCAGAGAAACAAGTAAAATGCACACCATTGTTTGAGAACACAAATTCTTATACAACGCGGGAATAGCTCAGTTGGTAGAGCACAACCTTGCCAAGGTTGGGGTCGCGAGTTCGAGCCTCGTTTCCCGCTCCAATCTCTCAATTGCATTAGCAATAATGCCCGAGTGGTGAAATCGGTAGACACAAGGGATTTAAAATCCCTCGACTTTCGAGTCGTGGCGGTTCAAGTCCGCCCTCGGGCAC
>JBLUWJ010000040.1:0-18892 GCA_049888895.1 Bisgaard Taxon 45 | reverse complement strand
CTCTTAATATAGTTGACTTACCGTATCCATTTGGTGCAGTAATTATTCTTAAGAAATCTTTTTCCTCTGAAAATACTAAATTATAATTTAAAAAACCAAATAGTTTTTTTATCTCTAGTTTTTTGATTAAATACATAAATATATCCTGCTATCTATTTAAATTTTTCTTTCATATTCTTAAAACTCGTATCTATGCCAAATCTGAGCTACAAGTCTTCTAAGTTGAGTAAATCGCTAGCACATCGAATACCCTTTACTAAGTAAAATAATGAATTCATTTTGATTGGAAAATACGGTGTTTATTTCTAACAATCTATTCACATTCGAGTTAGTTAGATTGATTCCTATATAAAAATATATTATTGTCTATATATTAAACAATAACAATTCGTTATTGTTTTAACTGTGAAACTGATCACTATTTTTTTAACTCCCCTTACCTTTTCAAAGATACTTCTCACCTGTAATGAAAATTTTCACTTAACTGGATATAAAAAAGCACTCATGAGAACACGAGTGCCATTAGGTTGGATAACAAAAGTTTATTCTTATCTATTAAAAATAGCTCGGTAAACTCATCCGCAACTATTTCAAACTAATCCGTGCATTCCTAAACAATCTCATCCACGCCCCATCTTCGCTCCAATCTTCTGGATGCCATGAGTTAGAAACTGTACGGAATACACGCTCTGGGTGTGGCATCATGATCGCAACACGGCCATCTTGGTTGGAAAGTGCGGTGATGCCTTCTACGGAGCCGTTTGGGTTGGCTGGGTAGATTTCCGTTGGGTTGAGGTTGTTGTCGATGTATTGTGCTACGATTAAGTTTTGATCTTTTAACATCTGTAACTGTTGATCATGTCTAAACTCAACACGTCCTTCACCATGCGACACCGCGATTGGCATATGTGAACCCGCCATACCTTGGAACCACATTGAGTTGGTCTCATTAATACGTACTAATGCAGCACGGGCTTCGAAACGCTCTGATTTATTACGCACGAAACGTGGCCAAGCTTCTGTACCCGGGATAATTTCAGCAAGGTTAGAAACCATTTGGCAACCGTTACACACCCCTAAAGTAAGAGTGTTTGGATTAGCAAAGAACTCACTAAACTGATCACGCAACATTGGGTTAAATAGGATGGATTTCGCCCAACCGCCACCCGCGCCAAGCACGTCTCCATAAGAGAAACCACCACAGGCTACTAAGGCATTGAAGTCTTTTAAGTGATGGCGTGCGTTGTGTAAATCGCTCATATGGACGTCAATGGCGTCAAAGCCTGCACGGTCAAAGGCAGCTGCCATTTCATAATGGCTGTTAACCCCTTGTTCACGTAAAATCGCAATGCGCGGTTTTTTACCTGTGGCAATGTAAGGCGCGGCGATATCTTCGTTAATGTCGTAGGTTAAATGGGCGGAGAAGCCTTTGTTTTCTGGATCTTTTTTCGCTTCAAACTCTTGGTCGGCACATTCTGGATTGTCACGTAAACGTTGCATTTGGTGGGTTAATTCTGCCCAGATGCCACGTAGCTCAGAACGCTTTTGGCTAAAGAGTAATTTGGTACCACGAGAAATTTCGATACGATCTTCTGTGGTCACTTCCCCTAACTCTTTGGTTAAATGGATTAAACCATGTTGTGATAACACATCACGTACATAGCTTAAATCGCTCTCACGCACTTGAATCACCGCGCCTAATTCTTCATTGAATAACACGGCAAGATCGTTATCGCCTAATGCACTGATATGGATCGATAAACCACAGTTCCCCGCAAACGCCATTTCGGCAAGGGTCGCGATTAAGCCCCCGTCTGAACGGTCGTGGTAAGCTAAGAGTTTTTGCTCTGCTACCAAGGCTTGCATGGCATTAAAGAAGTTTTTCAAGTTTTCAACGTTCACCACATCCGCAGGTTTATCACCAAGTTGTTTATACACTTGCGCAAGTGCGGTCGCACCTAAGCGATTTTTGCCTTCGCCTAAGTCAATTAATAATAAGCGACTGTGTCCTTTGTCGGTGCGTAATTGTGGCGTGACTGTTTTGCGTACATCTTCCACACGTGCAAAAGCACTAATCACTAAAGATAATGGCGCCGTCACGGTTTTTTGTTCACCATTCTCATTCCAAGTGGTTTTCATTGACATGGAATCTTTGCCCACTGGAATGGTTAAACCAAGTTGTGGACAAAGCTCTTCACCGACTGCTTTCACCGCTTGATATAAGCCCGCATCTTCGCCTTCGTGACCTGCCGCTGACATCCAGTTTGCCGATAATTTAATGCGTTTAATATCACCAATGTTAGTGGCAGCAATGTTGGTAATGGATTCTGCCACCGCTAAACGGGCTGAAGCGGCGAAATCTAATAAAGCCACTGGTGCACGCTCACCCATTGACATGGCTTCACCGTGATAGCTGTCTAAACTGGCGGTGGTCACGGCACAATCTGCCACAGGGATTTGCCATGGTCCGACCATTTGATCCCGTGCCACCATACCGGTCACAGAACGGTCACCAATGGTAATTAAGAAGGTTTTTTCTGCCACCACAGGTAAGCGTAACACACGGTGAAACGCTTCTTTTAAGTCAATTTGAGAGTGATCTAAAGCGCTACCTTCTACGGTTTTTGATTTCACATCACGGGTCATTTTTGGCGTTTTACCCAACAACACATTCATCGGTAAATCGATTGGGTTATTGTCGAAATGATCATCGTGTAAGGTTAAATGCTCTTGCTCGGTGGCTTCACCAATCACCGCAAAGGGCGCACGTTCACGTTCACAAAGTGCGGTAAATAATTCTAATTTTTCAGGGGCGACCGCTAACACATAACGTTCTTGTGATTCGTTACACCAAATTTCTAATGGGCTCATACCACGCTCATCACTTAAGATCTTGCGTAGTTCAAATTTCCCGCCACGACCGCCATCATGTACGAGTTCTGGCATCGCATTGGATAAACCACCTGCACCCACATCGTGAATAAAAAGAATTGGGTTGTCCTCACCTAACTGCCAGCAACGGTCGATCACTTCTTGGCAACGACGTTCCATTTCTGGGTTATCGCGTTGTACAGAGGCAAAATCTAAATCTTCTTTTGATTTACCAGAAGCCATTGAAGACGCCGCACCACCGCCTAAACCGATGTTCATGGCAGGTCCACCTAATACAATCAGTTTTGCCCCGACAGGAATTTCGCCTTTTTGTACGTGATCTGCACGGATATTGCCAATACCACCCGCTAACATGATCGGTTTATGGTAACCACGTACTTCTTCACCCGCAAAGCTATTGACTTTTTCTTCATAAGTACGGAAATAACCTAATAACGCAGGGCGACCAAATTCATTGTTAAATGCGGCACCGCCTAAAGGTCCTTCGATCATAATATCGAGTGCAGAGGCAATACGATTGGGTTTCGACACGGGATTTTCCCAAGGTTGTTCAAAACCTGGAATCACTAAGTTAGACACCGAGAAGCCCACTAAACCGGCTTTTGGTTTTGCACCACGACCCGTTGCGCCCTCATCACGGATCTCACCACCAGAACCGGTTGCCGCGCCTGGGAAGGGCGAAATCGCAGTTGGGTGGTTGTGAGTTTCCACTTTCATTAAGATATGCGCATCTTCATTGTGATAGCGATATTGTCCATCTTGATCCGGGAAGAATCGTCCCACTTTTGAGCCTTCCATCACCGCCGCGTTATCTTTATAGGCTGAAAGTACGTGATCTGGGGTTTTCTCAAAGGTATTTTTAATCATTTTAAACAAGGATTTTTCTTGTTTTTCGCCATCAATGATCCAATCCGCATTAAAAATTTTATGACGGCAGTGTTCAGAGTTTGCCTGTGCGAACATATACAGTTCAATGTCATTTGGATTGCGACCTAGTGCGGTGAAATTTTCGACTAAATAATCAATTTCATCTTCTGCGAGCGCCAGACCTAATTCCACGTTTGCATTTTCTAACGCTTGACGCCCACCGCTCAAAATATCAACAGTAGTAAATGGTTTTGGTGCTTGTTGGTCGAACAGCACTTTGGCTTCTTCAGGGGTATGAATGATGCCTTCTAACATTCGGTCATGAATGTGTGAAACCAAGCGTTTTTGCTCATCAGACGATAACGTGCGGTCAAATTCAAAATAGAAAGCAAGACCACGCTCTAAGCGATTCACTTTGTTTAAGCCACAGTTGTGCGCAATATCGGTTGCCTTAGATGACCAAGACGAGATGGTGCCAATACGCGGGATCACGATAAAACAGTGACCAACAGGGTCATGCTCTGCAAGAGTGGGACCATAGTGCAAAAGCTGGTCTAATTTTGCTGTTTCTTCTTCAGTTAAACGGTCAGATAAGTCAGCAAAGTGAATGTATTCCGCATAACACGCCTTCACAGGAAGGTCTGCTTTTTGAAAGCGCACAGCAAGTTGATTTAAACGAAATTCAGAAAGTGCAGGAGAACCACGAAAAATTTGTAACATAGGATGAGCCCTGTTAAGTTAAATAATTAAAACGAAAAACGGGGCTATTATAAAGGGAAATCAGAAAAAACGAAAACGTTTGCGTAAGATATTTACACTTTGTTTTTTGCAATCTAAGCACGTAAAAATCATGCTATTGCACAAGAAAAGAAATAAAAATTAAAAAGGCGAACCTAAGTCCGCCCTTCTATAACCAAATGAGTTTAAATACTACAATGGCCCGTTAACCCATACCGTACTTTTTTAATTTCTTACGTAAAGTGCCACGGTTAATCCCTAACATTGTCGCTGCACGGGTTTGATTTCCACGTGTATATTGCATAACCATATCTAACATAGGATGTTCAACTTCAGCTAAGACTAATTCATAAAGCTCATTGACATCTTGGCCATCTAACTGCGACAAATAATTTCTCAATGCTTGTTTCACAGAATCACGCAATGGTTTATTTGTGACTTGAGATTGTGAATTTAACACTGATACAGTTAGTGCATCAGCAGGATTACGTTGTTGTTCTAACATTTTTTTCTTTATCCATCAGAATCAAATTAAAAAAACCTTCTAAAGCAATTAATTGTTCTTTGGGATCAGTAATTGCATTAAAAGCCTGTCTAAAAACGGGATTAGGTTGGATTCCCTGTAAATACCAAGCAACGTGTTTACGTGCAATACGACATCCCTTCTCTGCTCCATAAAATTGATGCAATTCTTGGATATGCTGTAAAATCACATTACATTTCTCGTTTAAACTTGGCTCTAAAACAATCGAGTTTTTTTCAATTAAGCTATCCATCACTCGAAAAAGCCACGGATTGCCTAACGAACCACGCCCGATCATGATTGCATCTGCGTTGGTATAATCAAGAACATACTTTGCCTTTTCAGCAGAAGTAATATCGCCATTAGCAATAATCGGAATAGAAACGTGTTCTTTGACCGCCTTGATATTGTCATATTCAGCCACCCCCTCAAACATACAACTCCTTGTGCGTCCGTGGATGGTCAGCGCTTGAATACCACATTGCTCTGCAATTTTAGCGATGTCTAAACAATTTCGGTTGTCTTTATCCCAGCCAGTTCTTATCTTTAATGTTACTGGTACAGCAACAGATTTAACAACTTTATTTAGAATTTGTTTGACCAAATCAGGATATTGTAATAGCGCAGAGCCCGCCATTTTACGATTCACTTTTTTGGCTGGGCAGCCCATATTGATATCAATAATTTCTGCCCCATATTCTACATTGATCTGAGCAGCTTTCGCCATCTCATCAGGATCACAACCCGCTATTTGCACAGCATTAATTCCTGCTTCTTGATGATGAGCCAAGCGCAGTTTCGATTTTTCGGTATGCCAGACTTGCGGATTCGTTGACATCATTTCAGAAAAAGTTAAACCTGCCCCATAATGAGTGCAGAGTCGCCGAAATGGTTGGTCAGTGATGCCAGCCATAGGAGCAAGAAAAATGCGATTTTTAAGCTGATAAGAACCTATCCGCACTGTCATTACTCCTTTAACATCCAAATCCTATTTTTTATCGGTTAAACATACCCTGACCGATAAGGGTCGTTATAATACGCACTTTTATTCCATTTGGAAAGCATATTTTGTACACACAACATACTTTTTGGACATTCTTTGATTTACATTAAGAACGCAATCGTTTTCCCGTTTAAAATGTCATCAAAGATGGTTTGTTTACCATTCAATAAAACCCCTTATCATTAATAAAAATTATTCTTATTTTTCTAAACGTCTACAAGTAATCATTTTATTTTTCCCGTAATACGACACCATTCTTCACGTTCTTCCACGGGTTCGAGAACAAAAGATTGCGCGTAGGCATCACAAACAGACTTTGCTTGAGTGGCTAAAATGCCCGATAATCCTAAAACACCATTGGCTTTCACTAATTGGCTAATCACGGGATACAGTTCTTTCAATGGCCCGGCAAGGATATTGGCGACCACGATATCTGCTTTGAGATCAACAGGCTTATCTTCAGATAAAAATAACTGTAGTTTGTCTGCTACGCCATTTTGTTCCGCATTGTTACGGCTGGCTAGAATCGCTTGTGGATCAATATCAATCCCCACCGCACTTTTCGCCCCTAGTTTTAAGGCGGCAATAGCTAAAATACCCGAACCGCAACCAAAATCGATCACTGTTTTACCTCGCAGATCGAGGCTATCTAACCATTCTAAACATAATGCCGTGGTTGGATGAGTGCCCGTTCCAAACGCTAAGCCAGGATCGAGCATGACATTGGTAGCGTTTTCATCTGGTACCTCACGCCAGCTTGGACAAATCCATAAGCGTTTGCCAAAGCGCATCGGATGGAAGTTATCCATCCATGCTCTTTCCCAATCTTTATCTTCGATTTGTTCAATTTTATAAGCTGAATTTTCAACAAGATATTGGGCTTGTTTAAGTAAATCTACAATCTGTTGCATATCCGTTTCTGCGTCAAAGAGTGCCACTACGTCCGTATTCCCCCACAAGCGCGTTTCCCCTGGAAGCGGTTCAAAAATAGGGGTATCTTGGCTATCCATAAACGTCACTGACACTGCGCCAATTTCGGCTAAGTAATCACTCATTTTCTCTGCTTGTGTATTAGTACTATTAATACGAATTTGGATCCAAGCCATAATCAATTTTCCTCAATTTGTTAATGAAATCATAACGTGTCGCGTATTGTATCGCGTCACGGCATATTGTTGCAGATTTTTACGCAAAATAATGAGGGCAGACACTTAGGTCTGCCCTCAAATCAGGTGATAATAGAATATCACTGATTATTTCATCTTACGTTCACCATATTGGTTACCGATCAGAAAAGCGATCAAACCAAAAAATAACGCCGGCACAATGGCGTGGAAATCCAATAACTTAATTGATGCCGCAGTTAAGGTAACATAAGACCCCAAGCCGACGATCATTGAACAAACCGCACCATACGCATTGGCTTTCTTCCAATATAAGCCCAACAACATCACCCATAAGAACGTTGTTTCTAATCCCCCTAAAGCAAATAAGTTTAACCAAATCAGCATATCTGGTGGATTTAATGTCGCAACAGTGACTAAAATCGTCATCAATAATGTAGCGACTGTCGATAGAATTTTAACGCGTCTCTCGTTACGAATTTGCTCAGGTTTAAAACGTAAATACAAATCTTTAATTAAGGTCGAGGAGGCTTGGATAAGCATCGAGTCAATAGACGACATAATCGCGGCCATCGGGGCAGCTAAGAAAACCCCTGCCACTACTGGTGGAAGCACTTGAATCATCAAGGTTGGAATAATTTTATCGGTAACCGATAATTCTGGCACGACCGCTCGTCCGAGTGCACCGGCCAAATGCATACCCAACATTAATAACGCAATCACCACCGTACCAATCACGATCCCACTATGTAGTGCTTTACTGTTTTTATATGACATCGCGCGAATAACCGTATGCGGTAAGCCCAATAAGCCAAAACAGACTAACACCCAGAAAGAGGCCATAAAGGTAAAATCAAGTGGTCTTGCTTCAATGCCATAAGGCGTAATCAAGCGAGGATCAATGGTTTCTAAAGTGTCAATGATTTGACTGACACCGCCACCGGCATAAATCACACCAAATAATAGTAAGAATGTGCCAATCATCATGATAAGACCTTGAATGGTATCGGTGAGCACAACGGCTCTAAAACCACCAATAAACGTATAGATCCCAACCGTTGTGGCAAAAATTAGTACAGAAAGACGGTAGTCAATATTCAATGTGGTTTCTAATAAACGTCCAACACCAATAAATTGTACTGCCATCATAATAAAGAAAGAAAAGAGTAAGGATAAACTGGCTAACAACACTATGGTTGGGCTTTTATAGCGAGAAAATAAAATGTCGTTGATCGTGAGGCTGTTATGCTCTCTAGCCCACATGGCAAATTTTTTCCCCAACACGCCAAGTGTAAAAAGTACCACAGGGACTTGAATCATCGCTAATAAAACCCAGCCTAAGCCAAATTTATACGCCGCACCTGGTCCACCAATAAATGAGCTCGCGCCAACATAAGTCGCTGCCGTCGTCATCGCTAAGACAAAACCAGACATCGAGCGATTACCGACGTAATATTCACTTAAAAAGCTTCCTTTTTGTCTTTTGGCATAAGCATAATAAGCCACTGCAAACACAAAACATAAATACAGGAATAAAGGAATAAGGATACTATAGTTCATCTTTGCTGTCCTCTAACTCGATATCACAAAAGATCAATTTAATACAAATATAAATAATAGCGGTAAAGAGGACTGGCAAATAAAAACAGGAAAACTCGAACCAAAGTGGGAAGTTAAACAATCCTTTTGTATTTGGTAATCCATAGGCAAAAACACACCAACCAACCATATATAAAATGGTCAACCCAAACGCCCATAGCGCTTCCTTTGTTGCTTGCTTATAGCGGGAATTAAGATTCATTTTATAAGTTCCTTGTGAAACAGATATAAGAAAAGTGGATAAATCCACTTTTCTTGTTTTTGTTAAGTGACTGATTTTAATTAGTCACGCATACCAAGTTTTTTCTCCAGATAGTGGATATTCGTCCCACCCTGTTGAAAGTTTTCATCTGCAAGAATTAAATCGTGCAGAGGAATATTGGTTTTGATCCCCGTTAAAATGGTTTCGCCCAATGCATTTTGCATACGACGAATAGCCACTTCACGGGTATCACCATAGGTGATCAACTTCGCAATCATTGAATCATAATACGGTGGAACCGTATAACCTGCATACACATGCGAATCCCAACGTACCCCCAACCCACCTGGTGAATGTAAATGATCGACTTTACCAGGTGAAGGTAAGAAGGTTTTTGGATCTTCTGCATTAATACGGCATTCAATTGCATGACCACGTACTTTGACATCTTCTTGCTTAATCGAGATCGGTAAACCCGCAGCGATACGCAATTGCTCTTTCACCAAATCCACACCCGTGATCATTTCAGTGACAGGATGTTCGACTTGAATACGGGTATTCATCTCAATGAAATAGAATTCACCATTTTCATACAAGAATTCAAATGTGCCTGCCCCACGATAACCAATTTCGACACAAGCTTTCGCACAGCGTTCGCCAATGTCACGACGCACCGTTTCGGAAATACCCGGTGCTGGCGCTTCCTCTACCACTTTTTGGTGGCGACGTTGCATGGAACAATCACGCTCCGCTAAATAAATGGCATTACCATGGGTATCGGCTAAGACTTGAATTTCGATATGGCGTGGATTTTCTAAGTATTTTTCCATATACACCATATCGTTATTAAATGCGGCTTTCGCTTCTGCTTTGGTCATCGCGATGGATTCTTCTAAAGACGCTTCGTCACGTACCACACGCATACCACGACCACCACCGCCACCAGAGGCTTTAATGATCACTGGATAACCAATGCGTTTTGCAATTTCTTTATTTTTAGCCATGTCTGTCCCCACTGGTCCATCAGAACCTGGCACACAAGGCACACCTGACTTTTTCATGGCTTCAATGGCTGACACTTTATCACCCATTAATCGAATCACTTCCGCAGTCGGACCAATAAAAATAAAGCCCGAACGTTCAACTTGTTCTGCAAAATCCGCATTCTCAGATAAAAAACCGTAACCAGGGTGAATTGCATCAGCCCCAGTCACCTCAGCCGCGGCAATAATAGCAGGAATATTAAGATAACTTTTCGTTGAAGGCGCAGGACCAATACAAACAGTTTCATCTGCAAGTAAAACGTGTTTCAATTCCCGGTCTGCTGTGGAATGCACCGCAACAGTTTTTATGCCTAATTCTTTGCAAGCACGCAAAATACGTAGTGCAATTTCACCACGATTGGCAATAACCACTTTCTCTAACATAAGAAAATTCCACTTTGTAAGTAAATAGTGAATTCACTATCTAGTAATAGATTGATATGAAAAATAAGCGATATTACATCGCTTATTACAAATTTAGTTGATTATTCAATGATGATAAGTTTTTGATCAAACTCAACCGCTTCACCGTCATTGACTAAGATCGCCTTCACCACACCGGCTTTATCTGCTTCAATACGGTTCATCATTTTCATCGCTTCAACGATACAAAGTGCATCACCGACTTTTACTGTCTGACCGACTTCAACAAATGGTTTGGCTTCTGGACTTGGACTACGATAAAACGTGCCTACCATTGGTGAACGAATGAAATGACCGGATACCTCTTCCGCATTCACTGGCGCAGCTAAAACAGGGGCAACGGCTGCAACAGGCGCAGCAACTGGCGCGGGGGCAGGTTGTACAGGTAGGTTATATTGCACCGCGCTTGGTGCAGCAGAACCACGATTAATGCGAACGGATTCTTCCCCTTCCGAAATTTCCAATTCCATAATGCCCGATTCTTCTACTAGTTCGATCAGCTTTTTAATTTTACGAATGTCCATAATCTATGTCCTAACATATTATTTTTGACGACAAGTGAGCGATCAAGCAACAATAGCTAACTTGTCAATTGGTTAATTTTACATCTCGTGCGAGAGATTACCTGAAAATCGATAACTTTGCGATAAAATTCTGTCAATTTCTTTAATTTATCACTATTTTTTCAAGAAGCTGACTGCAAACTGGAACGCAAATTCATACCCTTTTGCCCCTAAACCACAAATCACGCCTTCTGCCACATCACTAAAATAGGAATGGTGGCGGAAAGGTTCACGTTTATGTACATTGGATAAATGGACTTCCACAAACGGAATCGCCACCGCCAATAAAGCATCACGTAATGCCACACTGGTGTGGGTAAAGGCAGCTGGGTTAATAATAATAAAATCAATTTGTTGAAAGCTTTGATGAATTTTTTCAATCAACTTTTCTTCACTATTAGCTTGAAAACAACTCAATTCAATCTCGTTCTGTTGCGCCAATGCTTGTAAATTTTGCTCAATTGCGTTTAAAGATAAATGACCGTAATGTTTAGGCTCTCTTGCCCCTAACATATTCAAGTTTGGACCATTTAACAGCAAAATTCGTTTTGTTTGCGACATGAAAGCTTCCTCATTTAAGGGTGAGAATTATAACGACTTTTTTTGAAATAACAGTATTTGGGTGGTCGTATCAGTCCACTTTAATTGCTGTCTTTAATTAGTGTAATATAGTCAGAATCCAATCCAATTAGCGGTAAACTTGAATCTGGCCACTGACGCATCACTTGGTAAGCCATAAGATCTAATGTATCCAATCCAGGCAGCATATCGGGTGTATATTGTTTTGCCAAGCGTGCTAATTGAGTTAAGCCTAAACTACTTTCAATCGAAGAACTGATCACCGTAGGTACGCCATGTTGCTGGGCTTGCTTAATCAATTCAACACAGCGTTGTATAGACCCCACTAAAGTTGGTTTAATCACCATCGCTTTCACTTGAGGCGTAAAAAAGTGCGGTGGATTTTGTTGGAATTCTGCATCACGCACGGTTTCGTCCCAGGCAATCGCAATGCCAGTTTCTTCAGCAAACTGGAGACTTTCTGCAGGGGTTTTACAAGGTTCTTCCAAAAATTGAATGCGCGAGCGATGTTCTGGTTTGACGTACTTTGCAAACATCTGTGCTTTAGTCGGTGTCCAACTGCGGTTCGCATCAAGGCGTAAATGTAAATCAGGAATGGCTTCAAGTAGCATATCCGCAATTAGCCCATCGCGATTGGCTTCATACATCCCCACTTTAATTTTTGCGACTTTTTCCCCTGGCATTTGGTTGAGTGGCTCATAGAGTTCATCAGGATCACCATAACAAAGTGGCGCGACTTGGTAATTGCCCTCTTCAGGAAGCAAACCTTTCATTTCAGCTAGCGCACAACTTAACCCAAAGGCAACAGAAGGGTATAAATGTTCCAACGGTAATTTTCCCGCTGACCCCTCACTAGCTGACCACTTTTCTAACCATGCCAATGCTTGTTCACGCGCTTGCGCTAAGGTTTCTACACTAAATTCAGGTAAGGGGGCAATTTCCCCCCAACCTTGTGTATCATCACAGCAAACTTGAACCAATAGCCCTTCACGCTGTTTCAAAAAACGATTACGTAAAATAAGTTGGCTATCGACAGGAATGCAGTATTGATATAACTTAAATTTTCTTATCATGGTTATTTTTCACATATTTTTGTTGCATCGTCATAACGCCCTCCATAATCTAAACAATGGTCTTTCGGATCAAGTGTTAACAACGCCATGCCAACAAAAAATACCGCAACAGCAAAGATAAAGAGAGATAATACACTTATCCCACCTTTAAAGAGGACTTTCTTCCAAGAAAACATAGACTTCTTCCTTATGTATTAACTTTAGATAACACAATGCAGTTCGCTCATCACAAGCTCACCGCCTACAACAATACTTGGATCAAGGATTACGTTTAAATTTACTGAAGTCAGGCGCACGTTTTTCATTAAACGCGTTGCGCCCTTCTTGCCCTTCTTCTGTCATATAGAATAACATCGTGGCATTGCCTGCTAACTCTTGCAAGCCAGCTTGTCCATCGCAGTCTGCATTTAATGCTGCTTTCAAACAGCGTAATGCGATCGGACTATTGCGGAGCATCTCACGACACCAACGCACCGTTTCTTTTTCTAACTCCGCATAAGGCACGACAGTATTCACTAATCCCATCTCCAAGGCCTCTTTGGCGTCATATTGACGACATAAGAACCAGATTTCGCGCGCTTTTTTCTGACCAACGATGCGCGCCATATAACTTGCGCCCCACCCCCCGTCAAAGGATCCTACTTTAGGGCCCGTTTGACCGAAAATCGCATTGTCTGCGGCAATAGTTAGGTCGCAAATCATATGTAATACGTGTCCACCACCAATCGCATAACCGGCGACCATTGCCACTACGGGTTTTGGACAAGTACGAATGTCACGCTGGAAATCCAACACATTTAAATGGTGCACGCCACTGTCATCTTTATAACCGCCGTAATCACCACGCACTTTTTGATCGCCACCAGAACAAAAGGCTTTCTCGCCTTGTCCTGTTAAGACAATCACCCCCACTTTTTCATCAAAACGCGCATCCGCAAAAGCTTGAATCATTTCTTTGACTGTTTGTGGACGAAATGCATTGCGTACTTCAGGACGATTAATAGTAATTTTGGCAATCCCATCATTGGATTTATGATAAAGAATATCCGTATAACCTTCGCTATGGTCTTGCCATTCAATCGGGGCATAAAGTACGTCATCTTTTGGATTTTGCATGATAAATTCCTTAAATTTGAGTTCTCTTGTTCTAAAAAGTTCGTCCATTATAGCGGATGTTTTTCCAATCGGTGATAAATTCTTAGTGCCACCTATTGTTTGTACAAAGTTAAGGCACAGAATGGAATAATTGCGTATGTTTTTTACGTAATTGCTCAATATCCGCCTTAAGCGTTAACGCCTGCTCTGCTCTTGCTAATGCTTGTTCTGCCATAAGTAAGGCAGCTTGTGAAACCGCTTTTTCTGGGACATTACGCCAAATACTGGCTAACACTTTTTGCATCACCAAGTTTACTTCCAAAATCCCCGCGCCATCACGGGAAATCGGGGCAAACGCATCACGTATCCATTCCGCACAATCTAACTCAACAATAGATAAACGATCATATTCTACAGTCTGCTCTTCTGATTTAGATTCAGGCGCTTGTACAAATAAAGTCATCATAATTGTCATAATATTAATCGCGGTACCGGGATCATTCACCGCAGGTGAAAGGGCTCGTTGCGCGGCCTCACTTAAGACAATAAAGCCCCAGTTAGGATCCTGTTCATACGTCCGTTCTTTAGCTAACACAAAATATTGCCGTAATGTTTCCTCTTCAACATCCTGTTCAGTCTCTAGCGCACAAATCACTGTATCGGGTGAAATCAGTACGCCGGGGCGAACATAAATATGGATATACCCCTCGAGCGCTTGCGCCTTTTTTTGTAGCCCTTGCATATCAATATGGGTTAAATAGCCACTTTTCTTTGCCACAACTTTTTTGGCCGTGGCGCTTGGCTGTCGCATTGATACTGCATTCATTTGAGGGGAATGACGGTAGTGTTGCAAGGCATTCCCCGTCACTTGTTCAATTTTTTCTAACGTATTACCTAAACGCCCAAGTTGAGATAAAGTGTACACCCAACGAATGAGGGTAATAATTAAATACAAGAGGACGGCTACCGTACTAATAAATAAAATAAAGCGTCCATTTTGTGCATAAAATGCCATGCCTAAAGCCGTTTTGGCGATAATGGCGTAAATAAAGGCACAAATAAAACTGGTAATCGCGGTGCGCGTGGTACTATCGCCCATGACTAAATCCGTCGCTCTTGGTGTCGCCCCACTTGACGCTGAGGCAAAGGCCGACACCATAACCGATAAGGAAAACGTGGTGACAGCTAACATGCTCGATGCAATCACATTAAGCAAACTTTCTAACGTCTCTTGCTTGATATCTGGCAAGCTCGCTACCTCTAATGTTCTCGCCCCTAAGCGTAGCGACAGCACAAAAATGACGGTGAACAACGCCCAACTGGTGGCGGTCACCCAGAGTTTATTACTTGGTTTTTTTAACAATAATAACCATTGATATAGCATGACACACACTCCTTTATTGCACGCATAAAATTCGTTCAAGTGTAACGAAAAATGAAACGAAAGTAAGTAAACTTCATCAAATTTAATTGCCAAAATAGCAACAATATGCACCGCACTTTAAACAGGTCTCACACAAGTCAGCAAAGTAGCAAAGGTTACCCTTGTTCTAACACCATGAAAGATCAGTCAATACAGAGATTATTCTTTATCCGGCTTTGACTTTCCCCTATAATAAGGCGTATTTTTATCGCTATTTTTTAAACCTATTTTATAAAGACATTACCATGACAACATTCAATGTAAAAACCTTTCAAGGTATGATCCTTGCATTACAAGATTATTGGGCAAATCAAGGTTGTACAATTGTTCAACCTTTTGATATGGAAGTAGGGGCGGGAACATCACACCCAATGACTGCCCTTCGTGCATTAGGTCCTGAACCGATGGCGTTTGCTTATGTGCAACCTTCACGTCGTCCAACCGATGGCCGCTACGGCGAAAACCCAAACCGCTTGCAACATTATTACCAATTCCAAGTGGTGATCAAACCGTCTCCAGATAACATTCAAGAACTCTATTTAGACAGCTTAAAAATGCTCGGTTTTGACCCAACCCAAAACGACATTCGTTTCGTAGAAGACAACTGGGAAAATCCAACCTTAGGGGCGTGGGGTTTAGGCTGGGAAGTGTGGTTAAACGGCATGGAAGTGACCCAATTTACTTATTTCCAACAAGTGGGCGGCTTAGAATGTAAACCCGTAACAGGTGAAATTACTTACGGTTTAGAACGTTTAGCCATGTATATTCAAGGTGTGGACAGCGTGTACGATCTCGTGTGGTCAGACGGTCCATTAGGCAAAACCACCTACGGCGACGTATTCCACCAAAACGAAGTGGAACAATCGACCTACAATTTTGAACACGCCAACACTGATTTCTTATTCTACTGCTTCGACCAATACGAAAAAGAAGCCAGTGAATTACTAGCCTTAGAGAAACCGTTACCATTACCGGCTTATGAGCGCATTTTAAAAGCAGCGCACAGCTTTAACTTGCTCGATGCACGCAAAGCAATTTCCGTGACGGAACGCCAACGTTACATCTTACGCATTCGAGCGCTAACCAAAGGTGTGGCGGAAGCCTATTATGCAAGCCGTGAAGCCTTAGGGTTCCCAGGCTGTAAATAAAGTGCGGTTCATTTTTCAGGTATTTTTACGATGAGCAAACCGGTTTTATTCTTCGCCAATCTCTGCCCTGATACGGCGCCATTTGTGGCAGAATTAGCGCGCTTAGACGTGGACTATGAAAGCGTAGAAATCATGTCCTCTATGGCAAATTTCAAACGTTTTTTAACACTGCGTGATCAGCATCCCGCTTTTGAGCAAGCGAAAGAGAATGGCTATATTGGCATTCCGGCGTTGTTATTGGCAGACGAGCAAGTGATTCTCGATATTCACCAGTTAAAAGACATTTTCGGCTAACAAGTAAGGAGCAAAAAATGAAACTCTGGCATTCCAACACCAGTCCTTATGTACGCAAAGTGATGGCGGTGATTAAACATCATCAGCTTGAAGATCAAATTGAATTACACACCATTCAATCGTCTTTTGATCCCAACTCACCGCACAACCAAGACAATCCGCTTGGGCGTGTGCCTGCGTTACAACTGGATAACGGTGAATGGCTGTATAACAGTCATGTGATTTGTGAATACCTTGATCATCTTGGTGCACAAACTCAGTCAGAGAGTCATTTATTGCCTCGTAACAGCCAACGCTGGAAGGTATTGCAACTGCACGCGCTAACTGACGGCATTATGGAAAATACCTTGCCGATTATTTCTGAACGGCTGCTCCGCCCTGAAAATGAATGGTGGACTGCACGTCATCAACAATTAACCGAACGCAATATCCGTAGTTTCAAAGAGTTAGAACGTTATTTAGTACAATTCGGCGATGAACTGAATTTAGGCACGATTTCCGCCGTTTGCTTGATCGACTGGTACGCTTTGCGTGGCGAAAAACTTGGTGTCGATCTTCACGACATCGCACCGCACTTAGTGCAATGGGCGGTGGAGATGAATGAGAAGTATCCGGAGCTAAAAGCAACACAAGCGAAGTGAATGATAGAGAGATAGCGCTCGTCGGGAAACGAACATAATCAAATGAAACGTCACTCTTTTTAGTTATATTGAAGATTTCGCAAAATCAAAGTGCTATAAATATTAATTTATGTCGACAAGGAGCAAATAAATGTTAGTCATTAACATGAAGGAAGACCTTGAAAGAGCGCTGAAGAATAAAGAGCCGAGTTTCATTATTAAGGGTGAATTAGCCGAAAAAATGAAAAAGGCCCAAAAGATTACAACAATTGACAAATGGATTTTAGGCGCACTTGCTTTCGTCTTTGCTGTATCATTCTTCCCATCAACAAGTGACGGACTATTTGGAATAATAATGAACAAAATATTAATAGCTATCGGCATATTCGCAACATTTGAAATCGCGATTATATTGGCTGTTATTTTGGGTGGAATGACTTTAGCAATGATGCTTTATAAAAATTATCATGCGGAATTTGGAACTGATGTTAAAACAGAAAAAATAACAATTAAATGTACGATAAAGAAATAGAATCTTGATATTTTTTAAAGAGAAACAAAATGACAACACAAAACTTCCTCGCCGAGATCGGCACTGAAAAGTTGTCCTTTGTAAATAGTCACTTTCTTTGACAGACGCGAATAAAGGGACTCGTCAAAGAGGAGCCTATCAAGGGGGCTACCAAGCAAAGAAATATTAACACAACGCTGACATTTGGCGAAGGAAAGGTTTTGGTTGGGAAAGCGTAACCCCTATGATAGCCCCTATGATAGCGCCCGTCTTTGACGGGTGATAATGAAAAAGGCACTCGTTAGGAAACGAGCGCCATCAAAGGGGGCCTAAATAAATGAGGAGTTGATAGCGTCACAAAACCAAAACATTCATTGGAAAAGTAGTGTCATAGGTTACTAGTATCCACAAATATATATCTGTATCGTCAGGTAAAAAATGTTAAAACACAAATTACATTTAGTAGTGAAATGAGAAAAAGTAGATTTACTGGATAAGTCTTATGGGAGATTCTTCTATGCAAAATGGTACTATTACTAAAATAGACAATAAATATGGGAAATTAAAGGCCGATGATAATAATGAATATACTTTTCTCAAATCTAATCTATCCGATCCCCATATTTGGCAAAAACTTTCAAAAGGAATGAATGTAAAATTTGAATTAGAAAAAAGTAAGAATCAAAAGTATTATGCCAATAATATAAGTATAGCATCTCAAGATAATAGTGTTATCTGTAATACTAATAAAGATAATTATTTATTACCAGAAACAAAAATTAATGATAGTGAACTTATTATCGGTATTGTTAGTTCTGTAGGCACTCCTTCACATCGTATAATAACCCCTCTAAAAGATCGTTTAGCTGGATTTGGTTATTCAGTAGAAGAGATCAGAGTATCGCAATTTTTACCTACTCCTAATCAAGAAATTAGAGAAGATGAAAGAATATTCCACTTTATGGAAAAAGGAGATTTATTTAGAGAAAAAAGTAATAATAATTCGATTCTTGCAATTGCAAGTGCCGTAAAAATAAAAGAACTAAGATATAATAAAAATACAAAAAAAAATGCGTATATTATAAATTCACTTAAACATCCAGACGAAGTTGAGCTTCTAAGAAAAATATATGGATATGGTTTTTATTTATTTGGTATCCATTCAGATAAAC
>JBLUWJ010000039.1:0-22122 GCA_049888895.1 Bisgaard Taxon 45 | reverse complement strand
TTTTAAAACAACAAAAAGCATTCCGCTTTCCTTTCCCTTGCCACCCTTGCGGTGCGGAGGTGCATTATAGGGATTTCAGATTTTGGATCAAGATCTTTTTTGTTGTTTTTCTTTTTTTTAGGATCGCATGCTATTTTTTTAATCAAAAAAAGCAAATATAGAGTAATTTGTTTATTGTTTATACTAATTTAATCGTCCAAAATAAACCGTAAAGATAACGGTGTTTATTCACTTATATTGTCTTATTTCGCAGACTAACACAGCATAAACAGTCTCTTTTATGTATAAGACTTATTCAAGTGAATATAAATACATCAAACTTTTCATCCTAAACCATAATTTTTTTCTAAACAAAACAAAGATATGTTATAACGTTTATCGCTCAAGGTTATGAGCATGAGATGCATTATTGTCAGCAATTAACTATAGGATGAGTTACTATGACGAAAACAGAAAAAGAAACATTAGAAATCCGAAAAGTATTGAGTGAACTGATTGGAGAAGTAACAGCAAAAGGTTTATTTGCAAGCTACGGATTATTTCATGAAAAAATAATGTTTGGTTTGTATCAACATAATGTGTTCTACCTGAAGGCTGAAGGAGACCTCGCCATATTTTTAGAGTCACAAGGCGCCGCCAGTTATTTAGCCAAGCAAGCCCCCTCCAAATTAAACATATCAAGTTACTATCGCCTCCCTCGAAAAATTACCTCAGATAAGTCGCTTTACAAACAAGTCCTAGAGCAATCTCTCCAACAAATAAGAGATCAAAAACGAGCCGAAGTACTGGCAAAGAAAAACCGGATTAAAGAATTGCCAAACTTATCGATTAAACATGAACGATTATTAGAAAAAGTGGAAATTTATGATGTTGCCACATTTCAAGCATTAGGCGCGAAGAATGCTTACATTCGTTTAAAAAAGAAAGGGATTACAGCAGACATTGGTATCTTTTGGGCATTTCATGCTGCGCTAGAAAATAAAAATGTCAATTTAATTACCACAACAGAAAAACAACAGCTTTTAGTACATCTTAACCTTGCTTTAGATGAGGCAGGATTACGAAAAATTAAACAAATCTAAATAAGTAAGGCTGGTTACTTATAAAACCAGCCTCACTTAAAACAACCGTACTCCGAATTAGTAGTAAGAATGTTCACCGCGTTGATGCTCTGTCACATCTTTCGCGCCTTGTAATTCTCCTGGGAATAAACTGAGCAATTGTTTTTCAATCCCATCTTTTAATGTGACGTCTACCATAGAACATCCATTACAGCCACCACCAAATTGTAAAATTGCGTAGCCGTCTTCTGTGATCTCAATTAATGTAATCCGTCCACCGTGTCCTGCAAGTTGTGGGTTAATTTGTGTTTGAATCACATATTCAACCCGTTCAATTAAGGGTGCATCGTCAGCCACTTTACGCATTTTGGCATTCGGTGCTTTTAAGGTTAGCTGAGCCCCTAATTCTTCCGTGACATAGTCAATTTCTGCCTCATCGAGAAAAGGTAAACTCATTTCATCCACAAAGGCTGAAAATGAAGCATATTGCATTTCTGTATCCGTTGCTTCGACTGCATTGGGTGGACAATAAGACACACCACATTCTGCATTGGGAGTGCCGGGATTAACCACAAAAATACGAATGTGAGTTCCTTCTTCTTGCTGATCAAGCAAACGGCGGAAATGCGCTTGAGCGGCTTCGGAAATCATAATTTTTTGCATAAACTATCCTAAAAAATGTGAATACTTGAGTAAGATTGTCAAGAATGATACTCCGAGATCATTTTTTTTTCTACCTTTTGCAACAATAAATCTCTTCTTATGTTTTTGCTATCCCCCAAACCTGAATATGCTTAACACCGGCTTTTCTTAATAAGACAGCCAGTTCATTTAACGTAGCCCCTGTTGTAATGACGTCATCAATTAATGCAACAGATTGATAACAAGGAGTCTGGCTTTTCGGATGTAAACGAAACGCGTGGCGTAAATTTGTTCTTCGCTCTGTTGCACTTAAACCACGTTGTGTATGAGTATGCTTAACACGCTGTAAGAAATCATGATCACAGGGTATCTGTAGCCAATGAGTGAGATAGTTTGCAATTAGCATAGATTGATTGTAACCACGTTGCCAGTGACGCAAACGATGTAAAGGAACAGGCAAAAGTACTTCTGGCCAAGTCAACCCATGAGTACGTCTTGCATGGTAGATCGCGAGTAACAGCAAGCGTGCTAAAGTGCGGTCTAAAAAGAAAGCATTTTGAAATTTAAAACGATGAATTAAAGAAGATAAGGGATCGACATAGTGACCAACGATCACCATGCGATCCCAACTGGCTTCATGCTGTAAACAATGCCCACAACGTAGTGCATCTCGTGTTAATTCCTTACCACAATGACCGCAATAAGCAAAACGTCTTATTTGCTGATTACAGCGACTACATAATCCATGATGTGCAATGGCTAACGGTTGTTGACAATGAACACAACAAAAACCCAATCCCCGCATAGATATCTCTTGCTTTACATAAAATGACGACAAACTAAAGCAAAACATATTAAAAGAACAAAACAATTGTTAATTTTGCGATACCTATCGCAAAAACGATATAAATCTAGTCAATCAACTTAGCTTGTTTTAAAAAATACTCAATACCATGTTCTTTGATCGGTAAAGTGACATGATCTGCCACTGTCTTTAACTGATGATGTGCATTCCCCATCGCAACCCCAACACCAACTGTACTTAACATTTCGATATCATTCAGTCCATCACCAAATGCCATCACATTGTTCATTTCAAAACCAAAATGCTGAATGGCACAAGCGATACCTGTCGCTTTGGAGATATTTTCATCAAATAAATCAACTGAGTATTTATGCCAACGTACTGCTTGTAATCCCGTCAAAACGCCTGATTGTTGCATGAATTCATCTTGTGTTACGTCATAAAATGCCAATATCTGAAACACATCATGATCCTTAAAATAATCTGGATCGAGATGGTAATGCCCCTTCAATGGATCTAATGCTTCACGAACCTGATCGGTTATCGCGGACACTGCCGTATCCGTCGGAGATACTTGCACATAAACAATCTGATGTTGATCACAAAACTCAACAAACTCTTGGATTTTTGCTTTAGGTAAAGGATGCATCCCAATTGGTGCATTCTGATAGCTGATATATTGACCATTCATTGTGACAAACAAATTCATCTCCGTTTGATCAATGAGTGTTTTAATTTTAGGCGGAAAATTAGACAAAGTACGACCTGTTGCAATGGCAGGGATAATGCCGTTTTGTTTTAATTTTTGAAGAGCCGGTATGACGGTTGAGGGAATATAGTCTTCGTCTTTGACAAGTAAAGTTTCATCAATATCAAAAAAGACAATTTTAATTTGATCACGGTAATTAGGAATATGCATACTGTGCCTTATCAATTAAATAGAAAAACATTGTCAGAAAAGTCTTTAGCATAGAAGAGGAGACGGGGAGCAGATGACTTGCTAGGATTGCTCTGCACTTTCCTGTCCAACGTGTTTAGGTAATATTCACACATCTCATAAAACGTTCTTAAAACACACCGCACTTTTATCTTTTGATAGCAAAGCGCGGTGTAATTTTAACCAGTTTTAACTACACATCATAAGTGGTTGAAGCGGTATCCCCACCACGTCCTGTCCAGTTGGTATGGAAAAATTCACCACGTGGTTTGTCAGTACGTTCATAAGTGTGCGCGCCAAAGTAGTCACGCTGTGCTTGAAGTAAATTGGCAGGCAAACGCTCACTGGTATAGCTATCTAAGAACGTGATCGCAGAGGCCATACAAGGCATTGGAATGCCCACTTCAATCGATTTCGCCACCACTCTACGCCATTCACCCAGACTGTTTTCTAAAATACCTTTGAAATAGGCATCTGAACCTAAGAACACCAAGTCTGGGTTCGCTTCATAGGCATCACGGATATTGCCTAAGAAACGGCTACGGATAATACAACCTTCACGCCATAATAATGCGGTACTACCGTAGTTAATGTGCCAGCCAAAGTTTTCTGAGGCTTCACGAATCAACATAAAACCTTGTGCATAAGAAATAATTTTGGAGGCTAATAAGGCTTTACGTACTGCTTCAATCCAAGCCGCTTTGTCCCCTTCCACTTTGCCCACCACTTTATTGAACAAGCGAGAAGCTTGCACACGCTGTTCTTTGAACGAAGATACACAACGGGCAAACACCGATTCGGTAATTAACGTTAATGGAATACCGAAATCAAGGGCATTAATCCCCGTCCATTTCCCTGTTCCTTTTTGACCTGCGGTATCCAAAATTTTGTCGACTAAACGGCTGCCATCTTCATCTTTATAGCCAAGAATATCCGCCGTGATATCAATTAAATAGCTATCTAATTCGGTGTTACGCCACGCTTTGAAAGTTGCTTCTAATTCGTCATCAGATAAGCCTACGCCTTCTTTTAAGAATTGATACGCTTCGCAAATTAATTGCATATCGCCGTATTCAATCCCGTTATGCACCATTTTGACGAAATGTCCAGCACCATCACGACCAACCCAATCACAGCAAGCTTCACCTTTATCCGTTTTAGCAGAAATCGCTTGTAAAATCGGTTTCACATGTTCCCAGGCAGACTCATCACCGCCTGGCATAATAGAAGGTCCAAAACGAGCCCCTTCTTCACCACCAGATACCCCTGTTCCAATAAAGCGAATGCCTTTTTCACGTAAATAAGCCACACGGCGATTGGTGTCTGGATAGTTGGTATTCCCACCATCAATAATGATGTCGCCTTCTTCTAAATGTGGTAATAATGCCTCGATGAATTGATCCACCACCTCACCCGCACGCACCATCAACATCACTTTACGTGGTTTTTCTAATTTGTTGGCAAGATCTTCCAACGAATATGCCCCGATAATGTTCGTGCCTTTTGCCGCACCTTGTAAAAACTCATCGACTTTAGCCGTGGTACGGTTAAATGCCACCACTTTAAAACTGTGATCATTCATATTTAAAATTAAGTTTTGCCCCATTACCGCTAAGCCGATAACGCCGATGTCACCTTTTACTGACATGTTGTTCTCCTGTAACCATAAGAATAATTAAAGTGCGGTCTGATTTTAAAACATTTTATTACGCAAACCGCTAATGTTTATATAGGACTATATTTTCGTCCAAGCACTTGGATGCTGTTTAAAGCCAATATGTGGGTAATAATCCACAGCTTGTGGCGCAGCCAGTAAAATAATTTTGCAAGTGGGCTCAAGCGCTTTTTGGGTCTCAAAAATGAGTTGTTGTCCAATCCCCTGTTTTTGCCATTGCTCACTTACTGCTAAGTCACTCAGATAACAACAGTATGCGAAATCCGTCACTGAGCGAGCAAGACCAACTAACGTATTATTATGCCAAGCCGTCACCAACACATCCGTTTGTTTTAACATGGTTTCAATTTGCTCTGGCTTATCAATAGGTCGTCTTTCACCTAAGCTCGTTTGTTTCAGTAAATCGGTATATTGCTGTACTGAAATCTGTACATTCGTTTTATATGTAATCATGTAATTACCACTCGACTGCACTCATCTTAGACGAGCACCTCAAAATCTCACTCTCATCGGTGGGCAAGAATCCTCACCCTACAATCATATTCCGTTAAAAATGACAGATTGTGTTTGTTAAGTGTTTCATTTTTTTAAAACTTTTTCAAAAACCACCGCACTTTTATAACGTAAGCCAAGTTTGGAAACTCGCTGAATTTACTAACATCTTCTGATATTCCAGCACTTGCGGGCTAAAATGCTGATGCAACGCATAGGTTTCAATTCTTGCCATAACGGGCAGAAAAAAGGCATCTACTGCGGTAAAACGATCGCCCGCTAAAAACGCACCACCAAACGCGGTTAACCCTTCTTCTAATAATTGATTAAGCCTTGCTAACTCTTGGCTTAATACTGTTGGCACGTCTTGCAACGGTTTGCGATCAAGCGGAGCGAAATCACACATTTCACGCAAATGTTCAAAGCCTGAATGCATTTCGGCACAAGCCGAACGTGACCACGCTCTTGCGGCTTTATCTTCTGCCCATACTTGTGGATAACTTTCTGCCAAAAACTCAATAATTGCCAAACTGTCCCAAATAACAAGACCATCTGCATGCAATACAGGGATTTTTGAAGTCGGCGAAAACGCTTTAAATTGTTGACGTTGTTCACTTAAATCATCCAAATAACGTACAATTTTAGGCTCAAAAGGAATGGCCAGTTCTTTCAATAACACCCAAACGCGTAATGACCATGAAGATTTTGGTGGATTAAAATAGAGTTGATACATTCTTTTACCCTTTTGATAGTGTTGGTCTGAGCGCAGCTTAAGATTGCATCTTTTTTAGCATAGATAGAAAACACACAATATCGTATGACATTCTCATTCCTAGCTTTCAGTCAATACCTAAAGTAACGTCACAGCCTCTTTATCCAAATACCACTCCGTCACGCCATGTTTCGCTTTAATTTTCGCGGCAGGGTAAGGCAGTTGTTCCGCTGGAATGGTTTGGATTTCTTTTAAGATTTCCGCTTTACTGCTACCTGTCACCAAATAGGTCACCCGTTTTGCTTGTTCAATCAGTTTCGCTGTTTTTGAAATACGGATTTGCCCCGTTTCAGGATGTTTGGCGATCACGGCTAAATTAGGGTCGTCAAAATGGGTTTGATATGGGAATAATGAGGCGGTGTGTCCATCGGTACCCATGCCCAAAATAATCCAATCAAAAACCTGTTCAGGCACAACCGCACTTAATTCTTGCTCAAAACGTTTGAGTTCTGTTTCAACGGGTTCTTCACCATGAATGCGGTGAATGTTTTGGGCTGGAATTTGAATATGATCGAACAATAATTTTTGCACTTCACCATAATTACTTTCAGGATCGGTTGGGGGCACCATGCGCTCATCGCCCCACCAGAAATGCAAATTTTGCCATTGAATCTCCGTATTATAGGGTGCTTGAGCTAAGGTCTTAAATAACAACTTAGGTGTTGAACCACCGGATAAGGAAATATGTACAGGGCGACCTTCTAGGCTGTAAGTTAAAAACGCTTGTGCAATTTTCTCTACCGCCTGTTGTGCACTATCAAAAACGATTATATTATTCATGGTCTTTCCTCACGCAATCCGCTTAAGTTCACCCCGCTCTCTTGCTGAAGAGAGTGGGTTCTACATTATATTTTCTTCTTCATTAATCCGCTTGGTTTACGCCAAACACGACCTGTTTTGGCAATCAATTTATCTGCTTCCGTCGGTCCCCAGGTTCCCGCTTCATACTCATAAACGCGCCCATTTTGTGCTTTGTATTGTAAAATAGGTTCAACAAATTTCCAGCACGCATGTACCGCATCGGTACGAGCAAACAGGGTGGCATCACCTTTCATTGAGTCTAATAATAAACGCTCATAAGCCGTGAGTAAGCTTGGTGAAGCAAGATCCGCATAACGGAAGTCCATAGACACTTCTTTCGCTTCAAATCCCGCCCCTGGTTTTTTCAACCCAAAACGCATCGAAATCGCTTCATCGGGTTGAATGCGAATGATTAATTTATTTTCTGGTGCTTTCTGGCTAAATACCGGGTGGGGGGTGGTTTTAAAATGAATCACAATTTCAGTCACACGGCTCGGTAAGCGTTTCCCCGTACGCACATAAAAAGGCACACCTGACCAACGCCAGTTATCAATTTCACAACGCAAAGCCATATACGTTTCAGTCGTCGACTCGGCTGGCACGCCTTTTTCCTGTAAATAACTCTTAACAGGCTCACCGTTAATCGTACCCGATGTATATTGACCCAATACCAGATTATTTTCTAAGTCATCATCACTTAATGGGTGTAAGCAATACAAGACTTTTGCGACTTCATCACGCATTGAGTCAGCGTTAATGATTGCAGGAGGCTCCATCGCCACCATCGCTAACACTTGTAATAAATGGTTCTGGAACATATCACGCATCGCGCCCGAGTCATCGTAATAACCGCCACGCTCTTCTACACCAATCGATTCGGCACCGGTGATTTCAATATAATCAATGAAGTTACGGTTCCAAAGTGGTTCAAACCATCCATTAGAGAAACGTAACACAAGAAGATTTTGAACCGTTTCTTTACCAAGATAATGATCAATACGATAAATTTGGTGTTCATCAAAGAAACGGTGAATTTGAACATCCAGCTCTTTTGCAGTACGGATATCATAGCCAAAAGGTTTTTCCACAATTAACCGTTTCCAACCAAATTCTTCAGTATTCAGTCCGTGTGCAGCAAGACATTCAGGAATTACGCCATAAAGGCTTGGCGGAGTAGATAAATAGTAAAGTGTGTTACCACAAGTTTGGTATTTATCATGTAAATCATCAAGACGAGGAATCAGTTTGCCATAATCGGCCGCATCTGCGGTATTTAATGCTTGATAATAGAGGTGGCTACAAAATTGCTCGAGTGTTTCCCCATTCGCACTTTCACTTTTGATCAACGCTTGGCGCATTTTTTCACGGAAACTTTCATCATTTAAGTCGGTTCTTGCCACACCTAAAACAGAGAAATTTTCAGTCAAACGACCGATTTTATATAAGTTATACAGTGCAGGAATCAGTTTACGATAGGTTAAATCACCTGATGCACCAAAAATCACAATACAATTGTTATCTGCTTCAATTTTCATTTTTTCTGAAATCCGTTTGTTAAAAATTTGTATATTATTAGATGTCGCATATTATAACAAATAATGCCTAGTGCGAATTAAATTGAAAAATGTTCTGCCAATCAAATTCTGCATTGGCCACCATCACAAAATTAGGATTAATAAAACTCTCTCTCTGATTATAGGTCAGTGGTTGAAAAGCAAAATCAAACACACGTCCCCCCATTTCATGTAAAAGAATTTCAGCCGCCCCCGTATCCCATTCGCCTGTTTTCCCGATTCGAACATAGCAATCACAGATCCCCTCAGCGACCAGTCCGCCTTTTAACCCGCTTGAACCATAGACGAGAAATTCATATTGATAGTTTGGATTTAATAATGGCTGTATTTTTTGTGCAATTCCGCCCACACCGACGGCAATTTTTATCCTACGTTGCTGAGGTTGTGTCTGATTATTGAGTTTTTCGATTTTATTATGTTGTTTTTTATACGCACCAAACCCTTGCATCGCATAATAGGTCGTTTTTAAAATAGGCGCATGAGTAATACTTAAGACAGGTTTGTTATGTTGGACAAGTGTGATCAAAATAGAAAATTGATCGGTGCGATTAATAAACTGTTGTGTGCCATCAAGCGGATCAATCAGCCAATATTCTGCCCAATGTTCTCGATCTTGTAACGGAATTTTACAACTTTCTTCCGATAAAATCGGTACATCAGGCGTCAACGCGGTGAGTTGTTCAATTAAAAACTGACTTAAAAATAAATCGGCTGACGTCACAGGCGTGTTGTCTTGCTTAGTTTGAATCGTTAAGTCATGTTGCACTGAGGGAGTATAAAAATCCACTAAAAAATTCCCAGCTTGATCGGCAATTTCTAGTGTGTGTTCAAGTAATAATGGTGAAAGTGCTAACATAAACAATCCTTTTAAACAGACAATCGCTATACGTTATTTGCCCGCGCTTTCTACAATAAGTTGCATGTTGCAAAAAACAAGACTTATTATAAAATCGTTTGCGACAAAGGAAAAACAGGCTATCAAATATCTTGATAGCCTGCAACAGAATCCATAATATTGACGCTTATTTTTCCGCTTTTAATTGCATAATCGCGGCTTTATTGAAAAGATAATGCGTGCCACAACATTCACATTGCATATCAATCGTCCCCTGATGCTCTGCCAATACGTCATCTAACTCGTCATCCGAAATCAACAACAATGCTGCGCCAGAACGTTCTTGTGAACAACCACAGAAAAATGTAACTGGCTGGGCGGGAAAAATTTCAACCCGTTCTTCGTGATACAAGCGGTATAGTAGTTCTTCTGCGGTTAAGCCAAATATTTCCTCATTTTTTACCGTCGCGGCTAAGGTAGCCAAATGTTCAAAATCATCGGGTGATCCTGAACCATCTGGCATAATTTGTAGCAATATACCCGCTGCAACAGGTTGTCCGTCAACTACTCCAGTACGAATGATAAGCTGTGTTTGTAACTGTTCTGAACGAACAAAATAGTCTTCCAGGCATGCTGTAATCGTTGGCTTATCTAACGCGATGACCCCTTGATAACGCTCACCTTCCGTCGGGGCAATCGTAATAACTAACACCCCTTTACCTACTAATTGCGGCAAGGTCATGTCATCACTGACGTCCCCTTGTAAGCGTGCTAAAGCACGAATCTGCTGTTGGTGATTGCCATTGACTAAGGCTAATTTTAATGGACCATCGCCTTGTATTTGAACGGTAATGTCTCCTTCAAACTTTAACGTCGCCGTCAATAAACTGGTCGCCACCATCATCTCACCTAACAAAGCTTGAATCACTTGTGGATATTGATGTGTATTTAATGTATCAGTAAACGTGTGGTTTAAACGAACCCATTCTCCACGCACTGCGCGATCTTGGAAAAGGTAGCGATACAGTTTGTCGTTATCTGTGTTATCGATCATAAAACGCCTTCATTTCGGTTAAGGGCAAAATAGCTGCTTGCCCAGATCATTTTCTTCAATAAGATCAGGTAAATCTATTCAAGAGGCATAGCCATCTTGATGTTTAAATTTCAATAAATCGCGCCGCTCTTTTTTATTCGGACGACGATCGGGATGTGGCATCGTCAAGGCATTAATCTTGCGCGCAATTGCCATTTTAGCACGTTGCTCAATGCTTTTTTCTGTCTCTTGATAAAGTAGCTGTGCCTCTGGGGCACCACGACGATGTATGGAAAGGGCAACAACCTCGACTTCTTTTTCTTCATTACCTTGACGAAGTTTTATCACGCCACCAATTTCAACGGTTTTATTCGGTTTCGTGCGTTGGCCATTATAATGTACTTTCCCCCCCTCGATCATCTCTTTTGCCAGGGTACGCGTTTTATAAAAACGTGCAGCCCAAAGCCATTTATCAAGACGGACATCGTCTTCTTTTTCTTGTGCGTTATATTTTTTCGCCATTTTTATCTTACTCCACTAAAGTGCGGTAATTGTTGACTGAAAAATGTCGTTTAAAGATTTTATCTGGCAAACTACTGTCTGGATTTTCCACACCCACCGTATAAGCAATACCAAATTGTTTCGCACTGTCCAACACAGTCTCCGTATCATCAATAAATAGCGTCCTGGCTGGGTTGAAATAGTGCTGTTGTTGTAGATTATGCCATAAAGGTTGTTCGATTTTTGGGGCGCCAAATTGATGACTTGAGAGCAATACATCAAAGTAAGACACAAAATCACAATATTTCAATTTTGTTTCTAAACTAAATGGATTACTGTCCGTCAGGAGCATCATTTTTTTATCCATGTTGCTTACCGCTTGCAAAAAGGGCATCACATCAGAGCGCACTTTTAATGTCGGTCCTTGTGCTTGATATAATTCGCGTAGGGGTAACTTTAAGGTTTTTGCCCAAAAATCTAAACAATACCAATCTTTACTGTGTTCAATATCGTCGTAACGTTGTTTTAACGCTTGCACACAAGCCTCAAGTGGCAGATCAAATTTTTCTGCATAGGCTTGTGGCACCACATTTTTCCAGAAATGATGATCGAAATAGAGATCAATCAAGGTGCCATCTAAATCTAAAATCACGGTATCAATTTGTTGCCAATTCATTTCCATCATGCACATCACTTTCCTTTTGGTGTTATGCGGTTTATGGTATCGTTATTCCCTAATTTTGTAAAATTGCCCTTATTTATGAGGTGAACATGCCTAAAAAACCGGAAATTCTCTCCGTATCTGTCGTGGCAAAGTCACGTATTTTTGAGATCCAATCCATCGAACTTCAATTTGCAAATGGGATTCAACGTACTTATGAGCGCTTTAAAGGAAGTGGGCGCGCAGCGGTCATGATCATACCCATTGAAAACGACCAGTTATTGATGATTCGAGAATATGCCATGGGAACGGAACAGTACGAATTAGGCTTTCCTAAAGGCTTAATGGATCCCAACGAAACCCCTGAGCAAAGTGCCAATCGAGAACTCAAAGAAGAAGTTGGATTAGGTGCCAATGAATTTATTCATTTACGTACCGTCAATACTTCGCCAAGTTATATGAATAGTGTGATGCATATCTTTTTAGCGCGAGATTTTTATCCCTGCAAATTAGAGGGTGATGAACCTGAGCCATTAGAACAAGTAAGAATTCCTCTTAGCCAATTAGCAGATTTATTACAGGATCCTGCATTCTGTGAAGCACGTAATCTAGTAGCACTTTATGCGCTACGTGACTTTTTAAGCAAAAAATAAACTTTGTTAAAACATGATCACTCAATATCATCATATCCATCATAATTAGGCTCCCTTACTTGATTAATCCGCTTAATTTATATTGAAAATACGTATTGTTTTAAATCAATAAATGACTCAAAAATAAACTGAGCTCGATTGTTTTTTTAGTGCTAATAAGTATAATTCTCAGCCGTTTATTAACTAAAATGGAGTTTAAAATGCAAAAAATCATCTTAGGAATGCTTGTTTTTACAGCAAGCAATGCAATAGCACTAAACAATAATTTCAATGTGTACGGAAAAGTTGGAGCCGATCTCGTTTCTCGTTTTGATACGATTGCTATTACCCGAAATGCAACTCAAGCCCCAAAAAACACCGCTCGTTTCTCACCAAGCCTGTTTGCAGAAATCACCTATAATGTAACGCCTAAAACAGAGGTAGGATTAGGTTTAGGCTATATTCATCGTAAAGGTAGTAACCACATCATTAAACAAAAAACAGATAATGGAAATAATGCGCTAATTGATGTCATAGAAGAATATCCCGTAAATCGTTACCATTCCATACCGCTTTATTTCCTCGTTAAACACAATTTTTATAGTCAATCGGCTCTCCAGTCTTACCTGAAATTTGACTTTGGTTATGCATTCAATAAAACAAAATCAGCAATAAATTTAACGGAATCTACTGATTTCGCAGGTGATAACAATTATATTACTGAAAAACATCACATCTCTCTTAATGTCGAAAATGGTAATTACTACGGTATTGGATTCGGGGTTGAATATAAAAATATCCTAGCTGAAATAACTTATTCACATACAGACGCACGTTTAACTTATTCATCTAAACTCATTCGAGGCAAATCAGAATATAAAAATGATGCCCTTCGTTTCTCAGTAGGTTATCGATTCTAACGCTATTACGCTTAAAACCGTTCTATTATCGAACGGTTTTTTTCTGTGACACACATCATGTATCGTTAAAAATTATTCATAATCTTTCAAAATTTTGATCAACCTAACAGTTTTTAGGTAGAAATTTGATTAGAATGCTCCCATTATTTTTCAACATTTAAAACTTAACTCTATGAGGTGATGTATGACTGACTTAAATAAAGTAATCAACGAACTTGGTGAACTTGGTATTCATAATGTAAAAGAAATCGTTTATAACCCAAGTTATGAGCAATTATTCGAAGAAGAAACGAAACCAGGTTTAGAAGGTTACGAAAAGGGTACCGTGACACAGTCAGGCGCTGTTGCGGTTGATACAGGTATCTTTACGGGTCGTTCGCCAAAAGACAAATATATCGTGCTTGATGATAAAACCAAAGATACCGTTTGGTGGACAAGCGATGCGGCCAAAAACGATAACAAACCAATGACACAAGATACGTGGAAAAGCTTAAAAGGCTTAGTGACAGAACAACTTTCTGGCAAACGTTTATTTGTCATCGATGCATTCTGTGGTGCAAACGCGGATACTCGCTTATCTGTCCGTATCGTGACTGAAGTAGCATGGCAAGCACACTTTGTGAAAAACATGTTCATTCGTCCAACAGAAGCAGAATTAGCCAACTTCAAACCCGATTTCGTGGTAATGAACGGTTCTAAAGTCACTAACCCGAACTGGAAAGAGCAGGGTTTAAATTCTGAAAACTTTGTGGCATTTAACTTAACTGAAGGCGTGCAATTAATCGGTGGTACATGGTACGGCGGTGAAATGAAAAAAGGGATGTTCTCAATGATGAACTACTTCTTACCATTAAAAGGCATCGCATCCATGCACTGTTCAGCCAACGTGGGTGAAAAAGGCGACGTTGCTGTGTTCTTCGGTTTATCAGGTACAGGTAAAACCACCCTTTCAACCGATCCAAAACGTCAATTAATCGGTGACGATGAGCACGGTTGGGACGATGATGGCGTATTCAACTACGAAGGTGGTTGCTATGCGAAAACCATCAAACTTTCGCCAGAAAACGAGCCTGACATCTATAAAGCCATCAAACGTGATGCCTTATTAGAAAACGTTGTAGTACGTGCAGATGGTTCAGTCGATTACGATGATGGTTCAAAAACAGAAAACACCCGTGTTTCTTACCCGATTTACCACATCGACAACATCGTAACACCTGTATCAAAAGCCGGTCATGCGAAAAAAGTGATCTTCTTAACTGCAGATGCATTCGGTGTGTTACCACCAGTATCTAAATTAACGCCAGAACAAACCAAATACTACTTCTTATCTGGTTTCACCGCGAAATTAGCCGGTACTGAGCGTGGTATCACAGAACCAACACCAACTTTCTCAGCATGTTTCGGTGCAGCGTTCTTATCACTTCACCCAACACAATATGCGGAAGTGTTAGTGAAACGTATGGAAGCAGCGGGTGCGGAAGCTTACTTAGTGAACACAGGTTGGAACGGTACAGGTAAACGTATCTCAATCAAAGATACGCGCGGTATCATCGATGCCATCTTAGATGGTTCAATCGAGAAAGCAGAAATGGGCAAACTCCCAATTTTCGATTTAGCCATTCCAAAAGCCTTGCCAGGTGTTAACCCTGCCATCTTAGATCCACGTGATACTTATGCAGACAAAGCACAATGGCAAACAAAAGCAGAGGATCTTGCAAGTCGTTTCGTGAAAAACTTCGAAAAATACACCACTAACGATGAAGGTAAAGCATTAGTGGCAGCCGGTCCAAAAGCGTAATTAAACCGCTTAACGTGATAAATAACCAAACAGCCCGATGAAAATCGGGCTGTTTTTTTATACCGACTGACCCACTTAACAAAACGTTGGTGAAAATGACCGCACTTTTACTCGCCTCTTCACAAAATTGAGCAACAAAAAACACAAGCTGTCACTTGTGCTTTTTCATTTAATGCAAATTTACACTTTCAAGCAAAGGTATTTGATTTCTAAAAACTCGTCGATGCCGTAGCGGGAGCCTTCGCGACCTAAGCCGGATTCTTTAACGCCACCAAAAGGTGCCATTTCATTGCTGATCAGGCCTTCGTTAATGCCAACAATACCGTATTCTAATGCTTCGGAAACTCGCCAGATGCGAGAAATATCTTGGGTGTAAAGATACGAGGCTAAGCCAAATTCAGTATCATTTGCCATCTCGATCACTTGTTCTTCAGTGTCAAATTTAAACACCGGAGCCAATGGGGCAAAGGTTTCGTCTTTTGCCACTAACATCTCTTGGGTCACATCTCGCAATACGGTCGGTTCAAAGAACGTACTGCCTCGCGTATGAGGCTTACCGCCGATCACCAAATTTGCCCCTTTTGCAGTGGCATCGTCGATATGTTCTTGGATTTTATTGACCGCACTTTGACTGATTAATGGTCCAATATTGACACCGGCTTCATTGGCACTGCCCACTTTAAAGGCGGCCACTTTGGCGCTGAATTGCTCCACAAAATGGTCATAAATGCCGGCTTGCACATAAATACGGTTAGTACAGACGCAGGTTTGTCCACTGTTGCGGAATTTCGAGGCGATAATGCCCTCGATAGCATTCTCTAAATCCGCATCATCAAACACAATCGACGGGGCGTTGCCACCCAATTCTAATGACAATTTTTTCACTGTACTCGCCGATTGCGCCATCAGGATTTTGCCCACACGGGTCGAACCGGTAAAAGTCACTTTACGTACTGTTGGATGTTCGGTTAGCACTTTGCCAATTTCAACGGAGCGAGTTGAAGTAATCACATTAAATAGCCCCGCAGGTAAGCCCGCTTGGTGTGCCAGTTCTGCCAATGCTAATGCAGAAAGTGGGGTTTCCTGTGCGGGTTTTAATACCATTGCACAACCGGCTGCAAAGGCTGGCGCAGCTTTACGAGTAATCATCGCATTCGGGAAGTTCCATGGAGTAATTGCTGCCACCACCCCAATGCCTTGTTTAATCACTAATAAACGATGATTTTCTTTATCCTGTGGTAACACGTCGCCATAAATACGTTTGGCTTCTTCAGCGAACCATTCAATAAAACTGGCGCCATATAAAATCTCACCACGACTTTCGCTGATCGGTTTACCTTGTTCTAAACTCAGTAATTGGGCTAATTCTTCTTGGTTTTCAATGACTAAGTTATACCAACGGCGTAAGAGATTCGCACGTTCTTTCGGCGTGACTTTTTGCCATTTTTTCTGGGCTTGTGCCGCGCAAGCAATCGCATATTCGGTTTCTTCTGCGCTTAAATCTGGCAACTCACAAATGATTTGTTGGGTCGCTGGATTAGTAACCGCAAAGGTTTTGTGATCCTTTGCCTGTACATACTCGCCATTAATATAGGCTTTGGTTTTTAATAGGGAAAATTGTTGCATTGAAATACCTCCCAACAATTAATAACGTTGCTTTGTGTGAGCGGATGATGTCGGTTTTTATCACCGTTCGAACGTGCATTGATAGCCAATCCTAACGCGTAACACTCCGCCAAAGTGTTCTTTTCTCTTTTTCACACTGAGCCAAATCAATGTTAAAGTGGCATTGTACGCTTCACTGGGTGATTACACAAACCACATGCCAACTTACCGACCACGCCGCATCAAATCGGGACAGAGACTAGCTAGATTTCTTTCAAATGACGAAAACACACGGAAAAAGTAAGTAAAACTACTGGCGAAAAAGGATACTTGAAATACCATACTGTGAAAAAACTCATTGAATAAACAGTGTGAAATAGGGTAAGTTATTTGCCCGCATACAGAGACACTGTGTGGTAAAACATAAGGAAAATCAATATGCTTACGCCAATTCAACAACACTTTCGTAATTCTATGGCAAAATTAGCCGCTGGCGTGAATATCATCACAACCAATGGCACAGCGGGAAAATGTGGCATTACAGCGACAGCTGTCTGTTCAGTAACGGATACCCCACCAACGATTATGGTGTGTATTAACAAGAACAGTGAAATGAATCCTGTTTTCCAAAAAAATAAACGCCTTTGTGTCAATGTGCTGAGTGCTGAACAGCTTGATTTAGCACAACACTTTGCAGGTTTCAAAGGCAGTTGTATGGATGAACGTTTTGAGTGGGCTGTTTGGCATGAAAAACACGATCCAACTGCACCACCAAGTCTTAACAATGCGCTAGCTAATCTAACGGGCACGATAGTGGATATTCATGATATTGGTACGCATTCTATGTTTTTGGTCGAACTGGATGATATTCAAGTCAGTGAACAAGGACAAGCCTTAGTCTATTTCTCGCGTCAATTCCATACCATTGGCACCTCAGAGTAAACTCCATTTAAAAAAGAAAGGCAGACGTCATGTCTGCCCTTTTGTTTATCTAGAAAAGTGCGGTCTGTTTTTTTAATTTTTTCGCTCAAGCATTTTAATATGGCGAGTTGCCGCTAACCAAGCACCAAGGTAGCCCACTAAAGTGCAAATAATCAGCAGAAATGAAAATTCCGCCAGATTCACCCCATTTAATTCAAAATGTACCGCAAAAATATCGGTCACATACTTGACGGCACTGGTAAAATATCCAATGACTAAACTACTTAACACACAGGCAAAAAAGCCGCCTAACAGCGCATAAATCATACCGGTATATAGAAAAGGCCGTAACACAAATTGATCCGTTGCCCCAAGCAGTTTCATCACCTCAATGGTGGCTTGGCTACTGTACACATCCGAGCGAATACTGTTACCGATCACCAAGAACACCGCCAAGGTCATCAGCACCGCACAAAAAATCGCAACATGTGCCACTAGCCAAGTAAGTGCGGTCAATTTTTCCAACCAATCATTGTCTAAACGCACTTCTTGGACACCTTTAATTTTATCTAAATTTTGGCGTAGCTCATTGCGTTTTTGTGATTCGTTATAGTCTTTGCTCGCTCTCACCATCACCACTGCTGGCAAAGGATTATCATCTAGCACATCTAACTCATTACCAAATCCCGACCAATCACGAAACGCATTCAAACTCTCTTGCCGTGAAATATAATTTAATGAGGCGACCCCATTTTGTTGACGAATTTTTTCCACTACTAAATTCGCATCCTCTTCACTCAAGGTTTTGTGTAAATAGACCGTGAGCTCACTTTCAGGATAAAACTGCGTGGTGGCTTGATGAATATTTTTCCACAATAAATAGCTTACTGTTGGAATGGTGAGGGAAACGCTAATCACTAAAATCGTCAGTAAGGTGCCAAAACGGCGCTTTAATAAATCAGCCCAGACAGCTTTTAATACATATTGTATTTGCACCCAAAATGGGGCATTCACACGGCGCGAACTCATCACCACTTTCCTCAGCGTAAATAGCCTTGTTCAAGGACAAGACAAGGTTTCGGTTTTTGTTGAATAATATTGAGATCATGTGTGGCAATCAGCACCGTCATGCCCATGTGGTTCAATTCTTCAAACAAACTAAAAATTTCAAAAGATAAGCTATTATCAAGGTTACCCGTTGGCTCATCTGCGAGCAGTAATTGAGGTTTATGCACGATGGCACGTGCAATATCCACTCGCTGTTGCTCACCACCAGACAAATGCACAGGTAAATGATTGGCACGATCACGTAGCCCCACACGATCTAAGGTTGCGAGCGCTCGACTTTCCGCTTCTTTAGGATGCATCCCCGCAATAATTAGGGGTAACGCCACATTATCGACAATCGAACGATCCGCTAACAGGCGATAATCTTGATGCACCATGCCAATTTGACGACGTAAGAACGGAATTTCGTGCGAAGCTAAACGCGTAATATCGTGCCCATTAAACCAAATCTGCCCACCGTTTGCTCTTTCCATGCCCATAATCAATTTCAGCAATGTACTTTTCCCCGCGCCAGAATGACCAATCACATAAGTCATACTGCCCACAGGCAAGTGAAAGCTGATATTTTGTAACGCGGGCTTACCACCTAGATAGGCTTTACTCACATTGGAAAATCTAATCATGTTCTGTCTACTTCTACTCTCTTGTTAAGTGTCAACATTGCTCAATCTACGTTAATTTGCCGCGCGGCTGTCATCTTCATGAACAAATAATGCTTCAATAAACTCATTGGCATTAAATGGACGTAAGTCCTCGATTTTTTCACCCACCCCAATATAGCGAATCGGTAAATTGAACTGATCGGCTATGGCAAAAATCACCCCGCCTTTTGCGGTACCATCTAATTTGGTTAAAGTAATACCGGTTAAACCTACTGCCTCATGGAATAATTTCGCTTGGCTAATGGCGTTTTGTCCGGTTCCGGCATCCAACGTTAACATAATTTCATGCGGCGCCGTTTCATCGTATTTTTTCATCACACGCACAATCTTCTTCAACTCGTCCATTAAGTTATTTTTATTTTGTAAACGCCCTGCAGTGTCGGCAATCAACACATCAACATGACGCGCAGCCGCAGATTGCATTGCATCAAAAATCACTGAAGCAGAATCCGATCCTGTACTTTGTGCTACCACTGGAATACCATTGCGTTCGCCCCATACTTGCAACTGCTCAACCGCCGCAGCACGGAAGGTATCACCTGCCGCTAACATCACTGATTTACCTTCATGTTGGAATTGGCGCGCTAATTTGCCAATGGTCGTGGTTTTTCCCACACCATTCACACCGACCATTAAAATCACATAAGGTTTTTTAGTTTGATCAATCACAAGTGGCTGGGCAACAGGTTGTAGAATGTTTGCCATTTCTACTTTTAATTGTTGGTACAACAGATCAGCTTCTTTTAATTGCTGATGACTGGCATGTTGCGTTAAATTATGGATAATTTTCGTCGCAGTAGGTACACCTAAATCGGCGATCAGAAGTTGTTCTTCTAATTCTTCAAATAATTCATCATCAATTTTTTTGCCAAAAAAGAAGCTCCGGAAACCCGCACCAAGATTTTGTTTAGTTTTCAATAAACCTTTCACTAAACGACTAAAAAAACCACCTTCACTCTTTTTTTCTTGTTCTTGAGGTTGAGAAGGGGTAGGCGCAGCCAGTTTGACGTCCTCATCAGATGTTAGCGCACTGGCAACAGAATCCGTTTCTTCAAGGCAGTCTTCCGTTTTCGTCTCCTCAGCCTGCTGAAACGCACTCTGTACACCGTCACCCTCATCAGTCTTCATGTGTTGCGCGTCTGTTTTGTCTAATGTTGGGGGGAATGCCGTCAGTGTATCAGATGTAGTCGAAGATGATATTTCATCAGAAATCACCGCACTTTCTGTTTGCTCAATTTGGGGTTCAATCTCTGATTTGATTTCTTCGACTTGCTCAGTATTGTCGGACGTTTCTGTACTCGGTAACGTCTGTGTCGCCTCTGGTGTTTCTTGCTTTTTTCCCAAACCTAGCCAAGACCAAAAGCCACCTTTTTTATTTTCCGTTGACATAATTTTTTCTCGTTGTCTAAACATATCTGCATAAAAAATAGATTGTGCATTTTAACATTGAATACTTCAACGATGAAAAAAATCTCCTTGCTTTTCATAAAATTTGCAAAATTTGTACAAATTTAGCTGTATAAATAATAAAAATGTGTAAAATATGCGCATTTTTAATAAGGATATAAGCAAATCTGCTTATGGAACATGTATAGGGAATACACTATGAAAAAAGCAATCATCAAATTAACAACGGTCTTTGGATTATCTTGCCTTTTAATCGCATGTGGTGGTGGCGGTGGCGGCAATGGCGGAAACAATGCGCCACCACCAGTACAGCCAATTCAACCTGCACCACCAGCGCCTCAACAACCAGACGAGGTACCAAAAACACCAGCACCGCCTAAAGATCAAGCACCAGATACGGGCGCGGAAGGGGGCTCTAATCCACAAAAGTCACCAGAAAATGACAAGATGAAAAACGCCTCGCCTTCTGCACAAGAAAAATGGAAAGGGGCTTGTGAGGCAAAATCAATTTGTACTGCAAACAATGAAAATAAAAATCATGTAACAGTTTATAAACTAGAATATGTAGAAAATGCAGATAAACACAGTGGTACCCCAGATAAATACACCAAACAGGCAGAACATATCACTCTTAACTTAGGTGATAATCCAGGAAAGGAATATAAATTTACTTTATTAGGTACTGACAGTAATGAAGTAGGCTATTATGGTTATCGTTATAATGTTGATGATAATCGCGCCCATAAAAACGTGGAACTACTTTATGCCATCAACATGGATTTTAAAAGCGCTGACCAATCTGCTCAGTTCAAAGCTTATTATAGAAAAGAAAAAGGGTTTATTTATGCCCCTATTAATAATGCTCAATTATCTAATAATGGTTTAATCAATTATGGTGATATAGATTTAATCTATGACGAAGGTAAAATATCTGGTTCAATTTATCGTTCTAATAACGGTGTTCCTAGTGAGTTAAATAAAGAGAAAATTTTTAAAGTTGAAAATAAAAATAGTGATAATCCGATTATTGAGCCAATAGTAGATAATCTTTTAGGTGCAATTAAACAAGGAGACAAAACTAATCTAAATTATGTATTAGTCGATTCAACAAAAGGCAACGGTGATCATAAGTACCTTTTCGGTAGTGCAAAAGCAGAAACCTGGATTGGGGTATTAAGTGCGGAAAAATCAGACCTTAAACCAGCAGAAAAAACTAATAAAGAGTAAAATATACAAGGCGTTTTTAACTCCTTGTATATTTTTTAGTTATTTATATGATGCCAGTTTAAAATGAAACGATATTATTCCATTTTAAAT
>JBLUWJ010000038.1:0-22357 GCA_049888895.1 Bisgaard Taxon 45 | reverse complement strand
TAGTAGAATTTTTGCCCTCAAAAATATGGAGATTTTATGGGAAAATATCAATCTAACAGGTTAAATCATTTATTCTTAGGTTGCTCCGCAACCTTTCTTTTATGCCAATCCACACTAGTCTATAGTCAGGAAACGAATCCGCTCACACAGGAATTATTGCATTTAAAAAATAAGCAACAATTTGAACAGGTGGATGAGAATTTCAAAAAAGCGCAGCAATTTCTAGAAGATAAACAGGCTGTGGAAGAAGCGACAACGTCAACCCTTGCGACAGAGAGCTTAGATCACGCATCGAAAAAGATTACGCGTATCGCTGTCGATTTAGGGGGACAGAATGTGTCTTTAAATGTTGATGAAGTGCGTCAGCGTTATCTCAATAAGCCCCTGTCAACCAAGGTCGTTTTTCAACTCGTCAAAGATTTGACAGATTTGCTGTATCGTTCCGGCTATGTGACAAGTGCTATTGGTTTAAAAAATCCGAAAATCAAGAATGGTGATCTCGACTTTGTGGTGTTGTGGGGAACAGTTAACGATATCCTCGTTGCGGGGGAAAAAGCTACAGACTTTAAAGATAAAGCAATGTTAGCGGTGCTCCCCAATCTGAACAATAAATTACTCAATGTCTATGATATTGATCAGATGGTGGAAATCTTGAACACGACTAACAAAAGTGCCAAAGTCAGTGTCGTAGCAAGTCAGCAAAAAGGCGCATCTAATCTTAATATTGAACGAGTTCGAAACGATTGGCCTGAGGTAACCTTGAGTATCAATAATTCAGGGACAGAGAATAATGCCAATGGGCGTAATCAAGCCAGTCTCAATGTTGCGTGGAGCGATTTACTTGGTACCAATGATCGTTGGTCTTTTTCAACAGGTTATCGTTTTTATAAGCAGAGTAAAGCAAACCAACAACGTAATTATGCGTTGTCTTATGTTCAACCTCTGTCTTTCTCGACTTTAGAACTGAAGTTAGCTGAATCGGAATATAAGAAAACTCTTCAAGGGGAGAATGATGTTTATACTTCTTCGGGAAAAACACAAACCGCAACACTGAAGTTATCTCGGGTTTTACTCCGTAATAAAGAGACCATTTTGTCCGTGTATGGCGAATTAGAATTTAAAAAACGCTTGAGTTATTTTTCCGATATTGAAATAGGTGACTATCACAATAATAAGCTCAATGTTGGATTATCTTATGTGACCAATTTAGGCTATGGCAAGCTCTACAGTGATATTGCTTACGCCAATGGATTGCGATGGTTTGGTGCAGATTATTCTGCTTATGACAGTCAGCGTGAAAAAACATTAAAATTATTGTCAGGAAGTGTTAACTGGCTCCGTCCAATAGAAATGTTTGATCGATCGATGACTTACCAAGCACGTATTGGTGCACAATATGGCTTCGATAGTTTGTATTCGGAAAATCAGTTTTCTATTGGTGATGAATATACTGTCAGAGGATTTAAAGGTGGAGCTGCTGCTGGTGATAGTGGTGCGTATTTTTCACAAACGCTGAGTGTGCCTTTTTATCCCCAAAAAGCTTACCTTTCTCAAATATCGCCTTTCGTCGGGGTAGATATTGGTAAAGTACATGTCAAACAATCTCATCAAACAGATACCCTTGCCGGTTTTGCGTTAGGGGTGAAGGGACAAGTGAGATTATTCAATTTCTCATTCACTTATGCTCAACCACTCAACACGGTCAAAAAAGTGAAACCGCAGAATAAAAAACCGGTTTATTACGTCAGTGGTTCTATATCTTTTTAATGTTTTTTTAAGTTGAAGGATTAACTTAGTATGAATAAAAATCGCTATAAACTCATTTTTAGCCAAGTTAAAGGCTGTCTTGTACCTGTAGCTGAAACGATTCGCTCAGCAGTGGGAGAAACATCCTCAAAAGAGGTTTCTGATACCGAGGATACGGAATCTGAACCCAGAATCAACTCGCCATTTTCACCACTTTCGGTGTTAGTCAAAACAGCATTGAATCCTGTTTCAAGCTTGATGTCGTTGACTTGGAAGCAATACACCCTGTTATTGTTAAGTGTCGTCTCTTTTCCGCTTATGGCACAAACCGCTGATACCGATTCGGTCATAGAAAGAAAGCCTGAATTAACCGATGTGACTAACAGTCCTCGTTACCATGTGGAGTTAGACAACGTACACCATAAAGGTGATCATCAAACGAAAGTCAAACACACTGAAAACCATGTCATCATTGTTGATATTGCACAACCCAACCAAAAGGGCATTTCAGATAACCGTTTTAAACACTTCAACATCCCAAATGGGGCGGTATTTAACAATAGCGCTAAGGAAAAACGCTCACAGTTAGTGGGATATTTACCAGGTAACCAAAATTTAACCGAAGGTGCTGAAGCGAAAGCGATCTTAAACCAAGTGACAGGACCGGAAACCAGTAAAATTGAAGGTGCACTAGAAATCTTAGGCAAAAAAGCCGATTTAGTGATTGCGAACCAAAATGGCATTGTGCTGAATGGGGTAAAAACCATTAATGCCAATCGTTTTGTTGCCACAACCAGTAATACGATTGATCCTGAACAACTGGAATTGAATGTCACGCAAGGTACCGTCACGATTGGCGTGGATGGATTCGCTACCGATGACCTGCCTTATTTAGATATCATCGCTAAAAAAATTGAACAAAAGCAAGCAATTACAAAAGAAAGAACAGGAAATTCCGAAACCGATATCACTTTGGTTGCAGGAAGCAGTAAATATGATTTAAAGACACATCAGGTGACAGAAAAGCATCGCGCTGAGGCACAAGGTGAAATTGCGATTAGCGGTGCAAGTACCGGTGCAATGTACGGTAAAAATATCAAATTAATCGTGACGGATAAAGGGGCTGGCGTAAAACATGATGGCATTATTTTATCTGAAGCGGATATTCAGATTGAGACTCATGAAGGTGACGTTGAATTAGGCAACACAAAAAATAATGAGAATTATGCCAAAGTTCATGCGGAAGGGAATTTTACCGTTAAAGGCGGTAAGCACGTCATTATTGGTAATGAAGTTAAAGCGAATAAAGCCGTTGATATTCAAGCTCAGGAAACAACCTTGAGACAAAATGCCAAATTAACGGCAAAAACGAGCGCGAAAATTAGCGCAAATAAGCACGTGAATCTTGAAGATAATGCGAAATTAATTGCCCATGAGCTGAACACGACAACCAATAAGTTAACCAATAAAGGTAGCATTTACGGCAAGAACGTGAAGCTGGATGCTGATAATTTAGTCAATAGTAAAGAAATCTATGCATCTAGCGAACTTGATATTCGAACTAAAGGTCGTGAGCTGTCAATTGAAGAGGGGGTTAATCAACCACTCAGTTTCTTGGAAGGCGCGTCATTATTGACACCGGGTTTTGTTAATACCGGGTTAATTCACAGTAATGGCAATGCCGCACTCACTTTTAAGGATAACACTAGCTTTGTCACTGAGGGAAATTACTTTATCACCGCAAAAGATAATTTAGTGATCACGGCGAAAAATGTTCAAATTGATCAAGCAAAAAATATTCAATTAAACGCCAATATCACGATCAATACCAAGTCTGGTTTTGTGAATTACGGTACCCTAGCAAGCGCCCAAAATTTAACAATTAATACCGAGCAAGGCAACATTTACAACATGGGCGGTATTTTGGGGGCGGGTAAAGGATTGAATTTGACTGCTAAAAGAGCGGAAAAACAGGGTGGCTATCTTGTTAATCAAGGTAAGAGCTTGCTTCACTCTGAAGGTACAATGCACTTAACAGCGGATCGTACTGTGTATAACTTAGGGAATATTTTTGCCAAAGGGGATGCGACGATTAACGCAAACGCGTTTACTAATGATGTTACTCTCAGCGGACATCTTGAGTATCAGGATCTGAAAAAAGACTATACGCGTTATTATGGTGTCAATGAAACGGCAAAACATGGTTGGCATAATAACCTCTATGAATTGAATCTAAATGTGAAGGAGATCAATAAGCCTGTTGTTGAGGTGCAACAACTTGGCTCGCTTCGTACAGAGGGAAATTTGACCTTTAACTCGAAAAGAGATCAGGAAAGAGGTTTCTCCAGTATTACGAATCATGGTGTGATTAATGTGAAAGGCACCTTCCGTTCTGATGCAGATGAAATTGTCAATGAAATGAAACTGCTTAAATTTGACGCATTATCACATTTCTTCCAACAAGAAGCGGATGTGACTCTTCACTACAAACCTTATACTCGTCATATCTTCTTTCGATTAGGGAATACGGAAAGACATTTCAATTCCTTTGGCGATTTTCTCGATGCCTTATTATCACCATCGCCAATTATTAAGGCCAATCTTTATTCGGCAGAGAACTTTAGTGCGTATAAGTTGTTACAACAAGTAAAACATTCCCCAGTGTTAGAGAAAGGGATGGTGGCTGCATTTGGCGAAAACTGGCATCAACTTTCTCATGAACAAATGGCACAACGTTGGAAAGCGTTTAAGCAAAATCCAACCAGTTTTCTCTACTACCCTGAGCAGAAAGCCAAAATTTTAGCCGGTAATTTAGCGCTCAAAACGAACAGTTTGCAAAATGGTGAGCGTGCCATTCAAGGTGGATTTGATGGTCAACTGCAGATCGGAAAGCATACTTTAACATTGCCACAAAGCGAGTTTATCCCTGAAGTCGCAGATAAGGAAATTAATGATACGGACGTTGATTTATCAGCTTTATCGGAGCTTCTTGAAATACCCAATTTATTTATCGATAACAGTGTACAACTAGACAAGAAAACGGGAGAAATTGACGAAGACGAATTAAAGATTATTGAGGGAGCGCAACCTAATTATCTTGATCCTGACGAAATCGCGAAAAATGGTCGTTTGCTGAACAGCTATTTGAAAGAGTTGAATGAAGAACAATACATTGATGATGAGGCGTTTTATGAGGAAAGACGTTTAAATAATCAACGTTTCGAGAATTTACCAAGAGCGTTGCAAGAGCGATTACATCACTTGTTTGAGGAAAAGCGTTTAGCGGAGGATCGTAAACGTCAGGAATTATTAGAGAAAGCACGTTTAAATAAAGAAAAAACACAGCAAGAACGGGCTGAGAAATTTAAAGAGGAAGAAAAACGTCAAGAAGAAGACGGTGTTGCGAAAGTGCAAGAAACGTTGGAGCGTGCTCAGCAAGAAGCATTAGCCCGTGAAATGGAAGAGGCACGTCAAGCGGAAATTGCTAGACAGGCACAACAGGCTGAAGAGGCAAAACGTGCAGCAGAGGAAAAAGCACAACGTGAAAAAGCAGAAAAGCAGAAAGCCGAGGAAATAGCGGAGCAACAACTCAAAGAAGAACTGAAAGTTTTAGAGGAAGAAGCAAAAAAAGCGACAGAAATCGCGAAACAAAGCTTGTTTAAAGCGGTAGATGAAGCGCGCCCTAAAGTACAAACTGATCCGCTTTATCGTACGCAATTGAAATACATTAACCAAGATGATTATAAAGGTGCTGACTACTTCTTTAACCAAGTGGCATCTGATAGTCAGACAGAGCAGAAAGTCAATGTCTTAGGGGATAACTATTTTGATCACCAATTGATTACGCGCAGTATTGAGAAAAAAGTCGATAATCAGCTGGCGAAAAAATATAACTTAAGCAATGTCGATTTAGTCAAAAGATTGATCGACAACTCTTCTGTTGAAGCGAAAGATCTTGGTTTGAAAATAGGGGAAAGCTTAACCCAAGAACAACAAGCAAAATTAAAACAAGATATTGTATGGTATGTCAAAACGCAGGTAAAAGGCAAAGACGTCTTTGTGCCACAAGTCTATCTTGCACAATCAACCTTAGCTGAAGCGCAAAAATCACAAGGACGCGGTCATGCGGTGATTCATGCTCGTGATGTTGAGATTAAGGCAGGTCATGTGAGTAACAGTGGTACGTTAGCAGGTGACCGCGTGAAGATTGAAGCAGAAGGCAAAATCCAAAATAAAGGCAGTATCTTAAGCCGTACAGAAACACGTTTAGTTGGACAGCAAGGAATTGAAAATCTTGCGCGCTCCCATGCGAGCAAAACTGGAGGTAGTGATGTACAAGGTGCTGAGATTAGAAGCGAGGGGCATTTGCATTTAGAAACAGATAAGAATGCGAGTATTACGCTACAAGCCTCAGAGGTGAAAGGAAAAACCGGCTTTATCAAAACCGGTGATCTGCATTTAAAAGATGCACATAAGACGGAACAATCTTATGACGTGTATGATACGGGACCATTGACTTTTTCACCTGCTGAAAGTTATACAGAGCGACGTTCAAAAGCGACGTCAGTGGGGTCAAACTTAGAGGTCGATCGTTTACACTTGGCGATTGAAAAGGATGTGAATCAAGTTGGAAGTACGCTAAAAACTCAGCAATTAAGCGGGATTGTGAAAGGTGACTATAAAACGCAAGCGAGTAAAAATGTCACTAATCTTGAAACGGAAGAATATACTTCACATCTGTATGGCTCAGCCCATGCAAGTGGAGGGGGACGTTCTGCGCGTTATGATTACAACAGTAAAGAGGGTGGCAAAGCCTCTAGCAATGTACCAACCACTCACACTGGCGTGGGAGCTGAGTTAGGTTTGGCGATTCGTCATACGAAAACACAGGAAACGTTGTTAACTCATACTAATAGTGAGTTACAAGCTGAAAGTGGCACATTACATGTGTTAGGGAATGCGGACATTGGTGGTGTTAACATTAATAGCAACTTGCCAACACAGAGTAACACAAAAGGTCAGACTGACACGCCAGCAACGAATGCTAATGTTACAGCGAAAACAGCAAAAACAGATAAAACTGTTTCGCCAGTTTTGTCTGAATCTGATATCAATGCGTTAATGTCAGAGAAACGTGCTGAGTTTTTTGTGCAAGAAAAACCAACACAGAAACAAGGGTTTGAGCTATCTGCTCGCGACATTACTTCGACGAAACAAAAAGATGAATACGACCGTCACATTGAAAGTACCACATTAAAAATTGGTCCAGAAGCAGAAGCTCATTCTGCGATTGCTGATGCGGTAAGTCATTTAGCTAAACAGTTTATTGATGCGCAAAATGGGATTAAACAAGATGGGACGGTCGTGTTACAGCAGGCAAGTGATGTCTTGAATGTGATCACGGGGGATTTAGTAGGTGGCTCAGTGAAAGGCGCATTTGAACGCACGAAAGAAATTAAACATTTAACCGAATCTGGCGATATTCGTACCAAACTAGGAGGGAATTTGGTGCTTTCTGCACGTGAAGGCAGTATTCATCTGAAAAATGTAGAGAGTGCAGAAAAAACAAATTTAACCCTAAAAGCAAAACAAGATGTGACTATCCAAGCTGGTGAGAAAGACAGCCAATCAGACGAAAGATTGTCTAGAGTGAAAATTTATGGTGGAGCAAATGCGGGCTGTAGTGCCATTAATGCGGGATGTACGGCAGGTGTATCCGTTGGCATTGAAGGTAATGAAAGTATTAGTCATGAACGTAAAAAATCATTTAATAACAGTTTATTACAAGCCCAACATTTGAAAATTGAAACTGGTGGCGATCTTAACTTAGAAAGTTCGAATATTCACGCGGACAAGCTTGATTTGCATGTCAAAGGGCAAACGAACATCACATCGAAACAGGATACACTACAAAAAACACAGCATAGTGTTGATTATAGTGCTTCAGTGGGCGCCTCCCTTTCAACCTCAACCATTGTTAAACCGAGTGGTAATGTAGGATTAGGTTATAGTCATCAAACGGAAACGCGAGGTACAGTCAATCAACAAGCGGGTATTCGTGCCAACCAGATCTCAGGTGAAATTCAGGATCTGAATTTACAAGCAGGTTATATTGTCAATCGGGGAGAACCTCGTGATTTTAATGTGAAAGGGCAAGTCAACAGTACCCTTCTACATGATCGTCATGATAAAGATGGTGGATCAGCAGGCGTTTCAATCGGTGCAAATGAAAATGGCGTTTCTGCCTTGAATCTGCGTGGTGGACGTGCAGAACAAAAACATTATGCAGCGACACAAAAATCCACGTTAGCAGGTGTCAATCCAGATCAAAGTAAGATTGTTGGACAAGTAGAAAAAGATCTTAGCCTCGCAAAAGAGGTGACACGTGATGATAATTATGCGAGCACACATTTTAGCTTTGAAACGCTTGATATTGTGGAGCTCGGCAAGAAAGCGAAAGAAAAATTGTCTCCAGCCAAAGAAGATAACGCGACGACCGATGACGCCGACGACAGCAGTACTCATGTATATGAAGAAATCCCGGATATTTATAGTAAGTTAGGCGACAGCCATTCTGATATCGCTCGTCATAAAGCCGAAGAACATGTTTATGAGGAAATTGCGAATAATCCATACAGTCGTTTGGGGGACAGTAATGCAGACTTTAAGCGTAATAAGGTTGAAATCGGGTCTGAATATGCAGAAGTGACCTTGCCTCGAGGGAGACTGGCGACCGATCCTTTACCAGACTTGCCAGATCAAGGTAAAGCAAAAGCAGTAGAGACGGCTGGTGAGCCGATTTATGCAGAAATTGGGGAAAGTTCATCTCATGCGAAACGCCCTTTACCACCAATTCCAGCAACGCAACCAGAGGGAGGAAATGATGTTAATGCGGATTCATCAAGCCAGCAGACGCTAGCAAGCAGAACTGCATCTGAAGAGGCAACTATTCAGCCAAGAGTAAAAGCTTCCTCTACTGAATCTGAGTATGAAACGATTCCTTTTGAATCTCCTACATCAATTGTAAAACAGGGAGAAAAAGAGGCAGAACAGCGCAAAAGTGCGGTCAATACTGAGACAGAAATTGTGAGCAAACCAGTGACAGAGCGTGTCCAACAACGTGCGTTAGTAGAGCAACCAAGAAGCTTGTTACAGAAACTCTCTGATCAATTTCAGCCATTAAAAGTGAAACACAAAATTGATACGGTGCGTGCTTCTGTGGAAGAATTTGGTGGTGAAGTGAGCTTTAAATATGCGCAGTCTAAAGGTGAAGTTTACAATGAAATCGTGAAACACGTTGATACGCAACATGGTGTGTGTGAATCCACATGTGCACACTGGATTGCGAACAAAGTCAGTAGCCAAGGTGAAGACTTCTGGCATACGATGTATGAAGGGGGTAAGAAAGGTCACTTGAAGCAAGAGGCGATTGACTCGATTAAGAAATTGCAAACAGAGTTTATGCAAAGTGGCAGTGCGACGCAACAATTCAAGTTAACCGATAGTTGGTTACAAGAACAAGGGGTCGTGCCGAAAGAAAAACAGGTCGGTAGTGCAAGCCGTCGTGATGAAGTGGCGGGTACGGTATCGAAAAGTGATATTTCCGCATTGACGAAAGCGATTTTAGATACAGGTAAAGAAAGCTCGGGGGCGAAGAAAATCTCGATTAACCTTGAAGGCGGTTCACATACCGTGTCAGCCCTTGTTCAAGGCGAAAAAGTGGTATTTTTCGATCCAAACTTTGGTGAAATGACGTTCCCAAGCCATCAAAAATTTGAAAGTTGGCTCAAAGAGGCATTTTGGGAGAAAAGTGGTTATGCGGGTAAAAAAGAAGGTAAACGCTTCTTTAATGTGGTGAATTATCACGCAGAAACCAAGTAAGTGCGCTAAAGTGCGGTTAAATCAGAAAAAATTTTGGTTTTGACCGCACTTATCACTCAATTTGTAATATATACAGCGAGTGCGAAGGCATTCGCGGTTTTTTTATCGTGTAGAAACAATAAAAAAAGAGTGGCTTTACCACTCTTTTACACAAGGTCGGAAACTTAGTTATTCGTCCATATAACCTAAACTACGTAAGGCACGTTCATCATCTGCCCAACCTGATTTGACTTTCACCCATAATTCAAGATGGACTTTGTTATCAAACAAACGTTCCATGTCAGCACGGGCTTCTATCCCAATTTGCTTGATTTTTTGTCCTTTATTGCCGATTACCATTTTTTTCTGACCTTCGCGTTCCACGAGAATCAAGCCATTGATTTCATAGGTGCCACGTTCGTTTAATTTAAACTGTTCAATTTCTACGGTAACCGAATAAGGTAATTCTTCACCAGTAAAACGCATCAATTTTTCACGGATGATTTCAGATGCCATAAAACGTTGGGAACGATCAGTCACATATTCTTCTGGAAAATGATGTGTGCCTTCGTGTAACGATTCGCGAACAATTTTTTCTAATTCTGCAACATTTTTTCCACCTTGTGCCGAAATTGGGACCACATGGGCAAAGTTAAATTTGCTGGTCAGCTCGGTAATAAATGGCAACATGTCTTCTTTGTTTTTGATGTTGTCAATTTTATTGATGGCCAGTACCACAGGTGCTTTTGCGGCACGCAATTTGTTAAGCACCATTTCATCATCGTCATTCCAATGGGTCCCATCAACCACAAAAATAATCAGATCTACATCCCCAATCGCACTACTGGCAGCGCGGTTCATTAAACGGTTAATCGCACGTTTTTCTTCAATATGTAGTCCCGGTGTATCCACATACACCGCTTGATAAGCGCCTTCAGTATGAATACCCACAATACGATGACGCGTGGTTTGGGCTTTACGTGAAGTGATTGAGATTTTTTGTCCTAAGATTTTATTTAATAGCGTCGATTTCCCGACATTAGGACGTCCTACGATGGCAATGAAACCACAGTAAGTTTTAGCGTTGTCCGCTAGGTTTATTTCGTTCATTTGTTTTCCAATTCTTGTAAAATTTTTTCTGCCGCAGCTTGTTCTGCTTTACGGCGACTGGCACCGATACCGACAAAAGTGCGGTCAATATTTTGTACATAACATTCTACCGTAAAGGTTTGGCAATGGGCTTCACCTTTTATTTCAACTACATTGTAGTTCGGGAGTGGGAGACGTTTAGCTTGTAAATATTCCTGTAGACGTGTTTTAGGATCTTTTTGATTATCACCCGGTTGAATTTGTTTAAGTAGTACTTGGTACCAATGCTGCACGATTTTACTGGTCGTAGCTAAGTCACTATCTAATGAGATAGCACCAATAATCGCTTCTACACAGTCGGCTAAAATTGATTCACGCCGAAAACCGCCACTTTTTAATTCGCCCGGCCCGAGTGATAGATAGTCCCCAAGTTCAAATTGACGCGCTAAAGTGGCTAAGGTGGGTTCTCGGACTAGAGTGGCGCGCATACGACTTAATTCCCCTTCATTACATTTGGGAAATTGGTGATAAAGCGCTTCAGCAATGATCAAATTTAAAATGGCATCGCCGAGAAATTCAAGACGCTCGTTGTGTTTTACCGCGGCACTGCGGTGTGTTAATGCTTGTTTGAGTAGGCCAGATTGGTTAAATGTATAACCAATCTGGCGTTGTAAACGGTCTAAATTTTGAGTCATTACTTATTACTTAATTTCCGTAAAAAAGCGTTCAAAACGGACGCCTGTTGGCCATTGGTCTTGTTTTTTATCTAAACTCAACCAAATATATGTGGCTTTCCCCACAATGTTTTTCTCTGGGACAAAGCCCCAAAAACGACTGTCTTCACTGTTATTGCGATTATCACCCATCACAAAATAATGCCCTTCTGGTACCACCCATTCAGTCACATAGTTGCTTTGTGAACGGTAGGCTTTATAACGGAAACCTTCTGAAATCGGTTCAGGGTACCAGTGAATTTGGTGAGACACATCGCCTGTTTCAGTGGTTTCTAATGGCGAAGGGCCATAGAGATATTGTCCATTATGATCACGCCCAATCAAAAACTGAAAGTCGGGATTTTGTTTAGGTTCGGTATAACTGAAGATTTTCGTTGCACACTCACTCTGACATTCTTGACCGTCTTTCGCATAGGTTAAGGTTAGTTGGCGAGTGTATTCGTTGTAATGCACTTTATCGCCCGGTGTGCCGACAACGCGTTTAATATAATCCACATTGGGTTGTAACGGCGCTTTAAACACAATAATATCACCGTGTTCAGGTTTGCCCGTTTCAATGATCGTATTTTGGAATACCGGGTCTTTGATCCCGTAGGCGTATTTTTTTACCACCAAAAAATCACCGATACGTAAGGTGGGTTCCATGGAGGAAGACGGAATTTGAAAGGGTTCAAATAAAAAGGAACGCAAAATTAACACAAAGGCGAGGACAGGAAAGAGTGAAGATAAAAACTCACCACCCTCTGAAATTGGCTCAATTTGTGCCTTCTCTTCATCTGTCAAGGTTTTACCGGAGCGTTGTTCAGCCCGCGCAATTTGTCTTGCACGTCTTGGTTGTACCGTAAAACGGTAATAACACCATAAGATACCAGACAGAATAGTTAAGAGAATAAGTAGGATGGAAAACGTGTTAGGTAAGGCAAAGTAATCTAATACTTTCCATACACCAAACCCTGCCACTAACAATAGAATGAGGAAGAAGTTAGACATAGTATTTCCTGATGGTCCTTATTTATCTTTTCCGACATGTAAAATCGCTAAGAAGGCCTCTTGTGGCACTTCCACATTACCTAAAGACTTCATGCGTTTTTTACCTTCTTTTTGTTTTTGTAACAATTTTTTCTTACGACTCACGTCTCCACCATAACATTTAGCCAACACGTTCTTACGTAATTGTTTGACGGTAGAACGGGCAATGATATGGTTACCAATGGCTGCTTGGATTGCAATATCAAACTGTTGGCGTGGAATCAATTCACGCATTTTTTCCACTAATTCACGACCACGATAAGGGGCATTATCCTTATGAACAATTAAAGCTAGCGCATCAACACGCTCACCGTTGATCATGATGTCAACACGTACCATGTCGGCGGCTTGGAAACGCTTGAAACCATAATCTAAGGAGGCATAACCGCGCGACGTGGATTTGAGACGGTCAAAGAAGTCAAGTACTACTTCACCCATTGGGATGTCATAGGTCAAGGCTACTTGGTTACCATGGTAAACCATGTTGGTTTGCACACCACGTTTTTCCACACATAAGGTAATGACATTACCTAAGTAAGTTTGTGGTAATAACATATTACATTCCGCAATCGGCTCACGAATCTCAGTAATGTTATTGAGTGGGGGTAATTTCGATGGGCTATCTACATAGATCACTTCACCATCGGTTTTTTCCACTTCATACACTACTGTCGGTGCGGTGGTAATCAGATCAAGATCGTATTCGCGTTCTAAACGCTCTTGAATGATTTCCATGTGGAGAAGTCCTAAGAAACCACAACGGAAACCGAAACCAAGTGCGGTGGAATTTTCGGGTTCATAGAAAAGTGAAGCGTCGTTTAAGCTCAGTTTGCCTAGTGCGTCACGGAATGCTTCATAATCATCTGAGCTGATTGGGAATAAGCCAGCATAAACCTGAGGTTTGACTTTCTTAAAGCCGGGTAACACAGACGTTGCAGGATTGTTGTGTGAGGTCAATGTATCACCAACCGGCGCACCTAAAATATCTTTAATCGCGCAGACAACCCACCCCACTTCCCCGCAATTGAGCATTGTGGTATCCACTTGTTTTGGGGTAAAAATACCAAGACGATCCACATTATAAGATTGACCCGTGGACATGACTTTGATCTTATCGCCTTTGCGTAACGTACCGTTTTTAATCCGCACTAAAGACACTACGCCTAAGTAGTTATCAAACCACGAGTCGATAATCAAGGCTTGTAATGGTGCATTCGGATCGCCTTCAGGTGCAGGGATTTTATGCACAATTTCTTCGAGAACATCTTCGATTCCCACGCCTGTTTTGGCTGAGCAGCGTACCGCTTCCATGGCATCAATACCGACAATATCTTCAATTTCTTCTGCGACGCGTTCAGGATCCGCCGCTGGCAAGTCGATTTTGTTTAAAATCGGCACCACTTCTAAATTCATTTCAATCGCGGTATAGCAGTTGGCTAAGGTCTGCGCTTCTACGCCTTGTCCCGCATCGACAACTAATAGCGCACCTTCGCAAGCGGCTAAAGAACGTGATACTTCATAAGAAAAGTCAACGTGACCTGGCGTATCGATGAAATTTAATTGATAGGTTTCGCCATCTTTTGCTTTGTAGTTTAAGGTCACACTTTGCGCTTTGATGGTAATCCCACGTTCACGCTCAAGATCCATCGAGTCAAGCACTTGTGCTTCCATTTCACGATCAGATAAGCCCCCGCAAGTTTGAATAAGGCGGTCAGAGAGTGTCGATTTACCGTGGTCAATGTGTGCAATAATAGAAAAGTTACGTATATTCTTCATATGAAAATCAATTTATGTCTAAAAATTAGATAAAGTTAAACTGCCAAATTCTACCTGAATATTGATGAATTCGCTAGCAATAGCGTAAGTACATACTGAAATTGGTGTAAATTTTTTGTTTCAAGTATTGGGCTTTGTGATATTGAGTTCGAGGCGCGAGAAATGAAAAGGTGGAAAGATAAAAAGCACCTCGTTTTTTATCACGAGGTGCTTGTTTAAACGGGAAAATAATGTCAATTATAAACTTTCAGTGAAAGTACGTGTAATGACATCACGTTGTTGTTCAGGGGTTAATGAGTTGAAACGTACTGCATAACCTGAAACACGGATTGTTAATTGTGGGTATTTTTCTGGGTGTTTGACCGCATCTTCCAACGTTTCGCGACGTAATACGTTAACGTTTAAGTGTTGACCACCTTCTACTTTAACGGTTGGTGCGATATCAACGGGTAATTCGCGATATTCGATTTGACCTAATTCACTTACTGCAACGATTTGATCTTCAACGAAGTCACCTTTAGCACATAAACAACGCGCTTCACCTTTTTCGCTGTCTAATAACCAAAATGAGTTTAATAAATTGTCATTAGCTGCTTGAGTAATTTGAATACCTTTAATCATTGTCTGCCTCCTTAAGTTGGCGATTTGTTAATCAGTTTAAATTGGTCAGAATTTTATCAAAAATTTTGATCATTTCAAATTGTTTTGACCTAGAACAAGACGTTTTTATAGGTTAATTTTTGAATTTTGATTTAGATCAATAATTATTATAACATCATGATTTTAAACATCTTTTATTTAACAAAAAATAAACATTTATTTAACAAATAAACATCCAATCACTGTCAATTTTATAGGAAGTTCTTTATAATTGGAAACATAACAATCGGAGGAAAAAATGAAGACGTGGAAAGATGTGATTGGGACTGAGAAAGCACAACCTTATTTTAAACAGATTTTAGATCAGGTTCATCAGGCCAGAGCATCAGGTAAGGTTGTCTACCCTCCTCCGCAAGAGGTGTTTAGTGCATTCCAATTGACAGAGTTTGAGGCGGTTAAAGTTGTCATTCTTGGTCAGGATCCTTATCATGGTCCCAATCAAGCACATGGGTTGGCATTTTCTGTCAAACCAGGTGTAGCACCTCCCCCTTCGTTAATGAATATGTATAAAGAATTAGTCCAAGATATTGACGGTTTTCAGATTCCCAATCATGGCTATTTGGTGCCTTGGGCACAACAAGGGGTACTGCTGTTAAATACCGTGTTAACAGTGGAACAAGGGAAAGCGCATTCTCATGCGAATTTTGGTTGGGAAACTTTTACGGATCGTGTGATCGCAGCGCTAAATGCGCAGCGTGAAAAAGTGGTGTTTTTGCTTTGGGGTAGCCATGCACAGAAAAAAGGACAATTTATCGATCGCCAAAAGCACTGTGTTTTGACCGCACCTCATCCTTCGCCACTCTCTGCCCATCGTGGTTTTCTAGGTTGTCGTCATTTTTCTAAAACGAATGCCTATTTAATGGCGCAAGGGTTATCGCCAATAAAATGGCAATTAGCTTCGCTTTAATTTCAACGTTATTCAGGATAAAAACATTATGTTAGCTATTATTTCGCCAGCCAAAACCTTAGATTTTGAAAGTGCGGTGCCCAATTTTGAATTTTCTCAACCGCAGTTAACAGACTATAGTACTCAGTTGATTGAAGCATGTCGTCAGCTTTCGCCAGCCGAGATCGGATCCTTGATGTCGATCAGTGATAAATTAGCCGGCTTAAATTTTGCTCGTTTTGCCGAATGGCAACAAGAACATACCGTACAAAATGCGCGCGCGGCGATTTATGCGTTTAAAGGGGATGTTTATACGGGGTTAGAGGTCGAGAGTTTATCGGCACAAGATGTGTTATTTGCGCAACAACATTTACGTATGTTGTCCGGCTTGTATGGTTTATTAAAGCCACTTGATCTCATGCAGCCTTACCGTTTGGAAATGGGAACAAAACTGGCAAATAGCAAAGGGAAAGATCTTTATGCTTTTTGGGGAAATGTGATTACCGATGCTTTACAGCAAGCGATCGAGGCACAGGGCGATAATGTTTTAGTGAATTTAGCCTCGGATGAATATTATAAATCAGTAAAAGAAAGTCAATTGAATGCGACGATCATTAAGCCTGTATTTTTAGATAATAAAAATGGCAAATATAAAGTAATCAGCTTCTATGCTAAAAAAGCACGCGGTTTGATGTGTCGCTACATCATTCAGCATCGTTTGACTGAGGTGGAACAATTAAAAGGGTTTGATTTGGGCGGGTATTGGTTTGACCCGACGAGCTCGAGTAAAACCGAATTAGTGTTTAAACGGGATATGGCGGAATAAGTATGCAAAAAAGAGTTTTTATCTTGACCGCACTGATTGCGCTGTTACTGACAGGCTGTGCCACTAAACCGCAATTAGTGGTACCGCAACAGATTACCCATAATCAGCACACTTATACCTTAGCCACTCAACAAGATTTAGGTAATCTTGCCCGTTTCTTTTATGTAGAACCGGGTGAGCGGGTTGAGCAATGGAAAAGTGCAGTGGAATTGTTATTCGATCGTAATCCTATGCAAGTCAGTTTGGAGGAACGCATAGCATTGCGCCAACGTGTTTATCGGAATACGGGGGTAAAACAGTTTAAATTACAGCAACAGCAAGACACCTTGTATTCGTTTGTTATCTATGAACCAACCGTGAAAAACAATGACTGGCAGGTTGATGTGGCGAAAGGCAAAGGTATAGCAGGATGTGGGTTTGTCCAATATCAATATTCTTTAAAAATTCCGAAAACCAAAAAATTACGCCATATGAAGAATGAGAAAGTGATTCGCTATTTGAAAAAATATGTGGTTGAGAAAGAAATGCAGCGCGTCAAACAAGTGGCGTGGCAATGGACTTGTGCATAAATGGAAGTGAAAATCTATTCTTCACAAGTGAAAAAAGCAGCCAATTGTGCTGTCTATACCGCTTTTATGTTGATTCTGGTGAAGGGATTTGCTTGGTGGGAAACCGGCTCGGTGAGTATGTTAGCCTCTATTGTAGATTCCACTTTGGATTTAGCCGCGTCCTTTTTAAATATGCTGATTTTACGTTTTGCGTTAATGCCAGCTGACGATAATCATTCTTTTGGTCATGGTAAGGCGGAATCGCTTGCTTCGTTAATTCAAAGCGCCTTTATTTCTGGTTCCGCCGTTTTTCTACTTTTACAAGGGATTCATCGTTTTAATGATCCTCAACCGTTAACCAATCAAACTTTAGGGATTGCGGTCATTGGGTTTTCAATTGTGATGACCTCCTTGTTAGTGTATTACCAAAGTCGTATTATTCATAAAACAGGGAGTCCTGCTATTAAAGCGGATCGTTTGCATTATCAAACCGATATCTATATGAATGTGACGATTTTAATTTCCCTCGCGTTTACCGCTTTTGACTTTGTTTTAGCTGACGCAATTGGGGCGATTCTCATCGCGATTTATATTTTAGTGAGTGCGCTGAAGATGTTATTTGATGCGGTACAATTACTTCTCGATCGTGCTTTGCCAGAAACAGAAATTCGTCAGATTGAGCAGATCATTTTGTCAGATAAACGTATTTTAGGGTTTCATGATTTGCGTACGCGCCAATCGGGGCCAATTCGCTTTATCCAATTCGATTTAGAGTTAGACGATCATCTGTCTTTTTTAGAAGCACATGATATTACCGAACAACTGGAGCAACGGTTGCGAAAGGCTTTTTCACGAGTCGATATTGTGATTCATCATGAGCCAACGAGCGTGGTACAAGCAGAAAAATTAGAAAATGCTAAGCTAGATCAAATGTAGTAAGATTTTTGATAAATTTTGCTAGAGCAGTTGGTGTGAATAGTGTAATCTTAGCGACGATTTTGGATTCATTTTAGTTAAAAGGTTTAATATATGATAAAAAAAATAGCAGTATTAACCAGTGGTGGTGATGCACCAGGTATGAACGCCGCAATTCGTGGTGTTGTTCGTTCAGCACTTGCTGCCGATTTAGAAGTGTATGGCGTTTATGAAGGGTATTACGGTTTGTATCATAATAAAATCAAACAAATGACCCGTTATAGTGTATCCGATATTATTAACCGTGGTGGGACGTTTTTAGGATCCGCTCGTTTCCCTGAATTTAAGGATCCAGCTGTACGTGCAAAATGTGCGGAAATTTTACGTTCACATGGTATTGAGGCCTTAGTGGTGATTGGTGGGGATGGTTCTTATATGGGCGCAAAATTACTCACCGAAGAACATGGTTTCCCTTGTGTAGGTATCCCAGGCACGATTGACAACGATGTGGCGGGGACAGATTACACCATCGGCTATCAAACCGCATTACAAACCGCAGTTGAAGCCATTGACCGTTTACGTGATACGTCAAGTTCTCACCAACGTATTTCCATTGTTGAAATCATGGGACGTCATTGCAGTGATTTAGCGATTTCTGCAGGAATTGCCGGTGGTTGTGAATATATCGTGGCATCAGAAGTGGAATTTGATCGTGAAGAATTAATTAAGCAGATTGAAAGCAGTATTATCAAGGGTAAACGTCACGCCATTATTGCGATTACTGAATTGATTTGTGATGTGAATGAATTAGCGCGTGAAATTGAGGCGCGCGTGAAACATGAAACTCGAGCAACCATTTTAGGGCATATTCAACGTGGCGGTACGCCTTGTGCATTTGACCGTATTTTAGGCTCACGTATGGGGGTTTATGCGGTTGATCTATTAATGCAAGGTAAAGGTGGTTATTGCGTAGGTATTCAAAATGAACAGCTGGTTCACCACGATATCATTGATGCCATCAACAATATGCGCCGCGAATTTAAAGCAGATTGGTTAGCCTTATCGAAACGTTTAGACTAAAGATTAGGGTTGACATGAAAAAGAGCGGTGGAACATTCCACCGTTTTTTTATGCGCTTAAAACTTGATAATGCAACATGGATGAAAGGTTTATTGCCGTTCTAGTAAACATAACACTTCATAATGTGCAGTATGTGGAAACATATCAAACAGCTGTACTTTCTTGAGCTGATAATGATCCAAATAAAGCAGATCTTTGCCCATCGTTTCCGCATTACAACTGGAATACAGAATAAAGTGCGGTGCAAATTGATTGAGAAATTGCGCTAATTCACGCCCAATGCCTCGGCGTGGTGGATTGACGATAATCAGATCAGGTTTCTCCGCTTGTTCCTCTGGCGACAGGGCTAAGGCGAAGTGTTTGGCATCTAAAGATTGAAATTTGACCTGTTTTAAGCCTAATTTTTGGGCAGAAAGCGTGGCTGCGGCAATCGCAGAAGCAGAAATTTCAATTCCCGTTAATTCAATCATATTCTCTGGCTGTTTACGCTGTAAAACTTGGGCGCAATGTAAGCCAAATCCTCCCACACCACAAAATAAATCCCACAGTTTATGAATAGGCAAATCTTGCACCCAGTGTTGTGCCGTACCATATAACCCTTGTGCTACCTGAGGATTGGTTTGGAAAAAACCTTGTGGGCGAATAAATAATGGAATCTGATTAAAACATTCTTCTAGCGTGCGTTGTTCCGTTAGGAAAATTTCTTTTTCCCCTTCTAAAATGGCAGCATGTTGCGGTTGAATGTTTAAACTTACGACTTTTAATTGCGGTAATTTGGTTAATAATCCAGGCAATTCGCGCTGAACTAACAACACTTTCTTTTCTGAACGCAGCACAAAACGCAACATTAAACCGCGGTCAAGCTGACTTTCAGTCAGTAAAATATACTTCAGTTCCCCCTTTTGTTTTTGAATGTTGTAGGGAACTAATCCCGCTCGCGCAATAAAATCTTTCAGAATCGTGAAGATATGCGCAAAATGTGCGGGGTAAAGTGGGCAATCGGTCAAATCAGCCTCACTTTGTGGGTGGCTTAAAATGGGACGCTCTACTGCGCCACTAACTGCCATTTTGGCTTTGTTACGAAAGGCATATTGCGTTGAAACATAAGGCGCAAACCATTGCGTTTGTGCGCAGTCCAGTCTTTGTAGCTGTTGTTGCAAATGTTGTTGTTTATTTGCTAACTGTACTTGATAAGGCGTGGTCAGCCATTGGCAAGAACGACAATCGCCACGTTGGTAATGGGGACAAGGCAACGCTAAAGATGTAGAAGAAAATGACATAATTAATTGTTGTTTTGGGCTTTGTGGTCGAGCCAGCGTTGTTGAAGTGCGGTCAATATTTTGCGATTTTCCAACCAACGTGAAGTGGCTTCCAATTCAGACCAACGAATAGTTTTACGTTTGAAAAGCTGCTGTAAACGCTGTTGACGTAGGGCAAAGTGCGGTTCTGTTTCAGAAAGTTTTAAATTATCTAACACTTGGATAACGCCTTCTCTTTCATTGCACAGTAACAGTAAATCACAACCCGCCTGCAAAGATTGCTCACAACGTTGCACAAAATCCCCCATAAAGCCCGCGCCTTTCATACCGAGATCGTCAGAGAAAATGGCACCGTTAAAACCAAGTTGTTGGCGTAGTACCTGTTTTAACCAATATGCAGAACCACTCGCAGGTTGAGGATCGCATTGGCTATAAATCACATGTGCAGGCATGATGGCATCGAGCATATTTTGTTGAATCAACTGCTGGAATGGCTGAATATCTTGCGCAAAAATCTGTTGTTTTGGACGTTCATCATAAGGCGTTTCTAAATGTGAATCTGCAATCACATGACCATGACCCGGAAAATGCTTACCCGTGGCGGCCATTCCCACTTGATGCATACCGTCAATAAAGGCGCTGGCAAGGTTGAGTGTCATTTCTGCTTGTGAATGAAAGCTACGATCGCCAATGGCTTTACATTGGTGGCCTAAATCTAAAACAGGCGCAAAGCTGAGATCAATGCCAAGTGCGGTCATTTCTGCTGCCATTTGCCAACCGGCTTGTTGGGCAAGGTGAAGCTGTTGTAAGGGATCATCAATTAAGCAAGCAAAGGCTTGCATGGCGGGAAGTGAGGTAAAGCCTTCACGAAAACGTTGTACACGTCCGCCTTCTTGATCTACCGTTATTAATAAGGGCCTTTTAACGCGGTGGCGAATAGAGTGGATCAATGCTTGAATTTGTGCACGATCGTGAAAATTCCGTGTAAATAAAATTACGCCCGCTACTAAAGGATGGGTTAATAGCTCAACTTCTTCTTGGCTCAGTGTTTGGCCTTGTAAATCGATCAATAATGTTGACATAACAGACCTTATTTTAAGCGAAGATATAAGCGGTAGTTGTCGCTTTCTATGGAGGGTTTAGTTAATGGAATGAGGTACTTTTCATTTCCTTGTAACCATAATTGGTGGTCTGATTCAGTATCAGGTTGGCTAACGCCTTGCTTATCGTACCAAAATATTTGGTAAGTCAGCTGTACGGGGGTGTGATGTTTATTTTTGACCCAAGCCTGCGTTGGTGAAACATGGGCATCGACTAATTGATGGGCATCAGCCTCAATATTTAAGATTGGCTGATGTGTATGTAATAAATTCACGGGTTGTCGAGAACCACAGCTAACCAGAAAACAGCTTGAGATGAAAAGTGCGATCAGTTTTTTCATTATTTTGCCAACATTCTGCCTAGTGGTTCACCACCGACAAGGTGCATATGTAAGTGAAATACTTCTTGTCCACCATGTTGATTACAGTTCACAATTAAACGGTAACCGTCTTCTGCGATGCCTTCTTCTTTTGCGAGTTTAGCCGCCACGGTAAATAAACGCCCTAAACTGATTTCGTCTTGCTCGGTGACATCGTTAATAGTAGGAATAAGCTTGTTTGGAATAATGAGAATATGGGTTTTTGCTTGTGGTGAAATATCCCGAAAGGCGGTGACTAACTCGTCTTGATAAACAATGTTAGCAGGAATTTCTTTACGAATGATTTTACTGAAAATGGTTTCTTCAGCCATGTTACTTATCCTTTTCAATCAGCTAAAAATATACCGCACGTTTTAACAGAAAATAGTTGAAATGGCAATTTTTTCCAGTCTGTAAATTGTGGATTTTTATTGTGCTAAAAATGAGCTATAATTGATGATAAAATAACTGTTAAAATCTTGTTAATTAT
>JBLUWJ010000037.1:0-23070 GCA_049888895.1 Bisgaard Taxon 45 | reverse complement strand
ATGTTTTGTTCTGCTCACCGCTTAAGCTTTTCCGCTCCATACGCAAAGCGTATGGTTTTTATAGCTAGACAAAGTCTAGCTATAAATAAAAAAACACGCTGTTACGCGTGTTTTTTTTATGAAGAAAGAAAACCTCTCTTATTTAATAATTCTCAAATGAGAAGTCGATTTTTTTTCCGGCGTGTTGTCTTTGTTTGTGCTTTTTTTAGTATTCTCACTGGCTTTTGGCTTATCGACCGCATCGACAAAACTCAATGGTTGCTCAACATGAATAGCGGACGCTACTTCGTCATAAACCGCTTCTGGTTCAAATAGCACACCATCACCATTCTCACGAGCATAAATGGCCAACGCTGCCCCCATTGGAATATAAATATCCTGTGAAACACCCCGAAAACGTGCGCTAAACTGAATACTTTCATTACTTAGCACCAAGTTCCCCGTCGCATTTGCAGATAAATTGAGAACAATTTGTCCATCTTTGACATATTCCACGGGGACTTTTACACCAACATAAGTGGCATCTACCACTAAATAAGGGGTAAAATCATTATCCACTAACCAATCATAATAAGCTCTTAATAAATAAGGACGCTTAGGTGACGCTTTATGTATCATGCTGAATTATTTCTCATCCATTAAATTTTTCGGCGCAGATACGCCCAAAGATTGCATAAATGAATCGCGTTCAAATACACGTGCCATGTATACTTTAATCGCTTTGCTACCTGCGCCACTGAAATCCACACCTAGTTCTTGCATACGCCATAATAATGGCGCGATATAACAATCCACTAAACTAAATTCGTCACTCATGAAGTAAGGCATTTGGGTAAAAATAGGTGCAATCGCTAAAATTTCTTCTCTTAATTGCTTTAATGCAACTGCACGTTCTTCATCGGTACCCTTTTCTGCTTTTGCTAATACGGGATACCAATCTTGCTCAATACGTAACATTAATAAACGGCTTTTTCCCCGTGCCACTGGATAAACAGGCATGAGTGGCGGATGAGGGAAACGCTCATCAAGATATTCCATAATAATACGTGAATTAAATAAGACTAAATCACGATCAACTAATGTCGGCAACGTGCCATACGGATTTAATTCCATTAAATCTTCTGATACGACTTGAGGATCTACAACTTCCGTTTCATAAGCAACACCCTTTTCAGCCAAAACAATCCTTACTTGATGGCAATAAATATCTGTTTTATCTGAAAAAAGTGTCATTATTGAACGTTTATTTGCAGCGCTTGTCATCTATTCCTCCGACAGCTCTAAAATGAATTAAAATTTATTAAACTTTGCCCGATTTCGGCATGATTTTATATAAAAAATGGGCATTTATTCTACCACAAATCGTCCCGTGATTTCCAAAGATTCTGGTAAATTTTATTGTGATAAAAAAAATTGCAAGCCTTTTGGGCTTGCAATCTGAATATAAAACGAAAACAGAAATTAACGTTTTGAGAATTGTGGACGACGACGCGCTTTGCGTAAACCCACTTTTTTACGTTCAACTTGACGTGCATCGCGAGTCACGAAACCAGCTGCACGTAATACAGAGCGTAAACTCTCATCATATTCGATTAATGCACGAGTGATACCATGACGGATTGCACCCGCTTGACCAGAAATACCGCCACCTTTTACAGTAACGTATAAGTCTAATTTATCAGTCATTTCAACCAACTCTAACGGTTGACGAACGATCATACGTGCTGTTTCACGACCGAAATAAACGTCTAAATCACGTTGGTTAATAGTGATTTTACCACTGCCCGGTTTAATAAATACACGAGCTGAAGAGCTTTTGCGGCGACCTGTGCCGTAGTTTTGATTCTCTGCCATATCCTAAACCTCGTGATTAAATATCTAAAACTTGTGGTTGTTGCGCAGCATGGTTATGTTCAGAACCAGCATACACTTTCAATTTACGATACATTGCGCGACCTAATGGACCTTTTGGCAACATACCTTTTACCGCAATTTCAATCACTGCTTCAGGACGGCGTGCGATCATTTCTTTAAACGTCGCTTGTTTGATGCCACCTACATAGCCAGTGTGCCAGTGGTAAAGTTTATCGCTTTCTTTGTTACCTGTTACAGCAACTTTTTCTGCGTTAATCACGATGATGTAATCACCTGTATCAACGTGTGGCGTGTATTCCGCTTTATGTTTACCACGAAGGCGACGTGCTAATTCAGTCGCTAAACGACCTAAAGTTTTACCTGTCGCATCTACTACATACCAGTCGCGTTTAACCGTTTCTGGCTTTGCTACAAAAGTTTTCATTAATTAATTACCAATAAAATAATATTAATACCCAGTGTTTATATCGTTTATATACGCATAAACACAACCATGAATCTTAATCAAACACCCCTTCGAGTGTGATCTCGATAAAATAATGTCTGGTGGGAAATCCAGTACATTCACAGGGTCGCAAGATTATACTTGAGAAAAAAAGGAAAAGCGACTATTTTTTGTTAAATTAAGCAAGAGAAAGCAGGAAAAATGAGAAGAAAAGAAAACCGTTCGTGACCCGCCATCGCTTCACAAACGGTTTGATTGGATTATGCTTCGCTAGTCAAATCTTTAATCACCGTTGAGCTGGCATTTTTAGTCACAGACAAGATACCTTTTTTGGCCGAAACGGATGAGGCATAGTACTGACTACGACCAATTTCTTGATGATTTTTTGCTTTTAAAACAAAATAAGGCTTATTGTTTTTTGCGACACGCACTTCGAAATTTTTTTCATCTATGCCATTTTTTTGAACCGATGCAATGCCATTTTCTACGGCTGAACGTGAACGATAAAGTTCACTGGTTAAAATGACTTGGCTATTTGCCGCTTTTAAATTAAACATAAATTGACCGTCTTTTGCCAATTTAAGCTCATACCAACCTAATGCCATAATCTGCTCCTTTTTATAAAGTTCCCATGAGATTAAATTCTCATCGACAAGCATAGAATTTTTGCCAAAAATTGCAACCTTTTTAACCAATTAAATTGCCTGTGACGTATAAAGGTCGACTTGACTTAATTCAGACAAACGCTTGATATAGTGTTCTAAGCGTGCAGGAAAACGCAATCCTTTTACACAAGTTAAGTTTCTTAGTACTGGAAAGACTAAAATATCTTCTAATGATAAACGATGATTTAATGATGCCTCGCCTAGCACGAACACAGATAATTTTTCAAGATCGGTGGTCAAACGAGCAAGATATGTCGATGTATTATTAAAATGTTGGGTAAAATCACCTACATACGCTGTTTTCTTTTGGGTGAAATAGTCAATCGCACGTTGTGTCGCAAATTCTGCCACATCCAGTTTAACGAAACGTGGCATCAATAAATAATTGGAATAACTCGTGATTTCAGCTAACAGTGCCTCAATTTCAGGACGAACGGTCGTCTGTAAAATGGGTTCACCATAATGGGTATCGATGTATTTTACAATATCCAAACTTTCTGGCATCGCGCTACCGTCTTCTTTTACCAGAATAGGCACCACTTTTTTTCCAACTAAACGGGTTGGCGTTTCCTCATCATCATTTAACAAAACATGTTTGTTGACGGGGATGTTTTTTAAACCAAAAATCATCATTGCACGAACGCAATACGGGCAATGATCATAAACATAAAGCTCCATTTTGACTCCTTTTAATTGATACGAAATGCCTTACTCTAATCAGATTGGCGAAATAATTCAACTAACAATGGGTTCAAGCCACTTTGTCTTTTGATTGGATTTCTCACCGCACTTTTCCAGATCTCCGCACTGGCAAAAACCGTTAATTGCTGTTTTGCACGCGTCACCCCCGTATAGATCAGTTCACGCGACAAAATCGGGTTAGGCTCGGTCGGTAATACCAAACAAGTATGGGCAAATTCAGAACCTTGTGATTTATGTACCGTCATCACAAACGCGGTCTCATAGTTTGTCACACGGCTAGCGAGCACCGTTTTATAATGCCCTTGTCCCTGCTCAAACCAGACTTTACCTTGTCCTAAAAATAAACCAATGTCACCATTATACAAGCCAATATGGCGATCATTTTGTTGGATCATAATCGGTTTACCTAAATACCAATCGCGTTCATGTTTAAAATCAAGTAGTCCCTTTTGTTGTAAACGTTGGGCTATTTTTTGGTTAAGCTGCTCTACACCTAATTCCCCGATACGTAAGGCTGTTAAAAAACGAATGGCATTGAACAACGTAAAAATATGCCCAACTTGTTGCGTATTAAGTGATTGCGTGTTTGGGTGTAATTGTTGCAAGGCAACTAAATAATCAGTGTATTTTTCAACCGCAGTTTTGACCACTAACGCAACACATGCTTGGCTATATATAATTGGATTATCCGCTTTTAATAATGAAAACTGGTCAAAATCCACCATTTCAATATCATCAAAGCGAGTAAAAGCTTGCCAACTTGCCTCAATGTTGCCCTGATTAATTGCCTGTGCGACTTGTCCAATACCCGAATCGCCGGCGAAACGGTGACTATAATGCAAACGACATAAATGATCACGCAGTGGGTAACCTTGGTTTGATGACGCTAACTCAATATCTGCCACCGTTTTTAAATACGCTGTTAAAGCCGGACTATAAGGCTGTTGCGCAAATTCAGCTAAAGCCCCCAACATTTCACCCGCCTCCACTGGGGAAAGTTGATTTTCATCGCCGAGTAAAATTAATTTCGTCTGCGGTTTAAGTGCTTGCAATAATTTCGCCATTAACGGCAAATCAATCATGGAGGCCTCATCTACTACGAGCACATCCAAGGGCAATGGATTATGTTGATGAAAGGTTGGTGTTTCTTCAAACAAACGGATACCCAATAAACGGTGTAAGGTTTGGGCGGTGGTCGGGATAGTGGCAATTAACGCCGCGCTAATCGCCATGTTTTCTTGGGTTTGTAAACGCGTTAAAGCCCCATTGATTGACTCCGTCAAGCGAGCAGCGGCTTTACCTGTGGGGGCGACTAATTTAATTGTGAGCTGGCAATCCGAAAGTGACTGCAATGCCAAGAGTAAACGTGCAACCGTGGTGGTTTTCCCCGTACCGGGTCCACCCGTGATCAAACAGAAAGGTTGTTTTAAGGCGGTCGCCACCGCTACTTTCTGCCAATTCACACCGTCAAAGTGCGGTGTTCGTGGAAAGTACTGCGTCAAGATCGCTTTGATTTGATCGTGAGAGATAGGTGTGCTGTCAGTCCCCTGTTGTACTGCAGCTTGAAGATAACGTGCCACGCGGTATTCATCTTGCCAAATCCGATAAAAATAAAGTGCATTAAATTGAAAGACCAAGGGCGCGACCTTTTCCAGCGGTGTTGCACTAAACGCAATATGATCCGCCAAGCTTGGCTGCCAATTTTCTACTGGCAAAAAACCGATTTTTTCTTGAATGACATTCAAGTAAGCACGTTCAGCCGTGCGATAGGCTAAATTAAAATAATTCGACTCAATGCCTTTTTCTAAGAATAAGCAGGTATTGCCTTGTTGATAGCTGTAACTACACAGTGCGGCCAGTAATATAGCTAAATTTTTTTTCTCTATGGGCAACGCAGGATCTTGCTTGTCTGCGATCAATTTCGCAAAGTAATAATCCCCTTCGCTGATCACCTTCTGTTGTTTTAATTCTTGCAAGACGGTAAGCATTAAAAGAGTTCCTCTAATTCTTGAATCAAATTAGCATCGGGTTTATGAAAATAAATCCCCTGTTGATCGATGCCATTCATACCACGTAAAAAAGTGTATATGACACCACCAAAATGGGTAGCATATGTATAATGCGGATCGCGCTGTTTTAGATAACGATGCAATGCCAAGGTATAGAATAAATATTGCCAGTCATAATGCTGTGTGAACATGACATTCTGTAAATTTTCTGGTGCATAGTCTGACGGATTAGTCCCTAATTTATTCGATTTATAATCCACTAAATAATACTGTCCGTTGTGGCGGAAAACCAAATCGATAAAACCCCGTAACAAACCTGCGATACCCTGTTTGAGGGTTTGTAATTGTAAGGGTGCCGAAATAAAATGGTATTTTTGCAGTAACTGGTTAAATTTATGTGCTTGAAATTCATGTTCAAATTTCAGGTAAAACGCCATTTCTTTTATACAATCTTTTGCGCTCAGATCCGATAAGCTCAGCGTTTGATCGCTTAATAATGGGGTATGTAAAATGGTCGTAAGCCAGCTTTGGAGCGGTTCGTGCCATACTTCTTCTAATTGCAATGTTTGACACATTTGCGCGATCGCCACACTGTCCACGGCTTGATTTAATGGGTATTTTTCAAAATAGCGGTGTAACACTTTACCCACCATCGTCCCTGCTGGAAAATCAAAAGGCGTGTAGCCTTTCGCATAGCCTGCAATCTCCGCCACAGGTGCGACTGTCGTGTCAAAGTCTAACACCACATCATAATCTTTATGATCGAGTAAAAATGATAAGCCTGATGTATTGTCTAGATAACCTTGCGTTTGTAATTGCTTGTTTTTTTCATGTAATGCGCTGATCGCACTAAAGCTCGTCACTTGCCAGTTACGCTCAATATTGCCTTGAAACTCGGCACATTGCAGGGTGGCATTCGAGGTTGTCTCCAACATCAACGCACTCTCATGACGAGGGATCGCATCAAATTCATCCACTTGAATCTTAACCTCTGGATCAGCAATACGCTGCTGAAATGCATTTAAGGCACTACGCACATCTGTTTGCCTCATTTCGCCTTGGGTTAACGCATATTGAAGACAATTCCAATCACTGACGAAGATCTCGGGTAATGCCATTGCCACTTGGTATTTCGCCCGGGTCAAGGCAACATAAAATAAACGCATCGCTTCTGCGCGTTGTTCTTGTTGCACCGCGTCCTGATGTGTTGCTTCGAGATCCCATAGGATTTGTTGGCTATCATGATCGTAATAGGTATCAAGCACTGCTTTATTTTCTTTCGGGGCATCCGCAATAAAAGGTAGCCAGACTAAATCATATTCCAACCCTTTTGATTTATGAATCGTCACAATTTTGACAAGTTGACGTTCACTTTCTAATCGAATTTGTTGTCCATCTTGACGATTTTCACCTTGGATTTGTTTCTCAAACCAGCGCAATAAACTCGCTGCACTGTCATTCAACGTGCTCGCTTCTTGTAATAATTCAGCAAGATGTAATAAATCGGTTGTTTTACGCTCCCCCCCCAATTGGCTTAACAATTTTTCCATAATGTTTTCATCAAGGAAAAGGCGATGTAACATCACAAGAATCCCCTGCCATTGCCAAATACGTTGATAATTCACAAAACGCTCAACGACCTGTGTCCAACGCTGTTCATCTTGTTTAATTTCGCTGATTTCACGCGTCGTTAAACCAAAAATACGCGTAGCAATCGCATTTAAAATATTACGCTCACTAAATGGCTGTAAACAGGCGGTTAGAATCATGACTAACTCTTTGGCTTCGTGGCAATCAAAAACATTACTTTTATCAGACAAATACACGGATGCAATGCCGAATTGTTGTAAGGCTTCGCTGACCAGTGACGCTTCTTTCCAATCTTTTACCAGCACGGCAATTTTTTCTGCGCGCAGTGGTCGTCTTCTTTCTTGCTCGTTTGTCGCCTGTTCATCATAAAAAATAGCCTGATTTTGGACCGCACTTTGTAGCCAATATTGAATCGACTGAGCACAAATGGTTGCTAAGGTTTGTTTTTGTGTGGTCGTTAAATTACCCGTGCTTTTCTTTGCCTCACCCACATCGCCGACATAACAACGAAACGCAGGTTCTTCTTGACCATTTAACAAGAATTTAGGCTTATCTGGGCAAGCTGCAACAGGTAGAAACTGAATTTGAGGATATAAAAAAGGGACGCCTTGCTCAAATTGAAATAACCCATTGACGGCCTTGACCAATCGTTGCTCTGAACGCCAGTTCGTGCCCAAGGTAAAACGTGCATCTGCTTGTTCTGCCGCTTGAAAATAGGTGAAAATATCGGCGCCACGGAATTTGTAAATCGCTTGTTTAGGATCACCAATCATAATAAAACCCGTTTCTGTGGCGTCTTGGTGCAAGTAAATTTTGCCGAAAATTTGGTACTGTTGGGCGTCCGTGTCCTGAAACTCATCAATCATGGCAAAAGGATATTGCACGCGAATAAACTGAGCGAGTTCTTCACCTTGTGCCGAATACAAAGCTTCACGTAACAAACGTAATAAATCATCAAAATTTTTCTCTGTATGCTGCGCTTTATACTCAATCAAGGCTTGTTGCACGCCGCGTAAATAATAATAGTGCAATAATTTTGCGTAAAAGGGCTGCCTATCCTGTTGCGCGTTTGCTTCATCGACCAGTGTAAAAATGGCATGACACAAGGGCTCTGCACCATCTTCGGCATAACCATTTAGCGCATGTTGGCTAAAATATTTACTTAATTTATCATTTAATCCTTCGACTAACGGGGAACTCGCCCAATCATGAATCGCGTTAAACCAATTGAGCACATTTGGCTTTTTAAAGGTGGTGCGTTTGAGTCTTTTCTTTTCTCCTTTCGCATAGGTTTTATCCAATTCAGCCAACACTAACGCTTGGATTTCGGCTTCCTGTGCAAGCCATTGTTGTTTTAATGTTTGAATACGCTGTTGTTGAGGCACAATATGTTGTTGTAAAAAATCTTGTAACGACATCGCCAACCAATCTTGATAAGCGGGATCGCTACGCAAATCCTGCGCAATATATTGGCGTAACTTAGCAAATACCGCGTGTGGCGAACCCAAGGTTTGGTGAATATAATTAGCAATCAAAAAAGGTTGGCAATAAAAATGCTCACGCCAAAAGGCTTTAAACAGACGTTCCAATAACAGGGTTTCATCGGTATTTAAGGTGAGATTGAAATGAATCTGTGAATGAAATGCATATTGCATCAACATACGCCGGCAAAAGCCATGGATCGTATAAATCGCCGCTAGGTCCATCGTCTGTTCAGCAATATTTAAACGTTGGATCGCCAGCGCAATATCCGAAATCGAATGAATACACTCTACAAGCACAGGTTCCGCATTTAATGCTGTCTCACCTTCTTCTTGATAAGCCATCAAGGCTTTTTTCGCATGATGAATACGTTCTCGAATACGCCCTTTCAGTTCCTCGGTTGCCGCTTCGGTGAAGGTCACAACTAAAATCTGCTCAACAGTCAATGGCTGAGAAAAGCCGTTTTCACCAGCTTGCAGTAACAAGCGGAGATAAAGTGAGCCAATGGTATAGGTTTTACCTGTCCCAGCGGAGGCTTCAATTAAACAGACCTTATTTAACGGGAGAGTGACGGGATTGAGAACAGGCGTATCCATTATGTTTTCTCGCTATAAATCCAAGATAAGAAAAGTGCGGTCTAGTTTACCGCACTTTTTCATTTAAAAGTTCAATACCTTATCGGCCTCAACAGTCCAATCAGCAAGCTCAAATAAGGTACCAATTTCAACACCTTCAGCTAAAGGCAGTTCAGTGATGCCCCTCGCATTAGTACAGGTTTTACACAGTTTCACCTGCGCGCCTTGTGCAGTCAGGATCTCCAATGCTTGTTGTAAATGGTACCCTTCTGCTGGCTTTTGTTTTGCCAAGCCACCAGTCACCGCATCAGACATTAAAAATAATTTAAGCGCCACTGCACTTTTGTGTTGTTCTTGTAACTGTAAAGCTAAGCGTAAGGCACTAAAAAAACGTTCGTCACCATAAGGTGCTGCATGAATAATAAACAGGATCTTTTTCATCATTAACCGACCCAAATAAATTTAATTAAAAAGAGGATAGCCACGACCCAAACTGGCGCATTGATGTCTTTCAAACGACCAGTACAAGCTTTCATCACACAATAACTCATAAAACCGAAGGCAATGCCTTCTGTAATCGAATAGGTAAACGGCATCATGGCAGCCGTAATAAACGCTGGCGTAGCCTCGGTTAAATCATTCCATTTAACACGAATCAGACTTGATGCCATTAAAATCCCGACATACACTAATGCACCAGCTGTCGCATAAGCGGGTACCACACTGGCTAAAGGTGAAAAGAAAATGGTCAATAAGAATAACACGCCAACAGTGATCGCGGTTAATCCTGTACGCCCCCCCACTGAAACACCCGCGCCACTTTCAATATAAGTACTGATTGCCGATGTCCCCATATAAGAACCTGCCACCGCACTCACACTATCCACATAAAGGGCTTGTTTCATTTTAGGAAAACGTCCACGCTCATCACTAAATCCCGCTTTATCGGTGACCCCTAATAAAGTACCTGATGAGTCAAATAAGTTGACCAATAAGAAAGAGAAAATAATGCCCAGTAAAGCCGTATCAAGTGCCCCAGCGATATCCACTTGCCCCACCACGGTTGTTAAACTCGGGGGAAAAGAGATGACACCATTAAATGTCACATTTGGATCAATAAAAAAGGCTAAACCTGTCACAACCGCAATCGAGATGAGTACGCCAGAATAGATGTTACGTGCGGCGAGTACAACAATAATGAAGAAACCTAAAATACCAAGTAGCACTTTGGGATCATGCAAATTCCCTAATGCAACTAATGTGACAGGGTTGGCAATCACGAGTCCCATGTTTTTAAAACCAATTAGGGCAATGAATAAACCAATCCCCGCACCAATTCCCACACGTAAGCCAAGCGGAATAGATGCCATGAGCCAATAGCGAATTTGGAAAATAGTTAAGACCAATAGACCGAGTGAGCCCCAAAAAATCGTCCCCATACCAATTTGCCAAGTATAGCCTAATTTGCCCACCACCACATAAGCAAAAAAGGCATTTAGCCCCATGGCAGGCGCAAGCGCAATAGGCAGATTACTCAACAAGCCCATAGCAATGGTCCCTAGCGCAGCAATTAAACAGGTCGTGACAAATACGACTTGTTTATCCATTCCCGCATCACCCAAAATAGACGGATTAACGAAGACAATATATACCATGGTAAAGAATGTGGTGATACCGGCAATAATCTCGGTTTTTAGTGTGGTTTTTTTCTCAGTTAATTGAAAAAAACGATGAAGAAAAGATTGATTTTCCATTACGATTCCTAAGCGATGATAAACATGAAGTGCTGAAAAACAGGATAAAAGGAACGGTGTTTTTCCACCAGATTCTAGCAAAAGAAACGCGTTGGTGCATTGTTTTTTCATTCAATAATCAACACACCAACGCAGAGCGTGACAGATAGGCAATCGTTAAACCCATCGCATTATAATCCCAGTTCCTGCTTAATTTGATCAGCAAACATACCAATGCTAACGGCAAAATAATTTGAGCGATTCCAATCTAATAATGTGCGGTAATTCTTGGACACTAAAAAGGCACGTCCAACTTCCTTATCAGGTTGTACAAGCCATAAGTCTGCCCCCGCAAGTGCGGTCAGTTTTTCCTGATTTTGTGGGCTATTCGATCTCAGTGATACCCCTAAATGTTGCCAAGCATTTAACGTCTGTTTTTTCTGGGGTTCAATACCAGAAAGCGCGATATCAATCGGCTTGGTCAACTGCACTTCCACTCCCCAAGGTAATTGTTTATCCCAACCCACTGTACTCAAATAACGAGCAATCGAAGCAAATACATCATCGTGGTTTTTCCAAATATCTTTTTCACCGTCTTGATTGCCATCCGCCGCATAACGTAAATAAGAACTTGGCATAAATTGGGTTTGCCCCATCGCCCCTGCCCACGAGCCTAACATTTTTTGACGAGGAATATCACGACGTTCCAACATTTTCATGGCGGAAACAAATTCACTACTGAATAAATGTTCCCTGCGACCATCAAAGGCCAGAGTGGCAAGTACAGACAGCACATCATACTGACCTTGATAATGACCAAAACTGCTTTCCATCCCCCACAAAGACATTAAATATTCTGGTTGCACCCCAAAACGTTGGCTTGCTTTTTCCAATTGTGCTTGTTGTTCCCAATAACGGGAGATGGCCACTTCTACTTTGCGTGGCGTTAACACCCGATTCAGATAATGGGTTGTCCCCTGTGGATTGGAACGAACGGGCGTATTAGGATCGCGTTTTGGTACACGTCCTGCTTGTTGTCTGTCCAACTCGATCGCTCTTGAAATATACTGGATATCATTATGATCGTTGAGTGTCTGTTCGGATACCCCTTCTGCGCGTGCTTTTTGTTTTAAAAAAAACACATAATCTGAAAAATTTTCCACCTGACGTGCTTTGGAAAATTGACTGCCTGTGGCTAACGGTGTAATCGGTGGCTTATTCGCACAACCCACTAAAATAAGGCTCAGCAGCAAGCCACTGACACGAAACCATAATTTAACTGACACCATAACGTTCCTACTTTCTTAAAAATTGATAAATAATGCGTAACAATGAAGTCGGCAATAAGCGTGGTAATGCCCGCAATAAAAAGGTAAACAAGCCAGAGAGCAGACCCTGTAACTTTAATCGATACTTCAATTTAAACAAACGCCATTCTGCTTGTGCTTGTGCAAGACCACGGCGTCGCCCAACCATACCATTTCCCACACGGGCATACACTAAAACATCGGGTAAATTCGCCACCTTTTTACCACTTGCCACTAATTTAATCCATAAATAATAATCTTCTTGTAGATCTTCATAGCCCCCGCAAGCCAATACCGCCTGCTTTTGATAAGCAACAGTCATATGATTAAACGGACAGCGTTGTTGGGTAAATTTAACAATCTCAGCGTGGTTAGTCGGCACATTTCGATAGCTGACAATCTCATCAAGCGACTGCCCAAATTCGGCAATTTGCCCCCCCACAATCACCACATCTGGATGTTGTTGAATAAAAGCAACCTGTTTTTCAAAACGGGTCGGTACGCAAATATCATCGGTATCCATGCGAAAAACCCAATCATGAGTACAATGCAATAACCCTTCGTTTAACGCCTGACCCAAACCACGATTTTGCGCTAACTTCACCGTTTTAATTGGTAAACGCGTTTCAAACTGCTGAACCACTGCCTCTAATGCCGCGCTGACAGGGCCATCAAACACCAACACAATTTCATCTGCGGGTAAGGTCTGCTGTTGTAAACTGTCTAGACATTCCCTTAAATAAAGGGGATTCTCTTTGACATATAAAGACATCAAAACCGAAAATTTCATTAAATAAACCTTTTCATCTGAATAACCAATTGAGGCGAAAGACAGGTAAGTAACGCCAATATACCATATTTGATTTGCCCCGTTTTACGGAACATTATCGCGTAATAGCGTGCCGCGCCCCGTGATAAATTCATCATATGTGGATAAGCCAACATATATAATGCATTTAACTCAAAATCCGTTGCTTGTTGTGCAGTACGAACATAGCGTGCTTTAATTTCTTCAATCGCCTGCTCGGTATATAACGTATTGGTGGACACACTGGCACGTTTTGTATGAAAGGTACAACGCGTCAAGGCGTGATCCACATAAAATGGATGAAAATCCTGCTCAGACACGACTTTCAACAAAAATTCATAGTCTTCCAATGCACGTAAATACGCAGACAGCCCCCCCACTTTTAAAAACAGGGCTTTTTTCACCGCAATCATCGGCATTCCACCAATTTTATTGGCACGCAGCAGATGATCTAAGGTTAATAATCCCGTGTCGGTATAAGGATGTGTCTGGTAAGAAAAGCCTTCATTCACCATCACACAATGGGCAGGATGATAAAGAAAATTCACTTCTGGATGTTGTGTGATAACCTCGGCTAAAACCGCACATTTTTCGTTTACAAAACGATCATCATCATCTAAAAAAAGTAGCCATTCATAGCGTGCTTGCCTTGCACCGATATTCCGGCTTTCTGCCGCCCCCACATTTTGGGCATTACGAATCACCGTACAATCGAACGCATAGGATTGCGTCACTGTAACAGGTTCACGAGAGCAATCATCGACAATAATCACCTCAAAATGCTTTACCGTCTGTTGATTCAAACTGTCCAATAACGCAGGGATTTCAGCTTGTCGATTATAAGAGGGCACAATAATGCTAAACACGATGTCCCTCCCGTGCTTGACAAAAAATACGGTATTTTCCCGTCTTGCCGAATAAGGATAAGAACATCAACAAAACCAACATAATCCCTGGGAAAGCATAGGTGTCAGCTTTAATGTGTAATACACTCAACATAAATAGTGTCGAAAGAATAAAGCGCCAGCTGCCATCAAACCAGTTATCCGCCACCCGTTTGACAAAATAAAAGGTAAACAAAAAACACACCAATAAATAACCTAACCCGCCATACAAAACTTGCCGTATAAAACCAGAATCGGTCGCACCATAATATTTTCCTTCCGCGGTGTAATAATAACCATCTCCGATTAAAAACTGTTTGAGAGTTGGGAAAAATAAATGATTTTTAATTAAATTTTCACTCGATGAGCTGATTTTGCTCACCTCTTGATGTGAGAGTAAATTAATCACCGGTTCTAAAGCATGTGCCACGTATTTATGTTGTGAAAAATTCAGTGCAAAAAACAACACCAAGCCAGCGAATAGGAGCAACGCGGGCAAATAACGCCATTTAAAATAAATCAACACACTGACCACAGAGAGCACAAAGAAGGTTCTGCCTGAAATTAAGCCAATAAACAGTAATAAAAATACAAAAATTGATGAAATTTGATTAGTTTTTGCATTATAGGCTAATAAAAAATGTAACAGCATCAGATAGAAAATACTGAGCTGAAAAAAAGCCGACGACGTGAAATTGTATAAACGGTATTCTTGTTCGGAATGATAAAAACGAGGTAATAGGGCATGAGTGGATAAGGCTAAATCAATCATAAAAGCCACGCCCATTAATGCAACGATCCCCACTATCGCTTGCACCACAATCCCGATTTTTAAATCACGTATCAAGCGTACTTTTCCTTGACTATGGTGATACAACACATGATACATCGCTACGCCAAACATAAACAGTAACAAGGTTTTGATGTACATTTTCACCACACCCAACTCACTTGTCCCATTAATTAATATCGGTATGAGGCTCAGTAAAATTAAGGCAAGAATGACCCCAATACTGTCTATCGGCAAGGCAATACCTTCTGGTAATTGTCGCTGATAAACCCGATACGCTAAGATGATACAGGCAATCACCCCGCTAAAAAATGCCATGCGAAAAACATGCTCTAACCAAGGATCATACAAATAAAAGAAATTCAATAATGCTGTCATACCCTTTCCTAACCTTTAATTTGCCAATTACGTTGAATAGCTAACCATTTTTTCAACGGATATTTCAGCCATTTTTGCCATAAATGATGTGGAAGCGAACCTCTATTCGCTTCTAAATTACTCACTAAAGCGGGATTCTCAATGGCCAGCAATGGACGTACCACCATGATGTCTAAGCAAAAATCACGACCAAATAGGATAAAATCATCCGCCAACCAAAATGGGCGCTGTCCTTGCTGTAATTGATGAATAAAGACTTGAGCCGCAGATTTCTTAATCAAATATGCCACCGTGCCGGCAAAATAATTTTTATAAGGATAAGCATAATAAAATGACGAATTAGCGATCCTTTTCGCGCAACAAGCAAACGTTGTTGGATAAGTCATTTCAAGCTCACTTGCATCAAACTGCTCGATTTTCGACTGACCAACTAACATCACATCCGCGCGAGGTTTTTCAGTCAGCAAGTGATTAATGTGCGACTGAAAGTCCTGATTAAATAGCGCATCGTCTTCACACACTAAACAATAATCATCTTGCGCTAAACGAGGATCATCTGCAATCATGTGGTACACCGCTAAATGACTTAGCGTACACCCCACTTCCCCTTTTGTCACCGCACGGCCATAACGTTGTTTAAATTTATCTAGGTCAAAAAGTGCGGTCAAATTTTCCCAACTTTCCTGCAAGGTATTTTTCGCAGAAAAAACCTTAAAATCAGCGGTATCAGGTTGAGCAAAAAAACGCTCTCGACGCGCCTGATCTTTTTCTAATGAAATAAGCCATTTCTGCATACTATTCTCTTATATCAATCACGTTAATACCGAGCTCATCAAATAAATCATAACAAGCATTATAGGCGGGATTTTCCGTGTCAATTTTTAATGCCACCACCTCAATATTGTCACTTTTATTCATAATATTAATAATGGCGCTGCTAAAATAAGTGTAAACACGGTACTTTTGGGTTTGACACCGCTGAAGAATATAATCTTCAAAAATCAATTCCGTATCAATGTAATTGACCTGTGATAAATGATATTTTTCACGAGGATGAGGCAAATAATAATGAATATTAAATTGTTTGATCACCCGTTCAGCCAAGGCAACATTGCGCTCATCTTCAGCAAAAATAGGTTGCCCAAGTAACACATTAATCACCGCTGAGGCGACTTTTTCACTGTTGTCTGCCTCTACTAATTCGATCGGCTCCACTTGCTCAATAATGTTCTTAAAGCCTTGATAAATCGTGTAATGTGTACGTGATAACGCACGCAATGACTGAATACTGTATTTATTCCCTAACAGAAAATTAATCAGCTTACGCGGCAAAGTAGCGGGGTCATCTTGGTAGAAAAGACTATTTGGTACAATATTAATGGTACCGTCATCAAAGGTATTCAGTACGTTAAATTGGATAGCACTTAATAAAAACTGAATTTGTAAATCATTAATGTTTGCGACAAAAACCTGATCAAAATGCTTACCTGAAAAATGTCGTTTTAAATGCAAGATTTCTTTTAATAGATTGAAACGATCTTTGTGTTGTACCATCGAAAAAAAACCTTGGCACTGTTGGGCGAGCCGCTTCGTATAAAAATCAAATTTTTTATTACTCACCGTTGACAACATTACGCCATAAAAATCCGTTTCTGGAAATTTAGCGATAATTTTTTCTGCAATTAACACCTGCAATGGTGTACAACAAATAATCAAATTCATATTACTTTCCTACTTTAGTCGTCATCCAATACAACACCGGTAAAATGACAACGCCACCAATGATACTCGCCAACGGTACAAACTGAATCTCGGTGAAGGTTAAACCAAATAAACTGATCACATAAATCAATGTGGTTATCACAGAGCAAATTGAGATCGATTTATTTTTACCATGATAAAATAAATAATTCACTAAAATGAGATAAGGTACCACTAATGTCGTGGCAATCAAAAACAACAGAATATAGTATTTGGTGCCAACAAATTGGCTACCTAATAGCCACACAATAAAGGGTTCTGGAATAAACCACATAACCAAGGCAGGGATCGGCACCAATAACACACTGTATCTTGCCCATTGCTGCACTTGTACTAATGTAATACGTTGTTGCTTTAGGCCTTCAAAAAAATAAGGCATTAGTGCTTTATTCAACACTTGAATGAGGATCATGACAATTGCCGCGATTTGTGCCCCCATTGCATATAGGCCTAGTTCTGCTTCAGTAAAAGTATGATAAATAAAAATCCGATCTAATTGCCCACGTAAAAACAGACTGACATTATGAAAAATTAACGGCAAACCAAAGCCTAACACATAATAAAGTGCGGTCCTATACTGACGAAAATTAAACGATTTTGTCCGTGCCTTTCGACGATATAAAAAATAGGCAAACAGAAACACCAACAAATTACTGAATAAAATCGCCAAAATCCGCTTTTCTACCAACTCGGTTTGATACATTTCTAACATCAGAATGGTGAGACCAGCGGACAAGGTTGCTGAAAGAAATTGGATGGTAGAATACGCTATCGCCTGTTTTTGACACTGCCGAACGCTTAATTGTACCGCTAAGAAAGATTGAAAAATCGCAGAAAGTGCCAAATAAGCTAACATTTCTGCCTTAAAAAAGAGACAAAATGCTAAAATTAAACTGCCAACAGATAAAGTATACGCATATCCCGCAGTGACGACTAAATTCAAAGCACGTTGACCATAAACATAAAAAAAGCGCGCAATAGCACCTTCTTGACTTAACCCAACAATAATCAGAAATAAGGCCAGATAGGTTTGATAATAAGACAGTTCACCAAAACCCTCTACCCCTAATTTACGTGACAAATACGGTAATAAGAGGAAAGGCACCGATCTCGAAATCAACTCTCCGAATAAATAAATTGCACTGTCTTTAATGGCTTTCATGCTGTGCTCTAAGTCAAATAACTCAGGCGCCATTTTAACAACAATACAATTTTAAACAATAGACAAGGAAGAGGAGATCATGAATAATAGTGTACCTTTTACTTATCTTTACTTAACATGTTTGGACTCACAAAACTCATTACTGTTGTTATTCTTCCACCATTTAATGTGCTGATTCTTTGGTTCCTTTCTTTGCTCTTCTCGGTCTTACATTATAAAAAGCTCAGCCGTTTATGTGCATTTTTAGGTCTCACTATTCTCTATGTTTTCAGCTTGCCTTATACCTCAAATAAAATCGAGGACAGTTTAGTTATTGAGGACAATTTAAGCTTAGCCGATTATCAACAAGCTCAGGCGATAGTATTACTCGGTGGCGGAGTACGTGATAGCAAAGAGTTATATGACAAACTTACGGTGAGCGCGGTTCCACTAGAACGTGTTCGTTATGCGGCTTATTTACAAAAGCAAACCCAACTTCCATTATTAATTACGGGGAGCTCACCCAAAGGGATTTCGGAAGCACAAATTATGGCGAATGAACTCAATACATTTTTTTCTGTTCCAACAACATGGATTGAGGGCAAAGCCAGAACCACAAAAGAAAATGCGTTGTTTAGTCGTGAGATTCTTGAAAAAGAAGGCATTCATAAAATTATTGTGGTGACCAATCAGTGGCATATGCAACGTGCTAAACTGCTTTTTGAACAACAAGGATTTGAAGTGTTACCGGCCAGTGTAGGACACGGTATTTCCCCCCAAAGTTATGGGCTTAATGTGATGTATTTTATTCCGCAAGCAGGGGCCCTTAACAAAAATATGTTGCTGTTAAAAGAATGGCTCGGTTATTGGAAAGAGAAGTAACTCACGTTTCCGCTCTATTATTGTACGCTCAATTAGGTGTAATGGATCCAAATCCCACATTTTGTCCATTACCCCCTCAATTAAATATCTGGCCTAGTTTGTCTAGGCTGTATTACACCGCTGATGCTTTGTTCAATCGAAAACTCATGGTTTTCTCTTGCTCTTTCCATCATATATTGACTTTATACGCCCTAAAGCTAGCGCACATATCCAACCAATGTTTAAAAAACGCCATCTTGAATACAAATGTGCGCCCTAAATCAATCATACGATAATCTCTTTTAGCAAAGCTGCTTTTCTGCTCTCTCAAAGCAACACTATCAACATTATATAATTTATTTTATAATGAAAATATTTGATACTGCGCCCGCTTCTTTTATATGAACAAAAATGCCCTCATCTTTGTTGGATTATTCGTTTTCTTACTCATTCTTATTGTGTTTTCAATGTCTTGGGGGCGTTTTTCTATTCCCGTGATAGAAGTCATCCATACCTTGCTGTTACAGAACGCAAATGAAACACAGCATGCCATTATTTTTAATCTGCGTTTACCCCGTATTTTTGCAGCAATACTCGTCGGCGCTGCCTTAGCGATAGCCGGGGTTACCTATCAAGGTATTTTTCGCAATCCGTTGGTTTCCCCTGATATTTTGGGTGTATCAAATGGTGCTTGTGTCGGTGCCGCTATTGCAATTTTACTTGGTACGAATATTTTTGGCATACAAGTGTTTGCCTTTCTAGGTGGCTTATGCGCAGTGATGCTAACAATGAATTTACCCCGCTTAATCAAACGAGATTCAACAATTATTCTCGTTTTATCGGGCATTATTGTATCCGGCTTTATGCTATCTACTCTTGGGCTCATCAAATATCTCGCCGATCCTGAAACACAATTAGCGGATATCGTATATTGGCAATTAGGCAGTCTAACCAAAGCCAACTTTCATCCTCTCCTCATGCTCTCACCGATCATTATCAGCACCGCTCTACTCTTATATCTTCTACGCTGGCGAATTAATGTCCTGTCTTTGGGAGATCGAGAAGCACGATTAATTGGTGCGAATATACGTATGGAAAGGAATATCATGGTCATCAATGCGACCATCCTGACCTCAGCAGCGGTGTGTTTAAGTGGCACAATTGGTTGGCTAGGTCTCATTATTCCCCACTTAAGTCGCTTATTTATTGGTGATAACAACCTCAATAGCCTACCGTTAGCCGCAATGATAGGGGCTATATTTCTGCTCATTATTGATACACTTGCACGCAATCTCTATATACAAGAAATCCCTCTCGGTATTCTCACTGGCTTCATTGGCGCCCCTTTTTTTGCTTGGGTACTCATTAAGCAAAATACGTTAAAATAAGGAAGTATATATGTTACAAATTGAACACTTATATTTTCAATATAGCAAAACAACCCCTATTTTAAATGGGATTAATTTAAGTTTAGCGAAAGGCGAATTACTCACCATTTTGGGCGCAAATGGGCAAGGAAAATCAACGTTATTAAACTGTATTGCTGGCATATTAGCACCTCATCAAGGCACGATTTTATTACAAAATCAAAATATCCATACGCTAAGCTCAAAACAAATTGCCCAAAAAATCGCTTATGTTTCACAGCAAAGTCCACAAACCTACCAATATCGAGTCTGTGATTATGTCGTACTAGGCCGAGCGGCTCATTTAGGCCTATTTAATCAGCCTTCTTCTCATGATTTCGCCTTAGTGGATGAGGCTCTCCATAAACTGGGCATACAACATTTAACGAACAAAGTTTATATGCAGTTAAGTGGTGGCGAAAAACAACTGGTTAATTTAGCAAGAGTATTGGTACAGCAACCCCAGTTAATTTTATTTGATGAACCGACATCCGCTTTAGATTACGGGAACGTCTTTAAAACCTTGACACTGATCCGCGAACTCTCTGAACAAGGATTTACCATTATCATGACAACTCATCACCCCGATCATCCTATGTTGTTACACAGTTGTATACCTCAAAGTAAAGTCGCCATTTTAAACGCTGCGGGGAAATTACAAACAGGCTTCGCGACTGACATCATTACCGAAGAAAATCTCATCGCGCTTTATCACACGGATCTTCGTTTAATTGAAGTCCCTACATTAAAACGTAAAATTTGTGCAATTACGCATATTTAATCACACTGTCAAAGAGGAAAATTATGTTTAGTTACCATTTTAACCACGCTATCAAGCGTATTTTGTTATCTGTATTGCTTATTGTCTCTCCCCTCGTGCATAGCAAAACAATTGAAGATGCAAAAGGCAACACTATCGACATCCCCGATCAAGTCACGCGTATTGCAGGACTTTGGCATGCAAATAATCAAATTATTCTATTGCTCGGTGGTGCTGATAAATTAGTCGCAACCACAACTGTGATTCAAAAACATCCATGGTTTAATCAAATTTATCCTCGTATTAAAACCGTCCCAGCTTTAACCAATGGACAAACCATTCAAATGGAAGAACTCCTCCAACAGCGTCCAGATGTCGCATTAATTTCCAGTGGTAGTATGCAAGAGGAATTAACCAAAGCCGGCATCAAACCAGTTATGGTCATGTTTCAAGATTTTGAGGGCTTGAAAAAAACGGTTCAAATTACCGCTAATGTGATTGGCGATAATGCTCCCCAAATTGCCGAACAATATATTCAAGAATTAGAAGACAATATTGCCTTTGTTGAAAAACGGACTCAATCTCTTGCTGAAAAAGAAAAGCCAGTCGTATTACACATTGCCAACAGTAATAATCTTCTGAAAGTGGATGGCGGTAAATCCATCATTGGTGATTGGATTACGAAAGCGGGTGGACGCAACGCACTACCAGAGCAAGCCAATTTGGTTGAAGTGAGTATGGAAGCGATCTTAAAAGCCAATCCCGATGTCATTATTATTGGCAGTGCTAATGCTGCGGACGGTATAAAGAAAATTCACAGTGACCCAGTATGGCAAAACATAAGTGCGGTGAAACAGCAACGTGTTTATGTCAACCCAATGGGTACTTTTCCATGGGATCGTTATAGTGCTGAAGAAGCATTACAAGTATTATGGGCCGCTCAAAAATTCCATCCGACCTTATTTCAAGATTTAGATATGATAGAAAAAACCCAAAACTTCTATAAAAAATATTACCACTACGATTTAAGCAAAGAAAATGCCCAACAAATCTTACATGGACTCGATCCATTACCATAATAAAGAATGCCTTGTTTTTCCCCTATATGAAAAACAAGGCTGTTTTACTTTTAAAAAAGCGGCCAATTCCGCAAAGCCCAAAACTTTTTAAAATTGACCGCACTTTCCTCGCTTAGTCATCCCATACAACACTATTTATTATGGTTTGAATAGCGAGGATCTAAGTTAAATTGATAATTAGTGTTATCAAGACACTGATTGATGATATGAATATGGATGTCTCTATTAAATTTTTCTTTTAACTTTTCCTTGGCAACACTTATTTGCTCATTATCACATTTTTCCGATGCTTTATACCATGCGGTTTCAGTAACACTGATGACAATTCCAATCTAAAAATTTACAAGGATAGCAACCTGTAAGTAGAAAAATTAATATCATCAGGACGATATTAGAATGCTTTTTTAGCATAACGTTCTTCTTTGTTTGTATTTATAGGATTGACTCATTGCGCCTACGATGGATTATATCCCTCATGTTTAAGTTTTTCCCACATACGCTCAAACTCTTTATATGATTCCTTATACAATCACATAAACTATTGATAATTTTCATCATTTATAAATGAATATTTTCCTTCAGAAAGGAGACATTTATGCCAAATATCACTATCTATAGAATCGGAGAGTGTATTCCCTCGCTTTAAAACTGCGATTTTTCTTTCTCTCTGCCAGCATCTATCTGCTCGTTTATAAGATAATCTTTGATCCAATTTATTACTATTCCAATCTATTCCTATATATGGAACACCATTATCATTTTCACCTATATAACATCCATATAAACCGAATAGAATAATGAATAAGCTAATATATGCTT
>JBLUWJ010000036.1:0-23623 GCA_049888895.1 Bisgaard Taxon 45 | reverse complement strand
CCGAACTTAGAAGTGAAACGCTGTAACGCCGATGGTAGTGTGGGGCTTCCCCATGTGAGAGTAGGACACCGCCAGGTTCTGATGAGAAGAGCAGGAAGACCTCAAGTAGAGATACTTGAGGTCTTTTCGTTTTGGTTTTTTTAAAGTCATTTTTCGAATTGTTTTTGAGGTTTAGTGTTTTTATAAGTATTTTTTTGTTGAAATTATTTTACTTCTTCAATCCTTTGCTCGTGTCAACAGTCTCACCTTATCTCAGCTTAATTCTGATTCAATTTCATCTCAAGTATTGATTATTTTTAACAAGGAAAGTCTATGAATATTACAGCTTATTGTGGGGCGAGTGTTGGAAACAATGCAAAACATCATCAAGCTATAAATGGATAGTCGAGAATCATCATGAATTAGTTTAGATAACAATAGTTATTATCAATCTTTGCGTGCTACGTTTAATGTAGTGCTAGAATATGGTTTTTTTAACTCAAAATGATTTTGATAAGATTCTCTTTTCCGAGAGTTTAAAAGAAATTGAGAATGTTATTAACAGTTATACCCCTCCAGATTTTGTAAGTGGCGTCATTATTTTTACTATGCATTTTGGGTGCAAGTGCAAAGCTTAAGATAATAGGCGAGCTTACTAGCTAAGAAATATGACCTACATATTGACCATATTGTTAGTTACAATTTATTTTATCTTCTCTAATGTTGTGTATTACACAATGATAATATGCAAATTATGAGCTGTTATTAGGCGCACCTTATTCGGATGAGTTGTTATATTAATAATGACACATATCACTTTATTTAAACCCAGTTTAAATTGGAAAAGACGAAAAAAAGACCAATAAAATAGGCGGTAAGATATTGGTGACAAAACCAAAACTGATTGCTAATGGTACGACTTCAATCCCTCCTGCTTTTTGAATAATTGGCAATGTACAATCTAAGGCTGTCGCACCTGATATACCGATCGCAGAAGAGCGGTGATTTTGCATTAAGAAAGGAATAAGAAATAAACTCACAATTTCACGTGAGAGATCGTTAAAAAAGGCGATACTACCAAACATCGGTCCCCACGCATCATTGATGACAACACTGGACAATGAATACCAACCAAACCCTGATGCGATCGCAAGGCCTTGAGTGATGGGGAGTTTTAATAAGAGCGCAGCAAGTAGCCCACCAAATAACGACGTAATGATGAAAATCCCCCCTGTTATTAATCCTCGCTTATTGAAAAGTACATCACGTAACGCAATCCCATTATTTCTTAATTGGATACCAACGGAAAAGATAAGGCAGACTAATATATAAGTACTGGCGTGCTCAGGTAGACTAATCAACCCTTTTAGCAAGTAGCCGATGATTGCACCAAGCAAGACCATCGCACAAAGTTTGCCTGAATCGAATAAGAGTTTCCAGCGAGAAGGTATCTCACGGGCGACTTTTTTTAATGGTTTAGGAAAAAGGCGATCGTAAGCGATTAAACCCATTAAATTGAATGATTGGATAATAATGGCAAATGTCATTGCAGAAATTGCAATAATCGGTAATTTTTCACTTAAATTATCCAATTGTCCTAATGAAAATCCCATGATGAATAAAATTATATAAAGTAGTATCATCAGGACATGATTAATTGAGGTTAAGAGTATTTTGTTTTGTGTTTTGATCAGATAACCGAGAAAAAGTGGACATAAAACAATCAGAAGCCCTTCGTACATATACATATTCCTTAAGTAAAACGCTTTCTCCATTCTAGGTAAGGCGAGGAAAAAAACAAGAGGTGGTTATGCATTTACGGCAATTAGACGTATTGGGATTTCGTGGTATTCACCGTTTATCTATCCGTTTTAGTGCGGACATGGTATTAATTGGTGAAAATATGTGGGGTAAATCCAGTTTATTATCCGCATTAAGTTTAATTTTTAACCCAGAAAATGCACTTTATCAGTTTACACTGCGTGATTTCCATATTCCTACCGAACAAACCGAGCCAGTAAATCATCTTATCTTGTTGTTTACTTTTGCTGAAAGTGAAAAAAATGAAGACAGTATGGCGTATCACTTACCTTATTTGCAACATCATTTGTTAGTCGAGCATCCTGATGGTTATCAGCGGCTTTATTTGCGGGTTGAAGGACAAATTAAGGCAAACAACCAAGTGGATACGACTTATGCTTTTCTCAATGAGAAGGGCGAACCGATTAAGGTAGATGACATCAAGAGTTTGGTCTTTTCATTAATTGCTCGCCATCCTGTTTACCGCTTTCGTGATGCACGATTAAATCGCGCGCATCATTCTTTCCGATTAATTCGTACTGAAATTCAAGATGAAATTCAAGACGAAATTCGTGCTGTATCTGATCTGTTGTGTTATTACTTCTTAAATCATAAAAATATGACAGAAATTAAACAGGATACGACGTTACTTTGGCATAAAGCAAAATCACTGTGTGCGAAATTGAAACAAGACGAAACGCATCGGCTACGTAAGAAACTGTTTTTTTCGTTAGCCAGTTTATTTATTCGTAATCAGCGTATTCATTTCGGTCGTTTCACGCGTCCTATTATCCTCTTTGAAGATCCCGATGCGAGATTGCACCCAAGAATGGTAGCGATTATGTGGGAGCTTGTTAGTTATCTGCCTGTACAACGGGTCACGACTACCAATTCGGTTGAATTAATTTCACAAGTGAATCTTCATGCGATTTGCCGTTTAGTGCGTACGCCAGAAAAAATTAATTGCTTTCAATTGGGACGAAAAGATCTGGGAAAAGAGGATTTTAGGCGCTTAACCTTCCATATTCACCATAATCGCAGTTTAGCGTTATTTTCACGGATGTGGATTTTAGTTGAAGGAGAAAGCGAGGTTTGGATTTTATCTGAGTTAGCGACCTTGTTAGAAATCAACCTTGAAATGGAAGGCATTCGAATTGTTGAATTTGCACAAAGTGGTCTAAAACCGTTACTTAAATATGTAAAAGCGATGGGCATTCAATGGTATGTATTAACAGATGGTGATGAAGCAGGGAAAAAATACGGTGAGATCGTTGAGGATATGCTAGATGAGGAAAGGGTTAGATCGGATAGAATCACCATTTTACCGAAACGTGATATTGAGCACTTTTTTTATGCCAATGGTTTTGCAGATGTCTTCATTCGTCTCGCGCAGTGGCAAATTAAATCCCATTCCTACCCTATGAGTAAAATTATTCAACGTGCAATTCAACGCACATCAAAACCCGATCTCGCGATAGCACTATCTAATGAGATAAAAAAGCGTGGTAGCCAATCTATTCCTTTATTATTTAAACGCTTGTTTTCAAAAGTATTAAGTTTAGCGCGAACTTAACTGTTTATTTATACAGTTGTATGTGTTAAAGTGCGGTAATATTTTAAGCAATTTATCAAGCTATATGAGTGTGTTGGGGATGATAACGACGCGAAAGATTATTCATGTGGATATGGATTGTTTTTACGCTGCTATTGAGATGCGAGATAATCCCACCCTGATTGGCAAGCCGATTGCAGTAGGCGGAGCGGTTGAACGTCGAGGGGTACTTGCAACCTGTAATTATGAAGCGCGGAAATTTGGTTTACATAGTGCAATGTCAACAGCACAAGCGTTTAAATTATGTCCGAATTTAATTCTATTACCAGTGAATATGCCTTTATATAAACAGGTATCACAGCAAATTCATACGATTTTTCGACGTTACACCGATTTGATTGAACCTATATCTTTAGATGAAGCTTATTTGGATGTGACGGATTCGACTGCCTGTTCGGGCTCAGCAACGTGGATTGCCTCTGAGATTCGTCAGGCTATTTTGACGGAACTGGGTTTAACCGCTTCTGCAGGGATTGCTCCTTTGAAGTTTTTGGCTAAAATTGCCTCGGATCAAAATAAGCCCAATGGCCAATTTGTCATTAGCCCTGAAGAAGTTCAATCGTTTGTTGCCACCTTGCCATTAAAACGTATTCCGGGAGTGGGAAAAGTGACGGCACAACGTTTAGATGCACTTGGTTTGTACACCTGTTCAGATATTCAGCAAATGAATAAAGCGATGCTATTAGAACATTTTGGGAAACTGGGACAGCGCATTTGGCGATTTAGTCACGGGATTGATGAACGTCAGATTGAACCACATCGGATTTTGAAATCAGTTGGTGTAGAGCGCACATTGCAACAGAATATTGCGCAATTAGCCCAGGCAGATGTTATTTTAGCGGAGCTTTATACTTCACTCATCAAACGTCTTAAAAATCATTGTCCCCATTTATCGTTTTCGATACCACATAAAGTTGGCGTAAAACTGAAATTTGCGGATTTTAATGTGACGACACTAGAAAAACGTGGCATGCTGATTACGCTTAACTCATTTGAAATACTACTTACTCAAATTTGGCAGCGTGCGGCTGGTAGGGAAGTGCGTTTAATTGGTTTACACGTCAATTTACCTGAAACAGAATCTGTTAGCGCACAAGTACAAATGAGTTTGTGGTAAAATTTATTCAATTTGCTATTGAATTTAACGATTTTGTTACTATATTACAACATTGATTACTTAACCTAACGATAAGGATTTTACTTATGATGCGAATTTTGCTATTTCTTGCCACGAATATGGCAGTTTTAGTGGTTTTTAATATTATTCTAAGTTTGACGGGGATCCAAGCACAAGAGGCGACGGGCTTATTGCTGATGGCAGCATTATTTGGTTTTTCTGGCTCACTTATTTCTCTATTTTTATCTAAAACAATGGCATTACGTTCCGTCGGCGCAGAAGTGATTACACAGCCACGTAACGATGCAGAACGTTGGTTGGTCAATACCGTTCGTGCGCAAGCAGAACGGGCGAATTTACCGATGCCTGATGTGGCAATTTATCATTCTGAAGACGTGAATGCATTTGCGACAGGACCGAGTAAAAATAATGCCTTAGTGGCGGTGAGTACCGGCTTATTACGAGCGATGACGCCAGATGAGGCGGAAGCGGTACTGGCACACGAAGTCGCACATATTAAAAACGGTGATATGGTGACTATGACTCTATTACAAGGAGTATTAAATACCTTCGTGATTTTTGTTTCGCGTATGATTGCGAAAGTGGTGTCGAGTAACCGAGATGGTGAAGGGAGCACTGGGGTTTATTTCCTTGTGTCAATGGTCTTGGAAATTTTATTTGGTTTCTTAGCTAGCATGATTGCGATGTGGTTCTCTCGCTATCGAGAATTTCGTGCGGATGCCGGGTCAGCGCAATTAGTGGGTAAACAAAAAATGATTGCTGCGTTACAACGTTTGCAACGTTTACATGAACCACAAGAGTTAGAGGGACAACTTGCTGCTTTTGCGATTAACGGTAAACGTGGAGGCTTGGCCGCCTTATTTATGAGCCATCCACCATTAGAAAAACGGATTGCCGCGTTGCAACAATTAGATAGTTTTAAATAACGCTAGCAATTTAGGGCAGAAAGAGGCATGATCTTGTCTCTTTTTGTTTTTAAAGTGCGGTCGTTTTGTCAAAATTTTTAATTTGGGGTAGGTATGGTGCATCAACTTTCGGATTTGATAGCGATTTTTAATCAATGTTTTGAACGGGAATATAATACGATTTTGGTGAAAGGTGGCGATGAACCGCTCTATGTCCCTGCAAACCAAGACTGCCCACAACATGTGATTTATTTTGCACGTGGCTTTTACAGTAGTGGGTTACATGAAATTGCCCATTGGTTAGTCGCAGGTAAAGCCCGACGTCAATTAGAAGATTTTGGTTATTGGTATGAGCCGGATGGTAGAACGGCACAGCAACAACGTTTATTTGAGCAAGTGGAAGTGAAACCGCAAGCAATTGAATGGATTTTATCCGATGCAGCCGGTTTTCGCTATTTCGCCAGTGTGGATAATTTAAGTGGCGATCCTGGAGATACACAACCTTTTAAGCAAGCCGTCTATCAGCAAGTCAAATGGTATGCAAAAAATGGTTTACCTAAACGCGCAGAAACGCTACGTAAAGCGTTATCTGCATTTTATGGCACACCCGATCAAATCGACTTAGAGCGATTTGATGTCAGCCGAATTTAGGACAGCATGAATAATGTTAGCATTAGAAATTACACAACTCCGTAAAATATATAAAAATGGTGTAAACGCCTTGGATGGCATTGATCTGAAAGTGCAAGAAGGGGACTTTTATGCGTTGCTTGGTCATAATGGTGCAGGCAAATCAACCCTGATTGGCATCATTAGTTCGCTTGTGAATAAAACGAGTGGGACAGTCAAGGTCTTTGGGTATGACTTAGATCGTGATTTAAGTGCATTAAAACAATGTATTGGGTTAGTGCCACAAGAATTTAATTTTCATCAATTTGAGCGAGTCATTGATATTTTAGTTAATCAAGCTGGCTATTATGGTATTCCACGTCATGAGGCATTAAAACGGGCAGAGCGTTGGTTGAAAAAATTGGATTTATGGGAGAAAAGGACCCAGCAAGCAATCCGTTTATCGGGTGGCATGAAGCGTCGTCTAATGATTGCACGTGCATTGATGCATCATCCCCGGTTATTGATTTTAGATGAGCCAACAGCGGGTGTGGATATTGAGTTACGCCGAACCATGTGGACATTCTTACGTGAACTCAACCAACAAGGCACGACAATTATTCTCACCACACATTATTTAGAAGAGGCGGAAATGTTATGCCGTCATATCGGCATTATTCAGCAAGGTAAATTGATGATTGATATGCCCATGAAGGCCTTATTAGCCAAGTTAGAAACAGAAACGTTTGTCCTCGATCTGGCGCTCAACTCTGCACAGCCGATTATTGAAGGTTATCAGGTTTTGCAGGTGACGGAGAATAGTGTAGAAGTGGAGGTTCGTCGTGAACAAGGCCTCAATTCGCTGTTTGCTCAATTATCGGCACAAGGCATTCAAGTGTTAAGTATGCGTAATAAAGCCAATCGTTTAGAAGAACTTTTCGTGTCTATGTCGCTAAACAAAGGAAAACAACTTGAACAGGAAGGTGGCAAATGAAGTTAGCATGGGTTGCATTTCAAACGATCGTGATGAAAGAAATCCGCCGTTTTACGCGGATCTGGGTACAAACCTTAGTGCCACCAGTGATTACAATGACGTTATATTTTGTGATTTTTGGCCATTTAATTGGTAGTCGGATTGGTGAGATGGGCGGTGTCAGCTATATGCAATTTATTGTGCCCGGTTTAATTATGATGTCCTCGCTCACCAATGCTTTTGCCAATGTGGCGTCCTCCTTTTACAGCACAAAATTTGCAAAAAATGTGGAAGAATTATTAATCTCGCCAACCTCACCGCATATCATTATTCTAGGTTATATGGTAGGCGGTATGGCGCGGGGCTTATGCGTTGGGATATTGGTCACGATTGTGGCTTTGTCTTTTGTGAGTTTTGACGTCCATTCTTGGTTTGTGATTGTCCTCACACTATGTATGACGACCGCAACGTTTGCTTTAGGGGGCTTGATTAATGCGGTATTTGCTCGTTCGTTTGATGATATCAGTATTATTCCCACTTTTGTCTTAACGCCACTAACCTATTTAGGGGGTGTTTTTTATTCACTCACGCTTTTACCCCCTTTCTGGCAATGGGTGTCAAAATTAAACCCAATTGTGTATATGATCAATGGTTTTCGTTATGGCTTTTTAGGCATCTCTGATGTTGCAGTAGGCTATACATTTGGCGTATTAATTGCTTTTATTGCCTGTTTATATACGTTAGCCTATTATTTAATTAGTCGAGGAATTGGCTTGAGAAGTTAATCTCGCTTTTTCTTTTGCGCCATGTGCAAAAAAGCTCAGATTTGACGGGCTATAAAATAAATTGTTGCCAAAACGTAAAATCTTTGCTATTTGTAAGTCCGCTAATAGAAGTGAGTTTCTTGGCAAACCAACAAAACAAATAAGGAAAATGACGCTATGAAAAAGTCTCTTAAGCTTTCGATGACTGCAGCATTAATGCTTTGCTCAAGCGCAGTATTTGCTGCGGATAAAATTGTGACGATTGGTACAGGTGGTCAAACTGGCGTGTACTATGTTGTCGGTCAATCTGTCTGTCAATTAGTGAATCGCGACTCTGCGAAAACGGGCGTAAAATGTAATGCGCCATCGACAGGCGGTTCTGTTGCGAATCTTAACTCAATTGCAAGTCATCAGATGGAACTCGGTATTGCACAATCAGACTGGCAATATCATGCATATAATGGTTCTAGCTCGTTTGAAGGCAAAAAAAATGAGAAATTAAGAGCGGTCTTTTCTATTCACCCAGAACCTTTCACATTAATGGCACGTACTGATGCGAATATTAAAGGTTTTGATGACTTAAAAGGTAAACGTGTGAATGTCGGTGATCCTGGTTCAGGTACACGTGCAACCATGAATGTGATTCTTGGTGCTAAAGGTTGGGATGCCTCCGCTTTCAAAGTGGCATCGGAATTAAAACCGGCTGAAATGGCATCAGTGATGTGTGATAACAACTTAGATGCAATTACTTATAACGTCGGTCACCCAAATGGTGCATTAAAAGAAGCTGCGGCATCTTGTGAGACACATTTAGTGCCAATTACAGGACCTGAAATTGATAAGCTCGTTGCAGAACATTCATATTATGCAAAAGCAACAATTCCAGGTGGTTTATATAAAGGTAGCGATAACCCAACCGATACATTTGGTGTCTATGCGACTTTAGTGACCTCTTCTGATGTGGATGCTGACAGCGTGTATGCGATTGTGAAAGCGGTTTTTGATAACTTCGATCGTTTTAAACGTTTACACCCAGCATTTGCTAACTTAAAAGAAGAAGACATGATTAAAAATGCGCTTTCTGCACCATTACACGAAGGGGCAGTGCGTTACTATAAAGAAAGAGGTTGGTTGTAATTTTTTTACCTTTCTATTTTTAAGGCAGGCAGTTTTCCTGCCTTTTTTCCGTTTTTTTATTTTTAGATGACGAGGAGTTTTAGCGTGTCAACAAAAAATATCGATTATGATGATTTACAAGATATTGTGGCATCAAGTGATACTGGTGGTCGTGACCCTGATGGTTTCCCCAAAAAATTAATTGCTGGAGTGGCGATCTTATGGTCTCTTTTTCAACTGTATTACGCCTCTCCAGCACCATTTTGGTTGCAAGAGTGTTTGCGTAGTATTGGGGTCAATATCAATGTCGTTTTCGATGATACCAAAGCTCGTTCTGTTCATCTTGCCTTTGCGTTATTTTTGGCTTACTTATCTTATCCAGCCTTTAAATTTTCACCGAAGCATCGTATCCCGTTAACGGATTGGATCTTTGCGACTGCAGGGGCATTTTTAGGTTCATATTATCTGTTCTTTTATGATGGCTTAGTGACCCGTTTTGGTGCGCCAAACTTGCAAGATATTATTGCGGGCTGTATTGGGATTGTGTTGTTACTTGAAGCCACACGCCGTAGTCTTGGCTTACCCTTGGTAATTATTGCCAGTATTTTTTTAATTTATAACTATTTTGGACAATATTTACCAACAGATTGGATCATTAGTCATCGTACGGGCTCCCTTTCTCATATCATTAATCAACAATGGATAACCACAGAGGGCGTCTTTGGTGTGGCATTAGGGGTGTCGACCAAATATGTATTCTTGTTTGTGTTATTTGGTGCGTTATTGGATAAAGCAGGTGCAGGGAACTATTTCATTAAAAGTGCGTTTGCGTATTTAGGACATTTACGTGGAGGCCCAGCAAAAGCGGCTGTTGTGGCATCAGGTCTAACTGGCTTAATTTCAGGTTCATCGATTGCGAATGTGGTGACAACGGGCACATTTACCATTCCAATGATGAAACGCGTCGGTTTTTCGGCAGAGAAGGCGGGGGCAGTAGAAGTGGCCTCTTCGGTGAATGGGCAAATTATGCCGCCTGTTATGGGCGCGGCCGCCTTTTTAATGATTGAATATGTCAATATGCCGTATAGCCAGCTGATCACGCATGCTTTTTTACCTGCGGTGATTTCATATATTGCGCTTGTTTATATTGTGCACCTTGAAGCGTGTAAAATGAATTTACAAGGTTTACCACGTACCGATGAAGCAAGACCATTTTTAAATACCTTGATGCGCGCACTAGGCACCTTTATTTTCCTGTGTGTGTTGTATTTCGCCGTTGAGTTTGGACTGGGTTGGCTAAAAGTCGTCACACCACATTATGCGTTCAGTATTGTGATCGTGTTACTTTCTGTCATTTATCTTTTATTATTACGCCGTGTCGCGACATTCCCAGATCTTGAAATTGATGATCCGCATTCACCTGTGGTGAAATTGCCATCTGTCAGACCAACCATTAATGCTGGCTTACATTTCTTATTACCAGTGATTATTTTGATCTGGTGTTTAATGGTGGAACGTTTATCACCCGGCTTATCGGCATTTTGGGGCGCTTTATTCCTCATTGTAATTTTATTAACACAACGCCCATTATTAGCCTATTTTAGGAAACAAACGACATTCCGTCGTGAGTTTAAACTCGGTTGGAAAGATTTAGTGGATGGCCTTGAAGCGGGTGCCAGAAATATGATCGGAATCGGGATTGCCACCGCAACAGCAGGAATTATCGTTGGGGTCGTGTCATTAACCGGTTTTGGGGTTCAGCTCGCCACCATTATTGAAACCCTTTCAATGGGTAACATTTTCTTAATGTTATTATTGGTCGCTGGCTTTAGTTTAATCCTAGGTATGGGCTTGCCGACGACAGCAAACTATATCGTGGTTTCTTCGTTAATGGCGGTGGTGATTATTGAAGTGGGTCGCCAAAATGGTTTCATCGTACCGTTAATTGCCGTGCATTTGTTTGTGTTCTATTTTGGGATTATGGCCGATGTGACTCCTCCGGTGGGTTTAGCGTCATTTGCCGCGTCAGCAGTATCTGGGGGCGATCCAATTAAAACGGGATTAACCGCATTCTCTTATAGTTTACGTACCGCCATTTTGCCGTTCTTGTTTATTTTTAACACTGACTTGTTGTTAATTGATGTGGGCTTTGCGAAAGGGGTGTTAGTCTTTATCACGGCCACGATTGGTATTCTCGCTTTTACAGCGGGAGCCGTAGGTTATTTCTTCCGTCGTAATAGGTTATGGGAAAGTCTCGCCTTATTTGTGTTAGCGTTTGCCTTATTCCGTCCAGGTTTCTTTATGGAACATATTTCGCCAACAGCGCGATATTTTGAACCCGCGCAGCTAACACAAGAAGTACAACATGCCACGGTAGGTGATAATTTAACGATCAAAGTATCGGGCTTAAATCCTTACGGTAAACAAATTGAATTTTATGCACAATTACCTATCGCAGAAGGGCAAACGGGAGAAGAACGTTTACAGAAAATGGGGTTAACCTTGTTTGAACAAGAAAAACCAGAAGGTAAACAATTACTGATTGATGCAGTTGAAATTGATTCGATTGCAGCAAAAGCGGGATTGAATTGGGATCAAGTGGTATTAGAAGGGGCTGTGCCTGTCAAGGATGCCCTTGCGAAAGAATGGTTATTTATTCCAACATTAATCTTATTGTTCATGTTAGCAATTTATCAACGCCGTCGTCAGCTAGCGTAAGGAAAAACTATGTTTAAGAAAATTTTGATTACTGCAGATTTAGGCCATTTAGAAGACGCAGAAAAGGCGGTCAAAACCGCATTAGAAATGACACAACATAATCCTGATACCGTGTATCGTGTGATGAGTGTGGTGCCACCTTTTGGTAGCAGTTTTGTGTCCTCTTTTTTGCCGAAAAACTTTGATCAAGATGTACTAAGTGAGGCGAATAAGGCTTTGCATAATTTCACGCAAAAACACTTTCCTGAAGGGGCAAAAGTCCAACATATTTTGGCACATGGTCCCGTTTATGAGGAAATTATTCGTATTGCGAAAGAGAAAAATATTGATCTGATCATTATGATGGCGGTACGGGATAATAAAGAAGGACTAAGTTCCAATACAGTAAAAGTCGCACGTTATAGTGATAAACCGGTGTTGATCTTACGCTAATTCGCTCGCATAAAGAAAATAGCTTGTTGGGAAACAAGCTATTTTTTTATCAAAAGTGCGGTATTTTTTGCTATTTTACCAATTCATAGCAAGGCACATAATCATTACCATCTGGTAACTTCATACGATCTTGCACAATAAAATCTTGTAAAACACGATCGATTTTTTCCAACAGTTCGACATCACCATGTAATTTAAATACACCGTATTCTTCAATAGCATCCTGTGTTTCAGGTTTGATATTACCTGCCACAATACCCGAGAAAGCACGACGTAAGTTAGCGATTAAATCAAGTGTTGACTGATTACGATGAAGATTGAGATTTGCCATATTTTCATGGCTTGGGATAAACGGTAATTGGAAATCCGTTGGAATTTTCAATGACCAATTAAATCCATAAGAATCACCCGTTTGATAGCGCTCCATTTTGACATCGTGCATGGTTTGGCTCATTTTTCTAGCTACCTGAACGGGATCATCAATAATAATTTCATATAATGCTTGTACCTCTTTGCCTAATGTTTCACCAATAAAGCGATCGATGGTGGTGAAGTAATCGGCACTCTCTTTGGGACCAGTTAAAATGAGTGGTAGGATATGATCCTTATTTTCTTCTGCAAGTTTGATCCCTAAGATGTAAAGTAATTCTTCAAACGTACCTGGTCCACCCGGGAAAATCAGAATACCGTGTCCCATGCGTACAAATGCCTCAAGGCGTTTTTCAATGTCAGGCATAATGATCAATTCATTGACAATAGGATTCGGTGGTTCTGAGGCAATAATAGAGGGCTCAGTAATCCCGATAAAGCGGCTATTTTTATAGCGTTGGTTAGCATGTCCAATTGCGGCCCCTTTCATTGGGGCTTCCATCACACCGGGTCCACAACCTGTAATAATATTCAGTTCACGGTGTCCAAGCTCGTTGCCTACAGCACGGCAATATTGATATTCCAATTGATTAATGGAATGGCCACCCCAACAGACGATAAGATTGGGGTGCTCACCAATCGGTAAGGCTTTCGCATTACGCAAGATGGCAAAAACTAAATTAGTAATGTGTTTGCTGTCCTGAATATTGTTCGGATTTAAACGTTGACTCATGACATTCACAAATAAAATATCACGTAACACTGCAAATAAATGGTATTGAATACTGCGAATAATGCGATCATCCACAAAGGCATCTTCGGGCGGATTATGTAATTCCAGTGATACCCCCCGTTCTCTTGCAACCAGATGAATATCAAAATCAGGGTATTTATTGAGTAGTGCACGGCTATCATCCGTGACTGCACCCGAGTTTAATACTGCTAATGAACAGTTACGATACAAAGTATAAAGTTGGCTTTTCGCTTTTTTAGTGAGTAGCTCGACCTCTAAATGAGAAAGTTGATCCATACTACCGCGTGGATTCACATAATAAATATTTTTCGGCATAATTTCTCCTATTGACGAGCCAAGCGTTGGTTAGGTGGAACCGTTTCAAAATTGGAACGGAAAGGATTAATGTCCAATCCTCCTCGTCGAGTATAACGTGCATAAACCGTCAGTTTGTCAGGTTTAGCAAAGCGCATCAGATCACAAAAAATCCGCTCTACGCATTGTTCATGAAATTCATTGTGTTGGCGGAAAGAAACAATGTAACGCAATAATTTCTCACGATCAATTTGTTTCCCTTCATAACGAATTTGAAGGGTTCCCCAATCGGGTTGGTTGGTAATTAAACAGTTGGATTTCAGGAGATGACTGACAAGTGATTCTGTAACGACTTGATTATTGGTACAGTTTGCCAAAAGGTCAGGATTAAAGTCATAGTCATGAATTTCAATTTCTTGTTGATCCAGACATTCGCCTGCTAATTCTACAATTGGGTCATGACAATACGTTGACAATGGACGTAATGTAACTTTGACCGATCCTTTGGCACAATCACTGAGATCTTGAGCTAAGTGATGTTGTACTTCTTCAAAGGTGGCGAATTTGCTTTGGTTGAAACTGTTTAAATACAACTTAAAGCTTTTTGACTCGATTAAGTTTTCACTTTGAAAATCAATGATCACATCAGCAATTGCCACTTGAGGCACACCGTTTAAGTTTAGCCAAGAAATTTCATAAGCAGTCCAAATATCGGCCCCAAACGTGAAGGGCTGTGTGTGGGTAATGCCGAGCGTATCTCGATTTAAGTGACGCGGGACTGGCTGTAATAAAGTGCGGTCATAATTTGATGAATATTGTGTTTGTTGACCTAGTTTGAGTTTGTCTAAGCTATCGTGTTGATACTGCATCTTACCTTCCTTAATGCAAACAATTTAGTGCTCATCAGCGGTTTATTGCCAATGCCATGATAAATTTGAAACAAGGCGACAATCATCACATTTAAAATAGAACAAGTCAAAAAGTGGTTGGATTAATCGCCAGTTTTTCTGGCACTGCGGACAGCAACGTTGTTGTTCTTGCGCTAAACTGTTGCCGCCAATACGGTATAAATAATAGTAAGTGGGGATACCCGTATGCTGTTCGATTTCGTTGGCCAAATAGCGTCCATGCTTTGATAACGTACTCTTTGGTTCAGAAATCTCTGCTAAAGCATGTTGCTCTAATACACTACCATTCATCTGTAACTGATCGCATGCCTGCCAATTTTCTTGCCATTTAATCACATCCATACTTAAATGCGGTATGTTTTTTAAAACCCGATATAACGGGATTGGACACATATCTTCGCCACTGTGTAGTGGTGAACAAGATTGTAAATGGGTGGTATATAATACCTGCCAACTCACCTTTTCGTGTTGACTAGTTTGATCCGAGTTGAGATCGTCTGCAATGATGTGGAAACTATCAAAAAACAGACCGCGCTTATTGGCTTTAAACAAGGCATTTTCGACTTCTTGATTATTGTATTCTGGCAATAAGCTTTGTTGTTCAGGACAAATCAGACGTATAGCTAAACCTTGTTGCGCTTCTAGATTCGCCACATACAACGGCACTTCACGCCCAATAATTTGCCCATTATAACGCCATTGATCAATGACTTGATTAAGTAAATAAAGCGGGTCTTGCGCGACATTCTCTGTTGGGATATAGCGAAAAAAGGCTTCGATAAGATACATAGCATCACCAGCGAGTAAGAAAAAAGAGATTTATTTTAATCAATTTTTGTCAAACTGAGGTCTATTTTTTCGTGTTATTGGCTAAAAAGGGCAAAATCCCCTAAAATAACCGCTTATTTTGAAAGTAAGGAATCTTCATGCATCAACAAACAAAACGTCATTTACAACAACTGCAATCCAACATGCAGTCGCTTGGACTGTGGCAGATCACGCCTCCACCAGAAAGTGCTTTTTTAAGTGAGCAGCCTTTTGCGTTAGACACCATGAGTCCAACAGAGTGGTTACAATGGATCTTTATTCCGCGTATGTATGCTTTAGTTGAAAGCGAAGCCGTATTGCCAAATAAAATCTCCATTACCCCTTATCTTGAAGAAGCATTGAAGGAGCTGAATGGACTCGCAGATTTATTAAGTCCGATCAGCGAAATTGAAAAGCTACTGCAGAAATAAGCAATGACATTAACGATTTTATATCAAGATGCCTATCTGGTTGCAGTCAATAAACCAGCAGGAATGCTCGTCCACCGCAGTTGGCTTGATCGACATGAAACGCAATTTGTGATGCAAACATTGCGTGATCAAATTGGTCAGCATGTTTATCCTATTCACCGTTTAGATCGTCCGACTTCAGGTGTCTTACTTTTTGCATTAAGTAGCGAAGTGGCGAATTTATTGTGTCTTCAGTTTGAAAATAAGCAAGTGCAAAAAAGTTATTTAGCTATTGTTCGAGGGTATTTAGTTGGTGAGGGACGGATTGATTATCCACTGAAAGTACAATTAGATAAGATTGCGGATAAATTTTCACAAGATGATAAAGTGCCACAAGAAGCTGTCACCGATTATGTTGGTTTAAATCAGGTAGAAATGCCTTATGCGGTGAAAAAGTATCAAACGACGCGTTATTCTCTGGTGCGTTTAATTCCACATACAGGAAGAAAGCATCAGTTACGTCGCCACATGAAACATCTTTTCCATCCTATTCTAGGGGATACACAATATGGTGATTTACACCAAAATCGGGCCTTAACCGCACATACGGGTGTGCAACGCTTAATGCTACATGCAGAGCGATTGACTTTTATACATCCTATCACACAGCAAACGATGACAATCACAGCTGGTTTGGATCAGCAATGGCTCGATTTGATTAATATTTTTGATTGGAATTTAAAGTCCATATGTTAAGTATGGGTTAATTTTATTTGTTTTTTCTAGGTGAAATGAAATGTTAGATAACGCACTATTAGGTTTGACGCACGAACAACAACAGGACGCAGTTGAGAAGATACAACAACTTATGGCTGAGGGGATGAGCTCGGGAGAAGCCATTGCATTTGTGGCACAAGAATTACGTAAAAAACAACAAAAAATAAATAATACACATTCTTAACTCGTTATGATTAAGAGGTGTGAAATGAGAAAACGTTTCCAAAATGCAAAAATTTTGTGATCTCGGTTTGATTTTAAACTATTTTTAATTGCCAAAAAGAGAAAATTCCGAGAATATTACTCTGAATAAAATTTGGGTGGTAAGACAATATTGTCTTATTAGAATAAAAATAGTCAAAAGTCGTTAGACGATTAGAGGTTTTAATTATGGAAGTTGGTGTAGTTAAATGGTTCAATAACGCAAAAGGATTTGGATTCATTTCGGCAGAAGGAACAGATGCGGATATTTTCGCACATTACTCAGTTATTGAAATGGAAGGCTATCGTTCATTAAAAGCGGGTCAAAAAGTGCAATTTGAAGTCGTTCATGGTGACAAAGGTTCACATGCGACGAAAATTATTCCAATTGTTGAATAAGGTTTCTCTTAGATTTAGTCATCATAACGAAAAAGACAAGGTGCTGTCCTTGTCTTTTTTATCTGTTTATTTTAATAAGTCTTTTAGCCCGGCTTTCATGGCGGAGATTTGCGTTTCATACTGTGCTTTGCTTTCTCGTTCATCGATCATGTAGGTAATGGTATCGGAAAGGGTCATTTTCATTTTACGCGAATAACGTGAAAGTCTCAGCCAAACAGCGTATTCTAGGTCAATGGATTTTTTCTTCGTGGATTGTTTTTCACCATTAAAAAAGCGTTTACGACGAGCACGGATAGCTTGATCGAGTTTGATCGTTAACTGAGGTGATAAGTGGGTTTTAATCCAATCTTCAATAGCTTGCGGTTGGTTTTGTTGCGCAATAAGTTGTTTTACTTTTTCCTCACTTAAACTGCGTTCTTCATAACAAGTAATATTTTCACCTTCACGGTGCTTTTTGATTAAGTACAACCATTTCCAATGTGCTTCTTGATTCTCAAGTTTCTGATATTTCATAATATTCTCTCACTTCGGCTCATTCGTGACGTGGTAACTCAGCCAATATACTCTTTTTTATGTCTATTTTCTAGCAGATTTTCACTATTTTGGGAAATGTGAGATAATGCCAAACTCATCAATTAGACCCTTTAAAACAATTTAAAATAACGAAGAGAATACGCGTGAATCCATCTTTTTTAGCTGAAAAAGCCCTTTCTTGGCAAGACCTGCGCCCAGAACTTCAATTAACTGAATTACCTCATTCTCGCCTTGATTTTTTTGCGTTACAAAAGCGAGCAAGTGCAGCCATTGAGCAATTTTTACAAAATCCGCATCGTCACTTATTTGTACTAAAAGGAGATGAACAGGGGGAATATGCCAATTTACTTGAGGATTTTGTCTCAAGCCGACAACAACCCGATGAACAATTACATGGCGTACAATACCATGTGGAACAGGGCGATTCTTTTTCGTTTCCACGGATTTTTACAGAGGTTGCACAACATAAAGAAGATAATTTTGTCGCGAAAAAAAGAGTGGCCAGTGCATTACATGTTGATCAATTTCAATTGTTGGGTTCAGTACGTCTTCATCCAAGCTCTCAAGAGATTCAATTAAATCCAGGTTTAGTGCACCAACTCAATGGCGGTGTGCTAATTTTAGCTGTGGGATCGCTTATCAGCCAATTTGATTTATGGCTACGATTAAAACAGCTACTTTTAACACAACGTTTTGACTGGTATTCTGTCCATCCGTTTAAAGATCTACCTTGTGATATCCCGAGTTATCCTTTGTCATTAAAAGTGATTTTACTTGGTAACCGAGAAGAATTAGCCACCTTGGATGAACTCGATGCAGATTTGTATGACTTGGCGGATTATTCGGAAATCGAAAGCTATTATGGCATTGAAAGTGCGGAACAAGGCTTAAAATGGGCACAATATGTACAATCTATTGCCAATGACCACCAATTACCTCAATTAACCTTAGATGGCTTGAATAAACTTTACCAACTTTTAGTGCGAGAAAGCGAAGATCGTGCATTTGTCTCTATCTCCCCACTGAAACTAAAGACGATTTTAGCGGGCAGTGCGATTTTAAATCAGAAAGAGACAGATTCATTACTCAGTGCGGTAGATTTTGAGCAATTTTTTCAACACAAAGAAATGCAGCAAGGCTTTTTAAAGGAACATACCTATTCGGATATTTTGCACGAACAAGTGTATGTTGCCACCGAAGGGGAGATCGTTGGGCAAATTAATGGACTGTCTGTGATTGAATATCCGGGTACCCCAATGGCCTTTGGTGAGCCATCACGTATTAGTTGTATTGTGCAATTTGGTGATGGTGAAGTAGTGGATGTTGAACGTAAAAGTGAATTGGCGGGCAATATTCATGGCAAAAGTATTATGATTGCAGAAGCCTGTTTAGCACACACATTGGGTTTTCCTTCTCAATTGCCTTTTTCAGCTTCCTTAGTGTTTGAGCAATCCTATGGTGAGATTGATGGCGATAGTGCCTCGTTAGCAAGTTTTTGTGTGTTAGCCAGTGCCTTAGCGGATTGCCCTTTACCCCAATCTATCGCGATTACAGGGGCAATCGATCAATTTGGCTTAGTCCATTCTGTCGGTGGTGTCAATGCGAAAATTGAAGGGTTTTTCTCTATTTGCGCGAGTCGTGGATTAACAGGGCAACAAGGGGTGATGTTACCGAGTACCGTCATCCATCAGTTGAGTTTAAGTGAAGACGTCGTGAATGCGGTAAAAACAGGTCAGTTCTTTATTTACCCTGTTGATGATGTCTATCAAGCGTGCCATATTTTATTCCAACGTGATTTAGTGGAAGAGGAAGGGAAAGCGTACAATGAGACGAACCAGCCACTTTCTCGTTTAATCACACAACGTATTGAACAACGTGCCGAGCAGCAGTTATATAAAACCAGTTTTTGGGATTGGGTCTTACGGAAAAAATAACTGCTCCGATAAGTTAAGCTTACATGTGTTAGCTATTTTTATTTTTACTTGTCTCTGTTAGAATGCAAATAAGCAGAATTCGCTTGTATATCCTAAAACTGAGGAGAGTTTAAAATAATGAACAGTTGTACACCAAATAAAAAGAGTAGCTACAGCTACGAAGATTTACTCGCATCGGGTCGTGGCGAATTATTTGGCGAAGACGGGCCACAACTGCCAGCTCCCACTATGCTGATGATGGATCGCATTGTGGAAATGAATGAAACGGGTGGACTATTTAATAAAGGCTATATTGAAGCAGAACTTGATATTAAGCCGGATTTACCGTTTTTTGGCTGTCACTTTATAGGCGATCCTGTGATGCCGGGTTGTTTAGGTTTAGATGCCATGTGGCAACTCGTGGGGTTCTACCTTGGTTGGATTGGTGGTAAGGGCAAAGGTCGAGCACTAGGGGTAGGCGAAGTGAAATTCACGGGACAAATTTTGCCAAGCGCGAAAAAAGTCGTCTATCGTATTCACATGAAACGAGTGATTAATCGTAAACTTGTGATGGGTATGGCGGACGGTGAAGTGGAAGTCGATGGCCGCGTAATTTATACCGCAACCGATCTCAAAGTAGGACTATTCCAAGATACGAGCGCGTTCTAATAATTTTGATTGGCGTATACAGAATTAACATTGCCAGCCTAATAGGCTGGTAATGTTTTTTCAGCCTTATTCATCCACAATATCGGCAAATTCAGCATTAAGCAGTTTGGCTAAATCTTGGGGGGCGAGTTCTACACTCAAGCCTCGTTTTCCGCCAGACACAAAAATGTGTTCAAAGGCTAGCGCAGACTGCGCAATCACCGTTTTTAAGACACGCTTTTGTCCTAAAGGGCTAATCCCACCGACTAAATAACCGGTACTTTTCTGGGCAAATTCTTTATCTGCCATTTCCACTTTTTTCACAGCGATCGCTTTTGCGGCTTTCTTTAAATTCAGCATGTTCGCAGTCGGTAACACAAAACAGGCTAATTTTTTCTGATCACCATTTTCTGCTACTAACAGTGTTTTAAACGACTGGTTGGGATCAATCCCTAATTTCTCCACAGCCTCATCACCAAAATGGGTGTTATTTGGATCATGATCATAGTGATGTAGCACAAAGGCAATCTTGTGTTTTTTCAGTAAATCAATTGCTGGTGTCATTGTCTTTTCTTATTGTTCCAGTAAAATGAGCCCATTATTTTACTGCGGAGAGAAAAATGAACGCAACCTTAAATGTCGCTATTGCGGCAGAATTCGAATTAAGCGAGAAAATTGCTGAAACACTAGAACAAAGTCAGCTAAATATTAGTCAATTATCAATTGTTGAAATTTATCCTTTCAATGAAGAACAAGGGATACGTTTTCATAATAAAAGTGTGGCACAACTTAAACCAGAAGAGGTGGAATGGTCATCAATCCATTATCTTTTCTTTGCCGGTGATATTCAGCAAGTTTCTCATCTCGCGAAAGCCGCGGAAATAGGCTGTGTGGTGATTGATATGAAAGGGATTTGTGCTAGCCTTCAAGATGTGCCTGTGGTCATTCCTAGGGTCAATCCAGAAAAATTAGTGGATTTACGTCAGCGTAATATTGTGTCCTTAGCCGATCCACAAGTGACACAACTTGCATTAGCCATCGCCCCGTTGATATCAAATCACGAAATCAAAGACATTGCCGTAACCTCGTTATTACCTGCATCTTATAGCAACGGAGAAACGGTAGGTAAATTAGCAGGACAAACAGCGCGACTGTTAAATGGCATTCCACTTGATGAAGGTGAACAACGCTTAGCTTTTGATGTTTTCCCTACACCCGCATCGCATTTAACTACACAAATTCACAAGATCTTTCCACAATTAGATCATGTCGTATTTCATTCTATCCAAGTGCCCGTTTTCTATGGGATGGGACAAATGGTGAGCGTATTATCGGATTATGCATTAGATCCTCAATCTTGCTTAGCGAGCTGGGCTGACAATCCGTTGATGACTTATCATGCAGAAAAATATTGCACCCCAGTGACGAATGGCGAACAGGAAATGGCAGAAGAGCAAGCAGCAAAATTACATATAAGTGGGTTAAGTGCGGTAGAAAATGGCCTACAATTTTGGTCGGTTGCAGATGAACAGCGCTTTAATCTTGCTTTATTGAGTGTCACGCTTGCAGAGTTAATTTACTCGCAAGGTTATTAATCGAAATGTGTTTTTTGCACGATATTTTTATCTTGAACTTTGAGAGCGCACTCGTTTTTGACGAGTGCGTTTTTGTTAAAACGAAACAGAGCAGTCTAGCGCTTCTCTTGAAAATATATATGCTCAGTATATTTATGATGATCCAATCTATGGTTATGAGCATGTATATTCTTTTGGTAGTACAGGCGAGGGAGATTTCATCTGTTTTGATTATCGTGATGACCCCAAAGGTAATGAGCCTAAGATTTGTATTGTGATTCATGATGAATATGATGAAAAAACAGGGAAAATGCGACTGTTCCCTGTGGCAGAGAATTTTGAAGTGTTTTTAAATAGTTTGAAATCATTTGATGAAATGCTGGAGAAGTATTCGTAATGTCTCCGTTCATGTTTCATTGCGATGGCGAATCTCTCATAACAGATGAAAAATCCCCCTTGATAACGTGGATTCTTTCCTCGAGTTTCTTCATCCTCCCTAAAGTGCGGTCAATTTCAAAAAAGTTTTAAAGGGGATGGTATTTAGGCGGAAAACCATTGATTCCGTATAAATCAGGTAGCTTTTCTGATTTATTGGTGGAATCCTTTGCTGGTATTCACGATATGATAGGAGGGCAAATGTGGGGTTGGTATGATAAACAGGGGAATGCATCTCAAAAAAATAACACTCAGCAACGTTTAGCAGATACAACAACAGCCGTGGCGATACCTGTTGCCGCACCGTTTGCTGTGAGTGATTTAATTTCTCCTGATGTTATGGAAATATTATTTAAGTTAGGAGGTGATTAGGATGAAAAAGTTGTTATTGTTCAGTTTATTATTACTTTTAAATGGATGCCTATATTCTTTTGAAGAGGAGTGTTTTAGACCGTTAATTCAGGTAGTTTCATCTGCTTGTCATAAGAATAAAGGAGATATATTCCCTTTAATATCTCGGTATCAAAAGCCTTATAGTCTAGGAAAAACCAATTCAGAACAGCGTTGGAAGGATGTTATGTTTTGTGGAGGTAAATATGGTGATTATAAATTAGAGAATATAAAAACAGTGGAACAATCGGATAAATTATATCATTGTATGATCCAAAAAGGGTATATCCATTTAACTCCCGCAGAATGTGGATACCAAAATCCTAAATGGGATAAAGGCGTTTGTAATTTATAAGTGTTTTGGATTTTACTTTACGAACTTTTCTGAAAAAAGTTACCGCTGGTATGTTTTTAATGAAAGCCCAGGTGGCGCTTGTTGGATGTGTTATTCGCATAGTCGTTATTATGCGGAAGTGCCTGATAAAACAATGATTGATTCACACTGCAATGTAATTGAAAATCCAGCATATAAAGATTTTGCAGAAAAGTGGGGGGAAGTGGATATCAAAAATCCTGTTAATCCTTCATTACCTAAGTTGGTTAGACCTGCAAATAGTGATGGAGGTGTTTTAAATGACAAAGCTTTTTGAAAAAATTTCCCTGCTGTTTTTAACATTTTTACAATTTGGGTGTAGCGGTTTTCTAAATCCTTCTAATGATTGCTTCTTAGATTGGAATATGAATTGTATAGAGAAAGAAAACCAGACATTATCGAAAGCTGGATATGTATATACCTATCCAGGTAATAGTAAAGAGGCAAAAATTATTTTTAATAGATGTATGCTAGAAAATAAAAATAATGCTTCAACTAAAGAGGAATGTCTTTTAAGAAATGGTTTTAAAAAGCCTTAATATTTTTTAGTAAATCTTAAAGCCAAAGAATATACATAAAGAGTGTATGATGAAAATCCATTTTAAACTAATCTATATCAGTATATTTTTATTATCAGGTTGCTATCCTTGTAAATTTTTGGATTGGAATTGTCATCAAAGTGTCGCGGATACGAAAAGACATAAAGCATCTCTTATTTGTGAAAAAGAGCAACAAAAAGTTGCAAAAGAAATATTAAAGGGAAAATACACAGAAGATATCGATATTTACAT
>JBLUWJ010000035.1:0-24468 GCA_049888895.1 Bisgaard Taxon 45 | reverse complement strand
TTGTTCTGCTCACCGCTTAAGCTTTTCCGCTCCATACGCAAAGCGTATGGTTTTTATAGCTAGACAAAGTCTAGCTATAATAAAAGACCTAAACGGTGGTTTAGGTCTTTTCATCTTCTTTCTTGCTATAAGTTTAACAAATTACTTATTTGTTACCTTTAACAGCAACTTCAACGCGACGATCGTCAGCTAAACAAGCGATAAGTGCTTTACGACCTTTAACTGAATCACATTTGTTACCAGTTACAGGGTTTGCTTCACCGTGACCTGTTGCGCTGATAGCGTTTTGAGCAACACCTTTCGCGACTAAGTAGTTAGCAACTGTGTCAGCACGGCGTTGTGATAATTTTAAGTTGTAAGCGTCAGAACCTAAACGGTCTGTGTAACCAGCTACTGAAACAGAAGCAGATTTTAACTGTGCGATTTCACCGTAGATACCATCTAACACGTTTTGTGCAGCTGGTTTTAAGTCCGCTTTATTGAAACCGAACGTTACATCAGAGTTTAATGTGAAAGTTTTGTTCACAACTTCTGGTACATAAACAGTTTGACCGAAACGGTAAGATAAACCTGCAGTTACAGAACCGATATCTGGTCTATAATCAAAGCGCTCACCATCAGAATTTTTAGGTTTACCAACATTATTTACCCATTGATATTCAACACGTAAAGCAAGCTCAGGAATAAATGCATACTCTAAACCACCTGCAAAAATAGGGGAAACTTGAGTACTATGAGCTCTTGGAGCCTTTGGCTCATCAATATTATAAAATTTATAATCTGAACGAATTAATGCTGCACCAACACGCGCATACACATCTAATCCATCAAGTACTGGGTAGCTTGCTTTTAAGCTTAAATGTGCGCCATGGTTAGTATGTTTTGCAACATCTTTTGCTTTTTCACCGGCTGGAGCAAAGCGTAATTTTGCACGACCAAAATCATCATAGCCTAACTCTACTGCAAAGTTATCCGTGATTTGATAGCCACCAAATACACCATAAGTAACACTATTACGTTTAAAACCAACACTTCCCTTGTCATTCGATAGTCCTTCAAATTGATTTAAACCATCATGGAAAGATGCCCAACCTGCTTTAGCACCTACATAAAATGTGTTAGGTTGTGGTGCAGCTTGTGCAACTGAAGCTGCGGCTAGTGCAGCGATAGTCAATGCGATTGCAGTTTTTTTCATTTGGATGATCCTCTTTATTTAGTCATCTTTAAAATTAAAACCAAGTTTTAGCTAAAGCCATTTTAATTAAAACTTGGAACACAACAATTTGTGTTCATTTTCATCTTAAACTTTTTCGATTTAAAAGTGAACTCTTTTTAATCGACTCAGTCTAACCTTTACAGCGATAAGGGGGAATTTGCCCTAAATTGCTTTTGACAAATTCTTTCCTTTAATTAAATAGTTAAGCTAAAGGAATATTCAAAAGTACCTATATTATCCTACCTTAATATTATAAGGTCAAACTGTTTTTAGCTACATTGTCTAAAACTCAACCACAAAAAGAGTAAAATTGTATAAAAAACAATCAAATGATATTATTTTTTATACGATTATCAGATTTTTCCTCGCTTTAAACGCCCTTTTTAATGAAAAATTTCCATCTAAATTCTACGACTCTATGTTAAACTCTGAACGCAATCTATACCTAATCAACCGCTTATAAAAATTAATCGAATATTAACATTTTATTTTGAATGAACAGAGTGATTAACATGCTACCTCGTTTGACCAATATTCCACAATTGACACCACTTGTTTTCGCTTATGTAAACGCCTTAAAAGCACAACATTTTGAAGGGGAAATTTCTACAGATTATGCGACCCGCTTAAGTTTAGCGACAGATAACAGTGTTTATCAGCAATTGCCTCAGGCGATTTTATTTCCTAAAAGTATCGCGGATGTGGTCAGATTAACCAAACTTGCACAACAAGACACTTACAAGTCATTGACCTTTACCCCACGAGGTGGCGGCACGGGTACAAACGGGCAATCTCTGAATAATAATATTATTGTTGATCTTTCGCGCCATATGACAGCGATTTTAGAATTGAATGTAGAGCAACGTTGGGTAAAAGTGCAGGCGGGAGTGGTCAAAGATCAACTTAATCAATTCTTAAAACCTTATGGGTTATTTTTCTCCCCAGAGTTATCCACCAGTAATCGTGCAACCTTAGGCGGTATGATTAATACCGATGCCTCTGGTCAAGGTTCTTTACAGTACGGTAAAACCTCTGATCACGTGTTAGGATTACGTGCTGTCTTGATGAATGGTGAGATTTTGGACACCCGTGCAATCAAAACTGAGGGATTTACAGACAATCTTGTTAAATCACATCTGTCTAAAAACAATCAATCTTTACACCAAGAAATTTTTCAACGTTGTCAGCAAAAACGACAACAAATTATTCAGGACTTGCCCCAATTAAACCGTTTTATCACTGGTTATGATCTGAAGAATGTGTTTAATCAGGATGAAAGTGAATTTAATTTAACTCGGATTTTAACCGGCTCAGAAGGCTCTTTAGCGTTTATTTGTGAAGCTACCCTCGATCTGACACCGATTCCACAATATCGTACTTTAATTAACGTGAAATACAGTTCGTTTGATGCCGCATTACGCAATGCCCCTTTTATGGTGAAAGCGAATGCCTTGTCTGTGGAAACGGTGGACTCAACGGTTTTAAACCTAGCAAAACAAGATATCATTTGGCATTCTGTCAGTGAATTACTGACGGAACAAGCAGAAAACCCCATTTTAGGGCTGAATATCGTGGAATATGCTGGCAACGATAAAGGTCAAATTCATCGTCAAGTTCATGCTCTTTGTGCTGAGCTGGATAAAAAAATTGCGAATCAACAGGATGCCATTATCGGCTATCAAGTGTGTTCAGACTTGGCCTCAATCGAGCGTATTTATGCGATGCGCAAAAAAGCGGTGGGATTATTAGGCAACGCGAAAGGTCTGGCAAAACCTATTCCTTTCGTGGAAGATAGCTGTGTCCCGCCCGAAAATCTCGCGGATTATATTGCTGAATTTCGCGCCTTATTAGATGCCCACAAATTAGATTACGGCATGTTCGGCCATGTGGATGCGGGTGTATTACATGTGCGCCCAGCCTTAAACTTGTGCGATCCAGCGCAAGTGAAACTGTTTAAAGCGATTTCCGATCAAGTGGTCGACCTTACCTATAAATACGGTGGGTTAATTTGGGGGGAACACGGTAAAGGCATGCGTTCACAATATGGTGAAAAATTTTTCACCCCAGAATTATGGCAAGAACTGCGTTATATTAAATTTTTATTCGATCCCGATAACCGTTTAAATCCGGGTAAAATTTGCACACCGTTAGAAAGTACAGCGGAACTTTATTCTATCCTGTCACCAATGCGTGCCGATCATGATCGCCAAATCCCCATTCAAATGCGTGAAACCTTTAGTGGTGCGATGAATTGTAATGGCAATGGACTCTGTTTTAACTTTGATGTCCACAGTGCAATGTGCCCTTCTATGAAAGTTAGTCAAAATCGCGTCTTTTCACCCAAAGGGCGGGCGACCATGATCCGTGAGTGGCTCCGTTTACTGGCAAATGAAAATGTGACACCAGAACAATTAAATTTCCGTAATAAAGATGTCAAAATGACCGATTTCGTGGCAAAAATACGCAATACGGTACAGAAATGGCGTGGCGAATATGACTTTTCCCATGAAGTGAAAGCTGCGATGGATACTTGCTTAGCCTGTAAAGCTTGTGCTAGCCAATGTCCAATTAAAATTGATGTGCCGAATTTCCGCGCTAAGTTTTTCCATTTTTACTACGGTCGCTATTTACGAGCGGCCAAAGATCATGTGATTGCGAATGTGGAATATATGGCCCCGTTAATGGCAAAAAAACCAGCATTTTTTAATTTTTTCACTGCCTCTAAATTTGCCCAACTTGCAGCCGAAAAAATGTTAGGGATTGTTGATTTACCGCTACTTTCGATCCCAACATTAGCGCAACAATTAGTCGAAATTAATTATCGCGGTTATCAATTAGAAGAATTAGAACGTTTACCTACACAAGAAAAACAACGTATTGTGCTGATTGTGCAAGATCCCTTTACCTCCTACTATGATGCGAAGGTTGTGGCTGATTTTATTGCACTACTCCAAAAACTGGCTTATAAACCTGTGCTCTTACCGTTTAAACCTAACGGTAAAGTACTACACGTCAAAGGTTTCTTAACTCGGTTTGCCAAAACAGCCCAAAATCAAGCCGATTTTTTATCACGTTTAGCAAAATTAGGAATACCGATGGTAGGGGTTGATCCTGCTATTGTCTTGACCTATCGAGATGAATATAAAGAAGTTTTAGGTGATGCACGCGGTGAGTTTAACGTCTTAACCTCGCAAGAATGGCTGACAAGCCAACAGGCACACCTACAAACGCTGATACAACATTTTGCCGAAACCGACCGCACTTGGCCAACGCAACAATGGTATCTCTTTTCGCATTGTACCGAATCCACCGCTTTACCAAACAGTGGCAAAGGGTGGCAACAGCTTTTTGCCTTATTTGGACAAGAATTAAAGGTGGAAAACGTGGGTTGTTGCGGTATGGCAGGAACCTTTGGACATGAAACTGCACACTTAGCAATGTCAAAAGAGATTTATGCTTCGTCATGGGCTAAAAAATTAGCAGGAAAAGATCCGCACTATTGCTTAGTAGCAGGGTATTCTTGTCGCAGTCAAGTGAAACGTTTGGAAAAATGGCAGCCTAAACATCCGATCCAAGCTTTACTCAGTTTATTGAAATAATATGATTTGGAAACAAGATTACACGCTTGAGCAAATGAACTTGCTTAGCCAAAATACCGCGATTTCGCACCTTGCTATTCAATTTACAGCACAAGGTGAAAACTGGCTCGAAGCCACTATGCCAGTCGATCGGCGTACCATTCAACCAATGGGCTTTCTACACGGGGGGCTTTCTGTTGCATTAGCCGAAACCATTGGATCAATGGCCGGACTCTGTTGTATAACTGACAAGCAGTTTGTATTGGGTTTAGAAATTAATGCTAATCATTTACGGCCAGTCAAACAAGGGATAGTCACAGCCCGCGCAACACCAGTGCATTTAGGTACACGAACACAGGTTTGGCAAATTGAAATCAAAGATCAACAGGATAAACTCTGTTGCCTTTCGCGTTTAACGCTGTCAGTGGGGAATCATGAATAAAACTAAAACAGGCGTCTTATTAGTAAATTTAGGCACGCCAGAAAGCCCAACACCAAAAGCTATCTCTCGTTACTTATGGCAATTTTTGACCGATCCTCGTGTAGTCGATTTACCCCGTTATACATGGTACCCGTTATTGAAAGGGATTATTTTGCCACTACGTTCCAAACGTATCGCCAAAAATTATGCGTCCATTTGGACAGAAAAAGGATCGCCTCTTTTAGCCATTACTCGTGAACAACAACAAGCCTTACAAGCCTATTTTCAGCAACACGAAAAAAACATTGTAGTGGAAATAGCGATGACTTATGGTCAACCGTCCATACTATCTGCAGTGCAAAAGTTAGCCGCACAGCAAGTGGGTAACCTCATCGTGTTTCCGCTCTATCCACAATATAGTAGCTCAACCACAGGGGCCGTGTTTGATGCCTTTGCGCAAGTAGTAAAAACACAGCGTGGAATGCTACCTTTTGAGTTTATTCATTCTTATCATACCCATGAAGACTATATTGGCGCATTGGTTGCCTCTATTCAGGAACAATACCAACCCGATGAATTTTTGTTATTTTCCTTCCATGGCATTCCTGTGCGTTATGAAAATAGCGGAGATTATTACCGCGAGCATTGTAAACAAACAGTGCTAGCTGTCATTGACCGTTTAGGATTGACCGAAAATCAATGGGGACTCTCCTTTCAATCTCGTTTTGGCAAAGAAGAATGGCTACAACCCTATACCGACCAATTTTTAGCCCAAGCACCGAATCAAAATATCCAAAAAATCGCGGTCATCTGCCCTGGTTTTGCCGCAGACTGTTTAGAAACCTTAGAGGAAATCGAGGAAGAAAACAAAGAAATCTTCTTAGCCAATGGCGGGACGTCATACCGTTATATTCCAGCGCTCAATGCACGCCCTGAACATATTCAAATGATGGCAAATTTAATTCTTCATAAACTGAATCAAGCATGCTAATAACAAAAAATCCCAAGTCTGTGACTTGGGATTTTCATGTTTACGTCAGTTTAACGCACCGTAATCAAAACAGGATTGTCACTCTCTTTGGTAAATAATCGTCCCACTTCATATAGCTCGCACCCAGCCTCCTTGGCAATCTCTAACACCTGCTGTTCACTGTCTGCTTTCACCGCGATCAAGAGTCCACCGGAGGTTTGCGGATCACATAAAATAGCCCGTTGTAACTCTGTCATGGCACCAATCTTATGTCCATAGCTTTCAAAGTTACGTTCAGTGCCACCTGGAATACAGCCTTTTTCAATATAGCGTTGCACGCCATCCAGTGTTTTTATCTGATCAAAATACACTTCCGCACATACACCAGAGCCTTCACAAATCTCACTTAAATGCCCTAACAAACCAAACCCTGTGATATCGGTCATCGCCGTCACACCCGCCACTTCAGCAAATTTCGCGCCAATGGTATTCATTTGACACATGGTTTCTGTGGCTAAACCGCGATGCTCCGCTTTCAATTTGCCTTTTTTCTCTGCAGTAGTGAGCACACCAATCCCTAACGGTTTAGTTAAAAACAATTTACAACCTGCCGTTGCCGAGGCATTTTTCTTGACTTTATCCGTATTAATGATCCCCGTTACGGCTAAACCAAAAATAGGTTCTGGAGCATCAATCGAATGCCCACCCGCCAATGCAATCCCCGCCTGACGGCATGCAAAACGTCCCCCATCTACAATACGTTGTGCTACTTCTGGTGGCAATAATTTAATTGGAAACCCTAAAATGGCAATCGCCATAATCGGCTTGCCACCCATTGCGAAAATATCACTGATCGCATTTGTCGCGGCAATACGTCCAAAATCAAAGGGATCATCCACAATGGGCATAAAAAAGTCGGTCGTACTAATAATGCCTATTCCCTGACCAATATCATAAACAGCCGCATCATCTTTTGTTTCATTACCCACTAAAAGGTGTGGATCGATCCACTTTTCCATTTCAGTGTGTAAAATTTTTTCGAGGACTTTAGGTGAAATTTTACAGCCACAGCCAGCACCATGACTGTATTGGGTTAAACGCACCGTACTGGCGATAGTCTCGTTCATTTCTTGCTCAAGCGCGGTAAGATTTTGCTCAATTTTGGCTTGCATTTTCAGATCTCCTAACCAATAATCTAGTTCGATTATACGTCAGTTAAATAAAAAAGACATTGAGAAAAATGATCAAGCGAAAACGTCCCACCTTACAAGATATTGCGACACACCTCGGTATCACTAAAATGACCATTAGTCGCTATTTACGCCACCCTGACGCGGTTGCCCCTGAAACTCAAGTCAAAATTGCACAAGCAATCGAGCAGTTTGGCTATATTCCTAATCGCGCTCCCGATATTTTATCCAACGCCAAAAGTCGTGCGATTGGGGTTTTGGTTCCCTCTTTAACCAATCAAGTCTTTGCTGATGTGATCAAAGGCATTGAACTGGTCAGTGATAAAGCGGGTTATCAAACCATGCTGGCCCACTATGGTTATAGCATGGAAAAAGAGGAACAACGCATTGAAAGCTTGCTTTCTTATCATGTGGACGGTTTGATCTTATCAGAAAATCAGCATTCTGATCGCACCTTAAAAATGCTAGAGGTGGCGAATATTCCTGTGGTCGAAATTATGGAATGCAGTGAAGTGGGTATTCAACAAGCCATTGGATTTGACAATATTGCCGCCGCTCAAGCCATGGTCGAAACCATGATTCATCGTGGACATCGACATATCGTGTATTTCTCCGCACGTATGGATAAACGCACTTGTTTGAAAATGCAAGGCTACGAACAAGCGATGAAAAAACATGGTTTACAAGCTTATAGTTTAACCACTGAGCAACCTTCTTCTTTTAGTCTTGGCGCACAACAATTACATGATGCGCTGCAGCAATACCCAAATTTAGACGGCATTTTTTGTACAAATGATGACTTAGCAATTGGCGCATTGTTTGAATGCCAGCGGCGTGGGATAAAGGTACCAAAGCAAATTGCTATTGCGGGTTTTCATGGACATGATGTGGGACAGTCGATGACACCGCAACTTGCAACCGTCATCACGCCTCGATTAGAGATTGGTAAAATTGCAACACAGGAATTACTCAATCGAATTCAGGGCATGCCACAACAAAGTGCGATCATTAATTTAGGCTATCAAATTCATCTCGGTGAAAGTATCTAAAAAACGACCGCACTTTTTCACCATAAAGATAATGTGCGGTCTTTGCAAGGTAGTTTGAGTTAAAGCAGAGGTTTTAATACATTGACACAACGTTCAACGACTTGTTCAAATGTCCCCTCTATACTAATTGGAATCACATCAGGTTCATCCGCTTGTGGAATTTCCAAAATATCAAATTGACTTTTTAACATGTCGGGTTTCATATAATGCCCCTTACGCTGTTTCATACGCTCAAGCACTAATTCAAAAGGACCATGCAAAAAAAGAAAGGTCACCTCATTGCCGTCACGAATTAAGTCCCGATATTGTTTTTTCAACGCGGAACAAACAATAATTCCCACTTCACTTTTCTGTTCTAAACTAAATGCCGCATCACGAATACGTTCTAACCAAGGCGCTCGGTCTGCATCATTGAGCGGCATACCTTGCCCCATTTTAAGGATATTGGCTCGCGGATGAAGATCATCGCCATCAATTAATTTTATCCCTAAGCGTTGCGCAACCGCTGTCCCGACGGAGGTTTTTCCCGTACTGGAAACGCCCATCAAAATAAAGCCTTTACCTTTACCTTTTGACATACAACACTCCTTTTCACGCTTTTTTATCTACCATACCTAAAAACCCAATAAAACGTTACTGGTAACATCTTATTTTGTGATTAATATCACATTATTTCATTTAATGCTCACGATAACGCTGTATAACTGGCTTTTTATTAATCTATTTTTGAACAAGATCACAAATTTCAACTTTAATACGTAAATTCTCTTTACCAAACTACAATCGCGCATTATGTTACTGGTAACAATAGCCACTCTAGGAGGTTTTCTTATGTTAATTTTGATTATGATCATCTCGGTCTTAGTCCTATTACTGTTGATTATGAAGTTCCGAGTACACGCTTTCGTTGCCTTGTTTATCGTTAGTTTATTAACGGCGCTTGCGACAGGTGTTCCAATCAATAAAATCTTACCAACACTATTAACTGGCTTTGGTAATACCCTCGCAGCAGTCGCATTACTTGTTGGTTTAGGGGCAATGATTGGGCGATTATTGGAAATTACGGGCGGCGCAAAAGTCTTAGCCGATACCCTTATTAACAAATTTGGCGAGAAAAATGCGCCTTTTGCTTTAGGGGTGGCTTCATTATTGTTTGGTTTCCCGATTTTCTTTGATGCGGGTTTAGTGGTGATGTTGCCAATCATTTTCAGTGTCGCCAAACAATTTGGTGGTTCAACATTGCGCTATGCTTTACCTGCTGCTGGGGCATTTGCAGTCATGCACGCTTTCCTACCGCCGCATCCAGGTCCCGTTGCCTCAGGAGATTTATTAGGTGCCAATATGGGGCTACTTGTGATTGTTGGCTTAATTTGTGCGATCCCAACTTGGTATATTGCGGCTTATTTATTCGGTTTATATTCAGGTAAGAAAATCAACTTAGCACTGCCTAAAGCCTTTTTATCAAGTCATGCAATTCATGAAACGGCTGTTCAAAATCCACCAAGCTTTAAAAAAGTGCTCTTTATTCTTCTGTTACCGATTTGCTTAATTTTATTTGATACCGGCTTAAATACCTTAAGTGTTGCCAAAGTGATTGATGGTTCACAAGTATGGGTAGAAAGCTTGCGTCTATTAGGTAAAACGCCGATTGCACTCCTTATCACCTTGATTGTGGCCATTGTGCTATTAAAAGAACAACGTAGCTATGCGCAAATTGAAAAAATTTGTGATAATGCGTTGGGTCCAATTTGTGCCATTGTGTTGGTCACTGGTGCAGGGGGTATGTTTGGTGGCGTGCTACGTGCAAGTGGTATTGGCAACGAATTATCTGCTATGCTCTCTGATACAGGCCTGCCCGTGATTGTGGCAGCCTTCATTATTGCGCTAGCATTACGTGTTGCACAAGGTTCTGCAACCGTCGCATTAACCACAGCGTCGGCCCTTATTGCTCCAACTGTTGCCGCCACAACTGGACTGAGTCAGTTAGATTTATGTTTTATTGTGATTGCCATTGCTTCTGGTGCAACCGCTTTATCGCATGTTAATGACTCAGGTTTTTGGCTTGTTAGCCGTTTCTTAGAAATGGATGAGAAAACCACACTCAAAACGTGGACAGTAATGGAAACTTTAATTGGTCTCGTTGGTTTTGCATTGGCTGTGATGGGTAGCATTCTCTTTTAATTTCGTATCACGACACAAAAAGACCGCACTTTTGAGCTTATCTCATCAAGTGCGGTCTGCTTTTTCATTTTTTTAATGTTAAACGCTCTTCTCACCGCTCGTTTAAACGCGCAAACCCGGCTTCTAAATCAGCAATTAAGTCAGCCGGCTCTTCCAAACCAATATGTACACGAATCAACGTGCCACTGATTTGACGCGTGATATTGGGACGCATCGCCATCACTTCTTCAGGTTGATAATGTAAAATCAACGATTCAAATCCTCCCCAAGAATACGCCATACTGAATAGAGTAAAGTGATCCATAAATGCTGATAATTGTTGTGGATTGAGTTTTTGCTGTAACTCAAATGAGAATAAGCCGGTTGCACCAGTAAAGTCTCGTTTAAAAAATTGATGTCCGGGACAACTTGCTAGTGCCGGATGATAAACGGCTTTCACTTCCGGTTGTGCCGCTAACCACTGTGCTACCTTCAATGCATTTTCTTCATGTTGCTTCAAGCGAATCCCCAATGTTCGAATACCTCGCGCGGTCATATAAGCACTTTCCGCATCCACCATTTGTCCCATTAAATAAGACTGTTCTCGCAATTGTGCCCAACAGCGCTTATTCGCCACGGCGGTGCCAATCATAATATCAGAGTGCCCAACTAAATATTTGGTTCCTGCTTGAATCGAAATATCAATACCTTGTTCAAGCGCGTTAAAAAACACACCCGCTGACCAAGTATTATCGATCATAATCACGAGCTCAGGATTCACACGACGTGCAGCTTGAACAATCGCGGGAATATCTGGCACTTCCATCGTCAATGAACTGGGTGCCTCAAGAAAAAGCACTTTCGTATTTTGTTGTACAAGCTCGGCAATGCCGTCACCTATCATGGGATCATAATAGGTCGTGTCTATTTGCATTTTCGTTAAAATACGATTACAAAACGCTTGAGTAGGCTCATAAGCTGCCCCTGTCATTAAAATATGATCGCCCGTCTGCACAAAAGATAAGATGCTCTGTGTCACCGCTGCGGCACCACAAGGATACAAATAACATCCTTCCCCCCCTTCTAATTCCACCATCGCCTCTTGTAGAGCAAAATGTGTCAGTGTCCCGCGACGCCCATAAAATAAAGCGCCTTGTGCACGTTGTTGCGTCGCCTGTTTTTTATGCGCTAAATTCTCAAAAACTAATGAAGAGGCCTGTTGAATGACAGGATTCACACCACCTTGTAAAAAGCGTTTTTTCCGTCCTGCATGAACAAATTGGGTTGATAAACTGTGTTTTTTTGACATTGTGTTGCATCCTTGATATGAAATAAAAAAATAAGTTAATAAAAAGTTAAAAATAAATAATAAGAGAGTAAAAAGCCTGTCAAAATGACTCAACATTCTTTAGAATAGCAAGACAATTTTGCTTATTTTCACAGAGCAAAATTTTTCGTTTAATTTTTAACAGGAGATTAATACTATGGTATTAGTAACTCGTCAAGCCCCTGATTTTACAGCGGCTGCCGTTTTAGGTAATGGTGAAATCGTCGATAATTTTAATTTTAAACAACATATCGCAGGTAAAGCAGCGGTTGTTTTCTTCTATCCTCTCGACTTTACGTTCGTTTGTCCATCTGAACTTATCGCATTTGATCACCGTTATGAAGAATTCAAAAAACGCGGTGTGGAAGTCATTGGGATTTCAATCGATTCTGAGTTCAGCCACAACGCTTGGCGTAAAACCCCAGTTGAAAATGGCGGTATTGGCGAAGTGAAGTATGCTTTAGTCGCGGATATCAAACATGAAATCGCACAAGCATTTGGTATTGAACACCCAGAAGCTGGCGTGGCATTGCGTGCCTCTTTCTTAATCGATAAAAATGGCGTTGTGCGTCATCAAGTTGTTAATGATTTACCATTAGGCCGTAATATTGATGAAATGTTACGTATGGTTGATGCATTACAATTCCACGAAGAACACGGTGATGTTTGCCCAGCACAGTGGGAAAAAGGCAAAGAAGGGATGACAGGTAGCCCTGAAGGCGTAGCAAAATACTTAAAACAGCATGCTGATCAACTGTAATTTTTCCAGTTAAGTATTTTAAAAAAGGATTAGTTTATGGCTAATCCTTTTTCTTTTCCCAAAATAAGGGAGAATCTAACCGATGAAAGTAAAATAAAAAAGATCAACATATTCAATACATTGATCTTTTGCTAAAGACGTTAACAATAAATTAACCTCCCGCTAATTTAACGCGATAGCCTTTCTGTTCTAACAAGTCTTTTAAGAGATCACGCTTTTCGCCTTGAATTTCAATCGTGCCATTTTTTACCGCACCACCACAACCACAACGTTTTTTTAATTCTGTGGCGAGTTTTTTCAATTCATCATCCGATAAATCCAAGCCTGTAATCACACAAACGCCATTTCCTTTACGACCACTCACCTGACGTTGGATACGGACAATCCCATCGCCTTTAGCACGCATTGGTTGAGGTTTTTCGGCTTTAATTCGACCCGTTTCTGTCGAATAGACTAACGTATCTGCCATTGTTATGGATTCACTGGTAAAGAAGCATTAATCGATCTCAGCACTTCTGCTGGATTATCGGCTTGAGTAATTGGGCGACCAATCACTAAATAATCAGAACCGGCTTGAATTGCACCAGCGGGAGTCATCACACGACGTTGATCACCAAAATCACTGCCAATTGGACGAATGCCCGGTGTAATCAGTTTAAAATCTTTGCCACAGTTAGCACGTAAAATTTCTACTTCTTGTGGAGAACAAACCACGCCATCTAATCCAGCACGTTGGGTTAAATTCGCTAAACGGATCACTTGTTCCATCGGTGAGGCATTAATACCAATTTGCAATAAATCAAGATCTTCCATACTGGTCAGAACCGTTACACTAATTAAAATAGGCGCATCTTTGCCATAAGGCTCAAGAATTTTCTTCGCCTCTTCCATCATGCGTAAACCACCGCTGGCATGTAAATCGACCATCCAGACCCCTAAATCTGCCGCAGAACGCACCGCTCTTGCGACAGTGTTTGGAATATCATGAAATTTTAAATCTAAAAATACATCAAAGTTGCGATCATGTAGTGCTTTAACAAATTTCGTCCCTAGCGTGGTAAACATTTCTTTACCGACTTTTAAGCGACATAAGCTTGGATCAATCTGATCGACTAACTGTAATGCCTCTTCTTCTTTTTCATAATCTAATGCAACAATGATTTTACTCGTCATAATTTTCCCTCTCTGTGTTCAATTAATTATGTTTGCTTAATCTTCTATTGGTTTGATCGTTTCCCAGTGTCGACAAGATGGGCAACACCAAGCTAGTTTGTGTGTTTGATAACCACAATTGGTACAACGATAATCAAAATTCTGCTTGATCCGCTCCCCTACCATTTTATGCAACAACACCAAGCTCTCTTTTCCTCGCCCTTCTTCTGCATCATTAATTTGATATTGAATAAAGCGGTGAAATAAGTAGGTAGTGGGATGCTGATTTAATTGTTGGTAAAGTTTCGCCTGTGCCGCTGTTTTACCATCAATTTCTTCAATCAAATCGGACAGTGCTAATTCTACCGCACTATTTTTAGTCGAATGGCTGGCTTTAATCAGAAATAATTCGAAACTCTCTAATTGGTTGAGTTTCTGGTAGCACACTTTCAGCAAGCCTAAGACTTCTCCTACATAATCCGCATTCTGTTCAAGCACATTTTCGAAAATCAAGACCGCTTGTTGATACTGCTTTTCTTTCATTAACAGCTGCCCAAGTAAAATTGAGGCTCTCACACAGTTCGGCGCCACTTTTAACGCGGCTTCTAATAAACCTCTCTGACGGACTTGATTGGCTTTATTTTCTAACGATAAACTTTGCGCAAATTCACAATAATACTGTGCAAGCTCAATATTATTTTCCTTTGGTGAAATCTTAGCCAGTTTTTCTGCAACATTAATTGCCTTTTCCCATTCTTTCGTTTTTTGATACACCACGGCTAGTTGTTGTAAAGCATTTTCAGCAAAATCAGGTTCATCAACTAACAAAATATAAAGCATTTCTGCACGGTCATAAAAGCCGACGGCCATGAAATCTTTTGCTAATTGTTGTTTAGCTAGTAATTTTTGTTCAAAAGTATAATCTGGGCTACGATCTAACGCCTGATGAATACGCAATGCACGATCGACTTCACCTCGAGAGCGATATAGATTACCTAACGTCAGCTCCGCTTCGAACTGTGACGAACTGTCAATTTCATTTTCTGTTTCTTGTTTTTGCAGAATATCGAGAAACAAATCAACCGCTTTTTCCGGTTGATTTGATAAAAGGAAATTTACGCCCGTGACATAATCACGGGAGAGTTTATTTGTGATGTCTTCCTGATCTTTTTTTGCACTGCGGTGCCCCATATACCAGCCATACGCTGCCGCAATAGGTAGAAGCAGGAAGAGTAACTCGAGCATTATTTGACAACCTTATCTCGAGCAGTTGTTAATTCATTAATTTGTAGCGTTTGGCGTTTAAGCTGACGTGTTAAGGACATGTTTTTTAGCTTTAATTTGATATAAAAGATAGCACTAATTAACCAACCTAAAATCAAACCTAAACCGAATAAAATGGCCACTAACGTAGAGAGACGAAATTCGCTTTGTGCGACCATATAATTAAAGCTGATTATCTGATCATTATTCGCACCAATCGTAATCGCCACTAAGACAATGGCAAGTACCAGTACTAAGCCTAAAATATATTTGATCATCGACTCACTCCTTAACAAAAACAATATGTTCCATTATGCCAAAAATAAATACAAAAAACGACACTTAAACGTGTCGTTATATAAAGTTAGTTGAAATTATGCGTAAATATCAACACGCTCTCTCAGCTCTTTACCTGCTTTAAAGTGCGGGACAGATTTTGCGTCTAATTTCACTTGTTCACCTGTTTTAGGGTTACGTCCTAAACGAGGTTGGCGATAATGTAATGAGAAACTACCAAATCCTCTTACTTCAATACGCTTACCACTTTCTAATGCGAATGACATTTGATCCAAAATTTCTTTTACTGCATGTTCAACATCTTTTGCCGCGACTGCATGACACTTTTGGACTAAACGCTCAATAAGCTCTGATTTAGTCATAATTTTCTCCTAACTTGATAATGAGCTAACATGTTCTCACATGTTAGCTCTATGCGATAAGGGGAAGTTAATTATTCGCCTTTAGCTGCTTTAAATGCTTCTGCCATTGCATTTGGAATAGCAACATCTTCTTGTTTGTTATTCACATTTGCAACTGCAGCCGCTTCTTCTGCTTGGTCTTTCGCGCGTACAGATAAGTGAACGATACGTGCTTTACGATCAACGCCAGTGTATTTTGCTTCAACAACATCACCTGCGTTCACTTCGTTTGTTAAATCCGCTGCACGGATATAACCTTCAACACCACCATCTAATTCAACTTTTGCACCTTTCGCGTCTGCTTCAACAACTTTAGCGCTTAATACTGCACCTTTTTTGTTAACTGCAACGAAATTATTGAATGGATCTTCTTCAAGTTGTTTAATACCTAAAGAGATACGCTCTTTCACTGCATCAACTTGTAAGACAACCGCTGCGACTTCATCACCTTTTTTGTATTGACGAACAGCTTCTTCACCCGATACATTCCAAGAAATATCAGATAAGTGAACTAAACCGTCGATACCACCATCAAGACCGATGAAGATACCAAAGTCAGTGATTGACTTGATTTTACCTTCAACTTTGTCGCCTTTGTTATGCGTTTCAGCGAATTGTAACCATGGGTTAGGTTTGCACTGTTTTAAACCTAAAGAAATACGACGGCGTTCTTCATCGATTTCTAATACCATCACCTCAACCACATCACCTAAGCTAACCACTTTAGAAGGGTGAATGTTTTTATTTGTCCAATCCATTTCAGAAACGTGAACTAAACCTTCAACACCGTCTAAAATTTCAACAAAACAACCATAGTCAGTTAAGTTAGTCACTTTACCGCTTAATTTGCTGTTTACTGGGTGATTTTCTGCGATAGCAACCCAAGGATCTTGACCTAATTGTTTTAAGCCTAAAGATACGCGAGTACGATCTTTGTCAAATTTCAATACTTTAACCGTGATTTCGTCACCAACATTCACGATTTCGCTTGGATGTTTAACACGTTTCCATGCCATATCAGTGATGTGTAATAAACCATCAACACCACCTAAATCAACGAATGCACCGTAGTCAGTTAAGTTCTTAACGATACCTTTAACTTCTGCGCCTTCTTGTAAGTTTTCAAGAATTTGTTCACGTTCTTGGCTGTTTTCTGATTCGATTACAGCACGACGAGAAACAACAACGTTGTTACGTTTTTGGTCAAGTTTGATGACTTTGAACTCTAATTCTTTACCTTCTAAGTGTAAAGTTTCGCGAACGGGGCGAGTGTCCACTAATGAACCTGGTAAGAATGCACGAACACCGTTTAACTCAACTGTGAAACCACCTTTCACTTTACCGTTGATTAAACCGATAACAGTTGCCTGTTCTTCGTATGCTTTTTCTAATTCAATCCAAGATTCGTGACGCACAGCTTTTTCACGAGAAAGTTTTGTTTCACCAAAACCATCTTCCACCGCGTCTAACGCAACATTAACAACATCACCAACTTGAACGTCTAATTCACCTTGTGCGTTTAAGAATTCTTCAACAGGGATTGCTGATTCAGATTTTAAACCAGCGTCAACAAGCACAAAGCCTTTTTGAATAGCAACAACAGTACCGCTAACGATAGAACCTTGACGGGTTTCAAGTTCTTTTAATGATTCTTCAAATAGTTGAGCAAAAGATTCAGTCATAATTAATCTTCAATTTTAAATTTAATAACGTCCACTTCAAAATCCATTGAATGTGGGGCTGAGAACATATGTTTATTCCATCCTTGAATAAACGGTTAAGAGGATTTAAGCCTTAACATCAAGCTGTTGCTGAATATAACTTAACGCCTGCGCAATGACCTCTTCAATACTTAATGACGTACTGTCTAATATTAACGCATCTTCGGCAGCTTTAAGAGGGGCAACCGCTCGATTTCTATCGCGAAAATCACGCGCCTTTATCTCGGCTAAAATCTGGTCAAAGTTACCACTAATCCCTTTATTTTGCAACTGTTTATAGCGTCTTTTTGCTCTTTCTTCCGCGCTGGCATCTAAAAAGAGTTTCACTTGTGCATCAGGAAACACCACCGTTCCCATATCGCGTCCATCCGCAATTAACCCTTTTTCCGTCGAAAAATCTTGTTGGAGCTGTAAAAGCGCCATCCTTACTTTGGGAAAGACCGCCACTTTCGATGCGGCATCTGCCACCTCTTGTGTTCTGATCTGACCACTGACATTTTCACCATTTAAGAGAATTTTCACCTCACCATCTTCGGGTAAAAATTGCACATCAAGTGCGCTTGCAAGCGTAGCTAAGGCTATTTCATCGTCTAATTCGACCGCACTTTTTATCGCAGCAAGTGCGGTGACACGATAAATTGCACCACTGTCTAATAAGGTAAAGCCTAACTTTTCAGCAAGGGCATAACAAAGCGTCCCCTTACCTGCACCGCTTGGTCCATCCACCGTAATTACAATGTTGTTTGACATCTTTCATCTTCTCTTCAGTCACAATCCATCGCTAAAGGATATCATAACCAATAAAATAGGCAGAAATTCTTTTCGTAGATGAAATGCAAGAATAGCATAATTTTCAACCAACACATCTTTTTCTCCCACATAACCCTGTGGATATTGTCGCATTTTTAACCGCTCTTTTCTCTTACAATAGGTTAATTTTAAAAATTAAATCAATAATAATTGTCACTATTAAATTTGAAATGGAGAAATGGAATCCCTAAAAACTCTTTCAAAAAGACGACACTTGCACTCCTCTGCTGTTCTACCGCTTTTTCGCGTTCTTAGAAGAAAAAGTTGAATTCAGTTACACACCAGAATGGGTCCTAGATCTCGCAATACAAATACATCAAATTTTAGATGACATCATGCAAAAAGGCGTTCCTGCTAGCGTAATTAGCAAAGAAACGAAATGAGAAACACCCCCAAATCAATTTGATTCGTTAGTGTCTTTTTGCCATATTAATTGAACAACGTTTTTGGCATACACAAAGTACAGATGAAATTTATTGGTATCAAAAACTTGAAGACATTGGACAAAAGAAATACATAGATAATCTGGCGAAAAAAATATTTCGCCCAATGTACGTTTTCAAACCATATTATGTCCATAGCCTATAAAACATAGAAAATAAATCTGTTAGCCATGATATTAGTATAAATAATGAATACCATATCATTAAAACATGAATAGATATATTTATATATATTAAATATTAACAACAATTTAATAAAGTTAACAGCATGTTAAATAACACAACGAAAATTAATTAAAAAAAGAAAAATAATAAAAATAAACAAGAATAACTTGAAAATTGACTCAAAGGGTATAGAATTGCGTTAAATGAATTTTCACTTTGTGCAAAGCAATCGAGTGTTAACTCAATATGTTTGGAGAATTTTATGCTAATACATAATTATTATCAAGAATATCACCCTGATAAAGGGCGCTCCATTATGTCCCACATCCGCAGAACAAGACATATTATGATGCCTTCGCATCGTTCTTGTTTTTCTTATTCTCTTTTCAATTCCAAAGCATCCTCATCTAACGATTCGCATTAAACATGCCTCTTACGCAGATATCTATGCGGTTAAGCTCAGGTATTTCGCTTTTATAAAAATATAATTTTCTTAATACATCGATAATTTTTCTATGTATGGTGACTTATATTTAGCTAATTTCATTTAAAAGGTTAGTTGTCATTAAGATTTTATTTAATTTATCTAATAAGGATTAATCACAAATAACTCAAACGCAATCCATTATTTATTTTAATAATGGAATAACATTTCTATAAAAATAAAACCAGGAGTCATCTATGCTAAATTTAAAAATTGCGTATAGTCCATTAATTCAACCTTATTTTACGACAACCAGAACATTAATTTCCGTACAAGAAACAGATTTCACCGATGTCGCAGCCATTGTCCTCAGTGCAGAGGATATTAATGATTACTTGGATAAAATTCGTACCACTGAATTTAATATTCCAGTCTTTGTTGCGATTGTTGAAGGGCAATTTTTAGATCCTCAATATTTTAACAAAGTCTACCATGTTCAAGATCTAAACAACTACGATATCAACCTATATAGTCGCCAAATTGAAACGGCTGCGCGATTTTATGAAGAAAAAATCCTCCCCCCTTTCTTTAAAATGCTAAGTGAGTATGTGGAAATGGGAAACTCGGCTTTTGATTGTCCAGGACACCAAGGCGGACAATATTTCCGTAAACATCCTGCTGGGCGTTATCTTTATGATTTCTATGGCGAAAATATTTTCCGTTCAGATATCTGTAATGCGGATGTAAAATTAGGCGATCTACTGATTCATGAAGGCGCTGCTTGTGATGCGCAAAAACACGCGGCTCAAGTCTTTAATGCAGACAAAACCTACTTCGTACTAAATGGCACTTCTTCTGCAAACAAAGTGGTCACCAATGCTTTACTCACACCGGGTGATCTTGTGCTCTTTGATCGTAACAATCACAAATCTATCCATCATGGTGCATTAATTCAAGCCGGTGCAACACCGATTTATTTAGAAACCGCACGTAATCCATTCGGTTTTATCGGTGGGATCGATAGTCATTGCTTTGATGAAACGTATTTAAAATCTTTAATTAAAGACATTGCCCCTGAAAAATTAACCCAAGCACGCCCTTTCCGTTTAGCTGTCATTCAGCTCGGTACCTATGATGGTACTATCTATAATGCACGCCAAGTGGTGGATAAAATTGGGCATTTATGTGATTACATCTTATTTGACTCGGCTTGGGTAGGTTATGAACAATTCATTCCAATGATGAAAGATTGTTCACCGCTCTTGCTCGAATTAAATGAAAATGATCCCGGTATCATCGTGACTCAATCAGTACATAAACAACAAGCCGGTTTCTCACAAGCTTCTCAAATTCACAAAAAAGACAAACACATTAAAGGGCAACAACGCTATTGTAATCATAAACGTTTCAACAATGCATTCATGTTGCATGCCTCCACCAGTCCATTTTACCCGCTTTTTGCTACACTAGATGTTAATGCTCAAATTCAAGGTACCCCTGCGGGAATTCGTCTGTGGCATGACTGTGTCAGAATTGGGATAGAAGCACGTAAAATGGTGTTGAATAGTTGTGAGCTGATTAAGCCGTTTGTCCCCCCTTATGTGAAGGGTAAAAAATGGCAAGATTCTGATACAGAAGAAATGGCCAATGATTTAGCGTTCTTTAAATTCCACGCGGAAGATAAATGGCACCAATTTGAAGGTTATGTGGATAACCAATACTTTGTTGATCCATGTAAATTCATGTTAACAACGCCAGGGATTAATAGTGAAACAGGTGAATATGAAGACTTTGGTGTGCCTGCCACGATCCTAGCCAACTACTTACGTGAAAATGGTATTATTCCAGAAAAATGTGACTTAAACTCCATTTTGTTCTTATTAACCCCAGCAGAAACCCTCACTAAAATGCAAAGTTTGGTTGCCCAAATTGCGGCATTTGAACAACACATCAAAAACGACTCCTTGTTAAAAGATGTCTTACCAAGTGTTTATCACAACAATGCAAAACGTTATGAAGGTTATACCATCCGTCGTCTTTGCCAAGAAATGCATGATCTGTATGTCAGCCGTAATGTGAAAACCTTACAACGCAATTTATTCCGAAAAGCGACTTTCCCTGAATATGTCATGAATCCACATCAAGCTAATCTTGAATTCGTGCGTAATCATGTAGAACTGGTTCCATTAACCGAAATCGTTAACCGTATTGCAGCCGAAGGTGCGCTCCCTTATCCACCGGGTGTGCTTTGTGTGGTACCCGGTGAAAAATGGAGTCAAACTGCACAAGAGTATTTCTTAGCACTAGAAGAAGGGATCAATTTATTACCGGGCTTTGCGCCAGAAATTCAAGGGGTATACCTACAACAAGATACAGATGGACATATTCGTGCCTATGGGTATGTATTAACGAATAACTAATATCATGGAAAGACGTGCGGACGTTTATTTGTGCCGCACGGATAAAGAAGGGTTAAATTATGAGTACAAAAAGTAATAAAATTGGTGTGGTTCAATTAACGATTTTAACCATGGTTAACATGATGGGCTCAGGTATCATTATGTTACCAACAAAATTAGCAGAAATTGGGACGATTTCAATCTTATCCTGGTTAGTCACTGCCGTAGGATCGACTGCTCTAGCCTATGCCTTTGCTCAGTGCGGTATGTTTAGTAAAAAATCAGGTGGTATGGGCGGTTATGCGGAATACGCCTTCGGTAAAGCGGGAAATTTCATGGCGAACTATACCTATGGTGTTTCATTGATCATTGCTAACACCGCCATTGCAATTTCTGCTGTAGGTTATGGGTCTGAATTATTCGATGTGAACCTCTCACCTGTTGCAATCGCAGGCTGGACCATTATCACCTTATGGCTCGCCACTTCGCTTAATTTTGGCGGGGCGCGTATTACAGGTAACCTTAGTTCATTTACTATTTGGGGCGTCATTATTCCGGTGATCGGTCTGTGCATTATTGGCTGGAAATGGTTTGATGCCGATATGTATATCAATGCGTGGAATCCACATCATGTACCAACATTTGAAGCCATCGGTGTGTCTATTTCAATGACATTATGGGCATTTTTGGGGTTAGAATCGGCTTGTGCTAATACGGATGTCGTCGAAAACCCAGAACGTAATGTCCCGATTGCAGTACTTGGAGGTACCTTAGGTGCAGCAGCTATTTATATTGTGTCAACCAATGTAATCGCAGGTATTGTGCCGAATATGGATCTCGCTAATTCGACCGCACCTTTTGGCTTGGCCTTTGCCCATATGTTTAATGAAACAACGGGTAAAATTGTCATGGGTCTAATGGTACTGTCTTGCTTTGGTTCGCTCCTTGGTTGGCAATTCACTATTGCACAAGTTTTCAAAAGTTCAGCAGAAGAAGGCTACTTCCCAGCCTTTTTCAAGAAAGTGACGAGCAAAGAAGCCCCAATTATCGGTATGGTCACCATTACGGTGATTCAAAGTCTGTTGTCCTTAATGACTATTAGTCCATCATTAAATAAGCAATTTAATGTATTAGTGGATCTCGCTGTAGTGACCAATGTCATTCCTTACTTACTCTCAATGGCGGCATTAATGGTGTTACAAAAAGTCGAAAGAGTCCCTACTCAGAAAGCCAAAACGACCACATTTGTTGCCTTTATTGGCTCAGTATACAGTATTTATGCACTCTATGCGGCAGGACAAGAACCCATGCTATATGGTTCAATTGTGACCTTTATTGGCTGGACATTATATGGTTTTGTGTCAGATAAATTTGATATGAAGGCCAAAGTGTAGTCTAGCAAATAAAACTCCCTCTCCAAGTGCGATTTATTTGTTAAATTGCACTTTTTTATGTCAATCTTATCTATCAAGGCAATTTCTCCTATCCTTTTAATATAATTAGCGTATAATTTCCGATTACGTAAACGTTTGCTCAAAATCCTACTATAAATTATCAGTTCAAATGAGGAGAATATATGCCACTCAATTTACGTCATCGCCATTTCTTGCGCTTAATGGATTTTACGCCAACCGAAATTCAATTCCTACTTGACCTCTCTGCCAACTTAAAAAAAGCAAAATATACCGGAACAGAACAACCTCGTTTGAAAGGGAAAAATATTGCCTTAATTTTTGAGAAAACATCAACACGTACTCGTTGTTCATTTGAGGTTGCGGCTTATGATCAAGGGGCAAATGTCACTTACATTGGGCCAAGTGGTTCACAAATTGGGCATAAAGAATCGATGAAAGATACCGCTCGGGTGTTAGGTCGCATGTATGATGGCATTCAATACCGTGGTTATGGGCAAGAATTAGTCGAAATTTTAGCGGAGTATTCTGGAGTTACCGTTTGGAATGGCTTGACTGATGAATTTCACCCAACACAAATTCTTGCTGACTTTTTGACCATGTTAGAACACGGTGAAGGCAAACGCCTCAACCAAATGAAAATGGCTTACTTAGGCGATGCTAGAAATAATATGGGAAACTCCTTTGTTGAAGGTGCGGCATTAATGGGATTAGATCTCCGTTTAGTCGCCCCTAAAGCCTATTGGCCAGAACAAAAGTTGCTTGATGAAGTCGCAGAAATGGCGAAAAAAACAGGCGCCAAAATTACTTGTACCGAAAACGTCGAAGAAGGTGTAAAAGGGGTGGATTTCCTTTATACCGATATTTGGGTGTCAATGGGCGAACCAGAAGAAGCTTGGGAACAGCGCATTAACTTAATGAAACCGTACCAAGTCAATAAAGCCTTACTTGAAAAAACAGGTAATCCAAAGGTGAAATTTATGCATTGCTTGCCTGCTTTCCACGATGAACATACGACTGTAGGTAAGGCAATGGCGCAAAAATATGGGATGAACGGTCTTGAAGTCACCGACGAAGTCTTCGAATCTGACGCCTCGATTGTGTTTGATGAAGCAGAAAACCGTATGCATACCATTAAAGCCGTGATGGTCGCCACTTTAGGTCAATAAGATTTTCTTGCTCAATAAAAAAATACCCCAAAATGCACCGCACTTTTGGGGTTTTGTTATAGCTAGACTTTGTCTAGCTATAAAAACCATACGCTTTGCGTATGGAGCGGAAAAGCTTAAGCGGTGAGCAGAACAAAACAT
>JBLUWJ010000034.1:0-25113 GCA_049888895.1 Bisgaard Taxon 45 | reverse complement strand
AAATAAATCGTTAGAAAAGAATATATTTTATACAACCTAGATTTATGGTAAATTAAAACTTTCATCACATCGTTAATTTAGGAAATTTATTTATGAAAAAATCACTAGTTGCATTAGGTATTATTGTTGCGTTAGGGGCTGTTTGGACTGGGAGTGCATGGTATACCGGAAAATCAGTCGAAGACACCGCACAACAACGTTTAGATTTAATTAATGCGAAGTTTGTTGGAATAAAACCAGGGAGCGAAGCGAAGTTTGACAATTTAAAAATTGAACGAGGCATTTTTAGTTCCCATGTCACTTATGATTTTGTTGCCGCTTTTCCTGATATGAGTTTCAAAATTCCTTTTGAAAGTACGGTATATCATGGACCGTTCCCATTAGATCGTATTAAGCATTTTGACTTCTCGCCTATTTTATTTTCAACCCATGATCGCATTGTCAAAAATGAAGAAACCCAAGCGTGGTTTGATTATGCACAAGGGCAAAATCCTTTTGAAAGTCAAATTAAAGTTGGTTATGACTCCACGTTGACTGGTCAGACTAAAATTGCACCCGCGAAATTAAATTTCAGTGATGTAGATATCGTCTGGAAAGGTATAGAGGCTAATTTTGACAAGCTTACCGCTGAAGGGGTAGGGCAATCTGAAGCAAATATTGAAGGATTGAAATTCTTATTTGAGAATGATGAGAATGCCACTAAAACCTTAGTTGAATTGAATAATATTAAAGCAAAAAGTAATTTAAAACCCTCTGAGTGGCAACATATCCCATTGGGTAAACAAACCATGGAAGTGGATAGTTTCCGTCTATCGCTCTCTGAGCAAGACATGAGAGACTTTAATATTGAATACCGAAACATGTCACTGGATATTAATACTCAAAAGAACGATGCTTTTGTTGACTATAACATGTTAACTAAAGCGCCAGAAATGTTAGTGAACGGAAAATCTATTGGCGAGTTTCATGCTGGAGTAAAATTAACACATGTTGAAGGGAATGCGATGAATACCCTTTTAAATCTAGTGGAAAACACAGCAGAATATGAGACATTACCAGATGATCAAGTTCAAGCCTTAGCAAAAACCATTTTAAAGAATCAGCCACTATTACAGATTGACCCTCTCAAACTCACAACCGATAGCGGTGAGTTGAAAGCGAATCTGGTGGTCGAAATCGCAAACGGTGATATTGATATGTTAGAGCAAGGTGGCAACGTCCTATCGCTCTTTAAACAACTTACGGTGAATGTCGATTTAAGTAAAGATGCGATGACTAAACTGGTCGCAATGACAGAAGAAGCACAAGGTAAAAGCAAAGAAGAAGCCATGTTAACTGCGGCACAAATCGTTGAGGAATCATTTGCAGAGGCGATTACTCAGGGCGTTTTTGTTGATAATGAAAAAACGATTAATTTAGGTTTGTTACTAGAAAACAATGCACTTAAGTTAAATGGACAACCTATTCCTGAAGAACAAGTCTTGATGATGGTTGTACTCTTTTTCTTAGGAATGGGATATTAATCAAAGGTGTGATGACTTTTTTCATGCTGTAAAATAGAGGGGATACATTGTGTATCCCCTTATTTGTTTTGAGTGAATGGTTATTGGATAAGAAGGTAGAAGTTAGTATTTCCACGCAAAATATTTAAGGCAATTGCCGAAGGTTTAGTATCTAAGATTTTACGCAATTGACCTAAATTTTCCACCGTCTGACGGTTAACCCCAATGATAATATCGCCTTTTTTCAAGCCACGTTGTTCAGCAAAGGATTTAGGTGTCACACTTGTGATGATTACCCCTTTGACGTCTTTATCATCATGATTGCTCATCTCGGCCCCAGATAACGCAGGTAATAAGTGGCTTGCATCGGCTTGAGTTTGATCGTCTGATTGCAGTGTCACTTTTGTTTGAAGTGTTTTACCGTCACGTAAATAGGTTAGCGCAATCTCTTTCCCTGCACCTGATGTTGCGATCTTGGCGCGCATTTCAGCAAAACTGGAAATTTTTTGACCATTCATTGCCACAATGACATCACCTGCTTTTAACCCCGCTTTTTCTGCTGCGGAATTAGGTAGCACTTCACTCACAAATGCGCCTTGTTGAGCTTCGATATCAAACGCTTTGGCTAAATCAGCGTTGAGTTCGCCCCCTTTAATGCCTAGCATGCCACGGCGTACTTCACCAAACTCTAAAATTTGTTGTACTAAGTTATTCGCCATATTACTTGGGATTGCGAAAGCAATACCTGCATTTCCCCCACTGGGTGAAATAATCGCGGTATTAATACCAATTAACTCTCCTTGTAGATTAATTAAAGGACCACCTGAATTGCCACGGTTTACTGCAGCATCCGTTTGAATGTAATTTTCATAGGTGCCACTATCTGAACCTGTTGAACGGCCTAAGGCAGAAACAATACCAGATGTGACGGTTTGACCTAGTCCAAACGGGTTTCCGATGGCAACCGTGAAATCGCCTACGCGGAGTTTATCGGAATCAGCAATAGTCAGTGCGGTTAAATTTTTCGGTTTTTCAATTTGAATCAGTGCGACATCGGATAACTCATCGGTGCTAATGACTTTGGCACTTAACTCTCGGCCATCTTGTAATTGCACGGTGATTTTATCTGCACTGTCAATGACGTGATTATTGGTTAACACATAACCTTTTTCGGCGTTAATGATGACACCGGAACCAATCCCACGGAAGTTACGAGGAGCACGGTCATTGAAAATATCGGGGCCAAAGAAAAAACGGAATTCTTCTGGTAGTCCCTGAAATTGTGAAGGCCCTGTATTTTTTGCTTTTCCTTCTACAGCGATCGATACCACCGCGGGTAAGACTTTTTCTAACATCGGTGCTAGGCTAGGGACTTGTTGACCGTCAACATAAGTAGGTAAAGACGCTTGACTTATCACTGGCGTCGATAAGATGCTTAATCCGAGTGCAATACTTGTCAATAGAAAATTTTTTTTTCTCATTGTTATTTTCTCCAATAAATTTCAAACATACTAAACCGAGTCAAGTGATTTAGGTATCACATAAGACAAAGAAAATAAAGAAATGTTCGATGAAATGAAAAATTTTAAGCGAAGTAAGAGGGCAGCATATGAAAGGGAAGCATGTTATGATAGTACTTGCTTTTCTTATTTGCGTACTGTCTGTTTGTGCGCTTTTTTGGGTTATTGATGAAGGAGTCATATCATGAACCAACACACAAAACAACAAGTCCTTAATGCATTTCATTTTCGTAGTGCTATACGCCGTTATGATCCCCATAAAAAAGTCAGTGAGGACGATTTTCACTATATTCTTGAATTAGGTCGTTTGTCGCCGAGTTCCGTTGGGTCAGAACCATGGCATTTTTTGGTGGTACAAGATCGTCAGTTACGTGAACAATTAAAAGCGGTCAGTTGGGGAATGCAAACACAATTAGATGACGCCAGTTACCTTGTTTTTATTTTAGCAAAAAAACATGCTCGTTATGATTCGCCTTATTTCCAAGATATTCTCGCGAAGCGAGGATTGACAGACATACAAATGCAAAAAGCATTGGCGATTTATGAACGTTTTCAGCGTGATGATATTCAAGTTCTAGACAATGAACGGGCTTTATTCGATTGGGCCTGTAAACAAACCTATATTGCGCTCGCAAACATGATGACGGGGGCTGCGATGATAGGTATTGATTCTTGCCCAGTAGAAGGCTTTGACTACCACGCAGTGAATCAGATCCTCAGTCAAGCAGGGGCATTTGATCCGAATGAATATGGGGTGTCTGTTGCGGTAACATTCGGTTATCGGGCGAAAGAGGTGAAACAAAAAACACGCAAGCCACTAACGGACATCACCACATGGCTTAAATAAGCAAAAAGGCGAACAATTGAGTTCGCCTTTTTATGTTGTAGTGGATTAACCAATGACAGCAGGCAGATAACCCGCTTTGATTAAGAAAGGTACATTCATAATCAAGATACCTAAGATTAAGGCACCGAATAAAGTGATGTTACCGCCCATAACACGATATGGCAAATCAGGATAACGTTTTCTAGCACGCCATGCCATGCCAACGGGTAATACTAAACCGTAAAAGGTAAACATTTGACCCGCATAACCTAATGCCATGACGAAACCTTCAGGATAGAACAGAGCAAAAATCAATGGTGGTAAGAACGTAAGTAAACCTAATGACACACGGTTTGTTTTTATGTTCACGCGTTTAAGTAAGTCGTATAAGCAGTCAAATAAAGACAAGGCGACACCTAAGAAAGAGGTAATCAATGCTAAGGTAAAGAATAAACGCATCGCATGGCTGATAATAGCACTTTCAGTGGCTTGGTAAGTGGCGGTGATTAAACCATTTAGGGTTGGATCGGTATTTAAAATTTGCACGAATTGCGCTTGTGGGAAAACCCCATGGGTGGCTAATTGCCAAATAATGTACGCCACTAACGGAATTGCGGTACCTGTAATAATCGCAATACGTAAACGACGAATATTGCCGTCTAAATAGCTGTTAATACTTGGAATGATGACATGGAAACCAAATGAGGTAAAAAACACTGGACTGGCGGAAATAATTAAAAAATCTTTTAATGGCATTGCGAGTAAGTTATCACCATGAATTAAAGGCAACATCATCAATAACACGAACACAAAAGCGACTAACTTTATTATGAATAATAAACGGGTGAGCATATCGACTGCCCCTGTACTGATCACAATAAAGACACCAAGCACGATCGTGAAAGAAACGATAGAAATTGGCGTGGCATGCTCACCTAAAAAAGGAAGCACACCGGCTAAGAGTGAACCACCTCCTGTGACATAGGCTGATAAAATGGCGTACATAAAAATCACAAGTGACAGGGTGGCTAGAATACGGCCGGGTAAGCCAAAATATTGTTCCGCTAGGCTGGCAATTCCCGCATTTTTAGTTTCTGCTTTTTGGTAAACTTCAACAAAAAGTAATGCACTATAAGAGAGCAGTCCCCATAGGATAAATAATAGAATTAAGGTGTAAGTAAAGCCCATTTCGGCTGAGGTTAATGGCATAGCAAGCATACCGGCTCCAATCGTGGTTCCGGCGACTAATAATGCGCTTCCAAAGGTTTTATTTTTCATAAATAACTCTCAAAAAACGTAAATGAATAAACAAACCGCATTCTAACGGAAAAAAACACTGAATGTAACTATTTTTTTACAGTGTTATTATTATTTTACAGCTACGGTTTAAATAGGATGACACTCAATAGAAAGATAACTACTGAACGAAGAAAAATTTTATGCTAAAATTCGCAACCGATTTTACCCATTAATTTTAGATTAGGAAAGAATATGAAAGTATTAGAAGGTGCCGTAGCGGCGCCCAATGCCAAAATTGCCGTCGTAATTGCGCGCTTTAATAGCTTCATTAATGAAAGTTTACTGGAAGGGGCGTTAGATGCGTTAAAACGTCTTGGCCAAGTCAAAGAGGAAAATATCACCTTAGTGCGTGTACCAGGCGCTTATGAATTGCCGTTAGTCGCTCGCCGTTTAGCAGAAAGCAAAAAATACGATGGGATTGTGGCGTTAGGAACCGTCATTCGTGGTGGCACTGCACACTTTGAGTATGTGGCTGGTGAAGCTAGCAGTGGATTAGGCCAAGTCGCAATGAGTGCGGAGATTCCAGTCGCGTTTGGCGTATTGACCACAGAAAACATTGAACAAGCGATTGAACGTGCAGGGACAAAAGCAGGTAATAAAGGGGCAGAAGCGGCGTTAGTGGCTTTAGAAATGGTAAATTTATTAGCGCAAATTGACGCAGCGTAATTCAGATGACAGAACAAAAACATGAGAAAAAAGTCTCTCCACGTCGTCGTGCGAGAGAATGTGCCGTACAAGCGTTATATTCTTGGTATGTGTCACAAAATTCCCCTGCAGAAATTGAGCTTAATTTTATGGCAGAACAGGATTTAAAAGGTGTCGATACAGCTTATTTCCGTCGCCTTTTCCGCCAAACCGCAGAAAATGTCGATGCAGTAGATAATATTATGATGCCATATTTGGATCGTGAGGTCAGTGAACTTGATCCGATTGAAAAAGCGATTCTACGTCTGGCGGTCTATGAGCTTAAATTTGAATTAGACGTTCCCTATAAAGTTGTCATTAATGAAGCCATTGAGGTGGCGAAAGTATTTGGTGCAGAAGACAGTCATAAATATGTCAATGGCGTATTAGATAAAGTCGCACCGGTGTTATCACGCAAATAAGAAGCATAGGTGATGAATGAGTCATGGCGAATTTGACATAATTCAAGGTTATTTCACCGCGTCAAAACGCACCGCGCGTAAAGATGTGATTCTGTCTATTGGCGATGATTGTGCCATTACTGAATTGCGTCAAAACCAACGTCTAGTCATTACAACGGATACCATGGTAGAAAATACACATTTTTTACCGAGTATCAGTGCGGCAGATTTGGCTTATAAGGCGGCCGTTACAAATTTGAGTGATTTAGCGGCGATGGGGGCGGAACCGGCTTGGGTTTCTCTTGCGTTGACCTTGCCGGAAGTGGATACACAATGGTTGAGTGATTTTAGTCAAAGTTTTTTTGATGTGTTAGATCACTATAATGTCGATTTAATTGGTGGGGATACTACGAAAGGTCCCTTGTCTGTGACCATAACTGCACATGGCATTATACCGAAAGGCAAAGGCTTGTGTCGCCATAATGCGAATGTGGGGGACTGGATCTATGTTTCTGGTACCTTAGGTGACAGTGCGGGCGGTTTAGCTTTATTGTTAAGCCAGCAGGCCGCTCTTCACTCAGATCATGAATTTCTTATCCAACGTCATCTTCGCCCAACACCGCGAGTGTTGCTCGGCTTGGAATTAGCAGTATCCGCTTTAGCCAGTGCGGCGATTGATATCTCGGATGGTTTTCTTGCCGATTTAGATCATATTCTTACACGTAGTCAATGTGGTGCCGTCATTGAGCTCGATAAATTACCGCTTTCTACTTCTTTAGTGAATGTCTTTGGCAGTGAACAAGCTGAAACTTTTGCTTTAAGTGGGGGAGAGGACTATGAGCTTTGTTTTACGGTATCTGACAGCAATAAAGCGAAGTTAGAACGTGCTTTGGCTTATATTGGTGTGGATTATACTTGTGTTGGACAAGTACGCGCGATTAGTCCACAGAATAAAAAACGTATTAAATTTCAACGTAATGGCAATCCAATTGATATCACAATGCAATCTGGTTTTGATCATTTTAAATAAGATGAATCTATGATAAAACCCCCTCTTCAACGGCTTAAATTAAGTAATCCTATCCATTTTCTTGCATTAGGGTTTGGTTCAGGGCTGATTCGTCCCGCACCGGGCACATGGGGAAGTATGGTCGGTCTAATGCTTGGATGGGGATTATTGCAGTATTTGTCCCTCAATTTTTTCTTTTTTTTTACCGCACTTTGTTTTGCCCTAGGGTGTTATCTTTGCCAGAAAACGGCAGAGGATATGGGGGTGCATGATCACGGTGCGATTGTTTGGGATGAAATTGTGGGGATTTTTATTGTCTTACTCGCATTACCCAATTTATCGCCTTTCTGGTGTCTGAGCGCATTTGTTCTGTTTCGTTTTTTTGATATTCTCAAACCTTATCCTATTCGTTATTTTGATCATAAATTAGAAAGTGGCTTTGGCATCATGTTAGATGATGTATTAGCCGCGATTTATGCGGTATTGGTGATTTTTATTTTGCGTTTCTGGGTTTAGGAGAGACGATGTTAAATCTCATTATTGTGCATTTTTTTGGTTTAATCTCTCCAGGGCCTGATTTCTTTTATGTCAGCCGATTAGCGGCCAGTAATTCACGTCGCAACGCACTTTGTGGTGTAGTTGGCATTACATTAGGTGTGTTATTTTGGGCACTTGCCTCGGTTTTAGGCTTAGCCTTGTTATTTCATACTACACCGGTTCTACAAGGTGTGGTCATGAGCTTAGGGGGTGGGTATTTAGCTTATTTAGGCTACATAATGTTAAAAAATCGCCAAAATGTGGTTTTTGATCAACCTACTGAACAGCAACAAAATAGGCAAACCAGTATTAAAAAAGAAATCACCAAAGGACTGTTAGTGAATTTGTCTAATGCCAAAGCGGTGATCTATTTTGCTAGCGTGATGTCCTTGGTGTTAGTCAATTTGACTCAAACATGGCAAATTGTCAGCGCACTTTTGATCATTGTATTCGAAACATTTCTGTATTTTTATGTGATTTCGATTGTGTTTTCAGGTCCGCGAGCAAAACAATGTTATAGTCAATATGGCCGATATATTGATAGTATTTCTGGCGTGATTTTTCTGTTTTTCGGTGTATATTTAATATACAGCGGTATCGGGGAAATGATCTCCGTGGTTGAAAAATAATGTCATTTTGGTGGCAAGTGGTACAAGAAAAGGAAAAGGGGATGAGAGATATGACATTACGTATAGCAATTGTTGGTGCGGGTGGCAGAATGGGACGTCAGCTGATTCAAGCTGTGACGGAAACGGAAGGCGTTGTCTTAGGTGCCGCATTTGAGCGTGCAGGATCATCATTGTTAGGTGCAGATGCCGGAGAATTAGCTAATGTCGGGCATCTTGGCGTGAAAATTAGCGATGATTTAGTAAGTCAACAAGATCAGTTTGACTTGTTAATTGATTTTACCCGTCCTGAGGGGACGTTAGCCCATCTTGAATTCTGCGTTGCACAGCACAAAAATATGGTGATTGGCACAACTGGCTTTGATGCTGCAGGTAAGGCAAAAATCCAGCAAGCGGCGAATCATATTGGGATTGTATTTGCCTCTAACTTTAGTGTTGGGGTGAACTTGGTGTTTAAATTGTTAGAAAAAGCCGCCAAAGTCATGGGTGATTATTGTGACATTGAAATTATTGAAGCTCACCACCGTCATAAAGTGGATGCCCCTTCAGGTACGGCGTTATCGATGGGTGAGCATATTGCGAAAACCCTAGGGCGTGATTTGAAAACCCATGGCGTCTTTGCACGAGACGGCATTACCGGCGAACGTAAACGTGATGAGATTGGCTTTGCCACGATACGTGCCAGTGATATTGTGGGGGAACATAGCGTATGGTTTGCCGATATTGGCGAGCGTGTCGAAATCTCACATAAAGCGACAAGTCGAATGACTTTTGCTAAAGGGGCTGTGCGTGCTGCGAAGTGGCTTGCCCAGAAAGAGAACGGGTTATTTGATATGACTGATGTACTCGACTTGAATCATCTTTAAACAAAAACAGCAGAGTTTCATCTCTGCTGTTTTGTTAGATCTGTGCAGTTTTATAAATTAATTCGGCAATAGTTTGGGCTTGCATTTTTTGCATAATATTGGCGCGATGCACTTCCACGGTTCGCACAGAAATATTTAGCGTTTCAGCCACTTGGCGATTAATCTGCCCCTGAATTAATAATGCCAAAATAGCCAATTCCTTTCGACTTAGCTGGGCATAGCAATGTTGAATTTTATAGCGTTCGTAGCGCGATTGTGTGACTTGTATTGCGGTTTTTAGTACAGATTGTAATTGCGAGAATTGGATGGGTTTTTGTAAAAAATCGACCGCACCTTGTTTTAATTCTTGTACTGCCATTGGCACATCAGCATGCCCTGTCATAATGATTACCGCAAGTGTGCTTTGCTGTTGGCATAAAAATTGATGTACTTGGTGACCGTCAAGCAATGGCATTTTCATATCGAGTAAAACGACACCCGGTTCAAAGAGCGGTGCGTTATTCACAAATTCCTGACTATTTGACCAAGTTTTGACTGAATAATCGGCTTGTTCTAATAAAAAACGGGCCGCATCCAAAACGGTTAAATCATCATCGACCAGATGAATTAACATGTTTCCCCCACTTTATTTGGTAATTTTAAGATCACTTCTGCGCCTTGTTGATCAAGACGATTATGTAAAGTAATGTTGCCATTAATGGAACGCATTAATCGTTGACATAGCACCAAACCTAAACCTAGCCCATTTGCTTTACTGCTGCGAAAAGGGACAAATGGAAAGGCAAGCTCACTCGATTTGAATCCTGAACCATTATCGACAATATGAATCGAAATGTATTCACCTACGGCTTTAACGTTCACCTCGACGACAGTTGCCCCGGCTTGTGCAGCATTGAGCAAGCAGTTACACAAAACTTGTTCTAGTAAGGTTGTTTGGATTTTAAGTTTTAGCCAGGGCGGACAGTCTAAGTAGAGTTGTGTGGTTTGCTGATTTTGTAACGACATAAAATTGACGACACGTTGTAGTAACGGTTTGAGTGCAATACATTCCGCGTGGTGTTCTTTTTTACCTTTTGCCCAATTCATTAAATTGCGAATAATATCGGCACTACGGTCAACTTGTTGTAATACCTTGTCTAAGATTTCAACGGTATTTTTTTCTGCTGGCAGTTGCCCCAAATGGTATTTTACCCCTTCAACATACATGCGAATGGCGGATAAAGGCTGATTGATTTCATGCGCAATGCCAGTGCTCATTTCGCCTAAAATACTTAAACGATCGGCTTGCACGAGTTGTTGTTCATATTGGCGCATTTCGCGATAAGCATGTTGTAACGCTTTACTTTTGCGATGAATTTGGAAACTAATCCAGAGGTAATTCAATACGAGCAATAAAAGAATAAAAATAATCCACCCTTGATATTGCTGTAACCAATATTTTGTGGTGTTCCAAAGATTTTGTTGTGGGTGTTTATAGAGGCCACGTAATACGGTATCGGCTTGTGAGGTAGAGTAAGGCGGTGTCCATTGTGGCAAGTGGGCGGGGATTTCACTGAGTAAGAGCGTTACCAATTTTGATGCGAGTGCATCGGGAACTTGAGGGAGTGCTGCTAAGGACCAATTTGGTAACAATTCGGTACTGGCTAGACACCCTAACTCATTTTCTTTAGCTGCAAGCAGTCTGAAATCCTCTTTTTTTACCACCCCTTCCTTGCCTAATTCTTCTAAAATACAGACCGGCACAATGGCCGCATCCACTTTTTTCTCCTGTAGGAGTAATAGGGTGTTATCCACGGGAAAACCAGTAAATTTTAGGTGGAAATCTTTGTTTTCCACTAAGCCTTGTTGATAGAGTTCGTTATAGCCGAGGAGGAAACCACCAAAGGCATTGTCACCTACCGCACTTAAGGTTTTATCGCGTAAATCGGTTAATTGTTGAAATGGGCTATCGTGACGAACCAAAATCGCACTACCAATTCTGCCCATGGTGGAGGATTGGATTTGCCTTGGGGAGCGTAGGGTGACTAGCCAACGCACTTCATTATTGTTGAGATAAAAAAACTGTGCTTGGTTGGATAGAATAAAATCGACGCCTTGTGCTTGATCATGTATCAGATCATTAAGATCTAAGGTGACTAGGGTGAATTGATGTGGTGCGAGGTGTTGATTAAGCCAATCTATCCAAGGTTGCCACGTGGCATGGGTATGCGCGATACCACGTTGTGCCAGAATACCCACTTTCCATTGTTGTGCATAAACAAGTGCTGGCATGAAACTGAGTAATAAAATAAACATTTTTAAAAATGAACCGCATTTTTTCACTTTTTCTTCCTTTTCTTGATTGAAATCAAATTCACTCACTTTTTATGTGGAAAACCACAATAGTTTTTTCTCTGTCCTTCCTGAACAATACGAGAAAAATTATAACGCAATTGCGTGAAGAATTATAACTAAGAAGGAGCTAACTATGAAAATGAGTAAGCGTATTTTTCTCAAAAATTTATCGTTATTAAGTGTGGGGCAAGCGTTTATTCCTTTTACTCAAGCAGACACAGCTTTTCAACCTGCTCGACGCGAGGGAAGTGAAGCACATCGTTATGCCATGTTGGTGGATTTACGTCGTTGTATCGGTTGTCAATCTTGTACTGTAAGTTGTGGGATTGAGAATGCAACGCCGGTTGGTGAGTTTAGAACCACGGTGCGTCAATACGAAGTCACTGATGAAAAGCAAGTGGTCAATAATGTGTTATTACCACGTTTATGTAATCACTGCGATAACCCGCCTTGTGTACCGGTTTGTCCAGTACAAGCCACCTATCAACGTAAAGATGGGATTGTAGTAATTGATAATGAACGCTGTATCGGTTGTGCTTATTGTGTGCAAGCCTGCCCTTATGATGCGCGCTTTATTAACGAAGAAACCAAAACCGCGGATAAATGCACGTTTTGCACACATCGACTGGAAGTGGGGTTATTACCAGCTTGTGTTGAAAGCTGTGTGGGCGGTGCGCGGATTATTGGTGATTTACGTGATCCAAATAGCACGATCAGCAAAATGGTAGAAGAATTTAAAGCGGAACTCAAAGTGTTAAAACCGGATTCGGGTACAGTGCCGCATGTATTCTATTTAGGATTAGATGACGCCTTTGTTAATCAAGTGCAGGGGCAATCTATGTTATGGCAAGGTGCGGAGAGAAGATTATGATCATTCGTGAAATCGTGGTGGAACCGCAAGCTATTGCATGGTTACCTTGGGCGGTGAGTTATTTCTTTTTTATTGGTTTAGCCTTTTCCTGCGTATTTGTTGGTTTAGTCATTCATAAAATGGAAAAAAATGTCCAGCATGAATTTATAGCTATCACCGTCGCCTTAAGTTGTGCGATTGTCGCACCAATCGCCTTAACCGCGGATCTACACCAACCTAGCCGTATTGTGAACTTCTATTTGCACCTCAGCCCTTGGTCTTGGATGGCATGGGGCGCAATTTTTCTCCCTTTATTTACGCTTGCTGTAGTAGGGTATTTTTTATGCTTATTGCGTCAAGCTATTCCACAACAGCATTTACCTCGGTTTTTGCATTTTCTCTATTGGGGACAATTGAATCTCCTTCGTTGGACAACTTTCTTCCGAGTGTTTGCGTTTCTCTCTGCGTTATCCATTTTGATTTATACCACCATGGAAGTGTTTGTGGTTGAGGCCCGTCCGTTATGGCATCACGTTTGGCTTATGCCATTGATCCTGTTTAGTGTTCTGCCGAGTGCATTCCTACTTTGTCGCTTTTTGATTGTGGTGTTTAGCCAACGGAAGATTGCAGGATATTTTTCAACGCTGACCTTCATCAGTCTGATGTTATTTATTGGAACATTGTTGGGGGTGTATTTTTCTTCAGAACAGACCGCACTTCAGCTGACGCAATTGTGGCAAATAAGTGCATTACCGTTGCTTGTTGTGTTCGCTTTAGGCGGATTGCTGTTAGGGCTATGGTTTACTCAATCTTTATGGCTACAAGGGTTGATGGCATTGCTCGCCTTGTTATTGACTTGGCTCGTGCGCTGGATTTTATTGATCGAGGTACAACGTCTCGCCAAATACAATACCTTAATCAATCCGTATCAATTAACGTGGCATATCGACGGTGCCATTGGCATTCTGTCCGTGTTTAGTCTATGGCTATGTCTTGGCATTGTGCTTTGGTGGGTTTTTTCTGCTGCACTGACAGCAACACTTCATTTTTCTGGGGGAAAACAATGAATAAGCAACGACGTAACTTATTAAAAGGCGGGTTAGCGCTCGGTACGGCAACGGCGTTTGTCACGGGGTATTCGCCTAAAGTGAAAGAAATTACCACGGGCTTGTTTGAAGGTACATCGGGTGAACACACACAGCATAATATCAATGGCAATGCGTTAACGCCAGAATACCAAGTACAACAAGGCAAATTAATCAGTAATAGTCACCAAGTGGTGTGCAACACACAGTGTATGGGATGCTGGACATTGTGTGGTTTACGAGCGCGCGTGGATTTAGATAAAAATCAAGTCTTACGCATTAACGGTAACCCTTATCACCCATTATCCGCCGATCAATACCTTGATTTTAATCAACCGATCCAACAAGCAGAATTAAGTGTGGCGGGGGAAAGTGGTTTAGCTAATCGTTCTACCGCCTGTGCGCGAGGGGCTGCCTTCTTAGAGGGGATTAACAGTCCTTACCGGCTGACACAACCACTAAAACGAGTGGGTAAACGGGGTGAAGGAAAATGGCAAAGTATTAGCTTTGAGCAATTAGTGGACGAAGTGGTGAATGGGGGCAACCTGTTTGGTGAAGGGCATGTGGATGGCTTAAAAGCCATTCGCGATTTACAAACGCCTGTTGATCAAGACAATCCTGAATTTGGTGCGAAAGTCAATCAATTGATGGTGACCTTTGCCGGCCCTGAAGGACGTCAACCTTTATTGAAACGGTTTGCGAATAATAGTTTCGGTACGATCAATTTTGCTTCGCATGGTTCATTTTGTGGCTTATCCTATCGTGCGGGATCGGGGGCATTTATGAATGACCTTGCCAACAATTCTCATGCCAAACCGGATTGGGATCATGCCGAATTTATTTTATTTATGGGTACTTCACCCGCACAAGCCGGTAACCCTTTCAAACGTCAAGCGCGCCAATTGGCAAAACAGCGGACGGAAGACAAGTTTGACTATGTTGTGGTGGCACCGCGTTTAGAGTTAAGTTCAAGCCGTGCAGTCAATCAACACCGCTGGGTGCCGATTATACCGGGAACGGACTTGTCGTTGTCCTTAGCTATGTTGCGTTGGATCATTGAAAACACACGTTATAACGCCGACTACTTAGCCATACCGAGTGAAAATGCGATGCAACAGGCCAATGCGGTGAGTTTTTGTAATGCAACGCATTTATTTATCGCCGATCCGCAACATAAACGCTATGGACAAGCACTGCGTGTACAAGATGTGATAGAGAGTCCCGCACCAGAAAAACCTGAAGATGGCGATATTCTTGTTAAGGATCAGCAAACGGGGGCAATTATCGCAGCGAAAGACAGTTCAAGTGCGGTCCTTTTTGTCGAAGAAAGGGTGACTCTCAAAGAAGGGGATACTGTTTTAGCGAAGTCTGCCTTGCAATTATTTAAAGAATCTTGTTTTGAATACAGCCTTGAAGAATATTCTGCACACTGTGGTGTGTCGGTGGCAACAATTATTGAGTTGGCGAAAAAATTTACTTCACACGGACACCGTGCCTCGGTCGTGACCCATGGTGGTACGATGCACGGTACCGGCTTTTATACCGCATGGGCAATTCTGTTACTCAATGCGATGGTTGGCAACATGAACAAAAAAGGCGGCATGAGTATGTCGGGCGGGAAGTTTAAGGATTTTGGTGGTGGACCACGCTATGACTTAGCCAACTTTCCGAATATGGTTAATCCAAAAGGGACAAATTTAGCGCGCAGTAAACGTGCTTATGAGAAATCGAGTGAATTTAAACGAAAAGCCGCACAAGGACTTTCCCCTTATCCAGCAAAAGCCGCTTGGTATCCTTTTGTGGGCGGACAAATGTCAGAAATGATTACCTCCGCGTTACAAGGTTATCCTTACCCACTCAAAGCTTGGATTAGCCATATGAGTAATCCGATTTATGGGATGACTGGGATTCATCATATTACGGATGAGAAATTACGTGATCCAAGTATTCTACCGCTCTTTATTGCAGTGGACGCCTTTATGAATGAAACGACCGCCTTGGCGGATTATATTGTGCCAGATACCCATAACTTTGAAAGCTGGGGATTTAGTACACCGTGGGCTGGAGTACCGACCAAAACGAGTACTGCACGCTGGCCGATCATTCAATCTAAAAATGCGAAAACCGCGAGTGGCGAAACGATTTGTATGGAAAGTTTTATTATTGCTCTCGCCAAAGCGATGAATTTACCTGGATTTGGTGAAAATGCGATTAGTGATAAACAAAAAAATAGCTATCCTTTAAATTGCACCGAAGATTATTTCTTACGCGCTGCAGCCAATATTGCGTATGACGGTAAAGCACCAGTGAATGATGCCACAGAGGAAGATTTACTGTTAACCGGAGTACAGCGCATTATGCCAACGTTACAGCGCACCTTAAAAGCTGAAGAGGTACTGAAAGTCGCCAATGTGTATTGTAAAGGTGGGCGTTTTGCCCCGTATAAAAGTGCTTGGCAAGAAGACAATATGCAATCGCGCTGGAAAAATTGCCTACAAATTTGGAATGAAACGGTCGCGAAAGCGAAACATGCACAAACAGGTCAACATTACCACGGTTGTCCGAAGTATTTTGAACCACAATTTGCGGATACATCAACGCTCGAAAGCCGTTATCCAGCAAAAGAATGGCCATTTAAGTTGATTTCATTTAAGTCGAATTTAATGAGCAGTATTACGGCGCCGTTACTCCGCTTACACAGCATTAAACCTGATGGCATCGTGGCAATGAATCAGCAGGATGCATTGGAACAGGGATTCCAACACGGTGATTTAGTTGAACTCAGTACACCAGGTGGAAAAGGGCACGTACAAATTATTGTGATGGATGGGGTTATCAAGGGGACAATTGCCATTGAGCATGGCTATGGACATAAACAATTAGGTGCGGCCAGCTATGTGATTGATGGAAAAGAAATCCAAGGGGCTCCACAAATCCAACGAGGTCTGAATATCAATGATTTAGGTTTACTTGATGACACCAAAGAAATTATTTCCCCTTGGGTCGATTGGGTATGTGGTTCAGCGGTGCGTCAGGGGATTCCGGCTAAGTTGCAAAAAATGGTTTAGTTTACATCTCAATGTCTAAATCATCTTCGACTTGACAGCAACAGAGTAAAATTTCGTTAGGTTGCACAAAGGCAAGGGGAGGCTCTTGATAAGACACCTTGCCTTTTCTCATTTTTACACGGCAAGAGCCACAGTATCCCGAACGACATTGATACTCGTGATGAATCCCGTGATTTTCTAAATGGGCAAGAAGCGATGTTTGGTTATCGTAGTCGAGTGTAATTTGACTATGGATTAAATGAATTTTCATGCACAAAAAAGAGTGAAAAAATAACCGCACTTTTCAGCACGCGAAAAGTGCGGTCTTATTTTGAATAAAGTTAGAGATCAAAATCACCGAAGTCTTTGGTATCGACTTTCGAGTCAATTTGTCCCACCAAATAGGAGCTCACTTCCACTTCTTGTGGGGCAACTTGGACATTGTCAGACACTAACCAAGCATTAATCCAAGGAATTGGGTTAGAGCGTGCTTGGAAAGGTAGCGGGAGACCGACCGCTTGCATACGGATATTGGTAATGTATTCCACATATTGCACTAAAATATCGCGGTTTAAGCCAATCATTGAGCCATCTTTAAATAGATAATCTGCCCATTCTTTTTCTTGTTCTGCGGCTGCCACAAACAGGTCATAGGCTTCTTGTTTACATTCTTCAACGATCTCTGCCATTTCAGGATCATCTTGACCAGAGGCCATAATGTTGAGGATATGTTGTGTACCAGTTAAGTGTAACGCTTCATCACGTGCGATAAATTTAATGATTTTCGCATTGCCTTCCATTAATTTGCGTTCTGCAAAGGCGAAAGAACAAGCAAAAGACACATAGAAACGGATAGCTTCAAGAGCATTTACACTCATTAAGCACAGATATAATTGTTTTTTAAGATTACGTAATGTCACCACACACTCTTGACCGTCCACTTGATATGTGCCTTCACCATATAAAGTGTAAAGCTGTGAGTCACGGATTAAATCATCATAATAGGCGGAAATATCTTTCGCACGCTTGATAATTTCTTCATTGGTTACGATGTCATCAAAAATCACAGACGGATCGTTCACAATATTACGGATAATGTGAGTATAAGAACGCGAGTGAATGGTTTCAGAGAAGGTCCAAGTTTCGATCCAGGTTTCTAATTCAGGAATCGACACAAGCGGTAACAGCGCCACGTTTGGACTACGGCCTTGAATCGAATCTAATAGGGTTTGGTATTTTAAATTACTGATAAAAATGTGCTTTTCATGTTCTGGTAAGGCTTGGTAGTCGATACGGTCTTGTGACACATCGACTTCTTCAGGACGCCAGAAGAACGAAAGTTGTTTTTCAATCAATTTCTCGAAGGTTTCGTATTTTTGTTGGTCGTAACGTGCAACGTTGACATTTTGACCAAAGAACATTGGCTCTTTTAATTGATCGTTTTTGTTTTGTGAAAAGGTCGTATAGGCCATGTTGTGTTCTCCATAAGAAAAGTACGGAAAAATACCGCACTTTTGATGAACTGAATAAATGAATAAAACGTTGTCATTTTACCTAAGTCAGCCATTTTAAGCTAGCAATAACCGAGAGTAATGACAACTTTTCTCATTTATTCAGTGAAGTTAATTCGGTGAAACAAAATAGAATAACTTGAGTAAAAATAAGTGGTTAGTAATCAATTGGTTAGCTTTGCACATAAAAAATCAGCACCGAAAAGGTGCTGATTTTCAAGGCGAGATCATTTTATTCTTTTGGCAATCTTGACACCGAGAGAATTAATCCTCCCCAGATGATCACTAATGCCACAATCATCATAATAATAGCGCTAGTAGTCATTATTTATCTCCTTTTGTCGAATCGGTGGTTAAGTGTTTCCAAGGTAAACGTGAGAGTAAGAAAGCAATCACGCCTAAACCAATTGCCATGCCCCAACCAAAGGTATTGACGAACCAAGCTGGGTAGCCACCGTAACCTTCGGTTGCCACTTTATTAATTTCAGTAAAGAGCATATACACTAACACAGTTGAGGTGATGGTACCGATAAGCACACGCCATATTATACCGACTTTAAACGATGACGTTTCGTTTAAGTGTGCGGCTAAACCAGAAAGCGATTCGTTGATTAAGAGCGCATAAATCACCATTAATCCAACTGCTACAATACCGAAGCTATTCACGAATTTATCTAAGACATCTAACACGGGTAAGCCAGTTGTGGTACCGAATAGTAATACTGAAACAATTGCCATTGGGACACATATCAAGGCGGTTGCAACAGAACGTCGCGTTCTCAATTTATCTTGTATTGCAGAAATAATAACTTCCAAAACAGACATGAGTGACGTAATACCCGCAAATAATAAGGAACCAAAGAATAAGACACCAATCACACGACCAAATGGCGCCTGATCGATAATTGCAGGGAAGGCAATAAAGGCTAAACCGATCCCTGAAGTGGCGACTTCGCTCACTTCTTTGCCTGCTACCGTTGCCATAAAGCCTAAGGCTGCAAATACACCGATACCGGCTAATAATTCAAAGCTACTGTTGGCAAAGCCCACCACTAAACCCGAGCCGGTTAAGTCACTTTGTTTTTTCAAGTAAGAAGAATAAGTGATCATGATCCCGAAACAAATAGACAAGGAGAAGAAAATTTGTCCATAAGCGGCTACCCAAACGGTTGGTTCTAATAATTTAGACCAATCTGGTGTAAATAAGGCATTTAAACCTTTTGTCGAACCCGGTAAGAAAAGTGCGGTGATCACTAAGACCACAAACATCACGGTTAAAAGTGGCATAAAGAAACTAGCCGATTTACCAATCCCTTTTTGTACACCTAAAGCAAGGATAACCAAAATGAACATCCAAACACCCACTAATGGACCAGTAATGGTGGCGACAAAGTCAAAATTCACCGCCACACCTTCTGCCATTTGTAAGTATTCTTTAAAGAAGAAACTTGCTGGATCAGCACCCCAAGCACTATTTAATGAGAAATAAGTATAGGATGCCGCCCAACCAATGATTACCGCGTAGTAAATACCGATGATCACATTGATCATCACTTGCCACCAACCAAAGGTTTCAAAATTTTTATTTAATTTACGAAATGCCAATGGGGGGGAGGCACGATATTTGTGACCGATCGCATAATCTAAAAATAACAGTGGAATACCTGCTGTTAATAACGCGACTAAGTAAGGGATGATGAATGCACCACCGCCATTTTCATAAGTGACATAAGGGAAACGCCAAATATTTCCCAATCCAACTGCTGACCCAATGGCAGCAAAAATAAATGCTTTACGTCCAGAAAACGTTTCGCGACTTTGAGAGGATGTTGTCATAGTAGCAACCTTGTTTTTGTTCGTTTTAGTTAAAAAAATGTTAGGGTTCAGAAATATAATGAAATTTAGAGAGCAGTCAATAGGGTGATATACTTTATTTTGGCGATTAAAGTTTACTTTAATAGAGATAAATGCTTTAGCTTTTCTTGTTTTTAGTGTTTTGTTTTTCAAAAAGTGCTTTAACAATTTTAACAATTCATTTTTAAAATCAGTGTTAGGACAAAACACTCTCGAAAAAAATAATGGCGAAAAGAAAAATGCGCTTCATTTTTTACAATGAAACGCATTTTTGCTATGGATGTTCATGGTATTAGATTTTACATGCACCGCCTGCACAGCCGTCATCAATATCTTCTTGCACATCTTCTGCGCCATCACGCGTATTCTGATAGTACAGGGTTTTTAAGCCGTATTTGTACGCGGTTAACAAATCGCCTAATAAACGTTTCATTGGTACTTTACCGTCTTCAAAACGCTGTGGATCATAGTTGGTATTGGCCGAAATCGCTTGGTCGACGAATTTTTGCATAATGCCTACTAAATGCAGATAACCGTCATTATTTGGTAGATCCCATAGCAGTTCATAGTTTTCACCTAAGCTTTCATATTCAGGCACCACTTGTTTTAAGATCCCATCTTTCGAGGCTTTCACGCTGACATGACCACGTGGCGGCTCGATGCCATTTGTCGCATTTGAAATTTGCGAGGACGTTTCAGAAGGCATCAGTGCGGTTAGGGTTGAGTTACGTAAACCGAATTCTTGAATGTCTTTACGTAAGGTTTCCCAATCGTAGTGCAATGGCTCTTTAGTCAAGTTATCAATGTCTTTTTTATAGGTATCAATTGGTAAAATACCTTGTGAATAAGTAGTTTCATTGAAATACTCGCACGGCCCGAGCTCTTTAGCTAAGTTCATGGAGGCTTTCAATAAATAGTATTGGATCGCTTCAAACGTACGGTGGGTTAAATCGTTCGCACTGCCGTCAGAGTAACGCACCCCATTTTTCGCCAAATAATAAGCATAGTTGATCACGCCAATGCCGAGTGAGCGACGTGCTAGAGAACTTTTCTTCGCTGCGATCACTGGATAGTCTTGATAATCTAATAAGGCATCTAATGCGCGTACCGCTAAATCCGCTAATCCTTCTAATTCATCGAGATTGTCCAGTGTGCCTAGGTTAAAGGCTGAAAGGGTACATAATGCGATTTCGCCTTTTTCATCATGGAAATGTTGCAGTGGTTTGGTCGGTAACGCAATTTCTAGGCACAAGTTAGATTGACGAACCGGTGCCACTTTTGGATCAAACGGTGAATGGGTATTACAGTGATCCACGTTTTGAATATAAATACGTCCTGTTGAAGCTCGTTCTTGCATCAACAATGAAAACAATTCCACTGCTTTTACGCTACGTTTACGAATCGCCGGATCTTGCTCATATTGCAAATAAAGTTGTTCAAATTTTTCCTGATCTGCAAAGAAGGCTTCATATAATCCTGGCACATCTGATGGACTAAATAGGGTAATATCACCGCCTTTAATTAAACGTTGATACATTAATTTATTCAGCTGTACCCCATAGTCCATATGGCGAACACGATTATCTTCCACGCCACGGTTGTTTTTTAACACCAGTAAGCTTTCCACTTCTAAATGCCAAATTGGGTAGTAAACAGTGGCAGCCCCACCGCGTACGCCACCTTGTGAGCAAGATTTGACGGCGGTCTGGAAATATTTATAGAACGGGATACAGCCTGTATGGAAGGCTTCTCCGCCACGAATTGGGCTACCTAACGCACGAATGGCACCGGCATTGACCCCAATACCTGCACGTTGAGACACATATTTCACAATAGCAGAGGCGGTGGCATTAATGGAGTCTAAGCTGTCCCCACATTCAATTAACACACAAGAGCTAAATTGACGAGTGGGAGTACGTACGCCAGCCATAATCGGCGTTGGAAGCGAGATCTTAAAGGTCGATGTCGCATCATAGAAACGACGGATATAACTTAAACGGGTTTCAGTTGGATATTTAGAGAACAAGCTCGCTGCAACTAGTAAGTAAAGGAATTGTGCGGATTCGTAAATCTCACCAGTGACACGGTTTTGAACTAAGTATTTCCCTTCTAATTGTTTTACTGCAGCATAGGAAAAAGTCATATCACGCCAGTGATCAAGATAACCGTCCATTTCATCCCATTCTTCACGCGTATAATCGACTAACAGAGCCGGATCGTATTTTCCCATACGCACCAATTTTTTGACATGATCGTATAAGCGAGGTGGATCAAAATGACCGTAGGCTTTTTTACGCAAATGGAAGACCGCTAAGCGTGCGGCAAGATATTGGTAGTCTGGACTATCTTTACTGATCAAGTCTGCGGCAGCTTTAATGATGGTTTCATGGATATCAGATGTGCGGATACCTTCATAGAATTGAATGTGTGAACGTAATTCTACTTGAGAGACAGAAACGTTATCTAATCCTTCTGCTGCCCAAGTAATCACACGGTGAATTTTATCAAGATCAATTGGTTCAAGATGTCCGTCACGTTTTGTGACCATCAATGCTTTGTTCATGTTATAGACCCGCTGTTAGATGATGAAAACACAAGATATTGTGTAGAGCTGAAAATTTGATACAAGATAATGTGCTAGTAGATAAAATTCAAGTAGTAAATTTTTTACTGGCATTGTTGACATAAAATAACTTATTTATAAATAAGTAAAATTTGGTGCGGTTCAGGAATTGAATTATTAAAATTTGTGCAGTAGATCAAATTTTATAACGCTTCTCTTCAACTCATGTAAAAGTGCGGTCAACTATCAGTATTTTTTGCCTGTTTCAGCACACATGACAAGCGAGGTTGCTTGTGTCAGCAACGGGAAGAACCGATGCTGAGACGAGGTGAGCTTTTGTCGATGTATCTAGCTTGTAAATTAAGGCAATATTTCAATATGCCTTAGCCTGATTTAGTGTTCATACAAACGATTATAGAGTTGGCTTTCAAATTGAACTAATGGCGCTCGTTTGGTTTTGTGCTCAAAGTCACCTGTGGAATAACCATTGATAAATTGCACAAAAGCGACTTTTTCCCCTTTTTTATTAGTCATGAACCCCGCCAGATTGTACACGCCTTTGAGTGCACCTGTTTTTGCAATTAAATTTTTTGCTAAAGGTTCATGGATGAGCGATCCCCGACCTGTTAATGTGCCATCCACCGCCGCAACGGGAAAACTATCCATCAGCTGTAGTTGCGTTTCATGTTTTGCAATATATTCCAATGCTTGTAATAGAATGTCGGCAGAGAGTAAATTGTGACGTGATAAGCCAGAACCATCTGCAATAATAGCATGACCTAACTTAATCCCCGCTTTGGTTTGTAAAATTTGTCGCATGGCTTGGCTAGCCAAAGGAAAGGAAGCCGGGCGCTGATAGTATTGATAAGCGATAGTACGGAATAAGGCATCTGCAATTTGGTTATCTGATTTTTTCATCATTTTTTTGATTAAATCAGGTAAGGGCTTCGATAAGTGTTGTGCCAATAATTGCCCTTTTTGAGCTTGGTAAGGTTGCTTGATTTTACCTTTAAATGCAATACCGACTTTTTTCAGATAGCGCTGAATAATGGTTGCCGCATACGCGTTAGGATCTTGAATTGCAAAACTCAGACCAAAAGGTTTGTTTTGGCGTGCTAAGCAACCCTTCAATTGGTAGCGATTATTATCAAGTACAGTCGCATCGAGTTGGCAATAGCCCGCTTCTTTAGTCGTTGCAATATACACTTGGCCAAACACTTGGACTGGATATTGTGCCGGAACACGAATCTTCGCTTGCTCACCAGGGGCGTAACTGGCATCCAATTCAACATAAAAACAGTTATTATCAATATTTACTGCTGCGGGAGGGGCGTTGAAACACATCGTTAAGTCATTCCAGATCCAACCTAAACCACGATCATGACTGCTAAATACGGAAGTATCTAAAATAATATCGCCGTTGATTTTTTGGATACGTTGTTTTTTTAATTGGCTAAAAAGTTGATAAAGCTGACCACTGGTGAGATCCGGGTCGCCCGTAAAACGTACGATGAGATCACCATCAATTTCATTATTTTTTATTTTCCCATTGGTCAATAGACTGGTTTCAAATTGAAATTGGTCGCTGAGTACGAGTTTGGCGGTCAAGGCAGTGAGCACTTTTTGTGTACTCGCAGGCAACATAAACGTATTGGCTTGGTGCGCCACAATTTTTTCATTTTGATTTAAGTTTTTAGCTACAAAACCTAAGCTAGCCCCTTCGGGTAAATGGGCATGGATTTCAGTAAGATTAATCACAGCATAACTGAAATGACTCAACAGCAAACTACATATCATAATCGTTCGTTTGAAAAGCGGTGAAAACATTGCAGTAACAAAAGGGGATAATTTATACATAATTGGCTCGAGCAGTTGCTATTTTTTTATAGTCGAACAATAATAGTATTTGAACCCTCGAGAGTAAATCCTTTTCTCGTTAAACACTTATTTTTTATTCAACTACGGCATTGTTTTTTTACAATGTTGTGGTTTTGTTTTTATCTAAAAAGGAAGAAAAAACGATCATGAAACAGATTCCAATGACTATACGTGGCGCGGAACAATTAAGACAAGAGCTTGATTTTCTGAAAAACACCCGTCGTCCAGAAATTATTAAGGCTATCGCAGAAGCGCGTGAACATGGTGATCTAAAAGAAAATGCAGAATACCATGCCGCGCGAGAACAACAAGGATTTTGTGAAGGCAGAATTCAAGAAATTGAAGGGAAACTGGCGAATAGTCAAATTATTGATGTCACCAAGATCCCGAATAATGGCAAGGTTATTTTTGGTGCAACAATTTTGTTACTCAATATTGATACCGAAGAAGAAGTTTCTTATCAAATTGTCGGTGATGATGAAGCTAATATTAAAGCGGGACTGATTTCTGTTAACTCACCGATTGCACGTGGTTTAATTGGTAAAGAAGTTGATGATGTTGTTGTTATTCAAACACCGGGTGGAAAAGTCGAATTTGAAATTCTTGAAGTTGAATACCAATAAATAAAAAACGATACAAAAATAACAATCCGCCCGTAAAACGGGCGGTTTTTAGGCTACCCTATAAGGGCCTAGTACTTCACATGCCCCTCAAGGGGCAT
>JBLUWJ010000033.1:0-25506 GCA_049888895.1 Bisgaard Taxon 45 | reverse complement strand
TTACAGATGTAACCAATCTAACATCAAACAATCATACTAGTAAACTAGTTTTTGATTTATTGATAATAATTTAGCTAATAATGACTCAATACCTGAGCAGGTTGCAATTTGGCTGCACGATTTGCTGGGTATAAACTGGCCAGTAAACTCAAAATTAATGCCGAACAGAATACCAACAAAATGTCTTGCCAATGTAATTCACTTGGTAGGAAATCCACAAAATAAATTCCATCAGATAACAGTTTACGTCCAAGCAAATATTCGACACCTTGTATGATTGATGTTAAGTTTAACGCCAAAATAATGCCTAAAAAGATGCCAATTAAACACCCTTTCATGCCCGCTTGCAAGCCATACCAAATAAAAATTTGTTTTATAAAGCGGTTATTGGCGCCCAATGTACGCATAATCGCAATATCCCCTTGCTTATCTTTCACCGCCATAATCAAAGTCGAAATAATATTAAAACACGCCACCCCGATCACTAATACCATAGCGATATACATGACGGTACGAATTAATTGAATATCCCGATACATATAGCCAAATTTATGAATCCAATGTTGAGCATACAGTGGCTGAGGATAATCCCTTAACATCGGAAAATCGAGGGATTGCACTTGGAACGGGTGCGTGAGTTTGAGTTCTAGCCCATGTACTTCGTCATGACGCATTCCTAATAAGTGCTGGGCTTGAGCAATTGGCAATAACGCATAACTGTGATCTAATTGCCCCTCTAAACGTAAAATGCCACTAATTTGGATACGATGACGAATTGGCTGAGCTAATTGATTGTGTTCATTACGCGGGGAAATCAGTAAACTCACCCAATCCCCAACCTTCACATCAAGATCGCGCGCAATGCCATAACCTAAAATTAAGCCAGATTGTTGGTCAAACCGCTGCCAAGCATCATCTAATACAAATTGCCCTACCGCACTCACTTGATCTTGCGCAGACTTATCTACCCCTTTGATTTGTACCACTTTAAGTTTGGTACCATTTTCCACTAACGCGGTAAATGTCACATAAGGCGATATACCTTGAATTTGCTCATGCTGTGCTAATCGGTTGACTAACGTATCCCAAGGCTTAATCTGGGCTGTTCCGTTCTCATTCGGGTAAGCTAGAATGTCCACGTGAGGCACCACGGCCAAAATACGCTGATTTAACTCACGTTCAAATCCATTCATGGCACTCAAGCCCAAAATAAGCACCGCCACCCCCAGTGCAATACCGATGCTAGAAAAAGCAGAAATTAACGAGACTAAACGATTCTTTTGTTTACTGCGTTGGTAACGCCAGCTAATAAAAAACGGTGTATTCATTTAATCTTCCTCATGTAATACACCATCTTGCATCACTAAACGACGCGAGAGTTTTTCGGCCAAGCTCAAGTCATGTGTAACTAATAAAAAAGCAATATTTTGCTCTTGATTCAGCTGTTTAATTAACTCAAAAATACTTTCCGTGGTTTTACGATCCAAATTACCCGTCGGTTCATCGGCTAACACTAGCGCTGGATGATTGACTAATGAGCGCGCAATCGCAACACGTTGGCGTTCCCCACCAGAAAGAGCTGAAGGACGATGAGAAATACGATGCGACAATCCCACCGCTTTTAACATGTTTTCCGCGCGTGCTTGTGCTTCTGATTTATTTTGTTTACCAATTAACATTGGCATCATCACGTTTTCAAGTGCGCTAAAATCCGCCATTAAATGATGAAATTGATAAACAAACCCTAAATATTGGTTACGTAATTGTGCGAGCTGATTGCTATTAATTTTCTGCAATGATTGATTTTGAAGGAAAACTTCCCCATTTGTTGGCTGATCGAGTCCGCCCAAAATATGTAACAGGGTACTTTTTCCTGACCCAGAACTGCCCACAATGGCGACAAGCTCCCCTGCTTGCATGGAAAAAGAGACATCTTTTAAAACAAGTGTCTGTTGTATCCCTTCTTGATAACATTTTGTAATATGCTGACAATGTAATAAATGTGATTTCATGTCCAAACTTGCCTTCTTATTCATAACGTAGTGCTTCTGCCGGATCAATTTGCGCTGCACGATAAGCAGGATAAATTGTGGAAATTAAGGATAATAATAACGAAAAAAATAAAATAATCATGAACTGGAGCGGATCAAATGCCGTCGGTAAATAAATATCTGCGGAATTGAACCAACCGACTAACCTATCTAAGTTTAGAGTTACGAGAACACCTAATATGGCGCCAATCAAGGTACCAACAAAGCCGACCAAACAACCTTGATAAATAAAAATCGACCGCACTTGGCGTTTATTCAGTCCTTGTGTTTGTAAAATCGCGATCTCTCCTTGCTTATCCACGACCATCAGGCTAAGTGAAGTGAGAATATTCGAAACCGCCACAACAATAATTAAACTAATGAGTAAGCCCATCATATTTTTTTCCATACGCACCGCTTGAAAGAACTCGCCTTTTTGTTGGCGCCAGTCGTACACTTGCCACGATTGTGGGTCAAAATATTGTGCAAGTTCAGTAATTTGGAAAGGATCTTGCAAGAAAAGACGATAGCCTTGTGCTTGTTCAGGCTGAATACGCATTAAACGTCCAAGATCAGATAAATGGGCAAAAACTTGATAATTCGATGCGTCATCTCCTGAATAATAGATATCACTGACCGTAAAAAGACGCTGTACTGGGATACGACCAAAAGGTGTGTATTGGCTATTTTCCGTCATCATCAAGCGCACTTTATCACCAATATGTAATTGTAATTTATGTGCAAGTTGTGCCCCAATCACTAAATTAAACGAACCCGACGGTAAAATTTGTTCAAAATCACGGCTCAACATCGTCATTAATAATGGATCGTCAGAAGATTGTTGTACACCGATGACTTGACCAGCACTCACACCTGCTGCCGTCTGTAAAATGACCTGTGTTTGGTTTATCGGCACTGCTTTTTGCACAAACGTGGGAAGTGTTAACATTTCATCTGTTAAGGTAATACGTTGTGTTGTTGGCATGACAATAGCATGAGGAATATTTGCCAAAACATGTTCTTTTTGATGTTGCTCTAAGCCATTCATTACTGATAATACAATAATTAATGCCATTACACCGAGTACAATACCGATACTTGCTAAATTGCTGACAAGCCGTCCAAAGCGATCCACACTTTTTGCTCGCCAATACCGTAATGCAATAAATAAAGGAACAGAAAATTTCATTTTCACCCAAATTAAGCCATAAAAAATATCGTGCTATTATTGCATAAACGACATACAACAACATCACGATATTTAATTTAGTTAAGCAATCTGCTCATTTTTTACAAAATCTTCAATGTTTTGTTTCACCTTATTCACTAAGGTGGTAACCGCACTGTCAGATGCCCAAGCGATATGCGGAGTGACAATCAAATTAGGTAAACGTGTAGCCGCTTGAATGATAGGATTGTCTTTTTCAGGTGGTTCTTTGACTAATACGTCCACGGCGGCACCACCGAGATGTCCACTTTCTAATGCGGCAACTAATGCTTGTTCATCCACTAAAGGACCACGACCCGTATTAATTAAAAACGCGCCTTTTTTCATTAAGGCTAACGTGTCTTGGTTGATCAAGTTTTGCGTCGCGTCAGTCAATGGACAATGTAGTGTCAAAATATCCGCTTGTGCTAATACGTCTTCAAAAGGGGTATAGCCTTCTCGACAGCTTTTCGCCCCTTTATGCTCCGCATAAAGCACCTGCATACCAAGTGCGGTCGCTAATCGACCAATTTCAGAACCTAAGCAACCTTTCCCGACGACGCCAAGGGTTGAACCTTTTACATCTGTAATCGGATAATCAAAGTAACAAAATTGTTTGCTATCTGCCCATTTGGCTGACAACTGATCGCGATACCAGCTCATAATACTGTGTTTGAGCGCATAAATCAGACCGATCACATGTTCAGGTACAGTCGTGGATGAATACCCTGTCACATTTTTTACGGTAATACCGAATTCTTGCGCGGCAACCAAATCCACATTATTGGTACCTGTCGCGGTAATTGCAATTAATTTTAATTGAGGTAATTGTTGCATCACTTCACGGCTAAAAACCACTTTACTCGTTACCACAATTTGTGCGTCTTGCATACGCGCTATCACTTGATCTGGTGCCGTATGTTCATATTCAACCCATTGATGTGGAAAACTTGGACGAGGAATGGGAATATGTTTTGGTATCGCGGTACTATCTAAAAAAACAATTTTCAACATCGTTTACTCCTTTTTATTATCATCGTTGCTATTCTGTCCAATTTAGTTTCAGATAGCAAATAGAAATTTAGGAGAAGATAACTTTTTGAAATACATTCAAAAATAGGTGAGATTTGATCAAAATTGTCCAATAAATAAAAAGCCCTACAATATAACTTGCAGAGCTTAAGTGTGTTATTTTCGTTCTAAAACAAATTAATTTGACGTATCTAATTCAGGAAAATGTTTGACCAGATCATCGATCGCTTTCATTTGGCTAACAAAGCCTTCCAAAGCAGACAATGGTAAGGCTGATGGCCCATCACATTTTGCTTGATTAGGATTAGGATGTGCTTCTAAAAATAATCCCGCTAATCCCACTGCCATTCCAGCACGCGCTAATTCAGTGACTTGACCACGACGACCACCTGAAGCCGCGCCAAAAGGATCTCGACATTGTAATGAATGGGTCACATCAAAAATGACAGGGCACCCATTCGACACTTTCTTCATCACAGAAAAGCCTAGCATATCCACCACTAAATTGTCATAACCGAAATTCGTGCCACGATCACATAAAATCACCTTATCATTACCGCACTCTTCGATTTTTTCCACAATATTGCCCATTTGACCTGGGCTTAAAAATTGTGGTTTTTTCACATTGATAACCGCGCCTGTTTTTGCCATGGCTTCCACTAAATCGGTTTGGCGCGCTAAAAAAGCAGGTAATTGAATAATATCCACCACTTCTGCTACAGGTTGACATTGATAAATTTCATGTACATCGGTAATCAATTTCACCCCAAATGTGTCTTTCAATTCTTGGAAAATCTTCAGACCTTGTTCCATACCCGGTCCACGATAAGAATGGATTGATGAGCGATTTGCTTTATCAAAGGAAGCTTTAAACACATAAGGTACACCTAATTTTTCCGTGACCTTAACATAAGCCTCACATACTTGCATCGCCATATCGCGACTTTCTAAGACATTCATTCCCCCAAACAAAACAAAGGGTTTATCATTAGAAATTTCAATTTCGCCTAAGCGAATCACTTTATTTTGCATCATGTTTTCCTTCTTAATGTATAGGATAAGTATCTTGTTTTAACTCTTCTAACTGATTTTTCAGTAAAAGTGCGGTTGGATCTTGAGGACATTGATCAATAAAATACTGAAAATCTTCTGTTGCCACATGATAACAGCCCATTTGTGCTAATACCAACCCCCGATCACGAATTTCATAAGGATCATCTGGATTATAATGAATTAAATGAGCAATATAACAAAATGCTTCATCATTCTTTTCTTCACGAATTAACGCATTTTTAGCAAGTTGACGAAAACGTCCTAATAAATCCCCCACACTCGCAATCGCCAATTCAGCGGGTGTCAATGCCATACCAAACCCCATTGCCCCTTCATACCATTTATGTAATAACGCTTGTGAAATATATTGCCCATCCCAAGGATTAATAAAGGCCACTTCCCCATCCACCTCCGCTCGTATCACTAATTGAGTCGGGAAATTGACAGGATAAAGCGGTAAATTAAGCTTATCTGCAATATATAACAAAATAGCGCCAAGACTAACAGGCATACCACGACGTGTTTCTAATACATCATTCAGGTATAAATTGGACGATAAAAAATACGATTCAGGGTCACAGTGAAATCCCCATTCTTCATAAAAAAGCTGTAAAAGGAGATGGATTTTCGCTTTGGTATCTAATGTATCTGGAATATCTTTTCTTGCCATCCGAACCAAATGCCCTATTTGCCCACGAAGTCGTAAACGATCTTCATGTTGCATCCCGAGTGTCGTATGGTAAAAACTCAACATTTCATCATATAGGGCTTTCTTCACATAGTTCATTTTACTCACCTCCAACAACCTAAGGTTACTCTTTCATTCCCACTATAATCTTTAAAGGTCATCACATCATGCCATAAATTTTTTTCAAAAATCGCCCGCACTTTTTCAGCTTGTTGCCAACCATGTTCAAGTAATAGCATCCCTTGCGGTTTTAAAAATAAGGGCGCCTGCTCAATAATATGACGGATATCGGCATAGCCTTCTTCTGCTGCCACTAAAGCCGATAACGGCTCAAAACGGACATCGCCTTGTGCCAGATGTGGATCGTTTTTATCAATGTAAGGGGGGTTACTGACAATCAAATCAAATGCGCTCTCTGGCTTAACTGCATCAAACCACACACTTTGTAAAAAGTTAACCTTTAAGTCATTTTGCTTGGCATTGTCTTTTGCTAAGGCGACCGCTTCTGCAATACGATCAACACCCAAAATATTTAAATTGATACCGCACTTTTGCGTTAACGGCGTCAATTCTGCAGCTAAGGCTAATGCAATTGCCCCCGTTCCTGTGCCTAAATCGAGTATTGAAAGTTCGCCGGAAACGTGCGCTGAAGTCACTCGTTGTTTTGCGAAGTCTAACGCATACTCCACTAAAACTTCAGTATCTGGACGAGGAATCAACGTGTGTTCTGACACTTTCAATGACAATGACCAAAACGCTTTTTCCCCGATAATGTAGGCTATCGGCTCACCTTTAGCACGACGCATTAAAAGTTGTGCTAACTGCTGTAATTCTCCTTCCGTTAACACCGTTTCTGAAAAGGCGAGAATACTCGCTTTGGAACGTTTTGTGACTGTTTGTAATAAGAGATAACAATCATTTTTTACATTTAAAAAAGGATCGTTATCCCTGTTTTTCGTCAACACCTCTCCGGCGAAGTGTAGCCACTCTTGATAAGTCATTATTTCATTGTTTGGATTGGTTTATATGCATATTTCATGGATTTTGCTTTACTATCCATTACCCTTGCTCTGACAAGGCAGCAAGCTGATCTGCTTGATATTCAGTAATAATGGGTTGAATTAATTCATCAATTTTGCCATTCATCACTTCATCTAAGCGGTAAACCGTTAAGTTAATACGGTGATCTGTCACACGACCTTGTGGATAGTTGTAGGTGCGGATTTTGTCTGATCGGTCACCAGAACCCAATAAATTACGACGGGTATCCGCTTGGGCTTGCTCTTGACGTTCTTTTTCCGCCTGAACAATACGTGAAGCTAATACAGACATGGCTTTCGCTTTGTTTTTATGCTGCGAACGCTCATCTTGACACTCGACCACAATTCCTGTTGGAATATGAGTAATACGCACCGCCGAATCTGTGGTATTCACGTGCTGTCCCCCCGCCCCTGAAGAACGGTAAGTATCAATACGTAAATCAGATGGATTGATTTCTGGTAACTCAGACTCAGGTAACTCTGGCATCACGGCAACGGTACAAGCAGAGGTATGAATGCGGCCTTGTGATTCAGTCTTAGGGACACGCTGAACACGGTGACCACCTGACTCAAATTTTAATTGCCCATAAACACCTTCACCATTGACCTTCACAATAATTTCTTTATAACCACCTTGCTCACTTTCATTAGCACTTAATACTTCGACTTTCCAACGTTTACTTTCTGCATAACGGCTATACATACGGAATAAATCGCCAGCAAAAATCCCGGCTTCATCCCCACCTGTTCCAGCACGAATTTCTAGATAGCAGTTATATTCATCATTTGGATCTTTTGGCAGCAATAAAATTTGTAATTGTTGTTCAACTTGTTCGATTTCTGTTTTACATGCTTCAATTTCTTCTTGTGCCATTTCTCTCATACTAGGATCATCCAGTAATAATTGTGCATCTTCCATATTACTGTTTAACTGATTCCAACGAGCAAAACATTTCACCACATCTTCTAATTGTGCATATTCTTTTGAATAAGCACGAAATTTATCCTGATCACTGATCACTGAAGCATCCCCCAATAATGCTTCTAACTCCTCATGACGCTCTTTTAAACTGTCTAATTTACTGATAATTGTGGGTTTCATTCCTTAACCTTACTGAATTAACAAAAACGAAATAAAAATCGGATAATTCTACCATGTATTACGAAAGAAATTATAGCAATATTCCACTAATCTGTTTTCAATAACAAACTAAAACACCGCACGTAAAAGGTGCGGTTCTCAGCATGCCCAGTTGCCTGAAACGTTGGTTGCCATATTGATTGTATAATCATAATTCTTTCACCGCTAAAGTGCTTTAGATTTATACGCATAGCCTATCGTTTTTATCCAAAGATAAAAAACTTGCTATAAAAAAACGGTGATAAGAATGCTCTTATCACCGTTTCATTTTTAAAATGACGTTTACTCAACAACCAATGTACGGCAAGTATTGGTACCGCTTGCTAACAATTCATCACCTTGAGTTAAAAGGACTAAATCACCAGATACTAAGAAACCTTTCTCTTTTAATAAACGAATCGCTGCTGCTGCACCTTTTGAGTTACGGCTAACGTCGTCAAAATACATTGGTGTCACACCACGGTATAATGCACACAGATTTAATGCGTCTTGGTTACGAGATAAAGCGAAAATCGGTAAACCCGAACTAATACGTGACATTAATAACGCAGTACGTCCAGTCTGTGTCATCGCAATAATCGCTGCCACACCTTTCATATGGTTTGCTGCATACATAGCAGACATTGCAACGGATTCTTCGATAGAATCAAAAGTCACATCCATACGGTGACGGGAAACATTGATGCTTGGCATTTTTTCAGCACCTAAGCATACTTTTGCCATTGTTGCGACTGTTTCTGCTGGGTATTGTCCTGCTGCAGTTTCGGCAGAAAGCATTACCGCATCTGTACCATCTAATACGGCATTCGCCACGTCCATCACTTCTGCACGTGTTGGCATTGGATTGCTAATCATAGATTCCATCATTTGTGTTGCCGTAATGACTACACGATTTAATTTACGTGCACGACGAATTAATTTTTTCTGTACACCAACTAATTCAGGATCACCAATTTCAACCCCTAAGTCACCACGTGCCACCATGATGACATCTGAAGCTAAAATAATGTCATCCATTGCTTCCGTTGTGGCAACCGTTTCGGCACGTTCTACTTTGGCAACAATTTTTGCTTTTAAACCGGCCGCTTCAGCCAATTCACGTGCATAGTTCAAATCTGCACTTGAACGTGGGAAAGACACTGCTAAATAATCAACACCGATTTTTGCAGCCAATAAAATGTCATTTTTATCTTTTTCAGTCAACGCATCCGCAGATAAACCACCACCTAACTTATTGATCCCTTTATTGTTTGATAAAGGACCACCTACTGTTACTTCGGTATACACTTTATTGCCTTCTGTAGATAAGACTTTTAGTTGAACACGACCGTCATCTAATAATAAAATATCACCCGGTACAACATCTTGTGGTAATGTTTTATAGTCTAAACCCACGCCCTCTTGCGAGCCCTCACCTTTCGGTAAATCTGCATCAAGAACAAATTTATCACCAATATTTAAGAAAATTTTTCCGTCTTTAAAAGTGGACACACGGATTTTAGGACCTTGTAAGTCACCTAAAATAGCAACAGTTTTTCCAAGTTTTTTCGCGATTTCACGTACTTTCTCCGCGCGACCAATATGATCTTCTGGTGTACCGTGAGAAAAGTTCATACGAACAACATTCGCGCCAGCCATGATAATTTTTTCAAGATTATTACCACGCTCTGTTGACGGTCCCATTGTACATACAATCTTCGTTCTTCTTAGTCTTCTAGACATTGCCTACTCCGTAAATAGTAAATATAAGTTATAAAATATTGCGCTTAGCTTTCTTACATAATTCAAGCTTGAAAGAAAAAACTGTGCATCATTATACGCCTAAAATAAAATTAGATCGAGATCACAATTTCGAAAATCCCCTATTTTAGTGAAGGAAAAATGGTTACTTTTTTTGCAGTTAAAAAAGGAAAAAGAAAAAGTACTTGTGTTATGTTTTGAAAGCTTATATGATAGCCCCGCATTTCAGGATGCGACTATAGCTCAGTTGGTTAGAGCACCACCTTGACATGGTGGGGGTCACTGGTTCGAGTCCAGCTAGTCGCACCATTTCACTTTCCAAACCTATCCAAAACCCCCAATAAAATCAATAAGAAACCCATAAATCACAAACAAGTCTTTCCAAAATAATCCAAAACATTCCAATCCTATCCAACAATTTTGGTATTATATTTGGTATTACATTTTTAAAAATTTGGTATTACGCAGCCCTAAAAATGGGATTTTTGAAATGTAATACTAAAAATTTTAGAAAACGCAATACCAAAAGAGTATAAGACTTACTCGTAGGAAAACATTGATCCGAAAACGGATAAACAAGTAGTAGAATTAAAACGATGAGCTGAGACTACGAATCTATTTTAGCCATTGCGGCACACTGCAAAGAGAAAGGTATCAAAGCTAAACATTTTGTCATGGACATAATAAAGAAAAAGCCTCTTACTAAAAGTAAGAGGCTTATTTATACACTGATATAAAACTTAGATAGTTTTTACATCAATCGCTGAAGGTCCACGTTGTGAATCTTGAACGCTATATTCTACGCGGTCACCTTCATTTAATGTTCTGTAGTTAGAACCGATGATACCTGAAAAATGAACAAAAAGATCTTTACCGCCGTCTGCTGGCGTGATGAAACCAAAACCTTTGTCAGAGTTGAACCATTTTACTGTACCGTTTAATTTAGACATGTTGTCTTCCTTCTATTGATAAAATTTAAAATTATGCTTGTAACAAGCGTAGTGCTAATAACTGTTACTTAAATAAAGATGAGTAAGAGTGCTTTTCAAGTAACAAATATAACGCTTGTAAATGAGGAAGAACTGTACTAACTAACTTATATAAAGACGGGTCTAGCAGGTACGCATTAGAACACTTAAACAGAGAGAAAGCAAATGATATTTACGATTATTTTTATTTAAAGATAAAAAGTGTTTATTGTGTGTAGAATATAACCAAAATTGGGGTTTGCAATGGATTTACTTTTCTCTTATCCTACTATTTGAGTCAACTATTAAAATAAAATTAAGGGTAAATTATGCAAAATGAACTCATTTGTTATAAAAGAATGCCAATTTGGACAGCCTCCAGTTTGCCGCAAATGTTTCAAGAGAAACATAATACGAAAATCGGGACATGGGGAAAATTAACGGTACTGAAAGGAAAACTCAAATTCTACGAATTGACGGAAACGGGAGAAACAATCCAAGAACATATTTTTACACCAGAAACGGCTATTCCTCTTGTTGAACCGCAGGCTTGGCATAAAGTAGAAGCCATGTCAGAAGATTTAGAATGTTTTCTTGAATTCCATTGTAAAAAAGAAGACTACTTTCATAAAAAATACAATATGACCCCAACGCATTCGGAAGTGAAAAGTGCGGTGGAAATATTGTCACCTTGTAAAGTATTAGACTTGGGTTGCGGTCAAGGACGTAACGCTCTGTTCTTGAGTCTATTAGGTTACAATGTCACAGCTTGGGATCACAACGAAAACAGTATCAAGTTTTTACAAGACACTGCCGAAAAAGAAAATCTTACTATTCAGACCGCACTTTATGACATCAATAGTGCAAAGATCAGCGAAAATTATGATTTTATTTTGTCCACTGTGGTCTTTATGTTTCTCAAGCCACAACACATCTCACAGATTATTGAAAACATGCAAACCCATACCAATGTGGGAGGCTATAATTTAATTGTTGCGGCGATGTCAACGGAAGAGGTCCCTTGTCCTGTCCCCTTTTCTTTTACTTTTAAAGAAAATGAATTAAAAACCTATTATCAAGATTGGGAATTGGTTAAATACAACGAAGAAATGGGCGAATTACATAAAACCGATGAAAAGGGTAATCGAATTAAAATGAAATTTGTCACGATGCTCGCTAAGAAAAAATAATACAACAACGCCCTGTTATCAGGGCGTTTTAGTTGTTTTAATCACCTAATTTACTCATTGGAAAATCTAAAATTTCTGCTAAGTTCAGTATGCTTTCTACATCCGTCTTTAGACAAGGTAAAAAACAATAACTCTCCAAACGCGTTTCAATATCTAATAAACTATAATTTGATTCGGCTTCAACCTTTCTGGCAATATCATTAGGCTGTAAGCCATCTTCTTCATCGAGTTCAAAAGGTTGCTCTAGATATTTAGCAAGATAATCAAACAACGCATCATAGTCCATTTGCCAATGATCTTCATAAGTAGAAGTTAAAAACTCACACAACAGAAAACGGTAATTTAAGAAAGCGGGTTTCACTGTGCCATAAAAACCTTCATCTTTGACTTGCTGGATTAATTGTTTTTGTTGCTGTTGTATGTCTAACCAACGTGCTTTAAAACCTTCTATATCCTGAATGTGAGTTAATTGGCAGAATTGCGTTAAATACGCTGAATAGCGTTCTAATGTTTTTTGTTGGTATGTTGTATGCGACAAAGCGAAACCAGTCACGTCAATAGACAGTGCTTGGCATATCTGCCCAATCGCATGTTCTAATAGTGACCAATACGTTTTATCTAATTGTTCTTCACTCTTGATGTCTAAGAGACATGCACACTTCATTTCTTTAAAAATGCTACCAAATATATTTGGTACCACTAAAATTTTAAAACGTTGCTCCCCTTCTCTATCTGTATAAGGCAGGCAAAAGAAAGTGACCTGCTCATATTTGGCTTTTTTCGCTTTCAAATGCGCCTGAACTGGCGCAACACCAAAACTTATCATGATAAAACAATAACTATTACCATCGACTAATTCCTCTTTCGGAATAGGTTCAATATTCGCTTTCCATAATAATTCTGCTAATGCATCATAATGATCTGTATAACCAGCATCCGCTAAAGTCGCCGCAATCAGCTCTTTTTCGTCATCATCGACATCGACAAAATGCTCTGGATAATAATAGTAATCCACTAAAATATCGGTTTTAAATAGATTATTGGGTATCTCGACACTATCACTTTCATTGTCTAAATATTCTTCAACTTTGACTAAAGCCTTTAAGATATGGTCATACATAATTTACTCTCATCTAACAAATCCCATTTATCAATGTAGCACAATTTATCAGCATCTTAATCATGGGAAAATGAACAAAAAATTGACCGCACTGTATCTTGAAAGAAACAAAGTGCGGTCAATTTTAAGCAAGTTTTGAAAAGAAGTGAGTGATAACAATACTATTCATCAATAGTACGCAATAATTCGTTAATACCGACTTTACCTAAGGTTTTGGCATCGACTTTTTTCACGATCACAGCACAATACAGGCTGTATTTTCCACATTTAGATGGAAGGCTACCTGACACCACTACAGAACCAGCAGGTACACGACCGTACGTCACCTCACCTGTTTCGCGATCATAAATTTTGGTCGATTGTCCAATGAAAACGCCCATTGAAATAACAGAGCCTTCTTCTACAATCACCCCTTCGACAATTTCAGAACGTGCACCGATAAAACAATTGTCTTCAATAATCGTTGGATTAGCTTGCAATGGTTCTAGTACCCCACCAATGCCAACCCCACCTGATAAATGCACATTTTTACCAATTTGTGCACAAGAACCAACCGTTGCCCATGTATCAACCATAGTTCCTTCATCAACACGCGCACCAATATTGACATAAGACGGCATTAAAACTGTATTTTTAGCGATATAGGCGCCTTTACGCACAGCTGCAGGTGGCACAACACGAAATCCTTCTTGTTGAAAACGTGTTGCATCATAATCAGCAAATTTCATTGGCACTTTATCATAATAATTTGTCTCGCTACCGGCGACCAAGGTATTGTCATTAATGCGAAACGACAATAATACTGCTTTTTTTAACCATTGATGCGTGACCCATTCTCCATCAATTTTTTCTGCTACGCGATATTTACCTGAATCTAAGCCTTCAATGACTTCTTCGATCGCGGCTCGCGTTTGTACATCGACTTTTTTGGGTGTGATTTCTGCGCGCTGTTCAAAAGCAGCTTCAATGATATGTTGTAATGACATGCAATTTTCCTTCAATGGATGAACGTTTTAAAGGACTTAGTTTTATCATATTTCAGATAAAAACTCACCTTTTAATTTAAAAGGGAAGACTGAATTAGGATGAGAAAACAACCAACAAATATTGCTCATCTCCGCTTATTTCAGCTAAAATCAAACAGCCTATCGCTTAGCAAGGAACTCTTTTATGAATAAACAATATTTTCTCTCCTTCTTTAGCGCATTAGCTGTCGCGCTAACACTCTCTAGCTGTTGGGATAAAAAACAAGATGATGCCAATGCCATTCAAGTCAATGTGAATCCACTTGAAATGACCAATTATGATGAAACACCCAAAGAAGTCTATCCGCTTGTCATCACGTTCTCTGGTCCTGCTGCTCCGATCACTGCGGTCAATAAAGAACTCACACAAGGAATTTCTATTGAACCCGCATTAAAAGGAAAATGGTTTTGGAATAGCGATACGCTCCTTTCTTTCAAACCTGAAAATGATTGGCCTACTGGGCAGGACTATCAGGTGAAAATTGATGAAAAAATTCTCAATCCTCAATTAAATTATACGAAAAAGTTAAAAGAACCACTTACATTTAAAACCCCTGCATTTAAAGCAACCTTACTCGAACAGACTTTCCACCAAGATCCCACCCAAGCGCACGTTCGTCATGGGATTTTCAAACTGTCGTTTACTCATCCTGTGGATCGTCAAAAATTTGAAAAAGCGTTACAAGTCAATTTAATTCGTAAAAATAACGATAATACACAAAGTATCATTTCACCGTTGAAATTTAACGTTCGTTATAGTGAAAAAGATTTAGTTGCTTGGATCAACTCCGATAATGTGGCGCTCGCCCAAAGCGATAATCAGTATATTGAGCTCAAAATAGATAAAAATTTCACCGCACTTTTAGGCAACAATTCAATTGAAAAAGACATCATTTCTGCAGTCAAAGTGCCGACCAAGTACAGTTTGGATTTTTCAACAGGGATTTTGATTGCACAAAATGAAAAAAATGAAGCAGAACAAGTTTTACACTTAAATTTTACCCACAGTATTAAAGGTAATGAGTTAGAAAAACATGTTTCGGCTTATTTATTACCTGAACTCACGCCTGAAAATCATCGCCATTGGCGTTATAACCTCATCAGTCGCGAGGTACTACAAAACGCTATTGCGGTCCCCCTCCAACGCATAGCAACAGAAAAGAACTATGCCAATCAACAAAACTTTAAATTGGATATTCCAGAGAAACGCTGTTTATACATTGAAGTCCAAAATAACATCACAGCCTTAGGTGGCTATGAAATGAAAGGGGCATTGGGCGATCTTGCCTGTGCACCAGACTATCCAAAATATGTTGGCTTTGTCGGTCAAGGTTCTATTCTCTCCGCCATCGGTGACAGAAAAGTCACCATTGCTACACGTAATTTTAATCATGTGAAGCTTGAAATAGGTCGTATTCAAGAAGAGCAATTGCGTCATTTAATTGCATTAAATCAAGGCAATTTCCAAAATCCCGATCTTGGTCAATTAAAAATAGATCACATTGCAGACTTCTTTAGCAAAACCTACAAGTTCAGTAATAAAAAACCGCAAGAAACCAGCTATCTTGGTGTTGATTTAGAGGCCATTGTAAAACAAACTGGTCCCTCTATGGGCATCTATTGGTTGAAGGTCACTGGTGATACGAATACTCACGACAACAACTTACGTGACACTTCACAACACACAGACTGGCGTAATGATGCCACGAATCAGTTCACTGATTACCGTTTAATTGTGATCAGTGATTTAGGGGTGATCGCTAAAAAAGCGGTTGATGGTTCGCAAACCGTCTTTGTTCAATCAATCAGTCGCGGCGAACCCGTTGAAGGGGCGACTGTATCTGTGATTAGCCGTAATGGTGCGATTATTAAGAGCGACTATACTAATGAGCAAGGCGTAGTAAACTTTTCATCCTTAGAACATTTCAAGCAAGAATTGGCGCCAGTGATGTATTTAGTGTCAACCCATGATAGTCTCTCTTTCTTACCAATTGGTAAATATGATCGTAGCCTTGACTATTCACGCTTTGATGTTGGCGGTATTTATGCCAGTGAAAATGCCGCGAGCTTAAAAGCCTATTTATTTAGTGATCGTGGTATCTATCGTCCAAATGAAACCTTGCATACGGGGATTATTACTAAGGCGCAAGATTGGCAGCTTGCTTTAAATAGTATCCCTCTTCAGTTTGCTCTTTATTCACCAAGCGGTATGTTGATGCACAAACAAACCATCCGCTTAGATAAGAGCGGTCTAAATTCAGTCAGTTTTGACTTGCCTGAAACCGCAGAAACAGGCGAATGGTTTGCGGAATTACTGGTAACAGAGAAAAATAACCAGACTGCGATTGGCTCGATGACCTTCCAAGTACAAGAATTCCAACCGGATAACTTGAAAATTAAGGCGGCGTTCAATCAAGTACAGGGTGAAGGTTGGGTTGCCCCACAAGATCTCGTTGCCACCGTACAACTTGCAAATCTGTTTGGTACACCTGCACAGAATCGCAAAGTCCAAGCAAGTTTGACCTTGCAACCATTGCTACCAAAATTTAGCCAATATGCGGATTATCGTTTCTTTGATAATCAACGTAATAAGTCTGACATTTTGTATGAAGCGGAATTAAATGAACAAGTCACCGATAAAGACGGAAAAGCACAGTTCCCGATTAATCTTTCTCAATATGCAGAAAATACAGCACAAATGCTCTATTTCACAGCAGATGGGTTTGAGAATGACAGTGGACGCGCTGTATCAACTGTCAAATCGGTGATGGTATCCGCACAACCCTGGTTAGTCGGCTATCAAACAAACAGTGATTTAACTTATTTAAAACGCAATACTCAAGCCGTAGTCAATTTGATTGCGGTCAATCCAACCTTGGAAAAAGTGGCAGTGGAAAAACTCAAAGCCACCTTATTAGAACGTAAGTATGTGTCTGTTCTCACACAACAGGCTTCGGGTGCTTACAAATATGAATCGAAGTTAATTGAAAATGAAATTGAACAAAAAACCATTCAGATTAACGCAACAGGGACCGATGTGGCTTTGAACACCAGTAAAAGTGGTGATTATGTCCTCGTGTTAAGCAATGAGTACGATCAAGAAGTGAATCGAATTCATTATACCGTGATCGGCAATCAAAACCTCAGTGTGGCAATGGATAAAAATACTGAGCTTAAATTGCGTTTAAATAAAAAACAATTTAAACCAAATGAAGAAATCGAAATTGCGATCCATGCACCTTATACTGGCACAGGCCTGATCACCATTGAAAGTAATCGAGTGTATGCGCATAAATGGTTTAAAGCAACCACAAACAGTTCCGTACAACGTATTCAATTACCAGAAAATTTTGAAGGTAATGGTTATGTCAATGTCCAATTCTCACGCGATATTCATTCTGATGATATTTTTACTAGCCCACTAAGTTATGGCGTGGTCCCATTTAGCGTGAACGTGGATAATCGACGCTTAACATTAAAGCTAGACAGTCCGAAGAAAATCAAATCAGGCGAAACCGTTGAATTTAAACTCAGCAGTAATAAACCGAGCAAAGCCCTTATTTATGCGGTAAATGAAGGTATTTTACAGGTGGCGGGGTATAAATTCACTGATCCGCTCAGCTATTTCTTCCCAAAATATGCCTTACAAGTGCAAACCTTGCAAATCCTTGATTTAATCTTGCCTGAATTTAGCAAAGTGATGCAGTTTGCCCAAACTGGGGGGGATGCGGATATGGACATAGCACTGGCAATGAAAATGGCCATGGCAAATATGAATCCATTTAAGCGTAAAACAGATAAACCCGTCGCTTACTGGTCTGGTATTGTCGATGTAAATGGAGAAAAAACGGTCAGTTATCAAGTTCCGGAGGAATTTAACGGTAACTTAAAAGTCATGGCAATTGCGCTTTCTCATGACGGCAAACAATTGGGCCATACTGAAACAGAGACCCTTGTACGTAATGATCTTATTCTTTCACCCACTGTACCGCTCACGTTAACCCCAGGCGATGAGTCAGAAATCAATGTTGTGATCGCGAATAACACAAATAAAACGCAACAAGTCAACTTAAAAGTAACCCTTGAACCACACCTTCACCTTATCGGTGATGGTGAAAAGGTGATTGATATCGCCCCCATGTCAGAAGGTCGTGCTCATTTCGTGATTAAAGCGACTGACACCCTCGGTTCGAGCAATATTCGCTTTATTGCAAATTATGAAAATGCACAGCAACAAAAAGTCGATGTGGTTCGTCATGTGTCGCTTTCTGTTCGCCCAATTATGCCAAAACAATTTGTCACACAAATTCAAAAAGTAGAGGCAGGGAAAACCGTCAATAGCACATTACCAATGACATTCTTCCCACAACAACGTCAACAAGTAGCCTTATTTTCACCCGCACCAATTGCGTTAGCACAAGGTGTATCTGCTTATCTGACCAATTATGATAACTACTGTACTGAGCAAATGGTCAGTGCGGCAATGCCACTGGTACTCTTTACGACACATCCTGAATATCAGCCACTTTTGACCGCACTTTCACGGGATACAAATCAAAACGCCAGTACGATTGTGATGCAAGATAAGCTAGAAAAGGCCTTCAAACTGTTACCAAGTCGCCAAACAGAATATGGCAATTACGGTATTTGGACTAACGTTGAAGAAGGTCATTTATTTGTGACAGCTTATGTTGCACACTTCTTAATTGAAGCAAGAGAGCGTCATCTTGTGTTACCAAAAGCTTGGTTCGCTGAAAATGGCTTATTTAATAATACGATCCGTGTCTTAGAAGAACAAAGTCTGCCACAAGACGGCGATAGTTTAGAGGCGTTACGTCAACGTGCTTACTCGGCTTATTTATTAACACGTTTAGCCAAAGTGCCATCCAATGCATTGTTGTCCATTCGTACCCAATTAGAGCAACAATTTAGTGCAGATGAGTGGCAGAAAGACACCGTTTCTGCTTGGTTGGCGGCGGCTTATCAAATGTTAAAACAAGACAATGAGGCCAATAAGTTGATTGAACCGGTGGTAAATCAATTAATCGCACCACGTCAAACGCAATGGACATACCAAGAATATAGTGATCCACTGATTAAAGACAGCACAATGTTATATGTCATTGCACGTCATTTCCCTGCTCAGCTAGCGAAAGTGTCAGATAGCGTGCTAGACCGTATTGTGCAAGATCTTAATCAACAACGCTATAACACGCTTTCTTCTGCCATGGTATTACTTGCGTTAGATGCCTATGCACAACAACACCAAACTGACTTGACGAATTTACACATTCAGCATCAAGGTAAAGAGATTGGGCAAAGTACAACGCTCTTCCATTTGGCACAATTGACTGACACAAAAATGGATCTCAGTTTCGTCAATAACAGCCAGCATGCAGCTTGGTTTGCGCTCAGTCAAAATGGTTATCCACAACACGCGGCGCAAAAAGCATTATATCAAGGATTAGAAATTGACCGCACTTATACTGACAAAGACGGTAAGCCACTTAGTCGCATTAAAATTGGTGATGTGATTGATGTCACCGTGAAATTCCGTTCCACAGCAGATTATGTCAGCGATGTCATCATTACCGATCTCTACCCTGCTGGCTTTGAAGTCATTTGGCAACAAAATGCGGAAGAAGAATCAGAAGATAACTGGTTTGTCCAACATACCGACTTACGCGAAGACCGCTTACTCAGTTATTTAACCGCAGAAAAAGACATGCGCGTCTTAAAATACCAGTTAAAAGCAGTCAATGTTGGTACTTTCCAGATTCCACCCATTTATGCAGAAAGTATGTATGACCGAGCGATTAAAGCGTATTCCGCGAGTGAAGGACAAATTCAGGTCACTCAATAATCGCTTATCACAAAAATACCCATCAATTCTGGTGGGTATTTTTTATAAGATGAAAAACAATAATTAACGGATCGCTAATTCAATGCCCTCAAACAATTTTTTCACGGCATTGTTATCACGTAAACGCTCTGCTTTTTCAACTAATTCACGCGTTAAGTGCGGTGAAAAATACTGAATAAAATCATACATGTAGGCACGTAAAAAAGTGCTATGCTTAAAGGCAATTTGGACCGTACTTGGATTAAATAAATGATCTGCATTCAGTGCAAGTAAATCGTCATCATCTTTTGTGTGTGCCATTGAGGCCATAATGCCTACACCTAAACCTAAACGCACATAGGTTTTGATCACATCGGCATCGGTGGCGGTAAACACAATATCGGGTAAGATGCCTGCGCGATTAAAGGCATAATCCAAATCAGACACACCTGTAAAACCAAAGGTATAGGTCACAAGCGGATATTTTCCTAATGCTTCAATGGTCAGATTTTTACCTTGTGCCAGCGGGTGATCATGTTTAACAATTACTGAACGGTTCCACATATAACAAGGCAAAAGCACCACATCATCAAATAAATACTGTGCTTCTGTGGTAATCGCAATATCCACTTCACCAGATAGCAATGCATCATAAATCTGTGTTGGTGAACCTTGATGAATATGCAAACTGACATCAGGATACTTCTTTGAAAAACGTTCAATCACGGGGGGTAACACGTATCTTGCTTGTGTATTAGTCGTCGCAATACGCAACACACCATGATGCGGTTGCGTATATTCATTCGCAACCGCTCGAATACTTTGTGTCTTGACTAAGAGTTCCCGGGCAATCGCCACGATTTTTTGACCTGCTGGCGTTAAGGATTTAATATGCTTTCCATTGCGTTCAAAAATTTCTAAACCGAGTTCATCCTCTAATAAACGAACTTGTTTGCTGATCCCCGGTTGAGAAGTAAAAAGGGCATTTGCTGCCTCTGTCACATTCAAATTTTGATTAACAATTTCTACAATATAACGTAATTGTTGTATTTTCATTCAGTTATCCTCTCACAGCACTCCGCTCTATAAGAAAAAACTTATTTTTTATAACGTTTATTTAATTCAGCATAACGCTTCACAGCCTTACGAATTTGACCCGTTTTTGCTCTACGACGAGGTTTAGTCACGTCAAGTTTCGTTTCCACCTCTGCTGGTAACCCAACTAATTCCCTTAGATAATTCACATTGGTTAAGTCCATTTCTTCCCAACCGCCGCGTGGTAACGATTTCATTAAAGAAATATTGCCATATCGAGTCCGAATTAATCTGCTCACTTGTACGCCTTGGGATTCCCATAAACGACGAACCTCACGATTACGCCCTTCCATTAAGGTCACGTCGAACCATTGGTTCATCCCCACGCCACCGGCAAATTTAATCTCTTTAAAATTGGCAGGACCATCTTCTAATTGCACGCCTTTTTTTAAACGATGTAACATCGCCTCATCAACTTGTCCGAAAACACGTACGGAATATTCACGTTCAACCTCTCGGCTCGGATGCATTAAACGATTCGCTAATTCGCCATCAGTCGTGAAAAGCAATAATCCAGAAGTATTAATATCTAAACGTCCAACCGCAATCCAACGCGCCCCCGTTAAACGTGGTAAACGATCAAATACAGTCGGTCTTCCTTCAGGATCATGGCGCGTGCAGAGCTCCCCTTCAGGTTTGTAATACATCAGTACACGACATACTTCTTTTTGGGCATGCAGTAGATTAATCAAATGCCCATCAATACGAATTTTTACCCCCGCTTGTACATCAATACGATCACCTAACGTGGCAATTTTTCCATCAACACTGACACGATTTTGTGAAATCATCGCTTCAATTTCACGCCGTGATCCTTGACCAGCCCGTGCTAATACTTTTTGTAATTTCTCCCCTTCGACCATGGAGTTCTTAACTGCGGGTTTGACACTCTGTGTCTGCGTGCTGCTCTTAACTGGTTTCGATTGGGCTTCTACCACTTTTTTCCTATTTTTACTCGTCGTAACCGTCGCGTTTGAAAGACGTCGCGATGTTTTTTGCTCAAAGTGCGGTTGATTTTGACGAGAATTTGGTTTAGTAAACTTCATATTTCCTCTAATTTGTCGCTTTCACAAGCGTCTTTTACTACATGGAACTAAACAAAAGGCGTGGTTGAACCACTCCCTTCGCGGATAATGATTGGGGTATCGTTTGTTAAATCAACCACAGTTGTCGGTTCTGCACCGAGATAACCACCATGAATAATCAAATCGACTTGCTTTTCCAAGCGATCTCGAATCTCTTCTGGATCAGACTGGGTAACATGTTCCTCACCCGGTAACATCAGTGAGCAAGATAAAATCGGCTCCCCTAGCGCATTTAATAAATCTAATGCAATTTGATTGTCAGGCACACGAATCCCAATCGTTTTACGTTTTGACGTCATTAAACGTCGTGGCAATTCTTTTGTTGCCGTTAAAATAAAAGTATAACGACCCGGTGTATTATTTTTAATCAAACGATACGCCATATTATTCACTAATGAATAAGTCGATAACTCTGATAAGTCACTACAGACGAGTGTAAAATTATGGCCCTCGGGTAATTGACGAATTCGGACAATACGATCCATTGCATGTTTATCCCCGATCATACAGCCCAGTGCATAACCAGAATCAGTTGGATAAACAATTACCCCACCTGCGCGCAAAATCTCCACCGCTTGATTAATTAAGCGGACTTGTGGATTGTCTGGATGAATATAAAAAAATTGACTCATAATCTTAATATCCTTATGAATATATGGGCGGTATTATACACACAGTTAGGTCAATCCTATAACGATTTGAATGGAAAAAACTAAAAAAATCCAACTGTTACCCGATATAAAAAGATCACCTATTTTCTCATCATCTCCTTTCCTTGTTTAGCAAAACATAACGGAAAATGCGCCTAACGAGTTTACGTGCTAACATGGTAAAAACAACTTCAAATAAAAATCACGCTATTCATTTTGGATAAAAAGAAATACCGTAAACATAAAAAAGACGGGTTTCCCCGTCCTCTTATAATTACTACATTAAATTTGTCGATAATCATTTGCTTGTTGGAGCAACTGGCGACTTTCTTTCAGAAATTGTTCCGAGTATTCACCGAACCATTGTTTAACTTGATTAAAGCTGTCAATGAAGGCCTGCTTATCACCATGAATAAAAAACGCCAAACTTTCCTCGTAACTCTGCTTTAAACTCTCAATCACCGCAAGATTTTCAGGCTTATCCAAAATAATATCAGCATAAAGTTCCGCATCTTGTGCAAATAGACGCCCAATCATCGCCAATTCTAAGCGATAAATTGGCGAGGAAAGTGCTAATAAATTCGCCAATTGAACGGGTTGCTTCGATAAATGTAAGCCATTCGCAAACGTTGAAAAGTGACGCAATGCTTGTACATAGGTCATACTATGATCATGCTCAGTGGCATCGACTTGATAGAATTTTGCTCCCCAAATTTGTATTTGGGTAATTAACCATTGATAGCGTGAGTCAAAACGACCATCACAACGTACAATCACTTGTTTAGCCATACTAGCAATATCTGGACCAAACATCGGATGCAAACCCAATACGGCTCCTTTATGCACTTCTAACATCGCTTGTAATGGGGCACGTTTAACCGAAGTTAAATCCACTAATAGCATATTCTCTGTCAAATAAGGTTTCAAACGTTTAATTGTCTCAACTGTTTTAGCAATCGGCACCGATACAATAATCACATCGGTTCCTTTTAAAATATTGAGCGCATTTTGCCAATCTTGTGGCTCTAAAATTTCAACATAGTAACCAGACAACGTAAAATAACGTGCGAATAAGCTACCGAGTTTCCCTCCTCCTCCCACGATCACGATTTTTTTGATCGCAGGGTTCACGGTTTTAAAACCAAATTGATTTTCTCGCGCATAAGATTCTCGCATGATTCGACGTAACACATCTTCAATTAAATCAGCAGACACCCCTAGCGTTTCTGCTTCAGCGCGACGAGCATTGAGCATTTCCGCTTCACGTTCTGGCACATAAATAGGTAGTCCCTGTTGATGTTTCACTTCACCGACCTGTTTTACTAATTCAAGTCGCTGCGCTAAAAGCTGTAATAGCTGACGATCAACTTGGTCAATCTGTGTTCTTAACTCATTTAACGTATCCACTTCGCATCCTTTATTTTTGACGTAATGCGCTCGTTATCTCACGCAATAATTGTTCTGTGGTTTCCCAATCAATACAAGCATCCGTAATAGACACGCCATACTGCATTTCACTTAATGGTTGATCAGCACGTTGATTACCCGCGTGTAAATGACTTTCTAGCATCAACCCAATAATAGAACGATTCCCCGTCACAATTTGTTGTACCGCATTTTTGGCCACCTTCGGCTGCAAACGATAATCTTTATTCGAGTTACCATGGCTACAGTCAATCATAATGGCTTGTGCTAAACCTGCTTTTTGCAATTCTTGTTCACAAAGTGCAACATGTTCAGCTTCATAATTTGGCGATTTTCCACCACGCAGAATCACATGTCCATTTGGATTGCCCGCGGTATGCAATAAATTGACTTGGCCTTGTTGATTAATTCCGATAAAACTATGTCCCACTGAGGCTGCTTTCATCGCATTAATTGCTGTGGCTAGACTGCCATCCGTGCCATTTTTAAATCCCACAGCCATGGATAAACCTGATGACATTTCTCTATGCGTCTGTGACTCTGTTGTTCTCGCACCAATCGCAGACCAACTAAATAAATCCGCAATATATTGTGGCATAATCGGATCAAGGGCTTCTGTCGCTAAAGGTAGTCCCATTTCCGCTAGATCCAACAATAAAGTGCGGGCGATATGTAAACCATGTTCCACATCAAATGAACCATCTAATTTAGGGTCATTGATAAGCCCTTTCCAACCTACTGTTGTTCTTGGTTTTTCAAAATACACTCGCATAACAATATACAATTGGTCTTGCAATTCGTCTGCTAATCGTTTTAAACGTGAAGCATAATCCAACGCCGCGATTGGATCATGAATAGAACAGGGGCCAATCACCACTAATAAGCGCTTATCTTTTTTATGGATAATATTCGCAATATCACAGCGTGATTGTGCGATTTGGTTACGCAAAGGCGCAGTGAGAGGCAATTTTTCTTTCAATTCTTTTGGGGTAATCAACACCTTTTCAGCAATAATATTGACATTATGTATGTTATCTTTATTCACTTTTTTATTCCTTAGTATATTGTTATTTAGAACACATTTAACAATGTAAACATTTATATACATTAAATGTAATAAATAATTTACATTAAATTTTTAACAGATTCAATCATTAAAAGTGCGACTTTATAAA
>JBLUWJ010000032.1:0-26094 GCA_049888895.1 Bisgaard Taxon 45 | reverse complement strand
GAGGTGTATCTACTATCTCGTACAACGTCGCGTCGTTGTGTGGGGCGTATTATAGGCATTTTAAAACCCTTTGCAACCCCTTTTTACAAAAAAAGTTAAATTTTTTGTTAAAAGATTATTTTTTAAACTTAATGCATAAATCTTGTTAGATTTTTGTTAACTTTTTAATCCTTTTATCAGTTTTGGTAGATCCGCAATGGACGCTAATAAATAATCCGCCTGTTTTACACCTTCTTCTGTGATCGGTTTTCCCGTTTTCACTAAAACTGTATGTTTTATCTTAGCACCTTTGCCAGCTAAAAGATCTTCAACTTTATCACCCACCATAAAAGAAGCACTAGGATCAATGTTAAGTTCCTTGATTGCCTGTAATAACATGCCTGGTTTTGGTTTACGGCAATCGCAATCTTGACGATATTCACCTTTTCCTTCTGTATGATGTGGACAATAATAAATGCCATCCAGATCAACGCCACGATCGGCTAACGACCAATCCATCCATTCCGTCAGCTGTAAAAATTGATCTTCTGAAAAATAACCCCGTGCAATACCTGATTGATTGGTCACAAGCACTAATAAATACCCCATGGACTTCAGTTGTTGTAACGCTTCAATACTACCTTCGATAAATTGAAACTGATCAATTTCATGCACATAACCATGATCAATATTTAATGTACCATCTCGATCTAAAAAAATTGCTTTCTTCATATTAGATCCTTTCTCCATTTTAAATGTGTTCTAAATTATCCCTTTTCTTTACGGGGTTCGCAAATAAAGTCGTGATTATTTCTATTTCATAACAAATTGTGATAAAAATATTAAGATTATATATTGACATGGAAATCTAGACGTCTAAAATACACAGCCAATGTAACAAAAAATGATAAATAAAGGGCTTATATGATTAAGCTAGAAAAGATTAGTAAAATTTTTGATGTGTCAGGAAAAAAGCTGACCGCACTTGATAACGTTTCGCTACATGTACCGAAAGGGCAAATCTGTGGTGTGATTGGTGCATCAGGGGCAGGCAAAAGCACTTTGATTCGTTGTGTGAACTTGCTTGAAACCCCTTCTTCTGGTGCAGTCATTGTTGATGGTAAAGATTTAACACAATTAAAAAATACGGATTTAGTACAAGAGCGTCGCCATATTGGCATGATTTTCCAACACTTTAATTTATTAACATCACGTACCGTATTTGGCAATATTGCTTTACCATTAGAATTGTGCAATACACCAAAGGAAAAAATTCATCAGAAAGTCAATCAACTACTTGAGTTGGTTGGCTTATCTGACAAGAAAGATACCTATCCATCAAATTTATCAGGCGGACAAAAACAACGTGTGGCAATTGCACGTGCTTTGGCCAGTGAACCAAAAGTATTATTGTGTGATGAAGCAACCAGTGCATTAGACCCTGCTACAACGCAATCTATTTTAACATTATTAAAAGAAATCAACCGCACTTTGGGGATCACGATTCTGTTAATTACCCATGAAATGGAAGTGGTCAAACGCATTTGTGATCATGTCGCCGTTATCGATAAAGGGCGCTTAATTGAGCAAGGTTCAGTGAGTGAGATTTTCTCTAATCCCCAAACTCAGCTAGCGAAAGAGTTTATTCGCTCTACGTTCCATATTAGTTTGCCAGCAGAATATATGGAAAAACTATCCGAAACACCAAGAAATGCTACTTCTTGGCCAATTGTGAAATTTGAATTTACTGGGCGTACCGTCGATGCGCCTGTATTATCCCAAGCATCTAAAATGTTTGGTGTCGATCTGAGTATTTTGACTTCGCAAATCGATTACGCTGGTGGTGTCAAATTTGGTTTTGTCATTGCCGAAATGGAAGGTAACGACGAAGCAATTACAAAAACAAAAACGTATTTAATGGAACATAATGTAAAAGTTGAGGTATTAGGCTATGTTTGATCAATTATGGGCAGATTTTACCCAAGAAATGACACCAAGAATTTGGGAGCTCGTTAGCCTTTCTACCCTTGAAACACTTTACATGGGGTTTATTGCCACATTATTTGCAATTGTGGTCGGTTTACCCATTGGCTTATTAGCTTTTTTAACGGGTAAAGGCGAAATTTTAGAGCACCGTCGTGCAAATCAAGTATTAAATGTGATCATTAATATCGGCCGATCCGTACCTTTCATTATTTTGCTGATTATTTTACTGCCTTTTACTCGCTTAGTTGTGGGGACAACATTAGGCACCACGGCAGCAATTGTGCCATTAAGCGTTTCTGCCATTCCCTTCTTTGCGCGATTAACCGCCAATGCATTATTGGAAATCCCAAGTGGATTAACAGAAGCGGCCAAATCTATGGGGGCAACAAACTGGCAAATTGTGACAAAATACTATTTACCCGAATCGATTCCAATTTTAATCAATGGCATTACGCTGACCTTAGTGGCTTTGATTGGCTACTCTGCGATGGCGGGTGCTGTCGGCGGTGGGGGCTTAGGTAATTTAGCCATTACTTATGGTGAACACCGCAATATGATCTATGTTAAATGGATCGCAACCATCATTATCGTTCTGATCGTTATGTTAAGCCAAAAGTTGGGTGACCACTTAGCTGAACGTTTTGATCATCGTTAATTGAAATATAATTTACACAACATCATTTTTAGAGGATCTCCTATGAAATTAACAAAACTTTTTGGTCTTGCAACACTGGTTTCTGCTGTGGCATTAGCCGGTTGTAAAGATGACAAACCAGCCGCCGCCGCTGCACCACAAGAACCTGCTGCACGTAAATTAACCGTTGGTGTCATGACAGGTGCTGAAGCACAAGTGACTGAAGTCGCTGCCAAAATTGCAAAAGAAAAATATAACATTGATGTGAAATTAGTTGAGTTTACGGAATATACTCAGCCAAATGATGCATTAACCAAAGGTGATTTAGATGCCAATGCCTTCCAACACAAACCTTATATGGACAAAGAGGTTGAGCAACGTGGTTATAAATTAGCGATTGTGGGTAATACGTTCGTTTTCCCAATTGCGGCCTATTCTAAAAAAATCAAAAATGTGTCTGAATTACAAGATGGTGCAACAGTGGCAGTACCAAACAATCCAAGTAACTTAGGTCGTGCATTGTTACTTTTAGAAAAACAAGGCTTAATCAAATTAAAAGATCCAAGTAACTTATTCTCAACCTCAATTGATGTGATTGAAAATCCAAAAAATCTTCAAATCAAAGAAGTTGAAGGCTCTCTACTTCCACGTATGTTAGATGATGTGGATTTTGCGATCATTAACAATAACTATGCGGTACAACAAGGTTTAACTGCAGAAAAAGATGGTATCTTTGTTGAAGATAAAGATTCACCTTACGTTAACCTAGTGGTGAGCCGTGAAGATAATAAAGACAATGATGCAATCAAAGATTTTGTGAAAGCATTCCAAACAGAAGAAGTGTATCAAGAAGCGCTTAAACATTTTGAAGGTGGTGTGGTGAAAGGTTGGTAAGAGACCAATAATTACCTACGCAACAATGCTCCCCAGTCGACTTGGCTGGGGATTTTTTATTCTTTTTCACCTCATATAACACGATGTTTAACCCTTCTTTTCCATTCTTCCTTTAAGTTGTCATTAAACTGTCAACATCTCTATATAGACTGTCTCCTGTATACACCCTAACCTTACTTTTCTCAACAGGAGCAGATTATGACTAACTCAGTACAAGAACATATTGTGATGAACTCTTCTGATAACCGTCTTATGTCAGATGTGATGAAAGCCAATCTTTCTAGGCGGAGCATACTCAAATTAGGAGGGGCTGTAGGGGCTATCGCTTTATTACCGGCCGCCTTCAGTAGTCGACACGTCTTTGCTCAGCCGTCACAACCAATACACATTCGGAAAATGACAAGCCTAGGTTTCACTCCCATTCCTTTTTCCAGTGAAGACCGCGTTACTGTGCCTAATGGGTATTCAGCAAACGTCTTTTATGCCTGGGGTGATCCTGTTGGTCTTGAACATAATCAGCCCGAATTCAAATCAGATGCCTCTAATACAGCAGAAGAGCAAGCTGCTCAAGCGGGCATGAACCATGATGGAATGGCTTATTTTCCCTTTGCTCAAGATGGTAATGAACATGGTTTATTAGTCATGAATCATGAATATATTGATAACGGGTTACTCTTTCCCGACGGCGATAAAACGTGGTCATTGGAGAAAGTGAAGAAATCGCAAAATGCGATGGGGATTTCCGTCATTGAAATCCAAAAAGTGAAGCAACAATGGCAAGTAGTTCGTCCATCTAAATATGCAAGACGTATTACGCCCCACACACCAATGCAATTAACAGGGCCGGCAAAAAATCATGATTTAATGAAAACGGCAGCCGATCCACTCGGTGAATTAATACTGGGTACTATGCAAAACTGTGCAAATGGTGAAACACCTTGGGGAACATATCTTACTTGCGAAGAAAACTGGAGTGATATTTTTGTACGGGAATCCAATAACTTTACGCAGCTTGATAAACGCTATGGGATTATGCAAAAAGAGAAGGAGGATAAATACCGTTGGAATGAATTTGATGAACGCTTCAATACCGATAAGCACCCAAATGAACCCCATCGTTTCGGTTGGGTCGTCGAAATCGATCCCTTTGATCCGAACTCAACACCGGTAAAACATACCGCACTTGGGCGATTTAAGCATGAAGGGGCCATGTTAGTTTTGTCAAAAGAAGGTCATGCAGTCGTTTATATGGGCGATGACCAACGTTTTGAATATATTTATAAATTTGTATCTAAAGGGAAGTACAACCCAAATGATCGTGTTGCAAATAGACGTTTATTAAGCGAAGGCAAACTTTATGTAGCGCATTTCAACGAAGATAACACGGGAGAGTGGCGCCCTTTAGTACATAACCAAAACGGACTCACTGCGGAAAATGGTTTTGCTAATCAAGGTGATGTTGTCATTAAAGTACGTCTGGCAGCCGATCTTGTTGGAGGGACAAAAATGGATCGCCCAGAATGGATTGCCGTTGATCCTTATCAAACCGGCAGTGTGTATTGTACCCTAACCAATAACTCACAACGTGGAACTGGAGGCAAAGCAGGCATCAACGCGGCCAATCCTCGCGCGAAAAACAATTACGGGCATATCATTCGTTGGCAAGAAAATGCGCAAGATTATCTTTCGGAAACATTCACTTGGGATATCTTTGCGTTAGGTGGGAATAAATTAAAAGGAGAACACTATGTTAATGGTGATGATTTCGGCAGTCCTGACGGCTTACGCTTTGATAACCATGGCATACTTTGGGTACAAACAGATGTATCTTCCGGTACATTAAATAAAAAGGCTTATGAAGGGATGGGAAATAATCAAATGCTTGCGGTTATCCCAGAACAAGGTGAATTCAAACGTTTCTTAACTGCCCCCAATGGTAGTGAAGTCACCGGTATCGCGTTTACACCAGACAATAAGACAATGTTTATTAACATACAGCACCCCGGTGAGCCTGATAGCGGGGTGACTGAACCAGACCAAGTGACCGCTATTTCTACTTGGCCAGACAGTCAAGGAAAAACGCGACCACGTTCCGCAACCATAGTGATTCAAAAAGAAGACGGTGGGGTTATTGGCTCATAAGAGAGTGGATAGAACCGTAAAAGTGCGGTAAGTTTTGCGAAAATTTTCCCTATCACTACAATCTATATAGAGAAAAAGGCAGAGAAGATAATATCTCTGCCTTTGGCATTTCTATAAAGACACCTTTTATTCTACGGTAACCGCTTTCGCCAGGTTTCTCGGTTGATCCACATCCGTGCCCTTAATCAACGCCACATGATAAGCCAGCAGTTGCATTGGTATAGTATAGAAGATTGGGGCAATCACCTCATTGACTTTCGGCATCGTCATAATTTTCATTCCTTCCGTCTCAGTAAAGCCAGCTTCTTTATCGGCAAAAACGTAAAGCTGTCCACCACGCGAACGCACTTCTTCAATATTAGATTTCACTTTTTCTAAAAGATCATTGGTTGGCGCAACCACAATCACAGGCATATCCGCATCAATTAATGCCAATGGACCATGTTTTAGTTCGCCTGCTGCATAGGCTTCCGCATGAATATAAGAGATTTCTTTTAACTTTAATGCTCCTTCCATCGCTATCGGATAATACTCTCCTCGCCCTAAAAATAAGGCATGATGTTTATCCGCAAAGTCTTGCGCGAGGGTTTCAATTTGTTGATTAAATGCTAATGCTTTCTCTATGTCGGCAGGTAAAGATTGCAGGGCTTTAACCAGTTCTTCTTCCTGTTGCAGAGAAATATGTCCAGTGACTTTACCAATTGCAATCACTAGCATTAATAAAGTTGCCAACTGTGTTGTAAAGGCCTTGGTTGATGCCACGCCAATTTCTACTCCCGCACGGGTCATAAAGGCAAGATCAGACTCTCGTACCAGTGAAGAACCCGCCACATTACAAATGGTCATTGCGCCCATATAGCCTTTTTCTTTGGCTAAACGTAATGCCGCTAGGGTATCCGCAGTTTCACCTGATTGGGAAAGCGTAATTAACAAACTCTTAGGACGTGTCACAAATCGACGATAACGAAACTCTGAAGCAATTTCCACATCACAGCTTATACCCGCCAAATCTTCAAACCAATAACGCGCTACCATACCCGCATTGTAAGAGGTGCCACAAGCCACAATCTGAATATGTTCAACCTGCTCTAATAATCGTTCTGCGCCATTACCGATGCTATCCACCAAAACATTATACTGATGCAATCTACCTTCGAGGGTATTCAAGATGGCGCGAGGTTGTTCAAAAATCTCTTTTTGCATGAAATGACGGAAGGTGCCTTTTTCTGTCGCATCACTTGTCAGATGAGAGTCTTGGATGTCACGTTGAACAGACTGTCCATTAACATCATAAATATCCACGCTACGTCGTGTAATTTCTGCCACATCCCCTTCTTCTAAAAAAATAAAACGACGTGTCACATTTAATAGCGCTAATTGATCAGATGCGAGAAAGTTCTCACCGATCCCTAAACCAATCACTAATGGGCTACCTGAACGTGCTGCCACAAGATGATCTGGCTGTTCACAGTCCATCACGACCATTCCATAAGCGCCTCTTAGCTGTTTTACGACTTGCTGTACTGCTCGTAACAAAGAGGTTTCATGACGCATTACCCAATGTACTAAATGGGCAATCACTTCAGTATCTGTTTGGGAGAGAAATTGATAACCTTTTTGTTGTAAATCAATACGTAACTGTTCATAGTTTTCAATGATTCCGTTGTGTACCACCGCAAACTGGCCTGATACATGGGGATGGGCATTGTCTTCTGAAGGTGCGCCATGGGTTGCCCAACGGGTATGGGCAATCCCTGTACCACCGGTTATTTTCTCCGCTGCAACGGCTTCAGCCAATACCTGTACTTTTCCTAAGCATCGAACACGTTGTAATCTCTTTTCTTGATCAACAATAGCTATCCCCGCGGAATCATAGCCTCGATACTCCAAACGATGTAAACCATTCACTAGAATCTCTGCTACATCACGTTGTGCAATCGCACCAACAATACCACACATAGTGTTCTCCTTTTTATAAAAAGTTTAATGTGTTAAGTTTACGCTAAAGTAAAGTTATAAACATGTGGGTCATTATAGTTAGCGGATCATTTTATGCAAATATTAAATACAAAAAAATGAAATCATTTGGAGTAGTTATGTGTATAACATAAAAAAGCCCTGTGATATTGCACAGGGCTTTTTAGAAATATGAAAAAGTATGACTTAATTATTTGACCGCGTCTTTTAGGGCTTTACCTGCAACAAAAGCAGGCACTTTAGAAGCAGCAATTTTGATTTCTGCACCTGTTTGTGGGTTACGACCTGTACGGGCTTTACGTGAATTTACTTTGAATGTACCAAAGCCGATTAATTGCACTGGTTCACCCGCTTTTAAACTACCAGAAATGGCTTCTAGAGTTGCTTCTAATGCTGCTTTTGCTTGCTTCTTATTTAAATCCGCCGCACTTGCAATCGCATCAATTAAATCCGTTTTGTTCATAAATAAATACCTTCTACTTTTTTATTTAAATCGTGAGGAAAGACATGATGTGTTTCCGATAAAATGATTACTGTAGATACAGCAATGCCAAGCTTAATCTAAGTTTGCTATAAAACAAAGCAAGATTTTCAAAATTTGTTATAAACATCACATTATTGCTCATTTTCTATACCAATATTGGAGATTCCGGTACTACGCAGCTCATTTTTTAAGTCCAAAATCAACTCAATATTGCGAGTCTCACACTCTTTCAAAGTACGGTAAATAAGCCATTGGAGGTCCAATTCTTGTTGTATTTCTTCGCTTTCTTTTAAGGCTTTTTCGGATAATTCCTGCTCAGCCTGTTGTTCTAAAAAAGTTGCCACGGTTTGTAAGGATAATTGGCTTACTTTAATCGCTTGTTCTAAACTTGAACCCGCAATCAGCGTATGTAAAAGTTCAGCAAGTGTTTCACAGGCATCCACCGCAGGCAGAGCACCATAAAATTGATGTTCATTTAAATCAGGAATGATGTTTTCTAATTTTTCTAACTGGCTTTCAAAATTGATTTTTGCCCCTTTGACGGTCAAATGCTCCCAAACCAGATTCAAAATATTCTGATAGATTTTCGCTTGTTCTTCTTGTTCAATCACCTGACAAAATAGTTGATAATTCGGTAACATTCGCTCACAAAGGCATGCCATAAAGGTAACATGTTGCCAAGTGCCAAGGTTTTCTAGGCGCTTATGAATAGGGTTTCGCATAATTCTCCTGCGTATTATTGATGATAGGATTTAGAAAATTGATGAATGGCTTCAACCAACACTTGTGGACTTTGTACAGGAACATCTTGGTGGATACCATGTCCTAAATTGAACACATGCCCCGATCCCTCGCCAAAATCTGCCAAAATAGACCGCACTTCTTGCTCAATACGATCGGGTGAGGCATATAGCACCGATGGATCCATATTGCCCTGTAATGCCACTTTATGCCCAACGCGTGCTTTTGCCTCAGCAAGGTTGACCGTCCAGTCCAATCCGAGTGCATCACAGCCAGTTTCTGCCATCGCTTCTAGCCACAAGCCTCCCCCTTTAGTAAAGAGGGTTACGGGCACTTTTCTACCTTCATTTTCGCGCAATAAGCCATCGACAATTTTGTGCATATAGTGCAAGGAAAAAGCCAAATACTCACGATGCCCTAACACCCCACCCCATGTATCAAAGATCATCACTGCCTGTGCCCCCGCTTGGATTTGAGCATTTAAATATAAAATGACCGAATCCGCGAGTTTATCTAATAATTGATGCAATAATTGCGGCTCTGCATATAGCATTTTCTTTATTTTAGTGAACGCCTTACTGCTTCCCCCTTCGACCATGTAAGTCGCTAATGTCCAAGGGCTGCCTGAAAAACCAATTAACGGTACCTCTCCCTTCAATTCACGGCGAATCGTACGTACTGCATTCATCACATATTGCAATTCCCCTTCGGGATCGGGAATCGGTAAGTTCTGCACCGCACTTTTGCTTTCAATCGGGTGAGCAAACTTTGGTCCTTCTCCTGCACCAAAACTTAAACCGAGCCCCATCGCATCAGGAATGGTGAGAATATCAGAAAACAAGATTGCCGCATCTAATGCATAACGACGTAATGGTTGCAACGTGACTTCGCAGGCTAATTCTGCATTACGGCAGAGTGACATAAAATCACCCGCTACTGCTCTGGTCGTCCGATATTCAGGTAAATAACGCCCGGCTTGACGCATCATCCAAACGGGCGTCATATCCACAGGTTCCCGTAATAACGCTTTTAAATAACGATCATTTTTTAATATTGTCATGTTGCTTTCCTTCGTCCTCTGCACACAACTGTAATGTATGTTTGATGAGTTTCAGTGCAATTGTCCCTTTTGGCGGCAACTCAGGCAATACGGCATCATAATAAAACCATTTCGCATCACAGATTTCCTCTTCTTGTAAACAGATTTCGCCACTTTCGTAATCCGCTAAAAATCCAACCATTGCTGAATTTGGAAACGCCCATGGCTGGCTACCAAAATAACGCAAGTTTCTCACTCTAATCCCTGTTTCTTCAAACACCTCTCGATAAACCGCTTGTTCGAAGGTTTCTCCCACTTCAACAAATCCCGCTAAGGTCGTATAAATCCCTCCTTTATGGCGTTGGTGATTGGCGAGCAAAATTTGCTGACCACGGCGTACCGCCACAATAATACAAGGACAAATCACAGGGTACGTACGGTGTAAACAGGATGGATTTTGACATTGAATTGCCCATTCATTATGGGCAATGTGAGTAGGATGACCGCATTTGCCACAAAAACGGTGGGTTTTAAAAAAGTGATTAAGCTCAACACCACGATTAAGCAAATTAAACTGAGTTTCTGGCAAGGATAATAAGCTACGCAAAGAGAAATATTCTCGCTGATCTTGCACAATCTCTTCGACTAACCACAAAGGCTGCTGATTGATTTCACCAATAATCATGCCATTTAACCCTTGCAGTTGGAAATCTGATGCTTGACCTTGAGGTAATTCGCCATGAATTAAATGCAAGGCTGAATCTTGCGTTAATAACCAATAGCCGGCATCGTTAGGTTGAATAGCATTCATATAAGCTCACAAAATATTGCAAAAAATGACCGCACTTTTTGCCGTTAGGACTGAAATAAGTGCGGTCATTATAAAGGGAATTTGACAATTTAGCGAATAAAAAACCCGAACCTAAGGCTCGGGTCTTTGGACTTAATCAGGTTTATTCTGCCTCGTCTGCCATATTTAACATTTCTGCTAAACTTGCTGTGGCATCTTCCGCAGTTACCGTGAATTCTGCTGCAATCTCTTCTTCATCTGCGGCAGATAATTTCACTGGCATTTCATCACTCATCACCACTTTTTTCTGGCGATTTTGATGATACGCAAAACCCGTACCCGCTGGGATTAAACGACCCACAATGACGTTTTCTTTCAGGCCACGTAATTCATCACGTTTACCTGCCACGGCAGCTTCCGTTAACACACGTGTGGTTTCTTGGAACGACGCTGCTGAGATAAAGGACTCAGTCGCAAGTGAGGCTTTGGTAATACCCAGTAATTCACGTTCGAACTCAACCAATGGTTTACCTTCCGCTTCACGCTTACGGTTCACAATTTTCACACGGGCCACTTCCACTTGCTCACCCTCTAAGAATTCAGAGTCATAAGCTTTCGTGACAATACCTTTACGTAACATTTGGCGAACGATCACTTCGATGTGTTTATCGTTAATTTTTACCCCTTGTAAGCGGTAAACTTCTTGTACTTCGTTAACGATATATTCTGTGACTGCGTGAACGCCACGTAAGCGTAAGATATCATGTGGTGTTTCTGCACCATCTGAGATCAAGTCACCACGTTCAACCATTTCGCCTTCAAATACGTTGAGCTGACGCCATTTTGGAATCATTTCTTCGTAAGTCTCACCTTCAGCTGGAGTGATCAATAAGCGACGTTTACCTTTGGTTTCTTTACCGAATGACACGATACCTGAAATTTCAGCCAAGATCGCTGGCTCTTTCGGTTTACGTGCTTCAAATAAGTCTGCCACGCGTGGAAGACCACCGGTAATATCTTTCGTTCCTACCGATTCTTGTGGAATACGTGCTAATGGTTCACCGATATGGACTTCCGCATTGTCGTCTAAGGTCACGATCGCTTTACCTGGTAAGAAGTACTGTGCTACCACATCTGTACCTGGGATTAAGATATCGTTACCTTTCGCATCCACTAATTTAATCGCTGGACGTAAGTCTTTACCTGCTGTCGCACGTTCACCCACATCTTGTACCACGATTGAAGATAAACCAGTCAACTCATCGGTTTGACGTGTGACGGTTAAGCCATCAATGAGATCAATGAATTTCACGAAACCACTTACCTCAGACACCACTGGCATAGTATGTGGATCCCAGTTTGCAACAGTCTCACCCGCTGTCACTTCTTGACCATCCCCTTTGCTTAAGATCGCACCGTAAGGGACTTTATAGTGCTCTTTCGTACGACCAAAGGCATCAATAATGGTTAATTCGGTGTTACGTGAGGTTAACACTAACTTACCTTCGTTGTTAGTCACGAATTTCACGTTGGCTAAACGTAAGGTACCCGTATTTTTTACTTGGATACTGGATTCTTTTGCTGCCGCAGATGCCGCACCACCGATATGGAACGTACGCATCGTTAACTGTGTACCCGGCTCACCGATGGATTGTGCCGCAATAACACCGACCGCTTCACCTTGGTTGATCAAGTGACCACGTGCTAAATCACGTCCGTAACATTTCGCACACACACCAAAGTCTGTGTTACAAGTGACGACTGAACGCACTTTGATGCTATCCACCGAGTTGATATCAATCACATCACACAATTTTTCATCTAATAAGGTATTGCGTGCAATTAATACTTCATCTGTACCTGGTTTTAACACATCTTCTGCCACTACACGACCTAATACACGATCACGTAAGGCTTCTTTCACGTCACCACCCTCGATTAATGGGGTCATCACGATACCTTCGTGTGTACCACAGTCATCTTCGATGATCACTAAATCTTGTGCCACGTCCACTAAACGACGCGTTAAGTAACCTGAGTTTGCTGTTTTTAATGCCGTATCCGCAAGACCTTTACGCGCACCGTGAGTTGAAATAAAGTACTGTAATACGTTTAGACCTTCACGGAAGTTCGCAGTAATTGGGGTTTCAATAATCGAACCGTCTGGACGCGCCATCAAACCACGCATACCGGCTAACTGACGAATCTGTGCCGCAGAACCACGCGCCCCTGAGTCTGCCATCATAAAGATGCTGTTGAAGGAAGCTTGTTTCTCTGGATTACCTTCACGGTTAATCACTTCTTCGGTTGATAGGTTTTCCATCATCGCTTTGGCAACACGTTCGTTCGCTGCTGCCCAAATATCGATCACTTTGTTATAACGCTCACCCGCTGTCACTAAACCTGACTGGAACTGCTCTTGGATTTCCGCCACTTCGTCTTCTGCCGCAGAAATAATTTCATATTTCTTCGCTGGAATCACCATGTCATCAATACCCACAGAGGAACCTGAACGTGCCGCATATGCAAAACCGGTATACATGATTTGGTCCGCAAACAGTACGCTTGGTTTCATCCCTAAACGACGATAGCTCTCGTTAATTAACTTAGAAATCGCTTTTTTACCTAGGGTTTGATTGAATAAGCTAAATGGCATGCCTTTTGGTGCGATCATCCAAAGAATCGCACGACCAATCGTGGTATCCACTAAGTGCGTTTGTGGTTCAAACTCGCCAAGGTCATTTTTCACATATTCTGTGATACGCACTTTCACACGAGCATGTAATTCGGCTTGACCAGTACGATACGCTTTTTCTGCTTCACGTGGGTCTTGCAACAACATGCCTTCGCCTTTACCGTTTACTTTATCACGGGTCATATAGTAAAGGCCCAATACCACGTCTTGTGAAGGCACGATAATTGGCTCACCGTTTGCAGGTGATAAAATGTTGTTGGTTGACATCATTAACGCACGTGCTTCTAACTGTGCTTCTAAGGTCAATGGTACGTGAACCGCCATTTGGTCACCGTCGAAGTCCGCGTTGAACGCCGCACAAACAAGTGGGTGTAACTGGATCGCTTTACCTTCGATCAATAATGGTTCAAATGCTTGGATACCCAAACGGTGCAAGGTTGGTGCACGGTTTAATAAAATTGGGTGTTCACGGATAACGTCAGCTAGGATATCCCATACGATCGCATCTTCACGCTCCACCATTTTCTTCGCGGCTTTAATAGTTGAAGCGAAGCCACGGCTTTCTAATTTTGCATAGATAAACGGACGGAATAATTCCAATGCCATTTTCTTCGGTAAACCACATTGATGTAGGTGTAAGTATGGTCCTACGGTGATTACCGAACGGCCTGAATAGTCAACACGTTTACCTAATAGGTTTTGACGGAAACGACCTTGTTTACCTTTGATCATATCCGCAAGTGATTTTAATGGACGACGGTTAGAACCTGTAATTGCACGACCACGACGACCATTATCTAATAACGCATCCACTGATTCTTGTAACATCCGTTTTTCATTACGCACGATAATATCCGGTGCGATTAAGTCTAAAAGACGTTTTAAACGGTTGTTACGGTTGATCACACGACGGTATAAATCGTTCAAATCTGAGGTCGCAAAACGACCACCATCGAGTGGCACTAATGGCCGTAAATCTGGTGGTAATACCGGCAATACAGTCATCACCATCCATTCTGGTTTATTACCAGATTGAATAAAGGCTTCTAACAGTTTTAAACGTTTAGTGATTTTCTTACGTTTGGTTTCTGAGTTTGTTTCTTGTAATTCTTCACGTAAGTTTTCACATTCTTGCGGTAAATCCATATCACGCAATAAGGCTTGGATTGCTTCCGCCCCCATTTTTGCGTCAAATTCATCCCCCCAACGATCTTCCGCATCGAGATATTGTTCTTCGGTTAATAACTGACCTTTATCTAAGTCTGTCATCCCTGGCTCAATCACGATGTATGATTCAAAATATAACACACGCTCAATATCACGTAATGGCATGTCAAGTAATAAACCGATACGGGACGGCAGTGATTTTAAGAACCAAATGTGTGCTACGGGTGAAGCAAGTTCAATGTGACCCATACGCTCACGACGTACTTTGGTTTGAGTGACTTCAACGCCACATTTTTCACAGATCACACCACGGTGTTTTAAGCGTTTGTATTTACCACATAAACATTCGTAATCTTTTACTGGTCCGAAAATACGTGCACAGAAAAGACCGTCACGCTCTGGTTTAAAGGTGCGGTAGTTAATGGTTTCAGGTTTTTTAACTTCACCAAATGACCAAGAACGGATCATATCCGGTGAGGCTAAACCAATTTTGATCACATCAAAATCTTCACTTGTTTTTGATTGTGCTTTTAAAAACTTAACTAAGTCTTTCACAGATTTGCTCCTGTCGGAGTTAAACTTATTCAAGTGCGGTCGAAACTTTTAATATTTTCACCGCACTTGCGCGTACATTGCTTGACACCAAGCTTGGTTATGATTTCAGATTAATCTTCATCTAAATCAATGTTGATACCAAGCGAGCGAATTTCTTTCATGATTACGTTGAAAGATTCTGGTGTGCCTGGATCCATTTGATGTGTGCCACCGACGATGTTTTTATACATCTTCGTACGACCGTTCACGTCATCAGATTTCACCGTCAACATTTCTTGTAAAGTATAAGCTGCACCGTATGCTTCAAGTGCCCACACCTCCATCTCACCGAAACGCTGACCACCGAATTGGGCTTTACCACCCAATGGTTGTTGTGTTACCAAGCTATAAGAACCGGTTGAACGCGCATGCATTTTGTCGTCAACTAAGTGGTTCAATTTGAGCATATACATGTAACCCACGGTGACTGGACGCTCAAATTTTTCACCAGTACGGCCATCAAATAAGGTAATTTGACCCGAAGTTGGCAAGCCACCTAATTCTAATAAGCCTTTGATTTCGCTTTCGTGCGCACCGTCAAATACTGGGGTGGCAAGCGGTAAACCTTTACGTAAGTTTTGTGCTAAACGCATCACTTCTTCATCAGAGAAGGTGCTTAAATCCACTTTTTGTGAACCGTGACCCAAGTCGTAGGCTTTTTGCATATATTCACGCAATTTTGCCACTTCTTGTTGTTGTTTGATCATTGCATTGATCTTGTCACCAATCCCTTTCGCGGCTAAACCTAAGTGCGTTTCTAAGATCTGACCGATGTTCATACGTGATGGAACACCTAGTGGGTTCAATACGATGTCCACTGGCTGACCATTTTCATCGTATGGCATGTCTTCCACAGGGTTGATTTTTGAGATAACCCCTTTGTTACCGTGGCGACCCGCCATTTTATCACCTGGTTGGATCTGACGTTTCACCGCAAGATACACTTTCACCACTTTCAATACGCCCGGTGCTAAATCATCACCTTGGATGATCTTGCCACGTTGTACTTCTAATTTACGTTCAAATTCTTTACGTAATTCTTCGTATTGTTCAGCAAGTTGCTCTAATTGGTTTTGTTGTGCTTCATCGCTTAATGATTGCTCTAACCATTTAGTGCGGTCTAATTTATCTAAGTTTTTCGCCTCGAAACCACCTGCGATAAGCAAGCCACGAACACGCGTAAACAAGCCCGCCTCAAGGATTTCTAATTCTTCCACAAGGTCTTTTTTCGCTTGTTTTAACTGCATTTCTTCAATTTCGAGCGCACGTTTGTCTTTTTCTACGCCATCGCGAGTAAAGACTTGAACGTCGATAACTGTACCCGATACGCTGTTTGGTACACGTAATGAAGAATCTTTCACATCAGAGGCTTTTTCACCGAAAATTGCGCGTAATAATTTTTCTTCTGGGGTTAATTGGGTTTCACCTTTTGGTGTCACTTTACCCACAAGAATATCGCCACCTTTCACTTCCGCACCGATGTAAACGATACCGGACTCATCCAGTTTGCTTAATGCGGCTTCACCGACGTTTGGAATATCTGCGGTGATTTCTTCTGAACCAAGTTTAGTATCACGTGCGACACAAGAAAGTTCTTGAATGTGAATCGTTGTGAAACGATCTTCTTGTACTACACGTTCAGAAACTAACATCGAGTCTTCAAAGTTATAACCGTTCCAAGGCATGAATGCTACGCGCATGTTTTGACCAAGCGCTAATTCACCTAAGTCTGTTGAAGGACCGTCCGCTAACACTTCACCACGGCCGATAGGCTCACCTAAAGACACGCAAGGAATTTGGTTGATACAGGTATTTTGGTTTGAACGGGTGTATTTTACTAAGTTATAAATATCAATACCCGCTTCACCTGGGATGGTTTCATCTTCGTTGACTTTCACCACGATACGTGACGCATCAACGTATTGCACCATACCACCACGTTTTGCGATTACCGTTACACCAGAGTCAACTGCTACCGCTTTTTCAATACCGGTACCAACTAATGGTTTATCCGCACGTAATGTTGGTACAGCTTGGCGTTGCATGTTCGCCCCCATTAACGCACGGTTCGCATCGTCGTGCTCAAGGAATGGGATTAATGCTGCTGCTACAGAAACCACTTGTTGGGTAGAAACGTCCATATAGTGAATTTCATCTGGACGATATAAACCCGATTCACCGTGCTCACCACGACAGGTGACAAACGCATCAGTAAAGCGTAATTCTTCGTCAAGATTCGAGTTCGCCTGAGCGATCACATATTTACCTTCTTCAATCGCTGATAAATATTCGATCTCTTCTGTTACTTGACCATCGACCACTTTACGGTAAGGGGTTTCTAAGAAACCGTAGTCGTTGGTACGTGCATAAACAGATAATGAGTTAATCAAACCGATGTTTGGACCTTCAGGTGTTTCGATTGGACAAACACGACCATAGTGGGTTGCGTGAACGTCGCGCACCTCAAAGCCTGCACGTTCACGTGTTAAACCACCCGGACCTAATGCAGAAATACGACGTTTGTGTGTCACTTCTGATAACGGGTTGTTTTGATCCATGAACTGGGAAAGTTGTGAGGAACCAAAGAATTCTTTGACTGCCGCAGAAATTGGTTTTGCGTTGATTAAATCTTGTGGTGTCACCGCATCTAAATCACCTAAAGATAAACGTTCTTTCACCGCTCTTTCTACACGCACTAAACCGATACGGAATTGGTTTTCTGCCATTTCACCCACTGAACGAATACGACGGTTACCTAAGTGGTCGATATCATCGACTTCACCACGACCGTTACGGATCTCGATCAGTTTTTTCATCACACCAATGATGTCATCGTTGCTTAAAATGCCGCTACCTGTCTCTTCATCAATGCCTAAAGAGCGGTTGAACTTCATACGACCTACCGCAGATAAATCATAACGGTCTGATGAGAAGAATAAGTTATCAAATAAGCCTTCTGCCGCTTCTTTTGTTGGCGGCTCACCTGGACGCATCATACGGTAAATTTCCACTAACGCACTTAAACGATCGTTTGATGGATCAACGCGTAAGGTTTCCGAAATGTAAGGACCGTAATCTAAATCGTTAGTGAACAGCGTTTCGATGGTTTTGTAACCCGCTTGCGCAAGTTTGGCTAACATCTCTAATGAGATTTCCATATTCGCAGGACAAACAATTTCACCAGACTCTAAATCCACATAGTCTTTTGCTGCCACTTTGCCCACAATATATTCTGTTGGGACTTCAACTTGGGTGATTTGATCTTTTTCTAAAGCACGGATATGGCGCGCGGTAATACGACGACCACGTTCAACATACACTTTGCCGTTTGCTTCAATATCGAAAGTCGCCGTTTCACCACGGAGTCTTTCTGGTACTAATGTCATCAACAATTTGTTATTGCTGATTTCAAAAACCACTTTATCGAAGAAAATATCTAAAATTTGTTCGGTGGTGTAATTTAACGCACGTAAAATGATGGTTGCCGGTAATTTACGACGACGGTCGATACGTGCATATAAGTTATCTTTTGGATCGAATTCAAAGTCTAACCATGAACCACGGTAAGGAATAATTCTTGCGTTATATAAGACTTTACCTGAAGAATGTGTTTTACCTTTGTCAGAATCAAAGAAGACACCTGGGCTACGGTGTAATTGCGACACGATAACACGCTCTGTACCATTAATCACAAAGGTACCGTTATCGGTCATTAATGGGATTTCACCCATATAAACTTCTTGTTCTTTAATATCTTTGATTGTGCCCGGTGCGGCGTCTTTGTCATAGCTGACTAAGCGTAATTTCACACGTAATGGTGCAGCATAAGTGGTACCACGGATTTGACATTCTCTGACGTCAAATACAGGCTCACCCAATTGATAGCTTACATATTGTAATTCTGTGTTGCCGTTATTGCTGACAATCGGGAATACCGAGCGGAATGCTGCTTCTAAACCTTGCTGACCTTCAGGATCTCTTTGAATGAATTTATCGAAAGAATCGAGTTGGATAGTTAATAAATAAGGTACATTTAAAACTTGCGGACGTTTGCCGAAGTCTTTACGAATACGTTTTTTCTCTGTGTAGGAGTAAACCATAGGGTTCCTCTGCTTGTGTTTCAGTGAACCAAATACACAATGCTGATGTTCTTGAAATAGCATTATGTATGCGTGTAAAGATACCGTTTCCAGATGCCGCACTCTGAACCTTACTTCTGATGAGCGGTATTCCCAAATTAGGTGAACATAATTAATTTGAGAAGAAAAACAGAAAAATTAAACGGAAAAATTTGTTCTGTTTTGATAGCACAAAATGGCTGATGGAAAAACCACCAGCCATCGAGCCTTAGAAGGGCTTACAAGTCAGTCAAAATTATTTAACTTCGACTTGTGCACCAGCTTCTTCTAATTCTTTCTTAAGTGCTTCAGCTTCAGCTTTAGAGATACCTTCTTTCAATACTGCTGGAGCAGATTCAACTAAGTCTTTCGCTTCTTTTAAGCCTAAACCAGTTGCACCACGTACTGCTTTGATTACTGCAACTTTGTTCGCACCAGCACCTGCAAGTACTACGTCGAATTCAGTTTTTTCTTCCGCTGCTTCAGCTGGACCTGCTGCTACTGCTACTGCTGCTGCCGCTGCAGACACACCAAATTTTTCTTCCATCGCAGCGATTAATTCTACGATTTCAGTGACAGATTTAGAAGCGATCGCTTCAATGATTTGTTCGTTAGTTAATGACATAACAATCAATTCCTAAAGTAAAAAAGTTAAACGAGTTAAGAAACCGCTGGATTAAGCTGCTTCTTGTAATTTGTCGCGTAATGCCGCAAGAGTGCGAACAAGTTTGCCTGCCGCAGCTTCTTTCATTGTGCCCATTAAACGTGCAATTGCTTCGTCGTAAGTTGGTAATGTTGCTAAGAATTCAACATCTTGAATCTTACCTTCAAAGGCTGCACCTTTAATTTCAAACTTATCGTTTGCTTTAGCAAAGTCTTTGAACAAACGGGCTGCTGCACCTGGGTGTTCAGTCGAGAATGCGATAAGTGTTGGACCGACAAACGTATCTTTTAAGCACTCAAATTCAGTACCTTCAACCGCACGACGTAATAAAGTATTACGTACAACACGCATTGAAACACCGTTTTCACGAGCTACTTTACGTAATTCAGTCATTTTATCTACTGTTACACCACGAGAGTCCGCGATCACAGCTGATAGGGCACCTTTGGCTGCTTCGTTTACTTCAGCAACAATTGCTTGTTTGTCTTGAAGATTTAATGCCATTGGCTTTTAGCTCCTGAATACACTCCGCCTAAGCGGAATTTACAAAAAATCTCAAAAAATGACCGCACTTTGGTACGACTATTTTGTGAGGCTAAGGTGTCCAGAAGCAGAAAATTCTGTCTGTTCACCATCTACGTAGGGCAAATTAAGAGATGATATCCATCATTTCACCTACGGTCTCGGACGGGGCTTGAATGTGGTCAAGCACCATCAACAATTTCGCCACCTAAAATGACAAAATTCAGGAGCGGAATTGTAATAGAAATCCCCTATCTTGTAAAGTCATTTATATAAATAATCTGTCACGCTCTGTTTCTTCTCACCAAAAAGAGAGCACGGACAAAACAAACTGGTTTTTAATGAAATATTTGCTTACCTACAAGGATAAATATGATATATAAGAGATTGACTTGAACCGTATTTGTGTTTTTAAGAATACACCTTATTTCATTAACCCTCGGACGAGTATTCTTGTATTGATGGGTCGATATAAAATAAGTGACTCATCAAGAATCAATCCGCTTTGTTCTTCTACAACATTAGGAGGTCACTATGAGTGGTATTACATTAATCTGTGTTTTTGTCATTGCCATCATTATCATGATCTGGCTTATTGCAAAAGTCAAAGTCCATCCTTTCCTCGCGTTGATGTCGATTTCCCTTGCTCTCGCTTTTATTGCGGGTATTCCGCTTGCCAAAATTCCCGCCATGATTGGTGATGGGTTCAGTGGCACCTTCAAAAGCATTGGGATTGTGATTATTTTCGGTGCCATTATTGGTATGGTACTGGAAAAAACGGGTGCCGCGCTCAAATTAGCTGACATGGTGGTCAAGTATGTTGGGCAGAAAAGACCTGAGCTTGCCATGTTAATGATGGGGTGGGTGGTGGGTATCCCCGTTTTTTGCGACAGTGGTTTTGTGGTGCTCAATCCGATCAGAGAAGCGTTAGGTAAAAAAATTGCAGCGAATCCTGTTAGTATGGCGGTGGCGCTCAGTGCTGGTCTTTATGCCTCCCATGTATTTATTCCCCCTACACCGGGTCCGATCGCTGCAGCTGGGGCTATCGGGTTAAGCCATAACTTATTATTAGTGATCGGCATGGGGGTAGTCGTGTCTATTCCAGTTCTTCTCGCCAGTTATCTGTTTGCTAAATGGGTCAGTCGTCATATAACCCTGAACGAAGATGAGAGTGATCCGCTAATTGAAAAAAGCTATGAGGCTTTATTAAAACAATACGGAACATTACCAAGTGGTCGTTTAAGTCTAGCACCAATTTGTGTACCGATCTTACTTATGGCATTAGGCTCAATGAGTAAAATTCTTGGGTTAGAAGGAAATATCGGTATTTTGTTACAATTTTTAGGTCACCCAATTATTGCCTTGGCTATTGGGGTCATTTGTGCGGTCATATTATTAATCAAAACGGGAAAAATCAGTGGCTTTGATCAACTCACTAATGACACCTTAAAAATCGTTGGTCCGATCTTATTTATTACGGCAGCGGGTGGCGTGCTCGGTAAGGTCATCACCCAAGCGGGTTTTGTGGAGTACATTAAACAAAACGCCCATATCATCAGCACCGCGGGTATTTTCTTCCCATTCTTAATTTCAGCCATTTTAAAAACTGCACAAGGTAGCTCAACTGTCGCCATTATCACCACGGCTTCAATTATGGGCATGTTTAGTGCGCAAGATTCTTTAATGAGCGCCTTAGGCTTAACCTCTGAAATTGCCGCCGCCTTAACCGTGATGGCGATCGCTGCAGGGGCAATGTGTGTTTCTCATGCTAACGACAGCTATTATTGGGTGGTTACGAATTTTACCAAAATGACCCCACAACAAGGTTACCGTACACAAACTGCTTTAACACTGATTATGGGTATCGTTGGGATTATCACCGTATATCTACTTTCACTTATTTTATTGTAAAAGGATAAGATTATGCGAATTGTGATTGCACCTGATTCTTTCAAAGAAAGTTTAACCGCGCTTGAAGTCGCAGAGGCAATTAAAATCGGATTTCAAAAAATCTTACCTGATGCAGAGTATGTGCTTGTTCCCATGGCAGATGGCGGCGAAGGGACCGTACAATCTTTAGTGGATGCAACGCAAGGTGAACTTATTTATACCGATGTAACCGCCCCATTAGGTAATCAAATCCAAGCATTTTTTGGGCTATCTGGAGATAAGCGTACGGCTATTATCGAAATGGCGTCTGCTTCTGGCTTGCATTTAGTGCCTCTCGCACAACGTAACCCTTTAAAGACAACCAGTTTTGGCACGGGGCAATTGATAAAAGCTGCTTTGGAACTTGGGGTAAAAAAAATCATACTTGGAATCGGGGGTAGCGCCACGAATGATGGTGGCGTCGGTATGTTGCAGGCTCTTGGAGCAAGGTTTCTAAATCAAGATAACCAACAAATTGGTTACGGTGGTGAACAACTACAAGATATTATACGTATCGATTTATCTCAATTAGATCCCCGTTTATCTTCCGTTGAGGTGGAAGTGGCATGCGATGTCAATAATCCATTGTGTGGGCCGCGTGGTGCTGCTGCTATTTTTGGTCCTCAAAAAGGCGCCACAACTGAAATGGTCACACAGCTCGATCACGCCTTACTTCATTTCTCTCATATTGTAGAACAACAATATCAACGTAATATCCGTGACCATGCTGGCGCTGGTGCGGCTGGTGGAATGGGTGGAGGGTTATTATTACTTCCTCACGTTTCTTTGAGTGCGGGAGTCGATATTGTCATTAACGCAGTGAAATTAGATCAAATGATCGAAAATGCGGATTTGGTGATCACCGGTGAAGGTAGAATGGACAGTCAAACTGCACAAGGAAAAACCCCAAGTGGTGTCGCCAAAGTGGCGAAGCAATTTCAGAAACCCGTGATTGCCATTGTGGGTAGTCTAAGAGAAGATTATGAAGTGGTTTATCCGGTTGGGATTGATGCAGTCTTCCCTATTATACGCCAAGTTAACAGCCTAGAAGCCACCTTAGCGTGCGGTCGAGAAAATTTAATTTCTGCAGCACAAAATATTGCCCGTTTGTATTTAGTTGCCAAACATATGCCAAGCTAGGCCAACAACAAGAGATAAAAAAAGTGCAATGAAACATTGCACTTTTTCTTCTTAAATCAATAGATTAAAGTGAAGCTTGATCAACCGCTACACCCGCACCCATTGTGGTAGAAAGACTGACTTTCTTGATGAATACACCTTTAGACGTTGTCGGTTTTGCTTTCGCTAACGCCGCTAATAACGCTTGTAAGTTTTCTTTTAATTGCTCTTCGCTAAAGTTAACTTTACCGATTGTAGTGTGGATGATACCGTTTTTATCATTACGGTAACGAACCTGACCAGATTTTGCATTTTTCACTGCATCAGCAACGTTTGGTGTTACAGTACCCACTTTAGGATTTGGCATTAAACCACGTGGACCTAAAATTTGACCTAATTGACCTACAACACGCATCGCATCTGGAGAAGCGATAACTACGTCGAAGTTCATTTCACCTTTTTTCACTAATTCAGCTAAATCTTCCATACCGACTAAATCCGCACCTGCTTCTTTAGCTGCTTCTGCGTTTGCACCTTGAGTGAACACAGCAACACGTACAGAACGACCCGTACCGTGTGGTAATACGGTTGCACCACGTACGTTTTGGTCAGATTTACGCGGATCAATACCTAAGTTAACCGCTACATCAACACTCTCAACGAATTTAGCTGTCGCAAATTCTTTTAATACTGCGATTGCTTCATTGATTTCATAGGCTTTTGTAGAGTCGACTGCCGCCTTGATTGCTTTCATTTTTTTTGTCAATTTAGCCATCGTCTTATTCCTCCACCACTAAGCCCATTGAGCGAGCTGTACCAGCGATTGATTTCATTTTCGTTTCGATAGATGCACCTGTCATATCCGCTGCTTTAGTTTCAGCGATTTGACGAACTTGTTCTAATGTCACTTTACCTACTTTATCTTTGTTTGGTTTACCTGAACCAGACTTGATACCTGCTGCTTTTTTCAATAATACGGCTGCAGGAGGTGTTTTAGTAATAAACGTGAATGAACGGTCTGCATACACAGTAATAACAACTGGAATTGGTAAACCTTTTTCTAAACTCTCAGTACGAGCGTTGAATGCTTTACAGAATTCCATGATGTTCACACCTTGTTGACCTAATGCAGGACCAACTGGTGGTGAAGGGTTAGCCATACCAGCTGCAACTTGCAACTTAACATAGGCTTGTACTTTTTTTGCCATTTTTAGCTTCCTCTAGAATGGGTTATCGCGCTATTGCTAGCTCCCCTGTTTACGAAAAGGCTGTATTTTAATTAAACACAACCCAAACTTCAAGTAAAAATTACTCAAAAGCTCACCGCACCTATCTATCAGTATGAATCGCTAAGTGCGGTTAAAAATTAATTTGTTTTCTCAACTTGGCTAAATTCAAGTTCAACTGGTGTAGCACGACCAAAGATTGAAACAGACACTTTTAAGCGACCTTTTTCATAATCCACTTCTTCCACTGTACCATTAAAGTCAGCAAATGGTCCTTCAGTGACACGCACTTCTTCACCAGGTTGAAACTCTTTTCTGTGACGTGGTTTTTCTGAACTTTCTTGTAAGCGGTTCAAAATACGGTCTGCTTCACGTTGTGAAATTGGCGCGGGTTTATCTGCTGTACCACCAATAAAACCCATAACACGTGGTACACTGCGTACTAAATGCCAAGTTTCATCATTCATTTCCATTTGGACTAACACATAACCTGGAAAAAACTTACGTTCACTTTTGCGTCTTTTTCCAGCTACGTTTTCTACGACTTCTTCCGTTGGAACAAGTACTTCACCAAATTGCTCTTCCATCTGGTGTAATTTAATATATTCACGCAAAGTTGCTGCAACACGACCTTCAAAACCAGAAAAAGCCTGTAACACATACCAACGTTTTTTGGTTGTTGTTTCTGTCATTTTAGAACCTCAAATCTGTTAAGAAAGTAATTAACGCCACAATCACTGAATCTAATCCCCACAGGATTAAAGACACAACAATCGTTACACCTGCTACAATTAATGTCGTTTGCATCGCTTCTGGACGCGTTGGCCAGACAATTTTTCTTAATTCAATTCTTGATTCACTAAAGAAATGACGTGCTTTCACACCTTGGTTTGTTAATGCAGCAAGACCTAACGCAATCAACAATAAAACCACGACTCCAACCACACGAATCGGAGTAGAAAATTGTTCTACAAAATAAATATTACCCAATGCTGCAGTTGCAATCACAACAATCACGAGCAACCATAAAAAGCGATTCAAGCCGTTCGACTTTTGGTTCTCGACTTCATGCGCATTTTTCTTTTTCTCAATTTCTAACGCCATAATTTAATCCATTACTTAACTTAAATAGGGGATTCGTTTCTGAACGCGTGATTGTAGCACTTTATTTAAAAAATGCATATTAAAATTACGACTGAACCCTAAATTTTTCACTGTTCTTAGCCCGCTATACTTGCTAATAAAGCAGAAAAGTGCGGTCTATTTTAAGCGTGTTTTATTGTTCACTGAACGGTGATTTCAAAATCAGTAAAAAACAAAAAGGCGCATCTTTCGATACGCCTCTTTTAGCTTGTTAAGCAAAATTATTTGATAATTTTCGCTACCACACCCGC
>JBLUWJ010000031.1:0-26444 GCA_049888895.1 Bisgaard Taxon 45 | reverse complement strand
CATGAATAACAAAAGATAATTAAAATTCTTAATTCAATCCATATTCCTTCTATTTTTTCTACCCTCTAATAAAAAACTCATTTTTCAAAAAGTTAGCTCTTTCCCATCAATTCTAAATATATCTCTAACAATAAAAAGAGATCATCCTGCGTTTTTGGTATAAAATATTGTCCGTTAAACTCAACTAAGGATTCAATTATGTTGCCTCTTGAACAAGCACTGACTCAAATGCTCGCTATGTTGCCAACACCTGATTGTGCGCAAGCCGAACAACTCCCCCTTCAACACGCGGTGAATCGCATTTGTGCTGAGGATATCATTTCCCCGCTTAATGTGCCCTCGTTTGATAACTCGGCGATGGACGGCTATGCGGTGCGGCTGGCAGATTTAACACAAAACTTAACCCTCACGGTCGCAGGAAAGTCCTTTGCGGGCGCACCTTTTGACGGAGAATGGCAAGCACAAAGCACAGTCAGAATTATGACAGGGGCAATGTTGCCGGCAGGTGCGGATGCGGTGGTGATGCAAGAAGACGTGATCGTCAATGAGGACGGTACTGTCACTTTCCCTGAAAAAATTAAAGCCGGTCAAAATATTCGTTACATTGGCGAAGATGTCAAACAAGGTGAGGTGGTACTGCATAAAGGCAGTTTGTTAAATGCGGTTTCCTTGCCCTTACTCGCCTCATTAGGCATTGATAAAGTCAAGGTGTTTCCGCGTTTGAAAGTGGCTATCCTTTCCACCGGTGATGAGCTTGTGCCGGTAGGACAACCGCTGAAAGAAGGTCAAATTTACGACACCAACCGTTTTACAATTCAGTTGTTACTGGAAAAACTCAATTGTGAGATTTTGGATTTCGGTTTATTACCGGATAACGAGCAAGAATTTGAAAAAGCCTTTATTGAGGCTCAACGGCAAGCGGATTTGGTGATCACAAGCGGCGGGGTGTCTGTGGGTGAAGCGGATTTTACCAAACAGGTACTTGAAAAAGTTGGTCAAGTGAATTTCTGGAAAATTGCGATGAAACCGGGTAAGCCTTTTGCTTTTGGTCGATTAGAAAACGCGTGGTTCTGTGGTTTGCCAGGCAATCCTGTGTCGGCATTGGCAACGTTTTATCAATTAGTGCAACCGGTGATTGCCAAATTAAGTGGTTATAGCCAGTGGAAAGCGCCACAACGCTTTGCCGCCATTGCAGCAACCAAGATGAAAAAAGCACCAGGGCGTTTGGATTTTCAACGTGGTTTCTATCAAGTGAATGCCAAAGGGCAAATTGAAGTACAACCGGTTGGATTTCAAGGATCACATCTTTTTAGCTCCTTTGTGAAAAGTAACTGCTTTATTGTGTTAGAACTTGAACGTGGCAATGTGGAAGCGGGTGAAACTGTGACGATCGAGCCATTTAATCATTTAATGAACTAATATGACTGAATTAAGTTACCAAGAAGAATTACGCTATAACCGCCAAATTATGCTCAAGGCGGTAGATTTTGAAGGGCAAGAAATGCTCAAAAAAAGCAAAATGCTGATTGTTGGCTTGGGCGGTTTAGGCTGTGCGGCGAGCCAATATTTAGCTACCGCTGGCGTTGGGCATTTAACGTTGTTAGATTTTGATACAGTGTCACTTTCTAATTTACAACGCCAAGTATTGCATGATGACAGCCGTTTAGCCATGCCTAAAGTGGAATCAGCGAAATTATCCTTACAGCGCCTTAATCCGCATATTCAGATTGACACTATCAATGCCAAACTCTCAACCGAAAAACTGGCTGAAATCATACCGCACTTTGATGTGATTTTAGATTGTACCGACAATGTAGAGATTCGTAATCAACTTGATCACCACTGCCAACAAAGCAAAACGCCATTAGTGTCGGGGGCAGCCATTCGTCTAGAAGGGCAAGTGACGGTGTTTACTTACCAAGAAAATACGCCGACCTATCGTACATTAAGTCAATTATTTGGCGAGAATACGCTAAGTTGCGTCGAGGCGGGTGTACTGGCACCCATTGTGGGCATTGTCGGTGCTATTCAAGCCCTTGAGGCGATTAAAGTGCGGTTGAAAATTGGCAAGAATTTATGTGGTCGATTGCTGATGATTGATGGGATGACCATGTCAGTACGAGAAATAAAATTGCCTGTCTAATACAGGCATTTTTATGTTTAAGCACCTTCCCCACCCCAACGTTGGAACAAATCCTGTTTTAATTGAATCTCAAATTGATCGCAGAGACGATTCACACTTTGATCTACAATATCTTGCACGGTTTTAGGATGATGATAAAACGCTGGCATCAGTGGCGTGATTTGGGCGCCGATTTCCGCTGCTTGGGTCATTAAGCGAAGATGCCCTAAATGTAAGGGCGTTTCACGCACACATAACACTAAGGGTTTACGTTCTTTTAAACAGACATCAGCGGCACGCGTGATCAAATCATCGGTATAACTATGCGCAATACCCGATAAGGTCTTGATGGAGCAAGGTAGAATGATCATGCCTAAGGTGCGGTAAGATCCTGAGGAAATTGCGGCACCAATATCACGCACATCATAATTCACATCCGCCAACGCCTTGACGTCTTGAATACTGTAATCCGTTTCTGCAGCAATAGTTTGTTTAGCCGCATTACTGATAATCAAATGCGTTTCAATGTGGTCAAGTGGCTTCAGCACTTCCAATAAGCGAATCGCATAAATCGTACCCGATGCACCAGAAATACCAATAATGAGGCGTTTTTTGTCGTTTTTCATAGGCAAATGTTTAAAAAATGAAGTACGACTATTCTAGCATAAATTCTCGCACATCGAGCAGGTCTGATATTGGATCGCATGGAAAAAGGAAAGGTTAAATAGAAAAAATAAAATGGAGAGCGAAATAAATTCATACTCTCCATTTTTGATCAGCGATCAGTCTTATTTTTCGTTATGCATTTCAAGATTGGTTGCGTCTTTTTCACGTTTTTTCTTAGCGATATCATTGCGTTGTTCTGCGATGTTATCCAAATAGTCTGGTGTAATGTCGCCTGTAACATAAACCCCAGTAAAGACCGAACAATCAAAGTCTTGAATGTTTGGATTTTCTTGTTGCACAGAGCCAGTTAATGCCTCCAAATCTTGGAAAATTAATTTATCCACACCAATTAATCTCGCAATTTCATCCACATCACGACCATAAGCAATTAATTCATGTTTAGTTGGCATATCAATGCCATACACATTTGGATAACGAATTTCTGGTGCCGCTGAGGCAAAATAAATTTTCTTCGCGCCTGCTGCTCTTGCCATTTCAACAATTTGCTCTGAAGTGGTACCGCGTACAATCGAATCATCGACCAATAATACATTCTTATCTTTAAACTCCGAGGCAATCGTATTGAGTTTGCGTCTTACGGAACTGACACGCAAGGCTTGACCTGGCATAATAAACGTACGTCCCACATAGCGATTTTTTACAAACCCTTGGCGATAAGGTTTATTTAACACGCGAGCAATACGTAAGGCGATATCATTTGAGGTTTCTGGCACAGGAATGACCACATCAATGTCATCAACATCCGCCCAGTCACGGGCAATTTTCTCACCTAAACGTTGTCCCATATGCACACGCGCAGCATATACTGACACACCATCAATATAGGAATCTGGACGGGCAAAATAAACGTATTCAAAAATACAAGGCGTGAGTTTCGGATCATCCGCACATTGTTGTGAATACATTTCGCCCTCAAAGGTGACGTAAATCGCCTCACCCGGCTGAACATCTCTGACAAATTCAAAACCAACGGTATCTAGCGCAATACTTTCAGACGCAAACATATAATCTGTTTTGCCATTTTCCTCACGTTTACCTAAAACCAGTGGTCGAATACCATTTGGATCACGAAATGCCACCATGCCATGACCAATAATCATCGCGATACAGGCATAAGCACCACGAATATCACGGTGAGTTTGTTTGATTGCACTGAAAATATCTTGAGGGTCTAGTTGGTATTTTTCGAATTGATCAAGGTGATTGGCTAAGATATTGAGTAATAATTCAGAATCTGAATTGGTATTGATGTGACGACGTGCCAATCGAAAGAGTTTTTCCTTTAATTCACTAGAATTGGTGAGGTTACCATTATGCACTAAGGTTAAACCATACGGTGAATTAACATAAAAAGGTTGCGCTTCTGATACACTTGAGCTACCTGCAGTAGGATAACGAACATGCCCAATGCCAGCATTGCCTTGTAAACGTAACATATGTACTTGTTGAAATACATCACTCACTAATCCATTCGCTTTACGCAAGCGAAATCGATTTTCATCATCTACGGTAACAATCCCTGCGGCATCTTGTCCGCGGTGCTGTAATAAAGTTAACGCATCATAAATTGACTGGTTAACTGGGCTTTGGCTAACAATACCAACAATACCACACATTCGTGTTTATCCTCTATTTATTTAATGTTGAATTTATAAAACTGGACGTTTCTTGCAATTGTTGAAAAAACCACTCCACAACAAAGCCGAAATGCGGAATAAGTTTTGACTCTTTCCACCAAACAGTTTGGCTAAAATTCGTAAAAGTATCCATAAAGAATAACAATGCTGCCACAATCAATACACCTCGAATCAACCCAAAACAAGCGCCTAATATTCGATCTGTTCCCGTTAAGCCTGTTTTATCGACCAACTCGCCCAACACATAATTCACAATCCCCCCTACAATCAATGTTGAAACAAACAAAATCGCAATAGCAGTGCCATTACGAATATAAAGGGATTCGATTTGGGTTAAATAACTCGCGAGATAAGGATAAAAGTGATTGGCAACCAAAAAAGCAACGATCCAACTCACAACTGACATCACTTCTCGAATAAAGCCACGCAATAAGCTGATAATGATCGAAAGTGCAATAATGGCGATGATAATATAATCAATCATTGGAATATCTCTAAAAAACTCTCGAATTTCCACCGCGCTATTTTACAAAAAAAGAAAACGTTTGCGTAGTGAAAATTTCAAGAAAAGTTGATAAATATGAAAAAAGAAAAGTCTTTATAATACTAGCAAGAAAAACACCAGATAAGACGAATTTATAATTCTTGCCAAAAAGCTTTATCTAATTTTCGCTGTGCTTTTTTCAGTACATCAGCTAAATGTTGATAATTAGGTTGCTCTGTTAAGATAGGTAAAGTTTCGTTTACTTGCTTTAAGCGCTCACAAATTTCATAAAACCAGACCGCACTTTGTGGGGATAAGGGCGTGATAGAACGTTTACCTAACCAATACAAACCTTGCAACGGCATTAACAGCGCAAAAATCGCGCTAAATACGGCAATGGCTAATGCACTGATATCGGATTTGGCGTAAACTTGCTGCCAAGTGATGGCAAAAACAGCTAAAAAAGGCATGAACTTTTGCGCGAAAAGCGTTGCTTTAATCACGCGGTTTTCGGGAAAAATCATACCTAGCTTACTTTCCAATGGCCAACTTTTTAAATAGTGCTGACCCTTTTTTAAAAAAATAAAAAAATGCATTTTGCTATTGTACACAACCTCTTTAATACGATAACGAAATAAAGATAACACATTCAGGTTAAATATTCAGCTTATTTTAAACGGGTCAGTTTCCTATATTTATTTTTTTATTAAAAATGTTTAAAGTTTAATGATTTTTTTGATGAATGTCGCATTTTTAGCAAGTTGTGAATTTATTTTATTGCCCGAAAGGTGTATCCTATCGCCTATCGGATTTTCATCTGCCTACCTGTTCAAAAGTTGAGCAGGTAACTTTTTTTAACTTAAAATCAAATAATAGGTCTCTTATGTCTCAAAAATTAGTCCTAATCTTAAACTGTGGTAGTTCTTCATTAAAATTCTCTATTTTGGATCCAAAAACGGGTGAAGAAAGATTGTCTGGTTTAGCTGAAGCATTTCACTTAGATGATGCACGTATTAAATGGAAACTCCACGGTGAAAAAGGTAACGCTGATTTAGGTGCAGGTGCTGCACATAGTGAAGCACTTAACTTTATTGTAAATAGTATTTTTCCATTAGATCCATCATTAAAAGAAGATATTGTTGCTATCGGTCATCGTATCGTTCACGGAGGTGAAAAATTCACTTCTTCTGTGGTGATTACGGATGAAGTTGTTCAAGGTATTAAAGAAGCCGTGCAATTTGCGCCATTACACAACCCGGCACATTTGATCGGTATTGAAGAAGCCTTCAAAATGTTCCCTCATTTAAAAGAAAAAAATGTGGCGGTTTTTGATACGGCTTTCCATCAAACGATGCCAGAAGAAGCTTATTTATATGCCCTCCCTTATTCTTTATATAAAGAGCATGGTGTTCGTCGCTACGGTGCACATGGTACAAGTCATTTCTTTGTTAGTCAGCAAGCCGCTGAACGCTTAAATGTCCCAACGGATAAAATCAATGTGATTACCTGTCATTTAGGTAACGGTGCATCAGTCGCAGCCGTTCGTCATGGTCAATGTATTGATACCTCAATGGGTTTAACCCCATTAGAAGGTTTAGTCATGGGCACCCGTTCTGGTGATATTGATCCCGCGATCGTTTTCTACTTACACGATAATCTAGGTTTATCCGTTGAAGAGATCAATACGTTGTTGACCAAAAAATCAGGTTTACTCGGTTTAACCGAGGTCTCTAGCGACTGTCGTTATGCCGAAGATCATTATGACAAAGAAGCGCCAGCGAAACGTGCGTTAGATGTCTTTAGTTATCGTTTAGCAAAATATATTGGGTCTTACATGGCCGTGATCGGTGAGCGTTTAGACGCAATCGTGTTTACTGGTGGGATTGGTGAAAACTCTTCTTTAGTACGTGAGTTAACCTTAAACCATTTAAAACTATTCGGCTATCAAGTGGATTCGGAGAAAAACAAATCCGCTCGCTTTGGTAATGAAGGGGTGATTACTGCAGAGAATACGCCAGTTGCGATGGTTATCCCAACGAATGAAGAACTTGTTATTGCACAAGATACCGCGCGTCTTTGCATCGCGTAACGTCAATAAACTGCCGATTTATCGGCAGTTTCTTTTTGTATAAATTATCAACAAATTAGAGTTTATTATGTCACGTACAATTATCCTTATCCCGATTAGCACTGGTGTAGGTTTAACCAGTGTCAGCTTAGGTTTAACTCATGCACTGGAGCAAAAAGGGGCAAAAGTCGGCTTTATGAAACCTATTTCTCAGCCGAACACTGGTGAAGATATGATTGATCGCACCACCTCGATTATTCGCACCAGTACCACAATTGAAACAACCGAACCGTTTATGTTAAGCGTGGCGGAATCGTTAATTGGTCAAAATCAATCGGATGTCTTATTAGAAAAAATTGTTGAAAATCATCAACAACTCGCTAAAAGCAACGAAATTGTGGTAGTAGAAGGTCTCATTCCAACTCGTAAACACTCTTATGCCAATAGCATTAACTATGAAATTGCCCAAGCACTTGATGCTGAAATCATTCTTGTGGCTGCACCAGCAACAGAAACCCCCGAGGAATTAAAAGAACGTATCAAAGCAGCAGCATCGCTATTTGGGGGTAAAAATAACCCGAATTTACTCGGTGTCATCATCAATAAATTCAATGCGCCAATTGATGAATCGGGTCGTACTCGCCCTGACTTGGCAGAAATTTTTGATTCTTTCCAACATACACAAAATCAAGTCTCTGAGATTTTTCACTTATTTGAAAAAAGTCCAATTAAAATCTTGGCCTGTATCCCTTGGAGCGCAGAACTCATTGCAACTCGAGCGATTGATTTAGCCAAACATTTAGGTGCCGCCATTATTCATGAAGGTGCAATCAACGAACGTCGGATTCGTGGTATCACGTTCTGTGCACGAAATCTCATTAATATGGTTGAACACTTCCGCGTAGGGAGTTTACTTGTCACCTCAGCAGATCGTCCTGATGTGATTGTCGCCGCTTCACTCGCAGCCATGAATGGTGTTGAAATTGCTGGTATGTTACTAACGGGTGGATACAAAATTGATGGACAAATCAAAAAACTTTGTCAACACGCGATCGAAAGTACTGGTTTACCGGTCTTCCGTGTAGAAGGAAATACTTGGCAAACCGCGCTGGCACTACAAAGCTTTAACCTTGAAGTACCTGTAGATGATAAAGAGCGGATTGAAAAAATTAAACACTATGTAAGCGACTTACTAGATAGCAATTTTATCGACTCTTTAGCAGCAGCGTCTTCTCGTTTACGTCGCTTATCGCCACCAGCGTTCCGTTTCCAATTAACTGAATTAGCACGTCAAGCAAAAAAACGCATTGTATTGCCTGAAGGGGATGAACCGCGTACAGTGAAAGCCGCTGCATTATGTGCAGAGCGTGGCATCGCAGAATGTGTACTCTTAGCTGATCCAGAATCGGTGGTGCGCGTTGCTGAAGCACAAGGCATTGAATTAGAAAAAGGCATTACCATTATCGATCCAGCCACAGTACGTGAAAACTATGTTGCACGTTTAGTGGAATTACGTAAAAGCAAAGGCATGACCGAAGATTCTGCACGTGAACAGTTAGAAGATAACGTAGTCCTCGGTACCATGATGTTAGAAGCAAATGAAGTCGATGGTTTAGTTTCTGGTGCAGTACACACCACTGCCAACACGATTCGTCCACCGATGCAAATCATCAAAACTGCGCCGGGTAATTCGATTGTGTCTTCAATCTTCTTCATGCTCTTACCTGATCAAGTGTTAGTTTATGGTGACTGTGCGGTCAACCCAGATCCAACAGCAGAACAATTAGCCGAAATCGCCATTCAATCTGCAGACTCAGCCAAAGCCTTTGGTATTGAGCCAAAAGTAGCGATGATCTCTTATTCAACAGGGACATCAGGTAGTGGGGCAGATGTGGAAAAAGTGAAAGAAGCCACACGTCTTGCACAAGAAAAACGTCCAGATTTAGTCATTGATGGTCCATTACAATATGACGCCGCGGTGATGGAAGATGTTGCGCGCTCTAAAGCACCTAATTCACCAGTAGCGGGGAAAGCAACCGTATTTATCTTCCCAGACTTAAATACGGGTAACACTACCTATAAAGCCGTACAACGTTCAGCAGACTTAGTGTCTATCGGACCGATGTTACAAGGGATGCGTAAACCAGTAAATGATTTATCACGTGGTGCATTAGTAGATGATATTGTGTACACTATTGCGTTAACCGCAATTCAAGCAACACAATAATTTCACCTCAAGACAAAGCAAAAACCGCACTTTATCTGCTTAAAGTGCGGTTTTATTTTGCACAATTTTACTGCATTACGCTGCTAGCGTGGCCAACAATACTAAACCAAATTCACGTCGCCACCCGACTAATAGATCAGGTAACTGAGCAGGATCTTGGTTATCTAACCAACACCATTTCATCAAGCTTTCTAAACCTCGTTTACTGGCAATCACTTCTGCAGCTAAATCAGGTGGTGCAAGACTTTTCAGTTTCTGTTGTAATCCTTTTAAAGCTTTTTTATAACGCGGATCATCTGCAATACGCACAATCGGTGCTGGATAATCAGCTTCATCAACACGTTTCACTTGTCCAATTAAGTGCAAGATTTTTTTGCCATGAATACGGACCTCATGGTGACTCAATCCCAAGGCTAATAACTCAGACGTATGCTTCGGATTATGTTTAGCGACTTGCCACAAATGTTCACCTCTGACCACAAAATTCAAGGCAAGATCCCTTTTCATCGCTTCTTCTTGGCGCCATTTTGCCAACAATTTTAGACACATGAGTTCACTTGGCGCTAAACGCCAGGCATTAGGGATATTCAAATACGCTAATTCAGGATCTTTATATTGCTCACGCTTTAACAACAACGCTTCGCAATCTTGTTGTGCAGCCACTTGCCATCGCGTTTGTGCCAGCGCCTCTTGCATACGCAGATAAAGTGGCAATAAATACCATACGTCAGCTGCCGCATAAAGTAATTGATTGTCTGATAAAGGACGGGCTAACCAGTCCGTACGAGACGCCCCTTTATCAATTTCGATGTGAAAATAATGCTGCACTAAGGTCGCCAAGCCAGTGGAATTGGAAAAACCTAAAAAATTTGCCATGACCTGAGTATCTAACATCGGTATGGGCAGTTGCTTGAAACTATGCTGAAACACTTCTAAATCTTCACTGCATGCATGCAATACCTTCAGCACCGCTGTATTCGCCAACAAGGCAATAAAAGGGGAAAAATCTTGAATGGTCGTTGGATCGATTAAACTGACTTGTTCACCATCATACAGTTGAATAAGCCCTAACTGCGGATAAAGGGTTTTGATACGAACAAATTCGGTATCAAGCGCAATTACCCTTTTTTGTTGCGCGAGATGACAACACTCAGCTAGCGCGAGATCGGAGGTAATCACTTGAAAGTGCGGTTTGTTTTTTATTTCTTTTAGTTGACTGTTCATCTTAATACAACAAATTAGGGGCGCTTATCACCCCTAATAAAATGAAATGAATATTTATTCAGCTGGACGTTTTGCCAGCTCCTCATCGCGTAAAACACGGCGTAAAATTTTGCCCACATTGCTTTTCGGCAACTCCTCACGAAACTCAATTTCTTTTGGAATTTTATAGCCCGTTAAATGGACGCGACAATGTTTACGTAATTCATCACGGGTTAAACTTTCATCTTTCTTCACGACAAAAATTTTAATCGTTTCACCTGAAATCTCATTCGGCACGCCAATGGCAACCACTTCAGCAACTTTGTCATTTAACATGACCACATCTTCGATCTCATTTGGATAGACATTAAAACCCGAAACTAAAATCATATCTTTTTTGCGATCCACGATACGCAAGTAATGATCTGTATCCATCACGACCACATCACCGGTGGCAATCCAACCGTCCATCAGTACTTCAGCTGTGGCTTCTGGACGTTGCCAATAACCTTGCATGACTTGTTCCCCTTTGACCCAAAGCTCACCTGGCTCACCCAAGTTGGCCTCATGTCCATCTTCTTTGATAATACGCACATCGGTATTAGGTACTGGCACGCCAATACTACCATTGTGTTTGATCATGTTAATTGGACAAGCCGCAATCAACGGAGAACACTCTGTCATTCCATAGCCTTCAATAATATTACAGCCGGTCGTGTCATGCCAACGGGTTGCAACAGATTGTTGGATCGACATGCCACCGCCCACAGTCAGTTTTAACGCGCGAAAATCGACTTCCTTAAAATTCTCATTATTTAACAAAGCGTTAAATAAGGTATTGACACCCGTAATAGCGACAAAATGGTGTTTTTTCAATTCTTTAACAAAGCCTTCGATATCACGCGGATTAGTAATCAATATCCCTGTAATACCCAATTCAACAAACAATAAACAGTTTACTGTTAATGCAAACACGTGATAAAGCGGTAACGCAATGATGGCTTTACGCTCTTTAGTACGATCACCGACAAATGGCTCTGCAATCCAATTCGCTTGAAATAAATTTACAATGATATTGCCGTGTGACAACATTGCGCCTTTCGCCACCCCTGTCGTCCCCCCGGTATATTGTAAAAAGGCTAAATCTTTACGTTCTATTTGTGGGCGAACATATTGTCGATATTTTCCGACACTCAACACTTCACGAAAGGTCACCGCATTGGGTAGTTTGTATTTTGGCACCAGTTTTTTGATGTATTTCACCACAAAATTGACTAAGGTACGCTTACCAAAGGAAAGTTGATCGCCCATACGGGTTAGAATCACGTGCTTAACCTCAGTATTAAACACTACTTTTTCGAGGGTAGAAGCAAAATTTGACACCACGACAATCGCACTAGCGCCACTGTCTTTTAATTGGTGCTCTAATTCACGTGGGGTATAAAGTGGATTGACATTCACCACCACCATACCGGCACGCAAAATACCAAATAATGCAATCGGATACTGCAATAAATTCGGCATCATTAATGCCACACGATCACCGCGTTTCAGCTTTAATTCATTTTGTAAATATGCGGCAAATGCCCGACTGCGTTCTTCTAATTTTCGAAAGGTTAAAATTTGCCCCATATTGATATAGGCTGCACGATCTGGATGGGTACGCACTGCATTATCAAACATATCCAACAACGAATCATACTTTGATGTATCTAATTCGCGTGGTAAATCCTCAGGGTAATTTTTAAACCAAGGTTTTTCCATGTGTTATCCTTATTTTTAACAAAATTTAGCCAAAATTATAACGTAATCCTCACATTTAGGCTAATAACAAATTCACTCATCTCATTGTCCTACTTAGCAAAATTTAGTATGCCCTATTGCAATACATAACGTAAGCGTGGCTCTGGTCGCCAAAATGGTCCCCACCCCATACGACGGCTTTCACGCCAATCGGCAAGATCTTCTGGCTCATAATAATATTCTGGCACCAATTGCCATACTTTATAATGATTCGCCTCAAGTACAGGATAATGATAATCAACCTGATCAATTTTACCTGTTTCTTGCTTTTTCAAGATGCCTTTCACGGTAATGAACTGTTCTTTTAACCGTTCAGGATCAATAAAGCCCTCTAGATAGGCAATAAAACGACCGTTGGTTTCCGCAGATAACAGCGGTTTGGCTGACAAAGAAACGAGAGGTAAACTCAAAATTTCTAACTTCATTTTGCCTGGTAATGCTGTGACGGATAAGATTTTGCCGCCAAAACGAGCTTGTTTGCATTGGCAAGCATAGTCTTCCGCCACTAACTTATCGAGCGATGGCAAGCTCACATCATCGCGCTCTAACCCTTTCGGCGCTTTAATACAACCAGTAAGAAATATAGCGATCAAAAGTGCGGTCAGTTTTTTCATTTTTTCCTCCGAACACATTTGAGAGAGTGTCGTTTATTCACGTCCTGGTAGTTTTTTCCAAGTGACTTCATTACGTAAATAAACTGGTTCAATAGCTAATGCATCCATTGTTTGCTGTTGTTGCCATTTGAGTAACGCAGGCGTCAACATATAGTGAGCAGAAGGCAGCAGAATTTCCGTTGCCTCTCCTACTGATAGGGTCGAGAATTCGGAATAAGCCGCCCAGCCTGTTCCAACTCTAGCCCAATGCCCTGTTAAATCAGCCAGCTCCGCAACCAAGTGTTCTGGCTTAACCACTTTTTCTTCTCCAATGACTTGCCAATCAACAAACCATTCTGTACCGACTTGTATCGGTTGAGCAATTAATTGTGAGAAATACACTTCATTCATCCGCGCATCAATGGCGGCTAGCACGTGCTCAGCCCCCAATTGTTCATAAGCCGCTTGTGCCATCATGGTCAAATTTGAGACCGGGATAACTGGTAAATTCGCGCCAAAGGCTAAGCCTTGTGCAATACCCGCCCCCACACGTACCCCCGTGAAACTGCCAGGGCCTCGACCAAACGCAAGGGCATCAACCTGTTTTAAAGAAAGTCCAGACTGAGATAAGATCACATCGATCATCGGTAGAATACGCTGCGTATGCGTACGTTGTGCGATCTCATCTAAATATGTTCTTTCGCCTTTATAAAGTAATGCCACAGAACAGGCTTCAGTTGAGGTATCTAAGGCTAATAAAGTTAAATTATGCATTCTTGTTATCCATTTGGCTCTTTGTTAGAAATTGTATCACTTTGTTCATATCTCGAGTACGTTTCGCATTAGGTAAGCTTTTCAAAAAAGTTGCACCATAACTCCGCATCACTAAACGACTATCGCAAATAATCACCACACCACGATCGGTAATATCCCGGATCAAACGTCCTACCCCTTGCTTTAAGGTAATGACCGCTTCTGGGATCTGGATATCATGAAAAGGATCACCACCTTGTAACCGACAATCTTCAATACGCGCTTTGAGTAAAGGCTCATCGGGTGCAGTAAACGGCAGTTTATCTATAATCACTAAAGACAGGGCATCTCCCCGTACATCTACCCCTTCCCAAAAACTGGACGTTGCTACCAATACCGCTTCTTGTGAAGCAATAAATTGATCTAATAATTTGGTTTTGGATGTTTCGCCCTGTAACAAAATCAGTAGCTCACTCTGTTCACGAAAATAGGCCGCTAAGCCACGCATCATGACATAGGAAGTACAAAGCACAAAACAACGTCCTTGATTGGCTTCGATCACAGGTAAAAGCATTTCGCCTAATTGTGTAAGAGTGTGTTGTTGATTACTGCTCGGTAAATAACGTGGCACACACAATAAAGCTTGTTCAGGATAATTAAATGGACTAGGCAAAATTTTCTGTGTGGCTTGGGTAATACCTAAGCGTTGGCAAAAATGAGCAAAATCGCCCCCTACTTCTAGCGTGGCAGAGGTAAAAATCCAAGCAGTTTCCCGTTTTTGCATTTCTTCCCCAAATTTATCCGCCACCGTCAAGGGGGTAATATGTAAGCTAAATTGTCGCCCGATGGCTTCGTACCAATAACAATGGCCCGTAATAGTGGTATCTGCTAGCCGTGTTAGCTGAGTTTTTATCGCCTCTAAACGTTCAAAAATACTATCTAAGGTTTGTGAACGCCCTAAAGCCAACTTGACAACATCAGACATAAAGGCGATCTTTTCTTGTAAATTTTCAAATCCTTTTCTCACCACCGACTGAGCTAACAATTCACGCCAATTGCCGCGGGTATTTCCCTCTCCCAGTAATAAACGAAAGTCTTGAATCGTTTTTAGCAAATTGTCCGATGCGGTGCCAAGCTGTGCCATATCTTTGATTTCTGTGCGATACACAATATGAATATCTTTGCACAAATCAAACAGCTGACGCGATGTTAAGGATTGACCAAAATATTGGCTCGCAATATCGGGTAGTTGGTGCGCTTCATCAAAAATAATCACGTCTGCTTGTGGAATGAGTTCCCCAAACCCCGTTTCTTTCACCGCAATGTCAGCAAAAAACAAATGATGATTGACAACTACTAAGTCCGCATTTAACGCGCGTTTACGTGCAGAGGCTACATAGCAATCATTGTAGTGCGGACAATCCGTGCCTAAACAGCTTTCTGCCGTACTGGTTAATTGTGGTAAAATCGGGCTGTCTTCTGCCAGAGCCACACATTCACTTAAATCCCCCGTTTTGGTGGCATTCTGCCATTGACGTACTTTGGATAAATCCGTCAACACAGAACGATCGCCTAATACCCCTTGCGCAATCACTTGTTCCAACCGTTCCAAGCATAAATAATTCGCTCGACCTTTAAGCAAGGCAATTTTCCCGCTGTAATTGAGAGCTTTTTTGATGGCAGGTAAGTCACGTTTAAAGAGTTGATCCTGTAAATTTTTTGATCCTGTTGACACAATAGTTTTCTTTTGGGCTAAGAGAGCCGGTGCCAAATAGGCGAAAGTTTTGCCTGTTCCTGTCCCCGCTTCCACCACCAGTGCGCTTTTCTCGCCAATCGCAGTGGCAACCGCGACCGCCATCTCTTGTTGTTCCGCACGAGGACGAAAACCCGCAATGCCTTGACTTAATGCACCTTGTTCGGAAAAGGCCTTGATTATTTGTTCAATATTCGCCATTATTTTTTAGCATCAATTACAAAATTGAGGCATAGTGTATCAGATTTTCCCTTGTCACTAAATAACGTACTGAATAGAAAAACAGTATAAAGAGGCCTTATGCAAAACACTCTTCAACCAACCATTCTTCAACACATTTGTCCCGCTCTTCGCTTAGTGAAATACAATGAAATTCCAGCGATTATGCTACAACACGCAGTGGGTACTGCCGTGATTGCCTTGCAAGGCGCACATCTTCTTAGTTGGCAGCCGAAAGGAAGTGAGCACGATGTATTGTGGTTAAGCGACATTGAACCTTTCCAATTAGGTAATGCTATTCGTGGTGGTATTCCGCTTTGCTACCCATGGTTTGGCGCAGTGAAATCGCCTTCGCATGGAACGGCTCGCATTCGCTTATGGCACTTAATAGACTATGCTATTTCAGCGGATAACGTGCAGTTAGTCTTTGGTTTATTTACAGAAGATCATTTGATTGAAGCCAAAGTCAGCATGCATTTCAGCGAAGACTGTCAAGTCATCTTCACCCATTATGGACAAGAAAAGGCTCAAGTGGCGTTACATAGCTACTTTCAAATCGGCGATATTCAACAAATTGAAATCCAAGACTTACCGATAAGCTGTGTTGATAACGTGACTAAACAAATTGAAAAGGTGCCTTCTCCACGAAAAATTCAACAACATGTGGACTGTACCTATCAGGTCACCGAAGCCAAAACGACTATACTGGATCCCGTGTTACAGCGTGCGATTTGTCTTGAGCATCAGCATGCCAGCGAAGTCGTGGTATGGAATCCATGGCATAACGCAACCAGTGGCATGAGTGAGTTCGGCTATCAAACCATGGTATGTGTGGAAACCGCGCGTATTACACACACGCTCAAACAAGGGGAACAAATCGCGGTTAAGATAAAACTGAAATAAAATTCACCGCACTTGTCTTTCAACCGGTGGTGAATGTTTTCTCTTATGTCGAGGCGACCTGATCGCCTCTTTTTTATCATTAAATCCAACCTAGCTGTGACAAAACTAACAAGCCGAAAGATGATGTGATGATGGCACCTAAAGTAGTGAAAGCAATAATATTCGCGGCACATACCCCATTTCCCCCCATGCCTCGTACCATCGCATAAGCAATCGTTGCCATTGGTGTCGCTGCCATTAAAAATAAAATCCCCATATTCATGCCCGATAAACCACACAGTTTACCCACGAGCACCATCACAATGGGAGCAATCAGCACACGCCCTATACTGCCCCAAATCACTACACGCGAATCCTTTCTTATAACTTTAAATTGTATGCTAGCGCCTGTACAAATGAGAGCCAGAGGCAAAGTCATACTCGCCAGATAATTACCCGTAGTTTGTAAGGTTTTTGGCAAAACAAATTCAAGATGATTCACTACATAGCCCAATACAATGGCCATAATCAAAGGATTTTTTAGTACATTTATTAACATCGTGTAAACACTGACTTTGCCTTGTGCAAAAGCACGACTTAACGTAACCACTGCTAGCACATTAAATAAAAAAATGGTCGCGGCAGCATAAATCGACGCAGGGGCTAAACCGGCTTCACCATAGGCATTAATACACAATGCCAAGCCCAAAATCCCATTATTGCCACGATACACCGCTTGCACAAAGGTGCCACGCTCTTGTTTTTCGCTGATATATTTACTGGCAATCAGTTCCGCGCCCAAAAATAACAATAACGTACCAGTTATACTTGCCATAATTGGAATCATCTGTGTGCGAAACTGCACTGGATTACTAGTGATATTCAGAAACAATAAAATGGGTAAGGTAATCGTAAAAATAATACGGGTCGCCTGCCCCGTAAATTTGTCATCGATCATCCGTCGGCGTTTCAGTATGACACCTAGCAATAGCATCAAAACTGTGGGTAACGTGACACTCATTGAAAATAAAAAAGAAGAAAGCAGATCGCTGTTATGCATGATTGTACTACCTATATTTCATCAAATAACTTTCGCTAAACCGGATTTACGGTTAGAATTGGGCAATTCATTTTGGTCGTTTTTAAATATTGATAAAAAATGACCGCACTTTTTTAGATTAGGATGCACTATGTCGATTACATTATCTACCAAACAAAAACAATTTCTGAAAGGCATTGCCCATCATTTAAATCCCGTTGTGATGATTGGCAACAATGGGTTAACAGAAGGCGTATTAGCCGAAATTGACAACGCATTAGCACATCATGAATTAATTAAAGTCAAAATTGCGGGTGCCGATCGTGAAGTAAAACAATTAATCATTGATGCGATCATCCGTGAAACGCAATCAAGTGCGGTGCAAACTATTGGACATATTTTGGTCCTCTATCGCCCAAGCCAAGAACCACAGATCCAACTGCCACGCAAATAATAACACTAAATACGCCATAACACGGTATAACATCTGTGTTATCGTCACAAAATCAAAGGGGATGTATATATACATCCCCTTTTTTATCTCTGTGCTACATCTGCTAACTTTACTCAGCTAAAAGAAAAGGGTACTGAGTTTTCCTCAATACCCTTTGTTAACAAGTTACGAATCAACTACCACTGATAACCGATGCTACCACCGAGGTTGACATCACCACGGCTGTTCACCCCACCACCAAGTTTGATTGAGATCTTATTGTTATCTGAGTTTCTTGCATAACCAACGGCAATGGCTGTCTCAGCTTTATAAGAACCAACACCAAGAGAAACAATGCTCTTACCGGCTTCATTTGGACGCTGTAAGAACGCGACCGCTGTGGCACCCGCGATACCAGCACGAAGATCTTTATCCACTTTATTGATATGATCACCTAGCTTATTAATCGCAGTGGCTTGGTTATTCACTTGTTGTTGAACTTTATGTAACTGGCTACCATTCACAGCTTGTTTACTACTTGCACTCACTTCACCATCAGCCACACCGTGAATCACGTTGTTACCCATGTTGATGTTCGCCCCTTCTTTCACCGTCAAGTTTTCGGTCACATTGATGCCTTTTACTTCAATGTTGTCGTTCAGTTTCACACGTAGCGTATCACCAACCACTTCAGTCGAGATATTTTTATCATCTCCTTTCACTTTAACAGTTGTCCCTAATTTCGCTTTGTGTGGTTCACCTGAATCAGCAGCAAACACTAAACCGTCGTTCATGGTTGCCACTTGCTCTTCTTCACCATTCGGTTTGGTATAAACGATACGTGTTTTACTATTACCGTCTTTACCATCATTGCCATCTAAGCCTTTCACGCTATCTTTCACGCCAATGATCGCATTTGCATTTTTGCCATCAGCCCCCGCCGGACCGGTTAAACCAATCGTACCGACACCGTCTTGACCGCTAATAGCCACGGCGTCTTTGCCATCTTTACCGGCAATACTGATACTCCCTTTACCGTCAGCCCCCTCTTTACCACTGATAACCACTGCACCTTCTTGAGGTTGGTTTGTACCATCTTTAGGTCCAATTACGACTTTATTAGCTAAACCAAATGTGACGTTATGGCTATCCGCAGTGTTTGTTTTGCTGATCACGATATTGCCATCGGTATTGTTTAGATCCACAGTATTTCTTGGTTTCACATTCGATGAGTCTGCACCATTTGCAGTTAAATGCCAGCCTGCTTCAGCCGTTTCTTTAACAGAATGAAGCTGACTACCGTTCACCGCGTCTTTACTGGTTGGTGAAATATCACCATCTGCAACCCCAGTCACTTTCTTGTTACCCGCATTAATGCCTACTGTCGTCACTGTCACATCACCTACTTTGAAGCCTTCATTAGTGACTGCAACATTATCACCGACTTTCACACCATCATTGTTCATGACCGTGTTACCGGTTGTAACCGAAGTGAAATCAACATTATCTTTTGTTGCGACATTGTAAGTGGTACTACCATCATCGTTGGTCGTTGAAGTTACGGTCATGTTTTTACCTGCTTCAACTTTCGTGGTTGCTTTGGCAAGCCCCTCTTTTAACTGACTCACATTGACTGCGTCAGTATCATCTTTACCTGCAACAACATTAGTGATACGACCATCATTGTTGAAAGTCACACCCTCTGTACCATCTTGTTTTTTCACAGTTAATCCCGTGGTATGACCATCCGAATCTTGTTTTGCCGCGATAGACATGCCTTGTTTGCCATCTTTTGCAAATGTAATCGCAGCATCTTCACCGTCTTTACCGTTCACCACTAAGCCAGAGAATGTTGGACGTTCTTTCATTACAACTTCTAGACCGGTACCATCCACACTGCTTTTTACACCCAAGTTGCTAGAAGATACTTTATTCGGTTCCGCTAAAATTGCAGTGTCTAGGCCACCTTTAATACTTAATGTTTCATTCAGTTTACGAGTGACTTCTTTACCATCGTTACCAACAAACTTCATGCCATCATTTAAGGTTGCGACTTCTTCAACAACTGGTTGACCTGTAGCATCAACAACTGGATTACCATCTTTATCTTTTGGTGTATAGACGATACGTGTTTTGGTATCACCCGCTTTACCATCAACACCTGGTTTGCCCTCTTGCACTTTCATATCTGCCGATGCTGATTTACCGTCAGCGCCTTTAGGACCAGTTAAACCAATTGAGCCATCTTTACCGTTCAAGACAACACTTGCGCCGTCTTTACCGTTAACGCCTACTTTACCATCAACACCATCTTCTCCAGCTTTACCTAATGAAATCTCATTTGCAAGGCTGACTTCCAGTGCTTTAGATTTACTGCCATCTTGATTTGTCACATCAACTACTTTTGTATTGATATTACTGTCACCAGTGATCTGTGCTGTAGTGCCTAAATCTTGCTTAAACTCAGTGCCTGATTTATCTTTTAAGCCAAAGCCACCTTTATCAGCAGAAGTAATATCTGTAATTGCATTTTTCAAATCACCAACATTGACGCCATTCTTGAGTACTTCATCTGGTGCCTCTTTCAATGTCACAACTGTACCATCTGATTTTTTCAGACCGCTATCAACGTTGATAATTTGGTTACCGCCGTTGTCTAATCCTTTTTCGGTTAGGCTTACAACTGTATCCTTAGCATTCGGATCTTGTGCACCAGCTTTTTTCGTAATAGTCAACCCATTACCGTTGAGCACGCTGCTAGTATTATCCTTACCACCTACAAAACTCGCGCTAGTTAAATCTTTTAAAGCTTTAGCTAAAGCAACAGTAATCGTATTGCCTTGAATCTGAGTCATAATATTCTGACCCGCATCAAAGTTAGCCCACTCTGTATTACTAGCTGCACCTTTTACATCCACACGGCTATTCAGTTTCGCATTATGAATCTTGCCATCATTCGCACCGAATTTTAAGCCGTCGTTCAGTGTAGCTAATTGTTCAGTAACAGTTGTTCCATTCGGACCTGCGATATCATAAGTAATACGTGTTTTCTTATTCTGATTTGGATTAGTAGGATCATCTGCCGTGTTTTCTAAATCAGGATTCCCTTCAGCTACTTTAATTTTTGCTGTTGGCGCTGTTCCACCTTGTGTAGCAGGCTGCCCCGTTAATGAGATAGCGCCTTCGCCACCATCAACTACAACACGATCGGCACCTTTATCATCTTTTAAGGTGACCTTGCCTGCCTCGCCAGTTGCGTTAGGTACATTAGCATCTGGACCTTTACCTAAAGTCAATTGGTTAGCTAAGCTGACTTCAAGCGCTTTACCACCATCTTTACCATTAACGACTTTAGTATTCACATTTGAATCACCAGTAATTTGCGCAGTTTCACCTAAGTTTTGTTTAAAGGTATTGCCATCTTTATCTTTTAAGCCAAAACCACCTAATGGGTTATCTACACCATTCGTTGTACCTGATGTAATATTCGTGATTGCTGTTTTTAAATCACCTACATTCACACCATTGGTTTGTACAGCATCATTTAAAGACGTCGCTACGTTACCATCTGCTTTGGTTAAACCACTGGCAACATTCTTGATTTGCTTATTACCATTGTCTAAACCATTTTCAGTTAAGCTAACATCGGCAGCACCCTTATTCGAAATCGTCACACCATCTTTGTTAATCACTGTTGCATCTTTATTTGCTTCAGTAGGATCACCAAAAGTTGCACTGGTTAAACCTGATAATGCTTTCGCTAATGCCACAGTAATGGTGTTGCCATTGATTTGGGTCATGATATTTTGACCTTCATCAAAGTTAATCCAGGTTGTATTTGTTGCTTTACCTTTTACATCCACCTGCGTATTTAATTTCGCATTATGAATCGTGCCAGCATTGGCACCAAATTTTAAACCATCGTTTAAAGTGGCAACTTCTTCATTACCATAAGCAATACGTGGTTTAGTTGTATTGGCAGAGCCATCTACAGCAGGAGATCCATTTTTAACCGTAATTGTTGCATTTGCACCATCCGCACCAGTCAAACCCACTGAGCCATTTGCACCATCAAGTACGACTTTATCTGTACCAGCTTGATTTTTTAGTGTTAACTTACCATCCGCTGCTGGGTTACCATTCTTAGCCGGTCCACCAAGTGTCACTTGATTTTCTAAACCAATTTCTAACTTCTTACTCCCACCGGCTTCTGTCACGATTTTAGTTTTCACATTATCATCACCAGTGACTTTGATTGCTGTGCCTAAAGCTTGTTTAACGTCTTGACCATCTTCAGCCACTAAACCAAATCCAGTCGCTTTAAGATCGTTTAATTGTTTTACGTTCACCGCATCAGTCTCATTCTGACCAGCTGCAACATTAGTAATTTTGTTACCACCGTTGTTTAAACCAGCGTCAGTTAAGCTTACATTCGTATTACCATTGGTAATGGTCACACCATCTTTATTGATAGTTGTTTTATCTGTGCCAGTACCAAATGTTGCTTCAGTTAAATTAGATAATCTTTTTGCTAATCTGATTTCCATTGAATTATTATCAGTCACGATAACACCAATGTTTTTATCAGTTTTAGCCGTTAATTTACTAGTATCTGTTTCACCACCAGTAATATCAATTGCTTGATTAGAACTACGAGATACTACGTTAGTATCACTTGCTGGCTTACCATCTTGATTAGTTAAAGTGGAATTATCACCCGCAAAACGCAATGGACGAGTCAACGCAAATAACTGGCTACCATTGATTGCATCGGTACTCGCTTCTGTCACTAAACCTGCGGCCACATTTTGTACACGACGCTCTTTACCAACGGCACCAACAGTGACCACACCAACTGGCTGCGAACCAGCAAAGGTATAACCTGATTTATTTAACCCATTTGCCATATCAGCATAAGCATTCATACCAGAAGTCGAATTACCTGCGACAATATAAGCAGACTCTGAACCTAAATAAACAGAGTTCGTTAATGTTGCATTGACGTTATTACCTAACACAAAGTAATCACTACCTTTAGTATTTAAGGTGTTATTTGCACCAATAACCGACGAGTTAGTTAAGGCGAACTCTTCTGTTGAATCAGGATCTGTTAATTGAGCAATGTTATTACCGTGACCATAGACAAACAGCCCACTTAAATCTTTCGCTAGCTTTTTATCACTGCTGATTTTGTTGTCATAACCTGTCACATAAATGTCTTTTAGATCGTTAACTGGTGCAGCGGGTGGCGTACCTGGCACATGCTCTTTCTCTGCGATTGCACCGATAAGGTTCTTGTTACCGACAATTCGAGCATTTTCTTTCGCTTTGATTTCATTGCTATTACCGAAGATACCACTTTCATTAGCCGTTAATGTACTATTAGTATTACCTAACGAATATGTCCCCTCACCATTGATTACTGTCGCATTAGTACTACCCAATTCACCTGCATAACCAATACTGCCTGAATTTTGTCCACTCACAACTTGATGAGTACCAAAAGCAATTGAATTTAAGCCTTTTGCATGTGATTTTGTACCAAGTGCATAAGCATTCTGACCTTCAGATTTTGATTCAGTACCGATTGCAGTAGAGGATTCAGCACCTGATAATGCTTGACTACCAAATGCATTACCTTTTACTGAGTTAGCAACTGCACGATCACCAATTGCATTTGCTTTTTCTGCTGAAGATACTGCGTTATAACCAATCGCAATCGCTCTATCTACATTTGCACCAGGGTCTTTATCAGAGGTTGCTGCTAAACTACCAATCGCGATAGAGTTATTGCCATCGGTGGTTGTTCCCGCACCAATTGCAATGCCATATTTCACACTCTTGGATGGTTTTGTAACTGTAGTTTCACTTTCTCTTGCTACACCATCATCTAATTCAGCACTACCTTTATAATAAGTTCCTACGCCAATAGATCCTTCGCCATTTACCGTGGTATAGTTACCGATCGCAACACTACGCTCTGCTTTAGCGGCTGCATTTTGCCCAATTGCCATTGCTAATGTTGCAGTTGCACCATCATTATCACGGTTACCTGGAACAGGATTGACACCTGTATCGTTAACACTAAAGTAATGCGCTTTATTCTTCGTGACAATTTGATTTACTTGACCTAAATTCACCGCATCCGTATCAAGTTCTGCAGGTGCCACATTAGAAATACGTGTTTTCGCTTTTAAGGTAATCTTATTTTCTGCACCTGTCGCTGGATTAGGCTTTAATGTATCATATTTAATTTCAGAAGCTGTTGGGGTATGAGACAAAGCATTAAATGTTGCTTGTAAATCACTTGTTACTTTTTCAGTGACTTTTTTAAGTTGCGCCACAGTTGCTGCATCTTGTTCATCCACACCATCAGCCACATTTACAAGGCGGCGTAAAATATGTTGATCCGTTGCACCATCCTGATGACCAACAGAAACAACTAATGAAGATTGCTTACCAGTTAGATAGCCGCTCCCCTCTTTTGCGACAGCACGCGATGTCGCACCTAACGCCACGTTGTTTGAATCAGCTGTAGAATTTGCACCAATCGCAACTGATTTATCTCCCTCTGCTTTAGAAGTAATACCTATTGCAACCGCATCTAACCCTAAAGCAGTTGCTTCAGCACCTAATGCAGTAGAACGAGAGGCTGCTTTAGTTTGTGCACCAACCACCGTTGACTTTTGTACCGCGGTCAACTGATCATATTTATTTGCTTCATGACCAATCGATACGTTAGCACCAGATGTTTCCTCTGAGTTTTTCAAATTCGTCCCTGCATAAGTACCCAATGCAATATTATGTTTACCAACAACATTTGTTCCTGCATGAGCACCAATACCAATATTTAATTGACCAATAACCCCTTCTCCGGAGTTCTCGCCAATATTAATTTGGGAATGTTTAGTCCCTGTCGCATCAGCTTCTTGTCCTTTACCTGCATTTAAGCCGATAGAAATTGTGCGTTCTGGCTTAGCAACCGCAGATGAACCAATTGCAATCGTATTGCCCTGTAATGTTTGGCTATTATTACCAATTGCAACTGAATTTGAACCATCTGCTTTTGAGGTGTTACCCATTGCAACTGAAGATGTACCTTTCGCTTCGGACAGTTTACCTAATGCAAGTGCGGCTTCAGCGAACGCTTTAGAGGTTGTCCCCACTGCTAAAGAGTGTGCTGCTTTAGTTTCTGCACCATCACCGATTGCAATCGATGAATCTGAATCTTTATTTGCTCTTGCCGCATTACCTATTGCAATAGAGTGATCACTGGCAATTGCCTGTGCATTTGTACCTAACGCGATATTATTTTTAGAAATAATTTTCTTAGCATCTTTATTTGAGGTAATCGCATTTTTACCAATCGCAATACTTGCTTCACCACGGCTAACAGCATTATCACCAATTGCTACCGAACTTTCCCCGTCTTTTGCACCAAGAACATAAGAAGACGCACCATCATAAACGACATCACCATTTTGTTTAGAACCTACACGAGCATGTTCACCAATAGCAATCCCTTTATCTGCAGTTTTAACTGCATATGATTTTTTACCGATAGCAATAGAATTTTTAGCATTAGCCGTACTATCATGACCTATGGCAACAGTATCTACAGCTTCTGCACCTGTTTTCGCTTTTGGTCCAATGGCAACAGAATCAACGCCTTCTGCAACCGCATCCTCTAAAGTAGACTTAGTACGAAAATATTTAATCCCAGTATACGTTGTTGTGCCTTCAGGTACGCCTAATGATGTAACAAGTGCACTGAGTTTAGCTAGCGCGGATTTATCTGCTTTATCACTTTTTAATTGATTAACTTCAGACTTATCTGCTTTAGTATTTTTTAAGTTAGTAATTTCTGAACTTAATCCATTAACGGCTGAAATATCTGCTTTTTTATTCTCTAACTTAGTAATTTCTGACTTATCTGCTTTATTTGTATTTAAGTCATTAACAGCTTGTTGATTTGCTTTTTGATTAACCGTATTACTTAACGCTGCAACCTCATCTTTTGTGGCAATTGCTTGATTATTTACAGTTAAGCTAGTAGTAACAATACTTTTGAATGTGGCTGTGTTATTAAATGTAGCCGCGCCAGCAAAAGTTGCTGTCCCATTTACCGTTAAATTATCGGCTGTCACATTCTGCGCGAATACTTGCGTTGGAGAAAGTGTGAGAATAGCAACCAGTGCAATCGCACTTAACTTGAATGTAGCAGGGATACTGCTATTCGCTTGTGATTGTGAATTTGAAGAAATAACGCTAAATGATTTTACTTTACCTTTCGAGGTTGCAAGCTCTGAGACTGCGATAAAAGTATTCGTTACGTGGCTCCATATAACACGGTAAACCTTATTCATAAAATTGCCCCTTGCATAATATAAAATGAATAACTGATTCGATTTAGTTTTAAGTTAAATAAAGGAAACAAACACATCAAAAACTGTAAATTAATTAAATACATAATCTGTCTATTTACTAACAGCGCGCTATTTCAGCATTAAATTTTAAATAAGTAAATTGAGCGGATATTGT
>JBLUWJ010000030.1:0-27389 GCA_049888895.1 Bisgaard Taxon 45 | reverse complement strand
GTATAAAATATATTCTTTTCTCACGATTTATTTAGATAAACAGATTGCTCCGCTTATTTCCTTAAATAAATTTTCCCTTTCCTCTTGAACTTTCACTTTTTACCCCTATTTACAACAACGACAAGCGAAGTTAACAACCTTGTGCTTTCTCACAACGGAACGAATAAACACCATGATGAAATTCAAAAAATTTTATTTTATCACTTGAAATATGAAATTTCGTCCTTACTTTGAGAAAACAAATCGAATGATTAACCAGTAACGAATTTACAAGTTTATTTTAGGAGAAACAAAATGGGAAAAATTATTGGTATTGACTTAGGTACAACAAACTCTTGTGTCGCTGTGATGGATGGTGACAAACCTCGTGTCATTGAAAACGCAGAGGGTGATCGTACTACTCCGTCAATTATTGCTTATACACAAGATAACGAAACCTTAGTGGGTCAACCAGCTAAACGCCAAGCGGTGACTAACCCAAAAAATACTTTATTTGCCATTAAACGTCTAATTGGTCGTCGTTTCCAAGATGAAGAAGTACAACGCGATGTGAACATCATGCCATTTGAAATTTTAGCGGCAGATAACGGCGACGCATGGGTAGGCGTGAAAGGTGAAAAAATGGCCCCACCACAAATCTCTGCGGAAGTATTGAAAAAAATGAAGAAAACGGCAGAAGATTTCTTAGGTGAGCCTGTTACTGAAGCGGTTATCACGGTACCTGCTTACTTTAACGACGCACAACGTCAAGCCACGAAAGATGCGGGTCGTATCGCAGGTTTAGAAGTCAAACGTATTATCAACGAACCAACAGCAGCAGCACTTGCTTATGGTTTAGATAAAGGTCAAGGTAACAAAACCATCGCAGTTTACGACTTAGGGGGCGGTACATTCGACTTATCTATTATCGAAATTGATGAAGTCGGTGGCGAGAAAACCTTTGAAGTCTTATCCACCAACGGGGATACTCACTTAGGAGGGGAAGACTTCGATAACCGTGTGATCAACTACTTAGTTGATGAGTTCAAAAAAGAACAAGGTGTGGATTTACGCAACGATCCATTAGCGATGCAACGTTTGAAAGAAGCGGGTGAGAAAGCAAAAATTGAATTGTCTTCGGCGCAACAAACGGATGTGAACTTACCTTACATCACCGCAGATGCGACAGGACCAAAACACTTAAACATTAAATTAACCCGTGCAAAATTAGAATCATTAGTGGAAGACTTAGTTGCACGTTCATTAGAACCTGTGAAAGTCGCATTAGCAGACGCAGGCTTAAACGTGTCACAAATTGATGATGTGATTCTTGTGGGTGGCCAAACACGTATGCCGCTTGTACAACAAAAAGTAGAAGCGTTCTTTGGTAAAGCGCCTCGTAAAGACGTGAACCCAGATGAAGCAGTGGCTATCGGTGCAGCAGTACAAGGTGGGGTGTTAGCGGGTGATGTAAAAGACGTGTTGTTATTAGATGTCACACCACTTTCATTAGGTATCGAAACCATGGGTGGGGTCATGACAACCTTGATTGAGAAAAACACGACGATTCCAACCAAGAAATCACAAGTGTTCTCAACGGCAGAAGATAACCAAAGTGCGGTAACTATCCACGTACTTCAAGGTGAGCGTAAACGTGCGGCAGACAACAAATCTTTAGGTCAATTCAACCTAGAAGGGATCAACCCAGCACCACGCGGTATGCCACAAATTGAAGTGACTTTCGACATCGATGCGGACGGTATTATCCACGTTTCTGCGAAAGATAAAGGTACAAACAAAGAGCAAAAAATCACGATTAAAGCTTCTTCAGGTTTAACGGATGAAGAAATTCAACAAATGGTTCGTGATGCTGAAGCGAACGCTGAAGCCGACCGTAAATTTGAAGAATTAGTGCAAGCTCGTAACCAAGCAGATCACTTAGTTCACGGTACACGCAAACAATTAAGCGAAGTGGGTGATAAATTATCTGCTGAAGATAAAGCACCAATCGAAAAAGCAGTAGCAGATTTAGAAGCGGCTGCAAAAGGTGAAGATAAAGCGGAAATCGAAGCAAAAGTACAAGCATTAATTCAAGTGTCTGAAAAATTAATGCAAGCTGCTCAACCACAACCGGAAGCGCAAGCACAGCAAGCGCAAAGCGGTAAACCAAATGATGATGTGGTAGATGCAGAATTTGAAGAAGTGAAAGACAACAAATAATTTCACTCCTCACAAAAAATCGAAGGGCGTAGCGATACGCCCTTTCGGTGTATTCATGCAACGCCAATTTTTCCTCACTTTATTTCAAGAGTGAAGTAAGAAAAAATCAATTTGGAGGATATGATGGTTTTAACACTCTACCCTATTGTGCAACAACGTTTAAATAACAATATCGCAAATGAGATTATTCCTGCGCTTTGGCAAAGCCATCTGGCAAAATTACCGCCAAATCAAGCTTGCTATGGCATATATTTTAATTATGCGGGCGATCACCAAGCCGATTATGATTTTGCAATTGCGAGTGAGAGCGCATTAAAAACCAATTCTCCAACGATTGAAATTGAAAACTTGACTTCTTACGACGTCTTTCGTTGCAAAGTAGATGAAATTTATCAAACGTGGCAACTAATCTGGAAGAAAGAACAACAAGGTTTACTTAAACGGGCTTATTCGGTGGATTTTGAAAAATACTACCCTGATGGTTTGGTAGAGATCTACATCGCTGTTGTACCACATTGTTAACCCAAAGTGCGCAGTCAAAACCTTTAGAAAAATGACCGCACTTTTTGACTAAAACATCATATACAAGGAAAACACAATGGAATTTGCAACAAAATGTCTCCATGCCGGTTATACACCGAAAAACGGTGAGCCTCGCGTTCAACCGATCGTACAAAGTACTACTTTTACTTACGATTCTGCGGAAGAAATTGGTCAGTTATTTGATTTGCAAGCGGCGGGCTATTTCTATACCCGTCTTTCCAATCCCACCACGAATGCAGCAGAAGAAAAAATTACTGCCTTAGAAGGTGGTGTGGCGACCATGTGTACCGCCTCAGGACAAGCGGCCGTATTTTACGCAATGCTCAATATTCTAGAAGCAGGTGATCACTTTATTTCCTCTTCTTATGTTTATGGTGGCACCTATAATTTATTTGCCCATACTTTCAAAAAAATGGGCATTGAAGTCAGTTTTGTTGATCAAGACTTATCACTTGATGAACTCAAAAAAGCGATTCGTCCAAATACCAAAGCCATTTTTGCTGAAACCATTGCAAACCCGGCATTGCGGGTGTTGGATATTGAAAAGTTTGCCGCCTTAGCACAACTCGCTCAAGTACCGTTATTGGTGGATAATACCTTTGCCACTCCATATTTTTGTCGCCCAATCGAATTTGGCGCAAACGTGGTGATTCATAGTACATCCAAATATTTAGACGGTCATGCTATTGCTCTAGGGGGGGCAATTACCGATGGGGGGAATTTTGATTGGAATAATGGCAAATTCCCACAATTAAGCACGCCAGATCAAACCTACCATGGTTTGGTTTATACTGAGACCTTTGGTTCCGCAGCCTATATTGTTAAAGCGCGGGTGCAATTAATGCGTGATTTAGGTGCCACGCCGGCACCACAAAACAGTTTCTTGCTCAATGTGGGTATGGAAACCCTCGCACTACGTATGCAACGTCATTATGAAAATGCACAAGCGGTGGCGGAATTTTTAGAAAAACATCCACAAGTAACCAAAGTCAGTTATCCGGGCTTATCCAGTTCCCCAGATTACGCCCTAAAACAAAAATACTTACCAAACGGTTTATGTGGCGTGATTTCTTTTGAAATTAAAGGGGGCAGAGAAACAGCGGCAACATGGTTGAATGCGCTACAACTGGTTTCACGAGAAGTGCATGTAGCCGATATTCGCACCTGTGCATTACATCCTGCAACCTCAACACACCGCCAATTAAGCGAAGCGGAATTAGAAAAAGTCGGTATTTCTGCCGGGTTAATTCGTCTTTCTTGCGGGATTGAAAGTCTTCAAGATATTTTAGCTGACTTGGAACAAGCATTCCATTCAGCAAAATAAAGGTAAGTACGGCAGGCTAGTTTGCCTGCCACTCTGAATAAACGTAGGGAAAAGGGATAATGGTGTTAAAAAATACGCCAGTTTGGGTTTGGCTCGTTTTGCTTTGTTTACTTTATTTCGGCAGTAAACAAACTAAAACACGTCAAATAAAGCTTGATAAATTAGCGATCTTCCCCTTGATATTTTTGCCTTTCGTCATCATTTCTGTAATGCGAGGTCATCAGCCACTGATTGTTGGTTTTGCATTAAGTGCTGGACTGATGATAGGTATTTTTTTAAGGTGGTTGATTTGGAAAGATGACCCCTTACTATTAAAAACAAGGGCAAGTATGGATTCAACGAGGGAGTTATATTCCGCTTATCCTATACATAGTCATTTTTATTTTTAGGTATGTTGTTGGCGTGGCACAATATACACAACACAGTATAACAAAAACAAAATTCTTTAATTTTATTATTGGATTACCTACTAGGGTTGGTCTTGGTACGTTATTAGCGATTGACTCATTTCGCCAACGCTCAACCACCTATTAAACTATAATTAATCGTTAGTTTATATCTTAAACGGAAAACTGAAACATTATGGCAAAAAAAGATTATTACGACGTTCTTGGTGTTGAACGTGGTGCGGATGAAAAAGAAATTAAACGTGCTTATAAAAAATTGGCGATGAAATATCATCCAGACCGCACCCAAGGCAACAAAGAACTGGAAGAAAAATTTAAAGAAATCCAAGAAGCTTACGAAGTATTAAGTGATAAACAAAAACGCGCGAACTATGATCAATACGGTCATGCTGCCTTTGAACAAGGTGGCTTTGGTGGCGGCGGTTTTGGTGGCGCTGACTTCGGGGATATTTTTGGTGATATGTTCGGCGATATTTTTGGCGGTGGGCGTGGTCGCCAACGTGTGGTACGCGGTGATGATCTACGCTATGATCTTGAAATCAGCTTAGAAGAAGCAGTACGTGGCACCACTAAAGATATTCAAATCAATACGCTTGTACATTGTGAGGCGTGTGATGGTTCGGGTGCAGAGAAAGGCTCCAAAGTAGAAACCTGTCCAACCTGTCATGGTGCAGGACGTGTTCGCCGTCAGCAAGGCTTCTTTGTTACCGAACAAGTGTGTCCAACCTGTCACGGTTCGGGTAAAAAAATTGAAAAACCGTGTCAATCTTGCCATGGTGATGGACGTGTTCACAAGAAGAAAAATCTTTCAGTAAAAATCCCGGCAGGCGTAGATACAGGCAATCAATTACGTTTATCTGGTGAAGGCGCTGCTGGTGAAAATGGTGCACCAAATGGCGATTTATATGTTGTTATCCATGTGCGTGATCACCATATTTTCGAACGTGATGGTAGCAATCTATATTGCGAAGTGCCAATTAGCTTTACGATGGCAGCCTTAGGCGGTGAAATTGAAGTGCCAACCCTAGATGGTCGTGTAAAACTAAAAATCCCTGCCGAAACACAAACCGGTAAACTGTTCCGTATGCGTGGTAAAGGCGTGACTTCTGCACGTAGTGCTTATGCTGGTGATCTCATTTGTAAAATTATCGTTGAGACCCCTGTCAAACTCAATGAAGAACAAAAAGACTTATTACGTCAATTAGAAGAAAGCTTGGTAGGTTCAAGTAACAAACCAAAATCCTCAAGTTTCTTTGATGGCGTTAAGAAATTCTTTGATAACTTAGGCAAATAAGTTGAATAAAACACACTCCCCTGTTTTGCCTCCAAAAGGAGAAATACAGACAGGATAACCTCTTAAGCCCTGTATCATGCAGGGCTTAAATCATTTATCCAAATTTTCTTCGCTTAATTGTGAAAGCAAAGTATCACCATAAAGCGCCGTTATCGATTCTCTTATGTCAATAAACTCTGGCGATAACACCTAACCATTTCAGCTAGCAACATAAAAACAAAATTACCATTTTAATAAAAATCATTATCATTATTATATAGCTCATGTAAACTATGAATGTATTACTTATCTATTGAGGAGTCAGCCATGAAATATCTCTTAAGCTATAAAAATATAGCAAGGTCCATTCCTTTTCTCTCATTCATTGCGTTTCCTCTGTATGCGCAAGAAACAACTGAATTAGAACAAATTACAGTACAAGAAAGCGCAACCGCTGAAGTGAACAAGACCTCACCAACAGTGATCAGCAAAAGCGCCACGACCATTCAAAACGAAATGATTCGAGACACCAGAGATTTAGTCCGCTACACAACGGATGTGGGGATTAGCGATAATGGGCGTTTTTTGAAAGGCTTTGCGATGCGAGGCGTTGAGGATAACCGCGTTGGTATCAGTATTGATGGTGTTTCTTTGCCTGATTCAGAAGAAAACTCACTGTATGCGCGTTATGGTAACTTTAATAATTCCCGCCTAAGTATTGATCCTGAATTAATTCAAACCATTGATATTGTACGCGGCTCAGATTCCTTTAATGCAGGCAGCGGTTCATTAGGCGGCGGTGTGAATTATAACACTTTAGATCCACAACATATTGTTAAAGCGGGTAATTCCGTTGGTACTTTACTACGAGGCAGTTATGCCAGTAAAAATCGTGAATGGGTTCGTACTTTAGGGATAGGCTATGTTAGCGAAAAATTTGATGCCTTATTGATGTATTCACAACGCACGGGGCACGAGTTTAAAAGTCGTGGTTCAGGTCCTGAATTTCGGTATTCCAGTAGCCAGCATCCCGATCCTGTGACACAACGCTTCCACAATTATCTCGCCAAAATGAACTATCAAATTAATGACAATCAGCGTATTGGTTTAACGCTGAATGGGCAAACAGGGGGACGTTACATTGATGAACGTTCTTATACGTTAATGGGCTCACAATGGCGTGAAGCCGATGATCAAAACGAACGGTTGAATGCAAACTTATATTATATTTATGCACCAAGCACAGGATGGTTAGCCTACAGTAAATTTGATTTAGATTATCAAAAGACCGATCTGGCAGCAGTTAACTATAAAGGTGGACGCCATTTCACGACAGATGCTAAAGAGCTGAACGAAATTTACGATCGCCGTATGAAAACCGTGTTTACGCGCGGCAGTGTAGAACTCAATGCACAACCTGTACATTTCTATGGTGAACATACTTTAACCATCAAAGGCTATATTAGCCAACGCGATTTCAAAAACATCAACCAAGATCGTATCGGTATTGGCACAAACTACGACACACAATACCACTATACGATTCAATATCCTATTAGAACCAAGCAGTACGGGCTTTCTTTGAAAGATCATGTGCGCTGGAATGACACCTTCTCAAGCCATTTAGGTTTACGTTATGACCATACAAAACTAAAACCAAAGGAACTAAATGCACCTTGTAGCAAAGCCTGTTTAGAAGAAGGAAAACCTAAACCGACCCATTTCTCTACCGTTAGCACATTTGCGGGACTTGAGGCACAACTCAGCCCCTCATGGATGTTAGGCTACAATATTAGCACCGGTTATCGTGTACCAACGGCTTCAGAAATGTTCTTCAGCTTTACCAATGCGTATGGCACATGGAAATCTAACCCGAGCTTGAAACCCGAAAAAAGTATTAACCATACACTCTCTTTGAAAGGCAATAGTGAAAAAGGCTTGCTTGATCTCACCCTCTATCAAACAAACTATCGCCATTTCTTATTTGAACAAGAAAGTTTAATTCAACGTACCGAAATACGCTATGGACAACCTTATACTTACCAAAGCCAAGAACAACAAATGGTGAACTTAGATAAAGCAAAAATTTATGGTGTGGAATTGAAAACCCATGTCAATTTAGATCAGATGATCGCTGTGATACCACAAGGCTTTAAGTTCTACGCCGCGCTCGGTTATAGCAAGGGTAAACTCTCTAATAACGCCAGTCTACTTTCCATTCAACCGCTTAAAATTATTTTGGGTTTGGATTATGAAGCAACAAACGGCAAATGGGCTATTTTCAACCGCCTAACCTATTTGGGTGAAAAAAGAGCTAGTGATGCGAAAGTGTATGAAATTAAACGTCGCTGTACTGAATTTGTGACAGAAACAGATCCTTGGTCAGGTGAGCAAATTACTCTCTGTAAAAAACGGGAATTGTATCCAGATTTATCCACTTATAAATACTTAAATAAATCTGCTTTTGTGTTTGATACTTTTGGTTATTACAAGATCACGGACGATATCACGTTCCGAGCTGGCATTTATAATCTGTTTAATAAAAAATACCATACTTGGGATGCCTTACGTGGTATTAATGCCAATAGTACGTTAAATTCAGTTGACCGTGAAGGGAAAGGGTTACAACGCTTCTATGCGCCCGGACGTAACTATGCGGCTTCCCTCGAAATCCGCTTCTAACCGTTCATGATAAAAAACCTACCGCACTTTTGCATTGCGCAATGTGCGGTAGGTTTTAAATACGTTTTAAAAAGCCAAACCGTCAGTTTAAAGTACCGAAACAGCTTTAATTTGCGCAAAGACAGGTTGTCCAAGTTGTAACCCCAAATCCTCTAATGCCCATTTACTAATGGTCGCCCAAATAACATTGTCATCAATTTCAATCTGTACGTCCACACGATTTTCTCGTTCAACAATACGCGTCACTTTACCGTGTAGAATGTTACGAATACTGGTTTTTTCCGGTTGCGTTAAGCTGATCGAGACGTCTGATCCTTTAATACAAATACGCACGTTTTCCCCAACCGCGGCTTGTTGCGCCTTAATCCAGATTTGCTGTTGTTGTAAACCCAGCGCTGTAACCTGATAGTCAGTCTTATTTTGTAAAATAGGCAAAGAAAGGACCGCACTTTGCTCATCTTCTAATTTCCAAGGTAAAAATAATGGATTTTCCCAAATGGCTTCTAAACGATCAAAGGCGATCACTTTACCTTCATCCAGTAATACCACATGCTCTGCTAAGCGCAATAACTCCTCTATGCTATGTGTCACATATAAAATCGGAATATCAATCTTTTTCGATAAAGTTTCAAGATAGCTCATCAACTCACGCTTACGTGGTAAATCTAATGCGGATAGCGGTTCATCCATCAGTAGAATTTCTGGTCGAGTCAGCAGTGCTCGACCAATTGCCACACGTTGTTTTTCACCACCAGACAAGGTGATAGGATAACGTTTGAGTAAATGTCCAATGCCGAGCAACGACACAATATCATCAAACATCATCTGATCGATTTTCTTGATGCCATAGCATAAATTACCTTTGACCGTATAATGCGGAAATAGCCGCGCATCTTGAAAAACATAGCCAATATGCCGTTGATAAGCGGGAATACAAATCGCCTTTGCTTTATCCACTAACACACGATCATTTAATGAAATATGACCTTCATCAGGATGAACCAAGCCACTAACCAAATTAATTAACGAGGTTTTACCTGAACCTGATAACCCAAAAAGTGCCGTCACACCACGCTCGGGGATGTGTAAATTAGCTTCCAGAGCAAGCTGACCGAGTTGTTTCTTAACATTAATCTTTAGCATAACTCTGCCCCAATTTTTTCTGCATCTTTTTTGCTAACCACTCTGACAACAATAATGAAATTAAGGAAAGAATAATCGCTAAGACACATAATCTCGCGGCTTGTTCTTCTGCGCCGGGGGTTTGAATAAAGGTATACATCGCTAAAGGAATGGTTTGCGTTTCACCCGCAATATTGGAGACAAACGCAATGGTCGCACCAAATTCGCCTAAAGAACGCGCAAATCCAAGCACCACACCGGCCAAAATACCGGGTAAAGAAAGTGGCAAGGTGATGGTGAAAAACACACGCCAGGCCGATGCACCTAAAGTTTGTGCGGCCTGTTCCAATTTCATATCAATACTTTCTAAAGATAAGCGAATTGCACGTACCACCAAAGGGAAAGCAACCACTGCAGCAGCTAATACTGCCCCATTCCAACTAAATGCGAAAGAAAAACCAAACCAAGAATAAAGGTATTGACCAATAACCCCATTGCGTCCCATCACCACTAATAATAAGTACCCAATCACGACAGGCGGTAACACAAGAGGAAGGTGGATTAAGCCACTCAGCAAAGATTTACCATAAAAATGTTTACGTGCTAGTAACCACGCCATTAAAATGGCAACGGGTAAACTCCATAAAATGGCATTCAGTGACACACTCAAACTCAATTTAACCGCTTGTGTTTCAATAGTGGTTAAGCCAAGAGAAGTAAGAAATTCAGTCAACAAAGGGATTCCTTTACCTATTTAAAAATGAAAAAAGATATACCGCACTTTACCTTGGTTTATTCTGTTCTGATGAGCAATGAACCGATCCAAATGAGTGCGCATGACTTATTATCGGTATTGTCAGATTATATACCTCAAACCAAGGGAATAAATCGCAAGAGTAGCCGATGTCAATCTGCAAAAATAAAAAGAATAAGGACGCCAAGATGACGTCCTTTATTGGAGAATAACGCTTATTTCACCGAAAAACCGTAGCTCATAAAGACTTTTTTTGCCTCTGCTGATTCTAAGTAGTTTAAGAATTCACGGGTTTCTGCATTATCGCGATCTTTTAATAATGCCACAGGATATTCTACGGCTTTATAAGTATCTGCTGGGAAAACACCAACAATTTTCACCCCTTTACTCACTTTACCATCCGTGCTATATACAATACCTAATGGGGCTTCCGCACGTTCAACTAACGCCAACGCCGCACGCACATCTTTACCGCGGGCTAATTTTGTTTCCACTTTATCCCATAATTTTAAGTTAGTTAATGCTTCTTTCGCATATTGACCGGCAGGGACGTGATCAGGATCGCCGACGGATAAGAAACTGTCTTTTAATTCAGCCACCCAATCGCCTTTTGCCACATCCACATCGTTTAATTGACTGGCTTTTGGTGCAATTAATACCAATTCGTTACCAACTAACACTTTTTCGGTCTCTTTAATCGTTAATCCTTTATCAGAAAGATGTTTCATCCATTTAGTATTGGCTGAAACAAACATATCGACGGGCGCGCCTTCTTCAATTTGTTTCGCCAGCGTTGAAGAAGACGCAAAAGAAAACACCAATTCTTGATCCGGTTTCACTTTTTTATAATCTTCAGCAATTTGATTTAATGCATTGGTCATTGACGCGGCAGCAAATACCGTGACTTTCGCTTGCGCAGAAAGTGAAAATGCGAAACATGCGGTTGCCAGTGAAACAGTGATCATTTTTAATTTAAGCATAGTCATTTACCTTGTTAACGAGATGAGTTGATTAAGATTTAAACTTTATATAAAAAATTATACAATGTTTTAACCGAAAAATGCTATATAAAAAATAAACTTGCGTGAAAATAAACGAGCCACAAAAAAGTGCGGCCTTTTTTCCGCACTTTTTCAATCGCTTTAGCATTAGAATTTTATCCCAAAATTCAGAGTATAATTGCGCCCCATTTGTGGTACATAAGGTAAATAAGAGGTGTGAATATAAACACGTTGGTTTAATACATTATTAACACCAAAACCCGCAGAATACTCTACATTCCCCACTTGACGTTGATAATTTACACCTAAATTTAACAAATGATGTCCTCTACTTGGATCTTCCTGAATTTTCTCTATTTTGGCAGGTAACTTCTCATTTTCTTCCCTCAAACGAATCGCTTCTAATGCACTGTCAAAATCCGCCTTATCAAGATCATCCAATTCTGTTACGTCTGTACCCGTACGATTATATTTTTCGCGATCAATGTCCTTTAACAGTAAATTTTCACTTGTATCGTCATCAATAAAATCACTTGCCTCCAACGGTTTTGGTGGTTTAATCGATAAAGACGATGCTGTTTTTTGCTGAGCAAAGACATAAGTGTAATCCGCAAAGAAAGAGACGTGTTCGGTGAGATTGCCACTCAGACGCATACCTAAACGAGCGGGGGGCACACGAGGAGCATCACGTTCATTACGCGTAATGCTTTCAATACGGTAAGGCTGTTTTTCCCAACTTGCTTGGATAAGTCCTTCTTCATCATAAGCAATATAACCTTGATAAAAACGTTGACCATATTGTTCTGGTAAATCAAACAAACGACCTCTGACATAATCACCAAATAAGGTCACTTGATAATCAGGTGTTGGTCGGAAATGTAGTTCAGCCTCAATACCATGAAACTTTGCTCGTGCTTGCGTGTAACGGCGCAAGAAGGCATTACCATAACGTGCAAGATCTTCATTATAAATATAATTTCTAAAGTTATTTTGATAAAGGCTCAGTTTGTAGTCCCATTTATCGGCTTGATAAGCAAAGCCTAACTCCACATTATCAGAACTTTCTTTACGCAAATTTTTATTGCCATGTTCAAAAGAATTTGTCGCTAAATGTTGTCCGTGGTAATACAGCTCCATTGGCGTAGGTAAACGTTCATTACGCGATAAAGTTAAACCAAGTCGGTAGTTTGGATGGAATAACCACTCCACACTGCCTAAATATGAAAACGCTTTTTCTTTATGTACGGAAAGATCTGGCTCATGATCACCTTGTTTTTTATGCGCCTTCAATACCTGTTGATCATATTTGATTGGGATTCGTTGCTTATCCATTCGAACACCGGTTTCAAAAATAAAATTATCGACTACATAATTTTCGACCGCAAAAAAACCAAGCTGTTTATGCGTATTAGGTACTAAATGATGTTGGTGCTTTATCCCGGATCCTAACGGGGCAAGAATAGCCGTTTTGTATTCACTATACTGCACACCGAATACCCCACTTAAGCCCGCAACAGGTTGATGATAAAACTCCAGTTTGCCGTTATACCCACTATTTTTATAAATCCCAGCGGCTTTGCCACGATTTTTGGCCGCTTTTTCACGCTCACGTTCAATAAAACTGTCCGTGTCAAACTTATCTGTTCCGGCTTGCCCTGAATGATACTCATAATGAATATAATCCGCGTAAGAAAAACTCCCTTTTATCTTATCTAACCATGCTGTTGGGGAATCGAGTTGAGCGCGTAAATCGAACCGTCTGGAATGTAATTTTACCCAAGGACCACCATGTGAATGATCGTGATCATGTCCAAATGGATGATCATGACTATGTGAAGGGTCCTTATCAAAGCTCGCATTACAACCATCTAAATGGGCAAATACAATGTCCGTATCTTCTGCGAGATGTGGATAAGGCGTGAGATAGCCTTTCCCCTGCTCTGGTCTTGCCGCTTCATCAACTACGTGACTTTTACAGCGATCATATTTATGGTTATGACCTGGCAAACCATAGCGATCGCGTCGTTCACTATAAGATACGCCAAGATAAGATTGATCCTTAATCCAAGACACACCAATAGTGCCCACTTGTGAGCGGTTATTACTGTCTGGTAAATAACGAATCGTTTCACCACCTGATTTGAATGCCGGGACTCGATAATGGGTTGAATAACGTTTTAAACCCTCTAAACGTAACGCAATATGAGGATGCAATTTGAAAGTTACCCCTGCCGTTCCCGTGCTTTCTTTACTTGCCGTATCAAAACGTGTGAAAATTTCACCTTCATAACCTTTTTCAGGTACAGCAGTAGGGATACGTTTATCCACAACATTCACTACACCCGCGGCAGAAGCACTAGAATACAGTAACGTTGAGGCCCCCCGTACCAATTCCACTTGTTCTGCTAACAAGGTATCCGCAGCGACGGCATGATCTGGCGAAATCGCCGACATATCCACCACATCTAAGCCGTTTTGCAAAATTTTAATACGCACCCCTTCTTGTCCTCGGATAATCGGTGCACTTGCACCACCGCCAAAGGGATTAGAATGGACACCTAATTCACCGGCTAAAGCATTACCTAAGGTCGCAGACTGTTTTTGTAAGCGCTCTTTTTTGATCACTTGATTGGAAATGGCTTGATAATGCTCGATCGCTGAACCGGCTAAATGTGGTTGTGCGCCACTGACTACAATTTCATCAAGCATTTCCGTTTGTGCATAAGCTAAATGAGTGAGTGCAATGGCACTCCAAGGTAATAAATAAGTTATTCGTTTGATTGATTTATTCGTAGCCACTTGGTCCCCATGCTTTTTTTACATAAAAAAATAAGGTGCTAAGATTAAGCATGAAAACGTTTTTTTGCAACAAAAAAATACATTTTTCGTATAAAAAATGTAACACAGCATGCATATCTTTTTTCCGAGAAAATATCTTACTCATTTAATTCTTTCTGCGTAGTTTCAGCTTAATAAAAGCTCGTTTCGCTCGCTCCTAATAGACAAAATCACCACATAATCGAGAAAAATCTGTTCATCACATCGTTTAATACTACTTCGCACGCACACTCATAATTTAATAAAGAAAGGCTATCTAAAAAATAGACTTTCCCTTAGAATGTTAATGTAAACGGATTGTCAGAATTTAACTCAATATGGGAGGATACATGACACTAACGAATGAAATTTTGCTCACAATAAAATTGCAACAGCAATTATTTGTTGATCCAAAAAGAATTCGCTTATTAAAAGAAATTCAAAAATGTGGTTCCATTAATCAAGCCGCTAAAAATGCCAAAGTTAGCTACAAAAGTGCCTGGGATCATTTAGCTGCAATGAATGAAATCAGCCCCAAACCGCTACTCGAACGTAATGTTGGTGGCAGAAATGGTGGTGGCACAGAACTCACCGTTTATGCGCAACGTTTATTACAGTTGTATGATTTGCTCGAACGTACTCAACAAAAAGCGTTTCATATCTTACAAGACGAAAACTTACCTTTAGATAGTGTATTGCATGCCACTGCTCGTTTTTCTTTACAAAGTAGTGCACGAAACCAGTTTTTTGGTGATATCGTTGCACTGCGTCATGAAAGTATCCATTGCTTTGTGGATATCCAAATTAAAGGATTAGCACAACCATTAACTGTCTCTATTACCGAGAAAAGTGCCGTTCGTTTAAAACTTGCGTTAGGTAAAGAAGTAATGATGATGATCAAAGCACCTTGGGTCAAAGTGCATCGAGAAAAACCCGCGGGTGCTAACGCTTTCTTGGTCAATGTAAAAGACATCACAGATAAAGGAGAGGTGGAAGAAGTCATTTTAACAGCAATCAACACACAAGCTGATGAAGATGTTGAATTTTGCGCCACTCTCAACAAAGCCGAAAACTTAAAACTCAATGATCAAGTCTGGATCAATATTGATCCCGAACAAGTGATTTTAGCAACATTATACTAAATAATACATTACTTAAGGAAAAAGATATGATTAAGACCTTTTTTTCTTTTTTGCAATTTTATTTAAGAAATAAAGGAGTACTCCATATTTCTGAGAATATGCAGAAGCTCTATGATTGGAGAAAACCAGTCAAACCTTATGCATTTATTCGACTACATAATGAAATAAAAACTGTTGATGCTTGCTTGCATAGTATTTTACCTATATTGAAAGGCGGCGTTATCGGTTTTAACTCTTGCACGGATGGTACAAAAGAATATATTTTAGAATTTTGTAAAAAATATCCTCAATTTATTCCCGCGGAATATCCTCATTATCTTATACCTGCAAATGATAAAAGGTATAAAGAAGATAATATAGATATTAATAGTAGATTAGACACTTATTACAATTTTGTTTGGAGTAAATTACCTCAAAATGAATGGATTATAAAAATTGATGGCGATCATATATGGGATCTCGAAAATACAATAAAATTATGCAAACTCGTCATCAGAAAAAAAGATTGTGTCATTTTAAATAGAATAAATTTACATTGTGTAAATGAACAAGTGTATATTCATAAAAAAGTCCCCTTATTTGAACCCGGTGATAGTTGGCTACTATATAATGATGGTAAAATTAATTTTACTTTCAGACGAGGATGGAACGATAATGAATTTTTTGCTTGGGAATGTTTAGAGTTGCCAAGAAAAGAACGACGTAAAATCTATGGAATACTCTCAAATTATCATTTTCCACTGGTAAAATCACACAGATCAAATTTTAATACCGAAGACTGGGTTTTATTACAAGATTATGATTTGCAAAAATACATTATTGAAAATAACATGCAAGGAAGAGTGCCTGATGATATGATTTCAACGGAAAGAATCATAGCAGAATTCAAAAAGTTCAATCATGAAAAGGAATAAGAGAAAAAATAACATATTTGTCATTAAATATTAATCTATGTTTGAGTCTATTTAGTTATACTAAAAAGATATTCAAACAAAATGACTAATAAAATATATCGCATAGTAAACAAAGCAGTTGCTAATGATATTTACCCAATATGGTTAGCAACTCTTTTGATTAAAAAAATCCTTAACAATCTTCAGCTTATATAGTCTTTGTTTACGTAATTCATTCAACATAACCTGATAATAAACACCTTTTCCATTCTGGAAATTTGATGGCGAATCATCTTTTATAAATTGGTATACATAAAAACACTTACACCAAACACTCAAACAAAGAAGGTCGTATCCATATAATACTTATTCTTAATACGTATATTTGATTGCTAATTGATTATCGTTTTCTCTTTCTAGACAATCAGACTAGGCATCTGTTGGATTTAAGTATTTCATATAGAAAAACAACCCTCTCACCCTACAAATTAAAGCGTAATTTCATCAACCGATTTACCAAAACTTGGAATAAATACCTCAATAAAATAAGCCATTTCTTCGCTCTGCCATTCATGCATTAAGGTTTCTAAACGGGCTTTTGCCGCTTTAAATTCTTGGTTACCATTTTCTAATTCAAATTGGGCTTTGACATAAGCACAAATCAGATCCGCCTGTTTGACGATATGCTTTTCTTGCGCAGAAAACTGCGTGGAATCAAGATAAGGGGCAAAATCGGTTTGTAATTCTTTAGGCAATAGCGCCAATAAATGGGCCTCTGCCGCATTTTCAATTTCTTTATACGCTTGCGTAATTTTAGGGTTGAAATATTTAATTGGGGTAGGTAAATCGCCCGTAAAAATTTCAGACGTATCATGGTACATCGCCATCACGGCAATACGATCGGGATTTAAATGACCTTGATAAAATTTATTTTTAATCATAGCTAAGGCATGCGCGACAAAGGCAACTTGTAAACTGTGCTCAGCTAAATTTTCCTTTTCAATATTACGCATCAAAGACCAACGTTGAATCAAACGTAAGCGATCTAAACAAGCAAAAAAATGACTTACCTTCATAACGGATTGCACAACCACTCTCTTCTTAATTTAACGGATATTCTTCGATAATCACTGGAAGCTCAATAATTTTTCCTAAGCGAGAAATTACCACTTTCAATTGAGTATTCGGTCGCGTATTACTGATCACTTGCATCATTTGTGCGGGTGAAATAGCATCAACATCCCCAACTTTTAAAATGATATCCCCCGCTTTCACCCCTGCTTTACCCGCAGGGCCTTCAGGATTGACATTGGTAATCAGAATACCTTTTTCAACGTTCGCCCCTTGACCGTTATTAAAAAAAATGTCACTTTGCACACCAAAATAACCCCGAATCACGCGCCCATCACGGATAATTTTTTTCATCACATCATTGGCCAATTCAATAGGAATGGCAAAATTTAAGCCCTCCGCAATTTCACTGGATGTTTTACCAATACTTAACGTATTGATACCAATAAGTTCCCCGACTGAATTAATTAATGCGCCCCCAGAATTACCTCGATTAACCGATGCATCGGTTTGAATAAAGTTCTGCCGACCTACCGCATCCCCCACCGCATTACGCCCAACTGCACTAATAATGCCCTGTGACACACTTTGTCCTAAGTTGTAAGGGTTACCAATTGCCAAAGCAATATCCCCCACATGAATTTGTCGATGTGGATTTTGCGGAATCGTCGATAAATTATCCGCACGAATTTTCAGCACCGCGAGATCGGTTAAACTGTCAGAACCAATTAAACTGGCATCAAAGAGTTGTCCATTCTGAAAAGCAACCACAATTTGATCGGCATTTTGAATAACATGTTTATTTGTCAAAATATAACCATCTTTTGACATAATCACGCCAGAACCTAAGTTACCCACTTCTAACTGCTCCGCACCATTGGCTGAAAAAGAACGATTATATACATTCACCACAGCCGGTGAGGCAATGCGTACGGCTTCTTTAAAACTCATCGGTTCTTTCGCTTGCAAGAAGGTAAAATGATTAAATTGAGAGAAAATCAGAATAACTGCCGCACACACTAATCCAATAATCACTGAATGAAAAAGTTTTTTTATCATGTTGGCTCCATCATCCGTGGATGGTAAATGGCTTTTATATCATCCCCCATTTTCTCAATGGAATGTAATTGCCAGACACTCGCATCCGCTAATCGTGTTAAATGAGGTAATTTACATAATCCTCTCGCCTCATCACCTAATAATTTTGGCGCAATATAAATGATCAATTCATCCACTAATTTTGCTTCAATTAAAGCACCAGCTAAAGTCGCCCCCGCTTCAATCCACAGGGTATTAATCTGACGCTGTCCTAATTCTGTCATCAGATCCGATAAATACGCGCTAGAAGGGGCAAGTTGGATATGTTCACAATAAGCGGGAAAATCTATCAGCGAACGGGGCATTTGACTGACTAGCCAAACGGGGGAAGAGCAGTGAAATAATCGATGTGTTGGTTGGACACTATGTTGTGAATCTAAAATCACGCGTATGGGCTGACGGACATTTTCTAGCGCATAATCTGCTTTGACTTTTTCAGGTAATTGTTGCCAACGTACATTTAATAAAGGATCATCTGCAAGCACTGTTGCACTGGTGGACAAAATGGCTGAGGCTTTGGCGCGTTCTGCTTGCACATCGGCGCGAGCAAGCTCACCCGTAATCCATTTACTCTCTCCACTTGCCATGGCTGTTCTGCCGTCTAAACTCATTGCCATTTTAAGCTGAACATATGGTTTTCCAGTACGCATACGCTTGAGAAAGCCACGATTAAGCCACTCTGCTTTTTCTTCCAATAAGCCGACCGCACTTTCGATCCCCATATCTGCCAACATTTTTAAACCGTTGCCAGCGACTTGTGGGTTGGGATCACGCATCGCACAGATCACTTTCACTACGCCAGCCTCAATTAAACCTTTCGCGCACGGCGGAGTGCGACCGAAGTGTGAACAAGGCTCTAAAGTTACATAGGCAGTTGCGCCTCGTGCATCTTCTCCTGCTTCCCGCAATGCCATCACTTCCGCATGCGGTTCACCCGCCTTAACATGAAAGCCTCGCCCAACAATCCTGCCGTCTTTCACTAATACACAACCTACTGAGGGATTAGGCGTAGTGGTAAATTGTCCTTTCTCCGCTAACTCTAATGCCATTTGCATATACACGACATCTTGTGCTGTAAAGGTCATCATGAATCCCTTAATTTCTCGATTTCTTTACTAAATTGGTTAATATCGTCAAAACTTAAATACACAGAAGCAAAACGAATATACGCCACTTTATCCAATTTTTTCAGTTCTTCCATGACTAATGTACCGACCAATTTACTGGGTATCTCACGTTCGCCAGTGGTTCGTAAGCGATGAATAATATAACTAATCGCCTTTTCCACATCATCTTCACTCACAGGCCGTTTTTCTAGCGCGTGATGAATACCACGACGTAATTTTTCTTCGTTAAACGGTTCTCGTGTCCCGTCATTTTTAATGACTTTAGGAATAATTAACTCCGCCGTTTCAAAGGTGGTAAAGCGCTCATGGCAGTTTCCACATTCACGACGACGTTTCACTTGGTAGCCATCTGATACCAAACGACTATCAATCACTTTCGTTTCTTCTGTAGAGCAAAAAGGGCAATGCATCGCGTTTCCTTAATCAGTCGTAAAAGTCATTCATCGTAATGATAACCATCTTAACAAAGATTAGGATTATTGACGACGAATTATTTTCGTTATTTAAGGTAAGATCCCCGCGTGTTCAAAGAAAGTGCGGTAAGATTTTACCTTATTTTGTAAACTCATTGGATAGGCTCGCGAGGTTGAGGGTAAACGATATAACGTCAATTCACGCCCGGCATAATAAAACTTAACCGATTGATTGGTTTGTGGCAGACGGACTTTCTCCTTTAATAAACTCAAAATCGTTTCAGTGGCTTTCCCTCCCGTTGTAAATAACCAACAGCAAGATGGCACTTGTTGTAATGCCAACGCCAGATCCACCGGTTGCACAATCGTTAAAAACTTATCCGAGGCATTATCTTTTTCACGGATTGCTCGTTGTACCGTAGAACACAAAGCTATCCCTTTTTCACGCAGAAAACGTTCTATTTTTACTGGATCAAAACGCTTTTCATTCGGCACTTGAAAATACTGCGCATCATGAAAAAAAACTAGCCCATAAATTCGCCACATATCATTTTGAAAGTTGGGATAATGGAAATGCATACAGCGTTTGTCTTCTTTTGGTGGAAAGGTCCCCATCATCATGACCTTAGCATGTGGTGGGAAAATAGGTGGAAAAGGATGGGCTTCAATTATCGGTGCATTCATACAATCACTCAAAAAAATAAAACAACAGACCGCGCTTTTATGAGGTGCTAAAAGTGCGGTCTATTTTAAAAAAATTTTGAAAACAAAGCATGGATTAAGATAGAAAAGGGAATGTCTTACATTCCCTTGGTTGCTGCATTAAAGCGCTTTCAAAATATCGTCCACACGCTCTTTAGCATCGCCAAATAGCATTTGGGTGTTGTCTTTAAAGAACAATGGATTCTGTACCCCCGCATAACCAGTGTTCATAGAACGTTTAAACACAATCACATTTTGTGCTTTCCAGACTTCTAACACAGGCATACCCGCGATTGGACTGTTTGGATCGTCCATTGCCGCAGGGTTAACAGTATCGTTGGCGCCAATGACTAAAACCGTATCGGTATCCGCGAAATCCTCATTGATTTCATCCATTTCTAATACGATATCATAAGGTACTTTAGCTTCTGCCAATAATACGTTCATATGACCTGGCAAGCGCCCTGCCACTGGATGAATACCAAAACGGACATTCACACCACGCTCACGCAATTTTTGCGTAATTTCCGCTACAGGATATTGGGCCTGTGCTACTGCCATACCGTATCCCGGTGTAATAATCACAGAGCTTGAATTTTTGAGTAATTCTGCCACCTCTTCCGCGCTCGTTTCACGGTGCTCACCTTGTTCTTCATCACTGCTTGCCACAGGATCGTTACCAAATCCACCTGCAATCACGCTAATAAATGAACGGTTCATGGCTTTACACATAATGTAAGAAAGAATCGCACCAGATGACCCCACTAATGCCCCAGTCACAATCAATAAGTCATTGCTTAACATAAAGCCCGCTGCAGCGGCCGCCCAACCAGAATAAGAGTTAAGCATCGACACAACTACCGGCATATCTGCACCACCAATTGAGGCCACTAAATGCCAACCGAATGCAAGCGCAATAGCGGTCATTAATAACACAGGGAAGATATTATCTGGGCTATTTAAGAAAGCCACCATTAATAACGCAGACACTAAAATAGCCGCTAAATTTAATTTATGACGATGCGGCAAAGTGAGTGCTTTTGAATTAATAATGCCACGTAATTTACCAAATGCGACCACTGATCCGGTGAATGTGACCGCACCGATAAAGATCCCGAGGAAGACTTCCACATTATGGATATTACTCAACACCCTTTGCTCAGCTAAAAATGCCGCTTGTGCTACTGCATCTAAATTCGCCGGCATTACCGCTTCGTGATGCAAACCATAACTATTAAAACCGACCAATACCGCTGCTAAGCCGACAAAGCTATGTAAAATAGCGACAAGCTCTGGCATTTCAGTCATTTCAACTTTTAAAGCACGTTTGATCCCAATCACTGCACCAATTGCCATAGCAAGCAGAATCCAAATTGTCCCTTCTGATTGTGGACCAAAAATGGTGGCAATCAACGCAATGGTCATCCCCACAATCCCAAACCAACAGCCCGCTTTTGCCGTTTCATGTTTAGAAAGACCTGCTAAGCTCATAATGAAAAGTAGTGCTGCGACAATATAGGCAGCTTGTACTAAACCTTCAGACATTGCTGACTCCTTAATCTTTTCTAAACATAGCAAGCATTCTTTGGGTCACTTTAAAGCCCCCGAAAATATTGATACTTGCGACTAAAATGGCAATAAATGCAAGGACACTAATAAAGAAGTTACCTTGCGAAATTTGCAATAATGCACCCACAATAATAATGCCCGAAATTGCGTTGGTGACCGCCATTAATGGAGTATGTAATGCATGACTCACATTCCACACCACATAGTATCCCACTACACAAGCCAAGACGAACACGGTAAAGTGCGATAAAAATGCAGCAGGAGCAACCGAAGCTAATGCCATAAATAACACCGCAGCGACGGCCATTGCCCCATATTTTTTACGCGGATCAGCCGGTTTCGCTTCTTTTTTCTCCACTGATGCAGCTTTTGCTTTTTGTGGCTGGGCAGACACCTGAATCGGTGGTGCAGGCCAAGTGACTTCACCTTCGCGAATCACTGTTACACCACGTAACACCACATCCTCAAAATCAATATTGATGTTACCGTCTTTTTCTTTACATAAAAGTTTAAGTAAGTTGACAAGGTTTGTGCCATAAAGTTGGGAAGATTGTGTCGGTAAACGACTCGGTAAATCCGTATAACCAATAATTTTGACTTGGTTATCGGTCACCACTACTTCACCAGCTTGAGTGAGTTCACAGTTACCGCCTGTCGCTGCAGCCAAATCCACGATCACCGAACCTGGCTTCATAGACGCGACCATTTCTTGAGTAATTAAACGTGGCGCAGGTTTACCTGGAATTAATGCGGTGGTAATAATAATATCCACCTCTTTTGCTTGCTCTGCATAAAGAGCAAGGGCACGGCGGTTGAACTCTTCCGACATCACTTTCGCATAGCCGTCACCACTGCCACCTTCCTCTTGGAAATCAATTTCAAGGAAACTTGCCCCCATACTTTCGACCTGTTCTTTCACTTCAGGACGAGAGTCAAAGGCACGCACGATTGCACCTAAACTATTTGCTGCACCAATCGCCGCTAAACCCGCTACCCCTGCACCAATCACAAGGACTTTAGCAGGTGGTACCTTACCTGCAGCTGTAATCTGCCCAGTAAAGAAACTACCAAACTCATGCGCGGCTTCCACCACTGCTCGATAACCCGCAATATTCGCCATTGAACTTAAGGCATCTAAGGACTGTGCACGAGAAATACGTGGCACCGCATCCATAGCTAGCACATTGATTTTCTTCGCTGACAATTTTTCCATTAAATCAGGATGTTGTGCTGGCCAGATAAAGCTCACTAAAGTTGCGCCTTCTTGCATTAAGGCAATTTCAGCATCAGTTGGCGCATTCACTTTAAAAATAATCTCCGCTTGCCATACTTCCTGCTCGGAGCCAATTCTTGCGCCTGCTTCCACAAATGCTTGATCTTCAAAGCTCGCTTTAAAACCGGCATTACGTTCAACAATGACCTCAAAACCTAGCTTTAAGATTTGTTGTACCGTTTTTGGCGTTGCCGCCACACGACTTTCATTATCAAGCACTTCTCTAGGTACACCAATTAACATAATGTTTCCTTCAAATTGATTGATGATAAGTTTGAGTAACCCCGTTACTCCCCTAAAAGATGACAATACGTCAAACCGTCTCAATGTATCATTTATTGTTTTAAAGTTGCAAAAACTTTTTCTTGATTATTCAAAAAGGTGAATTGGGTAATTGGAATTTATCTTATAAATTAAAAAATTTACATACCTTTACAAATGTGTAAAAAATAAACGATAATAGTCCTCTCTGATATGCTTGAAGAAATTTATCCAATTAAGAGAAATGAATCATGACTAACTTATTATTTCCATCCTGTAGAGTGGCCTTCGCTGCCTTAATACATGATTTAGGAAAATTTACACAACGTGCCAAATTACCTATTTCACAAGATCAACTCAATTCCCATAAACAACTTTATAGTCCTCATGACAATCAAAAAATGTCTTTCTCACCAAATTGAGGGCAAAGTCATTTTTCTAGTTTATCTTCTTTTGCATCTCTGATACCTAATTTCTTTTAAAACAGGATCAATCACGCCTTTTAGCTTATATTATGTAGAATAAGAATTAGCCTCATAAACACACTTCATATCATCTGATGTATATAATTTTGATGGCTCAGTTACACAGGATGCAAGAAGTATAGAGGAAAAAATTACTGGGATTGAATATCTAATAATCATAACGAGACCCTAATAGAAATATTGATTTCTTTATCTGTCATTTTAGCTTTATCACCAATAGGGGGGGACTGCCACAGTTGGAGATAGCAGTATGTTAGGGAGAGGGGTAAAGATGTAGGATGGGCTTTAGCCCATCATCACTTCAAATAACGTTTTTGATGGGCTTTAGCCCATCTTACTTTCTGAACAACATTGCAATAGATTTACACAGGGGTATCATCATGTTTTCAAGCCATTACACTAGCCACCGCCTCGACACGCAGATTCAGGCCGCCGCACAGTTCAGGCAAGTTTTCGCACCTCGCGACCCGCAAAGCCACAAAGGCACACATGGCACGCTAGCCGTTATCGGCGGCACAGCAGGCATGAGTGGTGCCGTTATTCTGGCGGCCACAGCGGCCATTTACAACGGCTGCGGCAAAGTGTGGGCAGGATTCAACCAACCGGCACTGCCGCTGCCCGTGATTCCCGAACGCCCCGAAATCATGCTTTCCACCGCCGCCGCTTTGCAACTGCGCAACGACATTACCGCGTGGACAATCGGTTGTGGCATGGGACTGTGCAACGAAGCACTTGCCCTACTCTATACGCAGCTTACCTCGGCAAACTGCGAAGTCCCCGTGCTGTTGGATGCCGATGCCGTTACCCTGCTTTCCCGCCACGCCGATTTAGCCGCATTGGCACGCGATTACCCGACATTGGTGCTTACCCCCCACTTCGCCGAAGCCGCCCGCTTGCTCGGTGTATCTTCCGCAGAAATACAGGCCAACCGCACAGTCGCGGCCACACAAATCAGCAGCATGTTTCACGCTTACACCGTCCTCAAAGGCCACCACACATTAGTATGTAGCCCCGACGGCAGTCTCTATACAAACTTAAGCGGCAATGCGGGCTTGGCAACGGCGGGGAGCGGCGATGTATTGAGCGGCATCATCGGCAGCCTGCTGGCACAAGGTATTGATACTGAACAAGCCGTGCGCGGTGGTGTATGGCTGCACGGAGCAGCGGCCGATGTGCTGAAAGATTCGGCTATCGGAGAAATCGGCATGCTGTCGGGAGAAATCGCACCTGCCGCCCGCTGGCTACGCAACCGCATTATTGAGGCCTACCGCTAAAACCAGTACCTTTTCATTTTCAGACGGCCTTACCGGCAAAAACAACCGCCAGTCCTTACTTATCCCACTTATCTCCGAACAGGCCGTCTGAAAAATATCCCCATACCAACCATTCATATCTTTACATTCAAACTGCATCCGCAACAAAACATTCAAAAGCCAAGTCTCATACTGACCGTTTTTAACTCAAAGCATAAAATTTGGGGCTGTCCTAGATAACGACTAAAAACGCTATTTAGGTTAAGATAGCCAAATGAGAAAAAGTCGCCTAAGCCAGTATAAACAAAATAAACTTATTGAGCTATTTGTAACAAGTGTGACAGCTCGTGCCGTAGCTGATATTGTTTACACCGATTTCTACCGAAGCTATGATGTGCTTGATGTGAGTGAGTTCAATCATTTTCGCATCAATCACAGCACGCACTTCGCAGAAAAGCAAAACCATATAAACGGAATTGAAAATTTTTGGAACCAAGTGAAACGTCATTTGCGAAAGTTTAATGGCATTTCCAAAGCACATTGGGAGTTATATTTAAAGGAATGTGAATGGCGTTTTAATCACAGTGACTTAAAATCTCAAGTTTCCATTTTAAAACAATTAGTTAAGGGGAGTTCAAATGAGTTATCTAGGACAGCCCCTAGTTTTATTAGAAGACTGTATTAAAGAAGTCTTTTCAATCATGAACCCAAAAGAAGATGATTTAAGAATTTATCCCATACCAAATAGAGGAAAACAGTGGATTATGGGGAAAACCTCTCTGCCAAAAGGTATTATCTGGACTGCGTTACCACATTATTTAGTCTCTACTTCTCATTGACTCCCAAAATTTTCTAATTCAAACCGAACGTCTGGTAGCACCGCTATGTGTAAGCGGCTTGACAATAGCATAGCATCTGATATCTTTCGACACTTTACATGACTACATACTAAGAAATTTTATGCAACTTCCCCCGCTTCAATCTGCGACTCTCATTCGTCGCTACAAACGTTTTCTCGCTGATATACAACTTGATAATGGCGAAATATTAACTATTCACTGTGCCAATACAGGCGCGATGACAGGCTGTGGTGAAGTAGGCGATATTGTTTGGTATTCACATTCCGATAGTCAAACACGTAAATACCCGCATTCTTGGGAATTAACTGAGCTAAAAAATGGCAATGTTGTTTGCATTAATACTCATCGTTCTAACCAACTCACCCTAGAAGCATTACAACACAAACAGATTAAAGAATTAGCAATGTATGAACAGATCCTACCAGAAGTCAAATACGGTGAAGAAAATAGCCGAATTGATTTTTTATTAAAAGGTGAGGGATTACCAGATTGTTATTTAGAAGTTAAATCCGTTACTTTAGTAAAAAATACGATTGGTATGTTTCCTGACGCGGTGACCACCCGTGGTCAAAAACACTTGCGGGAATTAATAGCAATGAAAAAACAAGGACACCGTGCCGTGGTCTTTTTTGCGGGCTTACACAATGGTTTTGATTGTTTTAAAGTGGCAGAATACATTGATCCTGAATACGATAAACTGTTACAAGAGGCAATGCGAGAAGGTGTAGAAGTGTATGCCTATGCAGGTCAATTTGATTTTTCTGATAAAAAACCGACCGCACTTTTCCTCACTCATTGCGTACCTTATGTCGGTAAAAAATAACTCAACTCATTTATTGAGAATTATTTTCATTAAATCTATTGACAACAATTTTGAGAACTATTATCATTCATATCATTCGAACAACAATAGATAATCACTCCAACATTTGAACGCCTCCTCCCCCACAAAGAGGCGTTTTTTTTATGCAAAATTTTTGAAAATCACGTTCTGCTTTTTATTCTACTGGTTAGTCGCTATTCGAAGTAAAAGAATCACGAAAAAAACCTCTTTTTCAATTGCGAAAAATCCCAAATAAAGCTAGCTCAATCCTTTTCATTTAATGAATAATCACTATAA
>JBLUWJ010000029.1:0-27551 GCA_049888895.1 Bisgaard Taxon 45 | reverse complement strand
ATTCTTTGTAGTTTGTTTTATGCTCATTAAATATGATAACAATATTTTGCTCGTAACTTTTTCCAATAAAAAACTGGAGAATCCAATTTTCTTCAGAATCTATTGTAAAACTGCTGTTCGTTAATAAAATCTCTTTTAAAAACTTAATATTGTTGTTTTGAATTTTTAATTCTATATTGTTTCTTGTATCAAGAATTTTCTTTGATTTATAAATTTTTACTAGACTTTCTTCCATTTATAAAACCCCTTTTGAGCTCGGCAACTCATTCCCTTCCACCTTAATACACTGTCTCAACGTCCGTCCAAACACTTTAAACAGGCTTTCGATTTTGTGGTGGTCGTTATCGCCTTTGGTTTTAAGGTGCAAGGTTGCCATTAAGGTATAAGCGAGAGATTGGAAAAAATGCTCGGTCATTTCGGTGCTGAAATCGCCCACTTTGTCGCGTTTAAATTTGGCTTTGAATTTGAAATATGGGCGACCAGACAGATCCATCGTACATTCTGCTTTACATTCGTCCATTGGCAACACAAACCCGAAGCGTTGAATGCCTCGTTTGTCACCAAGGGCTTGTTTTAATGCGGTGCCGAGGGCGAGGGCAGTGTCTTCGACGGTGTGATGTTCGTCGATCCACAAATCGCCTTTACAACTTACGTTCATTCGGAAACCACCGTGGGTGGCGATTTGATCGAGCATATGATCGAAAAAGCCGACACCAGTTTTAATCTCGTTTACGCCAGTTTCATCTAACCAAACTTGCACTTTAATATCGGTTTCTTTGGTGGTGCGTACCACTTCGGCATAGCGTGGTTTACGATCAATAAGTGCGGTCTGTTTTGGCAACAATTTTTCCACAATCAGATCCCAATTGAGCTTCTCACGATCATATTGCAAGGCGCGAATACCGAGATTTTCTGCCAGTTGCACATCGGTGGCACGATCGCCAATCACAAAACTGGTTTCAGGATCGAACAATTTTTTATCAATATATTTTTTTAATAATTTGATTTTCGGTTTACGACAATCGCATTCGTCTTCAGGTTTGTGTGGGCAAATTAACACCTCATCAAACTCGATACCTTGTGATTTAAATAACGCCATCATCGCATTGTGCGGTTTATCAAAATTTTCCTGTGGGAAAGATGCCGTGCCTAGCCCGTCTTGGTTACTGACCATTACGAAACGGTAATAGGGTTTGAGCTTTAATAACGCGGGGATAACATTCGGCTCAAATTGTAATTTTTCTAAACTGTCGATTTGAAAATCGGTTTTTGGTTCATCAATTAAGGTACCGTCACGGTCGATAAAAAGAATGGCTTGTTGTGTCATAGGGTTATCCTGTTTTTTCATTTTAATCTGTTGGTTTTTTGTTTGTATCTTAGGCAATTTTGCGGATCGCTTCAATGACACGACGATTTTCCTCTACCGTGCCAATAGTGATACGAATACAGTTTTCTAACATCAATGCGCTGTGTTGATTACGCAAGATGATGCCTTGATCCCAAAGGGTTTTGAAGATTTTTTGTCCGTCTTTGAATTTCACTAAAAGATAGTTGCCATCGCTTTGAAAGACGTTTTCTACACAAGGCAAGTTGCGTAAATCCGCCTCAAGTGCGGTGCGATTTTGCAGAATTTCTTGTACCCGTTGTTGCATTGCTTGTACCCCAGCCGGTTGTAAGGCTTGCGCAGCAAGATCTGCCACAGGCACTGGCAAAGGATAAGGCGCGATGACTTTTTGTAGCACCTCGATTAAGTCTTTATTTGCGAGGGTAAAACCACAACGTAGCCCCGCTAAGGCAAAGGCTTTGGAAAGAGTGCGGATAATGGCAAGATGCGGATAATTTTTCAGCGCCGTTGCCATGGTGGCTTGTGGGCAAAATTCGATATAGGCTTCATCCACCACCACAATGGCTCTGTTTTTCGTCATTTCTAATAACGCCAATAAATCAGCTCGATTGACGAGGGTGCCTGTGGGGTTATTCGGGCTACACACAAACACCACTTTGACACCAGCAAGCTGACGTTCAATTTCAGCTAAATTCAGTTGGAAATCGGCTGTCAACGGCACCGTTTTGAGAGCAATCCCACAGGTTTCGGCACTGACCGCATACATCCCATAGGTTGGTGGGCAGTAAAGTACGCTGTCTTCCGCTTCACAAAAGGCACGGATAATCAGCTCAATACTTTCATCGCCGCCACGGCTGACCAACACATTTTCAGGCGTTACCCCCGCATAATTGGCATAGCCTTCAATCACGGCTTGTGGTTGTGGCTCGGGATAACGGTTAAAGGTGTGATTGGTTAAATTAAAATCAGGCGAGGTTGGATATTCGTTCGCATTTAACCAAATATCGCCTTTACCGCCTAAACGACGTGCAGATTGATACGGCGTCAAGGCTTGAATATTTTTGCGTGAAAGTGGTGAAATTGACATTGTGTTTTCCTGTTTAATTTCGTTCTTTTAATAAAATAAAGTGTTCGATAAGTTTAATCATTAACGCTTTTTGTTCTGGCAAGCTTTCTGCCACTAACAGAGCTAAGGCGACTAATGTATTATCATTAATTAGTTGCTCGACAGGTTTTGCTAACAAGCCTTGATTGAGGCGTAAGTACCATAAAAATAAAAAAGACCCAGTCCGTTTGTTACCATCTGCAAATGGATGGTTTTTAATCACAAAATACAGTAAGTGCGCGGCGCGACTGGCAATATTTGGATAAAACCACTCCTCACCAAATCCCTGCTCAATAGTCGCAATCGCAGAAGCTAAACCATCAGAACGCTGTTGCCCAAACAACGCCGTCGCTTCCCCTTTCTCAATCAAGGTTTGTTTTAATTGCTCAATGGCTTGCAACACCTCATCAAAGATCAAAGGTTTCATATCAGGCTGCTTTAGTGAATTAGCACTTAAACTTTGTTCATCATACGCCTGCAACAAGCTCCAAGTGCGAGCATAATCCTGCACAACACTAATCACCGCTTGTCCATCGTCATTGACGAAGGCTTGATTGGTCAGAGTGCGACTTAACAACGCAACCGCTTGGCTAAATTCAATCCCTTTTTCTTGTAAACGACGTTCATTTATCGCATAACCCTGCACTAAAAATTGTTTTAAGGTTTGCGTTGCCCATTGGCGGAATTGAACGCCACGCTTGGATTTAACACGATAGCCCACCGAAATGATTACGTCTAAGTTGTAGTAATCCACGAGGTAGGTTTTGCCATCAGTTGCAGTTGTTGCATTTTTTGCAACAACTGAATCTCGCACTAATTCTTCTTCCAAAAAGATATTTCGAATATGACGAGAAATCACCGATTTATCTCGACCAAATAGCGTTACCATTTGATCAAGACTTAGCCATACCGTTTCCTCCTCAAAAGAAACCTGCAGGGCAATTTTTCCGTCTTCGCTAGTGTAGAGTTGGATTTGATTGTTCATCATGTTTTCCTTTCCAGTATAGTGATACTAAAACATCCTTGTTTTTTAGCTATTGTAATGTTGAACCCATTTTTTATTAAATGTGATTGTATTTCATTTAATACAAAACCATGAGCGACGATAGTACAATCTTTGTTTACATTTTCGTGAATAAAATTTGCTACTCTTTGCTTTTCTTGTCGTAAATTCTTTTGACTTTTATTGATGCCTATCAGCCATAAAACTCGAGAAACAAATAACCAATTTTTAAATGATAAATTTAAAATAGGGATTGGAAAAATATCTAAATTAAACTCAACAAGTTTGTCTGTAGTGACAATCTTTTTCTTAGGAAACAGGTAGTCAGCTGTTTTTATTGCTCGAATTAATGATGAACTATAAATAGTGTCTGTATCCAGATTATCTTGGTTTACACCTAGCAAATTGATTTCAGCAAAATTCAACTTTTCAGTGTTGTTATATTCCACTAAACGTTGTTTAGCCTCCAGATAAGAACAAGGGGTATCGCTGACTACAGGCGTTACATGTCGAATCAAGATAATTTTATTCATAATGGCATCAAGGCTGTGTTTCAAATACCATCACATTATCAGGGATTTGATACCACGCCTGTTTTTCCTTCGTCCAAACATGGATCGTGGGTGTGATGATCTCGGTATTGTCCAATGTGGAAGGTTTGAGCATTAATTTATCAGGGTAACTTGGGCTGTAATGGTAAATATGGTTTGCGCAAGTGGGGCAGAACATTGCAATGGTTTGGTTACCGCTGTCTGCCTGACGACAAAAGGCTTTGAGTTCGCCGGTTAATTCCAATGCATCTTTATCAATCATTGCCGTCAGACTAAATGCACTAGCGGATAATTTTTGGCATTGTTTACAATGACAAGCTGCAATCGCAATAGGTGCTTTGTGTAGAGTGTAGTGCACTTGCCCACATTGACATTGTCCATTAATTGAATAATCCATGTTATTTTCCTTCTATCGTCATAAGCTGTTATTTCAATTTATTCAAGCGGATTTCCACCGCTTGCTTATGCGCTTCTAATTGTTCTGCTTCTGCCATTAACATTACGGTTTCCGCAAGGTCACTAAAGCCTTGTGGGGTGAGTTCTTGCACCGTCATTCGCTTGCTAAAATCCGCTAATCCTAAACTTGAATGGGTGCGGGTGTAACCATAGGTTGGCAGCACGTGATTCGTACCGCTAGCGTAATCGCCCATACTTTCAGGGGAATAGGCACCTAAGAAAATGGATCCTGCGTTGTCTAAAAATGGCAGTAAATTGCGGACATTTTCCACTTGCACCACCAAGTGTTCAGGGGCGTATGCATTGCTGATTTCCACACATTGTTGTAGATCTTCCGCGATAAAAGTGCGACTGTGGGCAAGGGCTTTGCGTGCCGTTTCTGCTCTTGGTAAGCGAGCCAGTTGTTGCTCAATGGAAAGTGCGGTCTGTTTTGCCAACGTTTCGCAGTTTGTGACTAAAATCACTTGGCTGTCTGCGCCATGTTCCGCTTGGGATAGTAAATCACTGGCGACAAAATCAGGATCGGCAAATTCATCGGCAATCACTAACACTTCAGAAGGGCCCGCTGGCATATCAATGGCAGTGCCTTGTTGTAATACTTGGCGTTTGGCTTCGGTGACAAAGGCATTGCCCGGCCCGAAAATTTTATCCACTTTCTGCACGGTTTCCGTGCCGTTTGCCATCGCAAAAATGGCTTGAGCGCCACCGATGGCATAAATGGTTTCAACACCACATAAATTTGCGGTGTAAAGAATTTCATCGGCAATAGGCGGTGGGGAACACAGCACAATGGTTTTACAGCCGGCAATCTTGGCAGGAACGGCAAGCATTAACACCGTGGAAAACAGTGGAGCAGAGCCACCGGGGATATATAAACCGACTTTTTGAATAGGGCGAGTAACAACTTGGCAACGCACACCGGCTTGGGTTTCCAGATCCACGCCTTGACTTTTCTGCGCTTGGTGAAAACGTTCAATGTTGCCTTTTGCCGTTTGAATAGCCTGTTTTAATTCTGGAGCAATACGCTGACTGGCTTGCTCAATTTGGGCTTTGGAGATGACAAGGCTGTCTAATTTGGTCTTGTCAAATTTCTCTGTCAGTTCAAATAATGCGTTATCGCCATTATTGATGACATTGCTTTTGATCGCCTTCACCGCTTGGGTAATTTGCTCACCAATGGCTTGCACAGGGCGAGAAAGTGCGGCTTGTTTTTGTGCTGAATTTAACGTATTCCAAATAAGTGTTTGCATATTGTTTCCTTGATTACTCAATGGGGTCACTGACTTTGCCAGTTAAAAAGTCAAGATTTCGTGTGATTTTTTCAATATCCCAATCCCACCATTTTAAATTGAGTAGCTGTTCAATTTTTTCAGGTGAGAAACGTTGTCTGATGACACAAGCAGGGTTGCCGGCAACAATCGTGTAAGGCGGTACATTTTTGCTGACAACTGCATTTGTCCCAATAATGGCGCCATCGCCAATGTGTACACCAGGCATAATTGTCGCGTTATAACCAATCCAAACATCATTCCCAATAACCGTATCCCCTTTGCTCGACAATTCACTTTTTTCAGGTAAGGCTTTGGCCCATTCGTAGCCAAAAATCCCAAATGGGTAAGTTGAGACGGCATTCATTTGATGATTGGCGCCATTCATAATAAATTTCACATCGGAACCAATCATACAAAATTTACCGATGATTAATTTATCGCCTAAAAAGTCAAAATGGTATTTCACATTTTTCTCAAAATTTTCAACATTCTCCGCATCATCGTAGTAAGTAAAATCCCCAATGATAATATTGGGATGACGAACCAGATTTTTTAGAAAACAAAGTTGATGATAATGTTTGATTGGGAAAAGCTGATCTTTGTCAGGAAATCGCATAGCATACTTATCCTTTTTGTCTGGTTATTTTTCTGTGCTTAACTTCAATTCTTGTTTTGCCCAATGCACTGCTGTTTCAATCGCTTTACGCGCTTGTGGACTATTGCGCCAACAGCTGGAACCCGTGATTTCAGCCCCTCTTTGCAGGATGAATTCAGGGGATGTATTGGCGAGCTGTTCCACATTATCAAGTCCCATTTCTTGCAAACGTTTTAAAATAGTGGCACCGATGCCTTTTTGTGCTAAAAGTGATTGTTGTTGTGATAGCGTGAATGGCATCTTGTTACCCCATCATTTTTTCGATTGGTAAGACTAAAATTGAACTTGCCCCGGCCTCTTTTAATTGTTCCATGGTTTCCCAGAACAGATTTTCTTGACTGACGACATGCATTGCCACTTTCGAGTTATCTTGCGCGAGTGGCAAAATGGTTGGGTTTTCTACACCAGGTAAAAGTGCGGTGATTTCAGCTAATTTTTCTTTTGGTGCATGTAACATAATGTATTTTGATTCTGTCGCTTGTTGCACCCCTTGAATACGTGTGATCAATTTATCCACTAAGGCTTGTTTTTCTGGACTCAGCTCAGCGGCACGTTGAATGAGACAAGATTTTGAACGGTAAATGACTTCCACTTCTTTTAAACCATTGGCTTCAAGCGTAGCACCAGAAGACACTAAATCACAAATGGCATCAGCAAGTCCCGCTCGAGGGGCAACTTCGACCGAGCCTGTTAGTGAACACGTTTTGAAACTAACACCTTGTTGTTGCATATATCGTTTGAGTAAATTCGGATAGGAGGTCGCAATGCGTGCATTTTTAAGATCACTTATGCCGGAGTAAGCTTCGTCTTGCGGTATGGCGATAGATAAACGGCAACCGCCAAAATCTAATCGACGTAATTTTTTGTAATTAACCGTTTCACCGGCGGCTTGACGGGTGAGTTCTTCCTCTTCTAGGACATTTTCACCAATAATGCCGAGATCAACGACACCATCAAAAACTAAACCGGGAATATCATCATCACGCACCCGCAAAATATCAATCGGCATATTTTCGGCGTACGCAATCAAACGTTGTTCTTGTAAATTTATTTTTACACCACATTGTTTTAATAAGGCTTGTGATTCTTGGCTTAAGCGTCCTGATTTTTGCATCGCAATGCGCAGTCTTTTACTTTCAATCATAATTCTTATCCTAGTCGATGTTGTTCATTTTAGTTATAAAAAATTAGTTATAAAAAAACCTCTCGAAATGGCTTCCGAGAGGTTTATATTGTTCGTCATTCTATCGTACACTCGGAAGATGTGTTATCTTCCAAGCATCACAAAATACCCGAAAGATAATCAGGGTAGATGGTGATGATGAGTGATACGATTAAAATTCATAATGCTTCCTTATTGGTCAATTGCTATTCAAATTACTGTAAAAAAAATGAACTGGCAAGTGTTTTTTACAAAAAAATTAGATTTTTTTCGCTTTAATAAATAACAACACTGGACGATGCTGTAAATCTTTAAATTCGTGTTGCCACTCGGGTTGATCCGCAAGCATCGGTTCTGCCAGCTGCTCAATTTGAAATCCCGCCTGAATCAATTGATTGATAATAGTGGCAGTGGTGCGATGATAGGTTTTAAACGGTTGTTTAAACCAATTACGATCACGTTCGCCTTCATCTCGATAGTAATTCAAGCGATACGCCACTTGACGTTTCTGTTGATCTTTTTCCCAACGATCGCCTTCTTGATAACAGGTGACGATTGGGTGCTCTTGTGAGAAGATCAGATAACCATTTGGCTTTAATTTTTGGTAGATCACTTGCAATAATTGGGCAAAATCTTGCACGTAATGAAAGGCAAACGAGCTAGTGATAACATCAAAATCACTTTCTGGTAAATCTGCCAATTGCTCCATAGAGAGCGGGTAGAGTGAAAAGTGCGGTCCATTTTGGAAATGTTTTGATAGGTCATGCTCTGCTTGCTTCAGCATGTTATGGGAAAGATCAATGCCCACCACAAAGCGGGCATGACGTTGCAAATACAGTTGTAAATGTCCGCCTGTGCCACAGCCGAGATCGAGCAATTTTTTATTACGCAGATCGGGAAGTAAAGCCAACATGGTCGGCTTTTCGACCACTTCATTTAAGCTGATGGGATTTTCCCGCAATTTTTGGTACAGCTCGAAAAATTGCGGGCTATCATAGACGCTTTTTTTGTTCATCTTACTTGAAGATGATGTCATCTTTTGGATCGTATTTAGACGCGTCTAATACTTTGTTTTCTTCAAAGTATTTTTTCAGCATTTCCGCATCGATAAAGCCAGTGTTGACATAGCTTGGGTGCTTTTTCAAGACTGGATAGCCATCGCCACCGCCTGCACAGTAGTCTGGTACAGACACTTTATAGATTTTTTTCAAATCCAGTGCTTTACCACCGACTTTCACATTAGATACTTTTTGTGCGGTACGGTCAACGACCATTGAGAGTCCAGCAAATTGTGGGTAGGCACCGCTATCCACTTGCTTTAATGCGACGACGTTGAGGTAGTCTAAAAGCTCTTGCCCCGTGAAATCAACGGTAGCGATCATATTACCGAAAGGTTGTACGGTAAGGAGATCTTTATATGTCGTTTCTCCTTCGTTGATGTCGGTACGAATTCCGCCTGAGTTCATGATTCCCACATCCGCTTTAACACGCTCCATTTGTGACTGAGCAATTAAACGACCTAAATTAGTTTGATGGAAACGGATAATTTTACGATCACCAACAAATTTCCCTTTGACTTCACCGACTTTCACGCCTAATAAGCGATCACCTTCATCTTGGTACGTTTTTAAATGGGCAAAGACAGCCGGATCTTCAGCAATTTCCGCTTGGTAAAGTTTGTAATCAGATTTACCGTCTTCTAACTTGATTTTCTGTTTTAAGTTAACTGGAATTAACTCGTATTTCACCAATTTGGTTTCGCCGTTTTTGAATTCAAAATCCGCACGACCGATATATTTTCCCCATTCGCCCGCTTGGACAATCCAAGTGCCGTTTTGGAAGTCTGGTTTACAGGCTTCACCCGGCGTGTATTTCATTTTGAATTGACCTTGGTCATCAATACAAACCGTATCGTGTGTGTGACCACCGATAATTAAATCAAACGCACCTTTGTCTAAAGTCCGAGCCATCGTGACATCACCAGGTGCATTGTGTCCGTGTTTACCATCGAAATAGTAGCCCATATGCGTTAAGGCAATACGAATATCCGGTTTTTCGGTTTGATTAATCTCAGCTAAGGTTGTTTTGGCGGTTTCAATCGGGTTGTTAAAGATGACATGATCCACTACCTCCGGATTCCCTAATTTTGCTGTGTCTTCAGTGGTTAAGCCGACAACCGCAATTTTGAGGTCATCTCTGTTTAGCATCACATAAGGATTCACTAACGGTTTGTTGGTTTTCTTATTGATCACGTTCGCTGAAATTAACGGGAATTTTGCCCATTTTTCTTGCATTTCAAGTAATTGAATTGGGAAATCAAATTCATGGTTACCGAGGACCGCTACGTCATAACCAATCATATTCATGCCTTCAATATCTGGCTTAGCATTTTGCATATCAGACTCTGGCACGCCAGTATTGTAGTCACCTGCATGGAGTAAAACGACCGAGCCACCTTTACCCTGTACTTCTTTACGAATATTGTCGATTAAGGTTTTGTGTGCAGCAAAACCATACTCACCTTTACTGTTTTTCCAGAAATGACCGTGGGTGTCGTTTACGTGTAATACTGTAATGTTGTAGGTTTTGTCTTGAGTATAAGCATAGGCTTGGCTGATAAGCCCCAATGACAATACAATTGTGCCGAATGTGGTTAATTTTTTCATTGTAAACCTCTAAAGCTAAAAAATTCTCTCACTATATACTTAAAATTTTGTATCAAGCCAAGTCTTTTGCAACAAATTTGTGAGCTTTAACCTAAAAATGTGGGTAACACCCCAAACTGTGCAGCGACTTGCGCCACAATATTCAATACACCAAATAGAATCACAAAATAAACCATAAAGTTACCCCCATAAACAGTATACTGGGATTCAGTAAAACGTTGGCGTGTGGCTTTCGCTAACAGGGCAGGGACGATGACAGCCCAAATCGTTGCGGCTAAGCCGGCATAACCAATTGCTACGACAAACCCATAGGGGAACTGTAAGCTGAGTAAAAGTGGTGGAAGAAAGGTCACTAAAGTCGTTTTGGTTCGCCCTAAGTGACTGTCATCAAATTTTAATAAGTCGGCGAGGTAGTCAAATAAGCCTAAGCTGACCCCTAAAAACGAGCTGGCAATTGCCATATAAGCAAAGAAATTAAGCACAACACCCATATACTCAGTTTGAGTATATTGTGATAAAGCTTTGAGTAAGGCGGCAATATCGCCTCCTTTTTCTATGACTGGTGCAAATTGATGGCGAGGTAAGTTACCCTGTACGGCAAGCTGCCAAAACGCATAGATCACGAAGGCGATACCGGTACCGAGGAAAATCGCTTTGACCACCGATTGCGCATGACGATCGTAGTATTTGACTAAACTTGGCACATTACCGTGAAAACCAAAGGAGACCAAGCAAACAGGAAGTGCGGTGAGAAGATAAGGTAAATAGCGTTTTTCCTCTTGCGCAAAATTGTTAAAAAGCACATCACGGTTGACAGAACTCATCAGCCCACTTGTGGAAAGAAGAAAAGCGATGATCATGCCACCGATCAGTACAGTGGTAAAACGATCCACTGCTTTGGTGGATAACCATACAAATCCAGCTAATATGCAACAAAAAATCAAAGAACCGACCCCTCGCCCAATTTCCACCGTATTGTCAGGACGACTGAATACTTGATTTAAGAGATTTTGCGTAATTCCGCCACCAGAGGTAATGTAGGCATAAGTTAAAATATATAAAACAAAGGCGATGGATAAGCCATTAATAAGGTTCCAGCGTTGACCAAGTAAATCTTTCACGATAGTGTCGAAACTAGCGCCCGTTGGATAATGCAAATTAGCTTCCAAGATCATTAAACCTGAAGTCGTCATACAGAACCAGGTGTAGGCTAATAAAAGAAGGGATCCAGTAAACCACACGCCTGCGGTTGCCGTTGGGTTAGCGAGCATACCAGCACCAATTGCAGTGCCAGCAATAATCATGGCGCCACCTAATAAAGAAGGTAATGTTTTTGTTGTCATAAAAGTACCACAGTATTGTTATTGTTGATAAAATTTGCACTATTTTAATAGTGCAAAAATAAAAAGCAATGGATTTTTGTTAAACAACGTCATTATTTTGTGCGTCTGTTGAGATGAACAGGGCGATATCTCGACAAGTTTGTGCGAATAACGCTATAATTGAGTGCGTTTATTTATAACTAACTTGAAATAAGGAATAAAAAAATGGGTTTAGAAACAGTACCAGCAGGTAAAGCATTACCAGATGATATCTATGTTGTCATTGAAATCCCAGCTAACTCAGATCCAATTAAATACGAAGTGGATAAAGAAAGTGGCTCATTATTTGTTGACCGTTTTATGGCGACAGCGATGTTCTATCCAGCGAACTATGGTTATGTGAATAATACGCTTTCTTTAGATGGTGACCCAGTAGATGTCTTAGTCCCAACACCTTACCCATTACAACCGGGGTCTGTGATTCGTTGCCGTCCAGTGGGTGTGTTAAAAATGACTGATGAAGCGGGTAGTGATGCGAAAGTGGTGGCAGTACCACACAGCAAATTAACCAAAGAATATGATCACATTAAAGACGTAAATGATTTACCAGCCTTATTAAAAGCACAAATTCAACACTTCTTCGAAAGCTACAAAGCATTAGAAGCAGGTAAATGGGTGAAAGTGGATGGCTGGGAAGGCGTGGATGCCGCTCGTCAAGAAATTTTAGATTCATTTGAACGTGCAAAAAAATAACCTTTTTGTTTTAATACCGCTTGAAAGAGCGGTATTTTTTTATCTCAATTGAGTGAGGACTTTATGATGAAATTGACGAAAACATTACTCTGGGTGCCAGCGCTTGCATTGATGTTAAATGCTTGTGCCGATTCTGCCAGTATTAATCAGCAGTCAGCCTCTTCTTATCGACAAACCATTAATCAAGCACGAACTAAAGGTGTGCTAGATACCACCTCTGTTACAGCCAAACGCATTCATACTGTGTTTAATAAAATGGTGCCGTATGCCAATGCAGAAAATCAGACGGGACAACCTTTTCAATGGCAGATGAGTGTGATCAAATCAAAAGAATTAAATGCTTGGGCGATGCCAGGAGGCAAAATGGCATTTTATACTGGCTTAGTGGATTCTTTGCAATTAACCAATGATGAAATTGCAACCGTGATTGGTCATGAAATGGCGCATGCGCTGAAAGAACATGGTAAGAAAAAGGTAAATATGGGGCAATTTACTGATGTATTAGCCCAAGTCAGTCATATTGCACTTTCGACGGCCATTGGGAGTGATGGCAGTGCAATGGTAGTGGGATTAACCAAGGATTGGGCGTTAGATAAACCGTATTCTCGTAGTAATGAAACGGAAGCCGATGAAGTGGGATTAATGTTAATGGCAAAATCTGGTTTTAATCCTGAGGCTGCCCCGCGTGTGTGGGAAAAAATGCGACGGGCATCCTCGGGAAATCAAAGCGTACTGGCCGCGTTATCTTCAACCCACCCGAATGATGCCGAGCGGCAACAAAACTTATTACGTTTAATGCCTCAGGCAATAGCACTCTATAACACATCAAAAAAATAATCGTAGAAAATTAAGCGATAAGAATAAAAATGGGTCGTGTGACGAAAAACGCGACCCATTTTTTTGATTCTGTTTTGCCTGTCAATCGTCTTGATTAGAGTATTTTGCTTATCGTTAAGCCCAACATAAAACTGACCACCAAAGTAAAGAAGCCACTCAACAAAAAAGCACGCATCGCCGTTTTAGTAAAAAATGAAGGTTTAAAAAGTGCGGGGTAAATCCCTGCAAGTGCGGCACCAATCAGCCAGAAAAAATAAATTCCCCATATTGCGGCCGATCCTTTAGGATCGTCCATTGTCGAGCTTGTTATGGCGAAGAAAATAAATAAGCCTAAGGCGGATAATGCACTACCTGTGACCGCCGCAGGGCGCACAAACAGGTAGGGTAACCACGCACAAATAAAAGGCAACGTAAGCGAGAGAAGATTGGATAACGCAAAATACAGCGTATCGGAATAAGACAAATTAAGTGGTTTATTTAAGTAGTAGCTACTGAGAAGGGCATATATCATGATGATAATCGAGCTCAGTACTACAGTTATTTGGGCAAGTCTTTTTTCTATCATCTTTTATTTACCTTACTGATGAGAAACGATAATCGTTATGTATCCTAAACGGAAGAGATAAAGTACTCAAGGGTTTATTCAAAGTAAGCGGATAGGTGAGTTAATATTAATAAGAGAAGCGAGGAAATAAGTGCGGTATTTCACCGCACTTTTTTAATTAGTGATTTTGAAACTGACTGGCACACTTACTTCATTTGGCATACCCGCAGGTAATGGGCCAACAGGACGCGCATTATTGACCGCAACGAGTGCTGCATTATCTAATTCTTCCGAACCAGAGGATTTACTGATACGCGCATTGCTAATCGCACCTGCATTATTAATATGGAAGGTGATTGTCACTACCCCTTGTTTACGCATCATACGTGCACGATTTGGATAACGCTTGTGCTTTTCAATTTCTCTACGTAATGCCGAACGATAAGCATTCACCTCATCTGTGCTATCGCCTTTACCGACCAGATTAGGATTATTGGTTGTAATGTTACCCGTTGTTGTCGCTTGTTGATTGATCGATGAGTTGGAATCAATTTGGCGATCTGACTTCGGTAAATTCCGTTGTTCTTTTTTCGGTTTCTTCGGTTTCTCTTTCGGCTTTTCCTTCGGTTTTTCTTTTGGCTTTTCAGGCTCTTTTGGTTTTTCAGGTTCTTTCGGTGGCTCTGGTTTCACCGTCGGATCTGCCACTTCTTCTTTGGGTTGTTCAGGTTCTACCACTGGTGGGGCTGGCTCGGGCTCAGGTTCTTCTAACACCGTGGCCGCAAGCATTTCCATGGAAATATGAGTTGATATGATATCGGCAGCAAATCCATTCGCACTGTCATCGTCTTTTTGTACAATCCAATACAGGAAAGCAACAAAACTTGCGTGAAAAAGCAATGAAATTGCAAACCCGATGCAAGAACGACTTTTATCTATCATTGAGATGCTGCCTTTTCTTTAACCGTCACGATAGCGACATTTTTAATTTCATTTTTAGCCATAATATCAGTGATAGAAACGAAATCTTGGAAACTGGATTTTGCATCAACTTTCAAGGTCACTTTTTGATCTTTTGTCCAAGAACTGATTTCTTCTTCCAATGCTTCTCGTGTAATCGGTTTATCATGATAAAAAATGTCACCACTTTCAGTGATAGTCAACAATTTGGCTAAATCGTCAGAGCGAAATGCCACGGTTGAACTAGCTTTGGGGACATTCACTTGGATTTTACCTTGTGAAATAAATGAGGCGGTAATCAACACGATAGCAAGCAATACCAACATAATATCAATAAATGGGATAATGTTGATTTCATCAAACTTTTTCATTGTCGCTCCCTATGCTTGTTGTTTGGCTTTTTTCTCGTTTAAGGCAAACCATTTCAAACGATTCACTTCGACTTTACGTCCTAAGCCGTTGTAACATACCATCGATGGAATCGCGACTAAGATACCAACAGCGGTTGCTTTGAGCGCTAACGATAAGTGCACCATAATCGCCGCGGCATCAATATCCCCACCAGAATGACCTAATTCATAGAAGGTTAAGAGAATACCAATTACCGTACCCAATAAACCAACATAAGGCGCATTGGAGCCAATAGTAGATATCGCGGTTAAATGACGTTGTAAATCAATGTCTAATTCGTGCACGCTTTCATAGCTTGCTACATTGACTCGGTTTAAGAACAGAAAGCGTTCAATCACAAGCCAAACCATAATAAAGCTCATGAAAGCAAGTAAGCCTAAAATAATGTAATCAATATATTGTTGTAAGAATTGGAATAATTGTGGCATTTTTATAATCCTTTAATTTGTATCGCAAAATAAGATGGAATATTATACGGTATTGAGAATTAATTTCAATTGCGAGATTCTAGCATAAAGCGAAAAAAGGGGTAAATAAGAAAGTAAGGCTATTTGGGATGATTATTTATACAATACTGGATAAATGTTGCGTCAGATCAATTGTGCCTGCAATGCAACATTTAATGAACTAAATAAGATTTTTCAGCAGTATCACGAGAGAAATATTGCACTTTGATAGGAGTTCTCAGGATAAAGTAAGGGACAGACAGGTGATGTGTTGAGGACAAACATTAGAGAAGTTAGCGTCCTATTAATGCAAGCCGACAGTAGAGTCAGTACCTAAGCCGAATTATTGGTTCCAAAAGAAGAGACCTAACACTGCAGTAAGTGGATAGCGAAATACAAAATATAAGAAGATTAAGACGAGATGCGTGACAAGACCATAGAACAAAACTTGGCCAATAGTCACTTGGCCAAATAAAGCAAAGCATAAACCAATTTCATATGGCAACATTGCTAGAAACCAATCAAGCGGCGTAGGATGTGTCTTTTTCATCACTTTTTTCCTTTACAGTTTGAACATGTTATTTTGCGACGGTGAGTTGATTTCTTGTTGAATAATCCGTTATTCACCTTGAACTAAAGCTTAATGACTTTGGCTTGTTTAATCATGTTGTCATTCACTTCTAGAATCGTGATTTGTAATCCATTAATTTCACATACCGTTCCTTCTTCTGGAATTTCTTCCAAATGTTCTAAAATTAAGCCGTTGAACGTTCGCGCATCTTCGGTATCAAGATTCCAATCAAATAATTTGTTCAAATCGCGTAAATTTGCGGAGCCTTCAATGATAAGTGAACCATCTGATTGTGGAATAACTTCATCGTTGATTGAGGGGGTTGTTGAAGTAGTAAATTCGCCCACAATTTCCTCTAAGATATCTTCTAGGGTGACTAAGCCTTTAATATCCCCATATTCATCTACGACCAAACCAATACGTTCTTTATTGTTGCGGAAATTTAACAATTGACTATTCAGTGGGGTACCTTCTGGGATGAAGTACACTTCATCCGCCGCACGAATGAGCGTTTCTTTATTAAACTCATTTTTATCAAGCATTAAACGATAGGCTTCACGCACACGGAGCATGCCCAAAATATTTTCGTCCATATTGCCTTTATACAGTACGACACGCCCATGTGCAGCGTGGTTGAGTTGACGCATAATGGCTTTCCAATCATCATCAATATCGATCCCTCCAATATCATTACGCGGCACCATAATGTCATCTACCGTCACGCCTTCTAAGTCTAAAATGGATAACAACATTTCTTGGTGTGCAGAAGGAATGAATTTGCCCGACTCATTCACAATGGAACGTAATTCTTCAGGACTTAATGACGTAGATTTATTATCAGATTTGAGACGTAGCAACGCTAAAATACCTTGAATAATCAAATTCATTAAATAGACCAACGGGGTAAAAAGTCGTAGAAAAACAGACAGCAGATGACTTGAGGTAAAGGCTACTTTTTCTGGATAACGTGCCGCGATGGTTTTCGGTAAAATTTCAGCAAAAATGAGCATCACGAAAGTTAATGCCCCTGTCGCAATGGCAACCCCAGCATCACCATATAAGCGCATGCCGATGATCGTTGTGATGGCCGACGCGCTAATGTTGACTAAGTTATTGCAAATTAGAATCAGACTGAGTAAAACATCGGTTTTTTTCAATAATTTTTCCGCTTTTTTCGCACCGCTATGCCCTTTTTCGGCTAAATGACGCAAGCGATAGCGATTAGCCGATAGCAAACCGGTTTCAGAGCCTGAAAAATAAGCAGAGATGATCAATAAGATGATGAGTGTAATAAAGAGGGTACTAAGGGGAATACTGTCCAAAATGCATCCTTTTGCGAGTTAATCAAAAATTGAAAAGTGCGGTCATTTTTTTCGTTTTTTGAACCGCACTTTTACTATAGGGTAGCATAAATAAATCTTGTTTATATTTCAAGCATTACACGACTCCCAAAATAGGCAATAGTCAGGAGAAAGATACCTAAGATCGCATAATATACCACTTTCTTGCCACGCCAATGCAGTTTCCAATGTCCAATCAGTGCAGTACCAAAAACGAGCCAAGCAAGAAAAGAAAACACGGCTTTTTGAATGTCTTGTGGGGCAAAAGCCTTAGATAAATGATAACTGCCTGAAATCAATACGATAGTGAGTAATATTTCACCTATTAGCATTAAGCGGAAAAAATGTCTTTCTACTGTCATTAATGGTGGGATCATGGGCGAAAACGGCAGGCTTTTATTTTTTAATGCACGATCGATCCAAACCAACTGGATAGAATATAACGCGACAATGGAGCAAACAGAATAGGTCAGCAGTGATAAACCGACATGAATGAAGAGCCCGATATCTTGACTGAGATGATATAGGAAATGTGTAGGAATTAACGTACTGAGTACGAGATTAATCATCGTAAAAGAATAAATAATCGGTAATAAAAACCAGAGGGTGTGTACCCGAAAAAAAAGCGCTAAGGTGGCGATTGTAGCGGTAATCACACTGATTAAGGAACTGATTTCGATCACGGAAAAATTTTCACCCGTGGTTAAGTCAGTGAAAAGTGGGATTAAGCTGATAAAGTGGAGAATAATAGCGATAAATACGGCGCTTAAAAAAGGCATTCTATTGGGCGGGGAAGTCGGTTCGCCTGCTTGGATTTTCAATAACATAGGGGTGATGAGTAGCACACTCAGCAGATAAAAAAACACAGAAAAAATTGAAAGCCACATTAACATTCCCTCATCTTAATTCTTTAACCATTCTAACTTTCTCACTGTGAAATCGCTATAAATTTATTACAAAGGATGAAAATCTATGGGATTTCAGTATAATTAGGGCAATTTTTTCGAGATTAAATAGGAAGATTGCATGTTTGAGAATTTGTCGGATCGCTTATCAAAAACGCTACGTAATATTAGTGGACGTGGGCGTTTAACCGAAGACAATATTAAAGAAACGTTACGTGAAGTGCGCATGGCATTATTAGAAGCGGATGTAGCTTTACCAGTGGTACGTGATTTTATTAATAAAGTAAAAGAACGTGCAATTGGGGTGGAAGTGAATAAAAGCCTCACACCTGGTCAAGAATTCGTTAAGATCGTGCAAGCCGAACTTGAAGCGGCGATGGGGGAGGCGAATGAGAGTTTAAATCTTTCCACTCAACCGCCAGCAGTGATTTTAATGGCTGGTTTACAAGGTGCGGGTAAAACCACCAGTGTGGGTAAACTGGCAAAATTTCTCAAAGAACGCCATAAGAAAAAAGTGTTAGTGGTGTCTGCTGACGTATATCGCCCTGCTGCGATCAAACAATTAGAAACACTTGCACAAGCCGTTGGTGCCGATTTCTTTCCTTCCGATGTCTCACAAAACCCAGTGCAAATTGCCCAAGCAGCATTAAGTGAAGCAAAATTAAAATTCTACGATGTGTTAATTGTGGATACCGCAGGTCGCCTACACGTCGACGGCGAAATGATGGACGAAATTAAGCAAATTCATGCTGCACTTAACCCAATTGAAACCCTTTTCACCGTGGATGCGATGACGGGGCAGGATGCCGCGAATACGGCAAAAGCCTTTAACGAAGCCTTACCGCTAACAGGGGTTGTGTTGACTAAAGTGGATGGTGATGCGCGTGGTGGTGCCGCTTTATCGATTCGTCAAATTACTGGGAAACCGATTAAATTTCTTGGGGTTGGTGAGAAAACTGATGCGTTAGAGCCTTTCCATCCAGAACGTGTGGCATCACGTATCTTGGGTATGGGCGATGTGCTGTCTTTAATTGAAGATCTTGAACGTTCAGTTGATCGCGAAAAAGCCGAGAAAATGGCGCAGAAGTTCAAAAAAGGCGATAATTTTACCCTCGAAGATTTCCGTGAACAGCTTATTCAAATGAAAAATATGGGCGGGATGATGTCAATGTTAGATAAACTACCTGGTGCCAAAAATCTACCGGATCACATCAAAAATAAAGTAGATGACAAAATGTTCAATAAAATGGAAGCCATGATTAATTCCATGACGTTTAAGGAACGTGCAAATCCAGAAATTATCAAAGGTTCTCGCCGTCGTCGTATTGCGATGGGATCCGGTACACAAGTGCAAGATGTGAATAAGTTGCTTAAACAGTTCGATGAAATGCAACGCATGATGAAAAAAATGCGCAAAGGCGGTATGGCTAAAATGATGCGTGGCATGCAAGGCATGATGGGCGGACTGGGTGGTTTAGGCGGTATGTTTAAACGTTAATGAGGTCAACAGGGAAAGTGAATGTTTTCCCTTTTTCATTATCAATACATTTTTCTATCAAGATGACTTTTTAAGTCCCAATAAAGAAAAAGTGCGGGCAAAAAAATTAAAATTTTGACCGCACTTTCTTTTTTATCAGACGGTTATGACTGATTATTCTTCTTCAATTTTGGCAATCGCCCCTTTAATCGTTAAGCACACTTCCGTAGAGATGACTTGATTGAGGATTTCAATGATTTCCCCGAGTTTTTCTGTGTCTGCGATTCCTTCATCATTGAAATAACCTTCTTGTTTTAAGCTCGCGATAAAGGCAGAAAATACGGCTTTATCAAAGAATTCGGGCGCGTTGATGCCATGTAACACAGATAAACGTTGCGCCACAGATTGACTGTCTTTTTCTAGGCTTGCACGTGGCGTAGCGGGATCTTTTTCTAAAATACTGACGGTGATGTAATAGCGCTGTAAAATTTCTCTGACACCCGATGACCAAAGTTGTAACATGCGAACACGCGGTTTATTAATCGACAACATATTCGCGTTACATTTAATCACTTCTTGACGTTCAAATTCCGTGATAATGTGATTCACTCGATCTTGTAATTCTTCATAAGAGAACGACAGGAACAGCTCGCTTTTTAAGAACGGGTAAATTTTACTGACTGCATCCAGTACTAACGATTTTTGAATGGCTTCATAATGCAACACAATACTGGCGACCAATGACGGCAGTACAAAAAGGTGTTGAATGTTATTGCGATAATAGGTCATTAACACAGCAGAATTGCGCTCTAAGCGCACAATTTCACCAAAGCTATCTTTTTCAATAATAATGCCGACCCGTTCCAATTGAAGAATGTGTTCTAACATTTTTTCTGGTGATTCACTTGGTACCACAATATCTTGTGAGTAAGGCACATTTTGTAAGAATTGTTGGTAACTTGCTAATTGCTCAAGTAATTGCTCACGCGAAAGGGCACGTTGACGTGAGGAGAGTAATGCCGTGCCAGTGAGGTTCATGGCATTGACTGCGGCAGCTTTGTTAATATTGACCATGACTTGATTTGATACGCTATCTACCGCTTGATTAAACCATTTCGCACGTTCTTCAGGTTGATGATTTTCTTTCCACTCAGGGTAGTGTTGGTTGAGATAGTTACTCAAGGTGATCGGTTCACCAAAGTTCACATAACCTTTACCCAAATTACGGAGTTTCTTAATCACGCGTAACACCAGTCCCGCATTTTCTTTTTCTTTCGCGGCACCACGTAATTCTTTAGCGTAGGTGTCCACTTCCAGGACGTGTTCATAACCGACATACACGGGAACCACTGAAATCGGACGGGTTTGCCCTTGTAAGAGCGCTTGTAGGGTCATCGACATCATGCCTGTTTTGGGTGCGAGTAAACGTCCTGTACGCGAACGTCCCCCCTCAATGAAGTATTCGACTGAATAGCCACGATGGAATAATTCGGCTAAATATTCACGGAAGATCGTGGAATATAAGCGGTTGCCTTTGAACGTACGGCGAATAAAGAAGGCGCCTCCTCGGCGGAACATCCCTCCAACAGGCCAGAAGTTTAAGTTAATTCCTGCAGCAATATGTGGAGGGACTAATCCTTGGTGATATAACACATAGGACAGCAATAAATAGTCAATATGGCTACGATGACAAGGGACATAAACAATCTCATGACCATCTAAGGCTAATTTACGTACTCGATCGGCATTTTGTACATCAATCCCTTGGTACAATTTATTCCATAACCAACGTAAGAAACGGTCTGCTACACGCAGCCCTTCATAATTAACGTTTGCGGCAATTTCATCGAGAATTTTTTTTGCTTCTTGTGTCGCTTTTTCTTCACTGATATTTTTTGCTTTTGCTTCATCTTGAATCGCTTCTAGAATCGTCGGTGAAGCTAATAATTTATTAAACATTGCTTCACGGTTTGGTAAACGTGGACCAGTTGCAGAAATGCGTTGTTTAGAAAAGTGAATTTTAGCCACGCGAGCCAATTTATGTGAAATCGCTTGGTCTGATCCATGCTCATTGATCATGTAACGTAAAGAGACCGCTTGTGAAAAACGAACGAAAGTATCACGACCAAACCACACTGCCGCAATACATTTTTGGATACCACTTAATAACCGTAACTGAGGTAAACCGGATTGTTTTTCATGACCCGGCGAGCGACCCCAAAGTACTGAGACGGGAATAATTTGGACATCTAAATCAGCACGTTGGTGATGTAATTCGAGATATTGATTAAATACTTGAATCGTCTCTTGTTTTGCCCCTTTTGATTTAAAAAAACGACGACCTTCATCCAAGAAAACAAATCGAGGCAAGGATTTTCCTTCGATTTCATTTTTTTCTAACGGATCGGGTAAACCCACACTTAAACAGTTTTTACGCAAAATCACTAAATCTGTTTGTGAGGTGTAAGGGAGAACATATACCATCGGTTGGGTTGGATCTAATTTTAGCTCTTCGATAGGATGATGTGGAATTGGGTTGTTTTTGACTAAAAAAGATAGAGGTAATTCCAATACTTTGCGGTACATATTTAGCAAACTAAACATAATGAAGTTCCGTTCTTTATAGGTTTATTCGAAAAATTTTCGTTAGTTTATCATAAAAATAAAAAATCGTTAGTCGTTGCATAAAAGAACACCGTTCTTTCTTGATGATGAAAATAGAATGACACTTAATCTATTTATTAGATATGACGATCGATAACATGGACAAAAAGAGTGGTTTTTTATATCAAACCGAGTCAACCGACGAAAAGAAAAGTTGCACACAGCCCTTTTATGTATATAATGACAGGTGTTCTGTATAAAAAAACAGGGGTGAGTATGAAACAATTCAAAGCGTTGACCGCACGTCAACAAGAAGTGTATGACTTATTAAAACGTCATTTAGAAAATACAGGTATGCCACCAACAAGGGCAGAAATTTCAAAAGAATTGGGTTTTCGTTCACCAAATGCGGCAGAAGAACATTTAAAAGCATTAGCGCGTAAAGGGGTGATTGAAATTATTTCGGGCACCTCACGCGGTATTCGTTTATTGCTTGAAGAGACGGAACACGATGAAAATCCAGGGTTACCTTTAGTGGGGCGAGTGGCCGCGGGGGCGCCAATTTTAGCGGAACAGCATATTGAAGGAACTTACCAAGTGGATGCTAATATGTTTAAACCACAAGCCGATTTTCTCTTGAAAGTATATGGACAATCGATGAAAAATATTGGCATTCTAGATGGTGATCTGTTGGCTGTGCACAGTACGAAAGATGTACGTAATGGACAAATTGTTGTTGCTCGGATTGAAGATGAGGTGACGGTCAAGCGTTTAGAACGTAAAGGTTCAGTGATTTATTTGCATGCAGAAAATGAAGAATTTGCCCCAATTGTGGTAGATTTGAATCAGCAACCTAATTTTGAAATTGAAGGCATTGCCGTCGGTATTATTCGGAATAATGCTTGGATGTAAATGCATTTCCGCCACTAGTTAAACGTCATACCGCACTTTTCATCTTGTTGAAAAGTGCGGTTATTTTTTGAAAAATTTGCGTAAAGTTATTTAAGAGTTTTGCTGTTTATGTCGGTATTAAATAGCAGGATAGGGCTTTTCTCTCTCTGACAAAATCTCAATAAAAAATATTCAAACATCATCCCGTACTTTGTGTTGCAAAATGGCTAATTATCTGTATAATTCACCACCTTACAGCTACATTTAATTTTCGTTCCTTGCTTCCGCAGATGCGTAGCTGGTCTAACAGTCGGAGGCTGATTAACCCGTAAGGAGCAGTAATGCGACACTACGAAATCGTGTTTATGGTTCATCCGGACCAAAGCGAACAAGTACCAGGCATGATTGAACGTTATACAGGTTCTGTGAAAGAAGCTGGCGGTCAAGTTCATCGCTTAGAAGATTGGGGTCGTCGCCAATTAGCGTACCCAATCAACAAATTACACAAAGCACACTATGTGTTAATGAATGTAGAAGCGCCTCAAGAAGTCATCGACGAGCTAGAAACAACTTTCCGTTACAACGACGCAGTTCTTCGTAACGTAATCATTCGTACTAAGCACGCCGTAACAGAAGCGTCCCCAATGGTTAAAGCAAAAGACGATCGTAAAGCTTTAGCTGAAGTTGAAAACAACGATTTTGAGGATGCTGAAGAGTAATTTAAATATTGATAATCGTTTTTCGTTGATAGGCATCGTCGCGAGTCAACCAAAACGACACCAAAGTCCGAATGGCATTTATCATTGCCAATTTGTCTTAGAACATCGTTCTATACAAGAAGAAGCCGGATTAAGCCGTCAGGCGTGGTGTAAAATGCCAGTTCAAATGAGTGGCAATCAATTTAGAGAAAAAACTCAAAGCATTACGGTCGGCAGTCAACTATTGGTGGTGGGATTTATAAGTTCTCACAAAACCGCAAACGGTTTAAGCCAATTAGTATTACATGCCGAGCAAATCGAATTTATAGATTAGGAGACTAGCCAAATGGCACGTTATTTCCGTCGTCGTAAGTTCTGCCGTTTCACAGCGGAAAATGTAGTAGAAATCGATTATAAAGATGTAGCTACATTAAAGAACTATATCACAGAGAGCGGCAAAATTGTTCCAAGCCGTATTACCGGTACTCGTGCGAAGTATCAACGTCAATTAGCGCGTGCGATCAAACGTGCACGTTATTTAGCGTTACTTCCGTACACTGACAACCATCAGTAATTAAAGAGAGGATACGGTAATGCAAGTAATTCTTTTAGATAAAGTGGTTCACCTTGGCAACATTGGTGATCAAGTGAATGTGAAATCAGGTTTCGCTCGTAACTTCTTAATCCCACAGGGTAAAGCAGTTATGGCAACTAAAGCTAACATCGAGTACTTTGAAGCGCGTCGTGCTGAATTAGAAGCGAAAGCAGCTGAAGTATTAGCAGCAGCACAAGATCGCGCTACGAAATTAGCAGAATTAGGTTCTGTGACTATCACTTCTAAAGCGGGCGATGAAGGCCGTTTATTCGGTTCAATCACTACGCGTGATGTGGCTGATGCAGTGACTGCTGCGGGTGTTGAAGTGGCTAAAAGCGAAGTTCGCTTATCAACTGGTCCAATTCGCACTTTAGGTGAGCACGAAGTGAAATTCCAACTTCACGGTGAAGTATTCGCAACAGTTAACGTGATCGTTGTTGCTGAATAATTAACAAGACGTGATATTTTAAAAACCCAGCATAATTGCTGGGTTTTTTTATGGGTGATAACAACATCTTATTTGTTTGATTCGTGGCTATCGCTATCTGTCGTAGAGAAAGCGGTTTGGCAAGGTGAAAACTTTTTTAAAAGGTACCGCACTTTTCCAACGGGAATAGTGGGAAATGAGCATGAAAGGAGAAATCTTATTGCTTAGTATGATGTCCTCACGCAATAAGATTCCTTGTCTGATAATGTCCTTTAGAACAAGCTACATAATTAATATTTTTGGCAAGTGGTAGTAGCAAGTTTTCCTGTTGAAGCATAGTTTTTCTCAGGAAATGTCAATGTGTTTTGCCCTTGTTTTTCTTGCCATTTGAGGGTGTTTTTGTCATTGATATAAAGAATTTGTCCCGCAGAAGAATGGTTGTTGAGGTAAGTAATATAGCTGTCTTTACCATCACTAAATGCCATGCTGAGTACACCATTATCACGTTGCTTGATGGAGCCTTTGTAGCCATTTTCACAGCGGAACTTCATCAGTTTGCCTGATGATTTTTCTAAACCTGCGATGTCTACCCCATCAAGGCTGAGGCAGCCTGTTGTTGCCAAGGCAATAGCCACTGGAATGAATTTCTTTACGATACGCATAAAAGCTCCTTATTGATGAATATGAAATTGGCTCTCCAAAATAAGAGAGCCGAATTCAATATGAAAAAAATAAATGTGGATTTGACGCTATTTCTTGCGTTATGCGTAGTACATTTCAAATTCTACTGGGTGTGGTGTCATATTTAAGCGTTCGACTTCTTTACGCTTGATGGTGATAAACGCATCGATAAATTCTTTTGTAAAGACATTGCCTTTGGTTAAGAATTCATAATCTGCTGCTAAAGCCGTTAATGCTTCTTCTAAGGAACTGGCTACCGCAGGGATATTTTGTAATTCTTCCGGTGGTAAATCATACAAGTTCTTGTCCATTGCATCACCGGGATGAATTTTATTGATAATTCCGTCTAGACCTGCCATCAATAACGCCGCAAACGCAAGGTAAGGGTTGGCTAATGGATCTGGGAAACGGGCTTCAATACGGATCGCTTTCGGACTGGTTACGGCAGGGATACGAATAGATGCAGAACGGTTACTTGCCGAATAAGCTAATAACACAGGGGCTTCAAATCCTGGCACTAATCGTTTGTATGAGTTGGTGGATGGATTGGTGAAGGCATTTAACGCTTTGGCGTGTTTAATAATACCGCCAATATAGTACAATGCGGTTTCAGATAGGCCTGCGTACTTATCCCCTTGGAAAACGTTTTTGCCGTTTTTGCTTAATGACATGTTGCAATGCATGCCCGAGCCGTTATCTCCAGTAATGGGTTTTGGCATAAAACAAGCGGTTTTTCCATGTTCGTAAGCCACGTTTTGCACCACATATTTATAAATTTGAGTTTCATCGGCTTTCGCTGTCAACGTGTTAAAACGTGTGGCGATTTCATTTTGTCCAGCAGTGGCCACTTCGTGGTGATGTGCTTCAATCACTAAGCCCATTTCTTCTAAAATTAAGCACATTTCAGAACGGATATCGTGTGCGCTATCAATCGGTGCAACGGCACAATAACCGCCTTTCTTTAATGGACGGTAAGCATTGTTACCCTCTTCGTAGCGTTTATTGGTATTCCAAGCCGCTTCAATATCATCAACAGAATACGCATTGCGGTTCATTGATACTTCAAAGCGCACATCGTCAAATAAGAAAAATTCGGGTTCTGGCCCAAATAATGCTTCATCGGCTACCCCAGTTGAGCGCATATAGTTTTCCGCACGAATAGCAATAGAGCGTGGGTCACGATCATAACTTTGCATGGTGGAAGGTTCGAAAATACTACAGCGGAGAGAGAGGGTGGGGATTTGAGCGAAAGGGTCAACAACAGCGGTTTCTGGCATTGGCATCAACAGCATATCGGCTTTATTGATTGCCTTCCATCCCTCAACAGAGGAACCGTCGAACATTTTACCATCTTCAAATAAATCTTCATCAACAAGATTAACAGGAAGCGATACACCGTGTTCTTTCCCTTTAATATCGGTAAAACGAAGTAAAACAAATTTGATATCGTATTCTTCAATGAGCTTGAATACGTTAGCGATAGCAGCTGTGTTTGACATAAGAAACCCTTAGAGTTGGAAACGAATTATAAAGGGTTCAATATAATAAAAGTTCTACTATAAATCTAGTGTTTTATTTGTCTTTTTCTGATGTCTCATCGCCTTTCGTGTATAATAAGTAATTGTAATAAGCAGTCACCATTCAAGGAAGAGGTATGAATAAATTTACAAAACATGTTGTATCTAAAAAAGTAGCGGTTGTCGCTGGGAATGGCCAGAGTTTGGCCGAGATTGATTACAGTTTACTTCCAGAAAAATATGATGTTTTTCGCTGTAATCAATTTTATTTTGAAGAACGTTATTTTTTAGGTAAAAAGATAAAAGCAGTTTTCTTCACACCAAAAGTCTTTCTTGAGCAATACTATACACTCTACCACCT
>JBLUWJ010000028.1:0-27608 GCA_049888895.1 Bisgaard Taxon 45 | reverse complement strand
GTTCTGCTCACCGCTTAAGCTTTTCCGCTCCATACGCAAAGCGTATGGTTTTTATAGCTAGACAAAGTCTAGCTATAATAAAAAACGAGGCAATATGTGCCTCGATCTTTTGTTATCTAATGCTCGCTTCTGGTTGTTGTTAAAAAATGGAGAACGCCAATACCACGATTAAACCCAACGCCAAAGCAACCGTCATCATTGCATAACCAAATTCACTCATTGTTACCTCTACTGATTAATCAAATAGGTAGTCATTCTAACAATAAAACACTATGAAATAGAAGTCTCTTTGCACATTTAAAAATGAAAATTATGATATGAGATAAATATTTCTCATCTATTGCTTAACCAATTGAGATTCACTCTTTATAATGAAACCCATTTGTATGGAGAAAAAGAATTATGGCAACAATTAAAGATGTCGCAAAAATGGCGGGGGTCTCTACCACCACAGTGTCGCATGTAATTAATAAAACCCGTTTTGTTGCAGTTGAAACAGAAAAGTTAGTATTACAAGCCATTCAGGAACTCAATTATTCCCCAAGTGCGGTCGCACGTAGTTTAAAAGTGAATACGACAAAATCCATTGGTATGATTGTCACCAGTAGTGAAGCACCTTACTTTGCTGAAATCATCCACGCGGTTGAAGAACATTGCTACCGTCAAGGTTATTCACTATTTTTATGTAATACACAAAACAATGTGGAAAAGATAAAAAATCACCTTGAAATGCTGATTAAGAAACGTGTTGATGGTATTTTGGTCATGTGTGCAGAATATACCCAAGATTCACTCGATTTATTCGCCCACTTCACTTCTTTACCTATGGTTGTCATGGACTGGGGCCCAGATAATAAACATACCGATATCATTCAAGATCATAGTTTTGAGGGCGGTTATCTCGCCACCCAATATTTAATTGATCAAGGACATAAAGATATTGGGATTATCGCGGGTGAACTCACAAAAACCACCGCCAAAACACGCTATGAAGGTTTTATTAAAGCAATGACTGAAGCAGGGTTAAAAATTAACCCTGATTGGGTAATGGAAGGATTCTTTGAACCAGAAGATGGCTACGAGTGTATGAATAAAATCTTAGCACAAGATAAGCTCCCCACCGCTGTCTTTTGCTGTAATGATGTTATGGCGTTAGGCGCGATTTCTGCGATTGGTGAAAAAGGTCTACGTGTGCCAGAAGATATTTCCATTATTGGTTATGATAATATTCATGCATCACGTTTCTACTCGCCACCTTTAACAACTATACACCAATCAAAATCCCGTTTAGGTGCACGGGCTGTGACGTTATTATTTGAACGAATTAATGAGAAATCTGAAGAACGCGCAGTCATTGAAATGCACCCAGAACTCGTCATTCGAAAATCAGTGAAGTCACACCTTTAACCACACCTCCCCTTAATGCCCTTAGTCATCACACTATAAGGGCATTAATATTTAATCCCATTCATTAAAAAACATTTAATAAAAACTAGAAAAAATTGATTAAAAGCAAAAGAAACTCACTTATTTCAATTTTTTCATTTTATAAATTAATTATCATTGATCTTTCAAGGTATTTTTGTTTATATCTCCCTTAGTCGAGGTATTTTACCTTTCTTTCGTTGAAATCGAGGATTATTCAGAGAGGCTTTTTTATGATTCAGCAATATTCTACTATGCGTAATAATATCAGTATGCTAGGACGCTTTTTAGGTGAAACCATTAGCGATGCACAAGGTAGTGACATTCTTGAGCTAATTGAAAATATTCGTGTTCTTTCGCGTGACTCGCGCCACGGTGATGATCAAGCACGTAATGCGTTATTAAACACATTAGCGACGATCTCTAACGAAAATATTATCCCTGTGGCACGCGCATTTAGTCAGTTTCTCAATCTGACCAATATTGCTGAACAATATCAGACCATTTCTCGTCATCACCATGATAAGGTCGCTTCTGAGCGCTCTATTTCGGCCCTTTTTAAACGTTTAAAAGCGCAACAAGTGTCTAAAGAACGCGTAATGGAGACCGTACAAAAATTATTAATTGAACTGGTCTTAACCGCCCATCCTACCGAGGTAACACGTCGTTCCTTAGTGCATAAGCATGTCGAAATTAATAAATGTTTAAGTAAATTAGAACATACGGATCTAACAGAATCTGAACGCCAAACCATTGAACGCCGTTTACTACAGCTAATCGCACAAGCTTGGCACACCAATGAAATTCGTACCCAGCGTCCGACGCCTTTTGAAGAAGCAAAATGGGGATTTGCCGTGATTGAAAACAGCTTATGGCAAGCTGTACCTGAATTTCTCCGCCATCTAAATAGTAGTGCGGTCGAATATTTCGGCTTTAATTTACCGGTTGAACTGAATCCGATTCGTTTTTCCTCTTGGATGGGGGGGGATCGTGACGGTAATCCATTTGTCACGGCGGAAGTGACTCGTCAAGTCTTACGCTTAGCGCGTTGGAAAGCAGCGGATCTGTTTTTAACCGATATTCAAGCCCTCTCAGATGAACTCTCAGTAGTAAAATGCACACCCGAATTTCAAGCTAAATATGGTTCACATATGGAACCTTACCGTACTGTTGTTAAAGCATTACGTAGCAAGCTCACGGCAACACTGGCCTATTACGATGATCTCTTGGCTAATCGCACACCTCGTGTTGCAGAAAAAGACATCATTACGCAAGATGCTCAACTTTGGGAACCACTCTATGATTGTTACCAATCTCTACAAGCCTGTGGCATGCGTATCATTGCAAATGGCTTATTACTTGATTGTTTACGTCGTATTCGTTGCTTTGGCGTTACCCTTTCTCGCCTAGATATCCGTCAAGAAAGTACTCGTCATGCCGAGGCAATTGCTGAAATTACACGCTATATTGGCTTAGGTGATTATGCACAATGGAGTGAAAACGATAAACAAGCTTTTTTAATCAAAGAACTGAGTTCACGCCGTCCATTATTACCAAGGGAATGGCATCCTTCGGCGGCCACACAAGAAGTCTTAGATACCTGTCGAGTCATTGCCGAACAACCTGAAGGGGTCATTTCCTGTTACATTATCTCGATGGCAAAAACCGCTTCCGATGTACTGGCGGTGCACTTATTACTGAAAGAATCAGGCGTACCTTATTATTTGCCTGTGGTGCCACTCTTTGAAACGTTAGATGATCTACAGGCTTCCGAAAACGTCATGTCCGAATTATTTAATCTTGGCTGGTACCGTGGTGTTATCAATAATAAGCAAATGGTGATGATTGGTTATTCTGATTCCGCCAAAGATGCAGGGATGATGGCTGCCTCTTGGGCACAATACTGCGCACAAGAAGCCCTAGTGAATCTATGCGAAAAATACGGTATCGAGCTCACGTTATTCCATGGGCGCGGTGGCACTATTGGGCGTGGCGGTGCGCCAGCCCATGCTGCCTTACTTTCGCAACCCCCTCGCTCGTTGAAAAATGGTTTACGTGTCACTGAGCAAGGCGAAATGATTCGTTTCAAATTAGGTCTACCTGCTGTTGCGATAGAAAGCTTAGGCTTGTATGCCAGTGCAATCTTAGAGGCCAACCTCCTACCGCCTCCGGAACCGAAAGCACAATGGCGTGCCGTAATGGATGAACTCTCAACCGCCTCTTGTCAAATTTACCGTGATGTCGTGCGAGGGGAAAAAGATTTCGTGCCTTATTTCCGTGCGGCAACGCCAGAACAAGAGTTATCTAAATTACCATTAGGCTCGCGCCCAGCCAAACGCAATCCAAATGGTGGTGTCGAAAGTTTACGTGCAATTCCATGGATTTTCGCGTGGATGCAGAACCGCTTAATGTTGCCAGCTTGGTTAGGAGCAGGCGCTTCACTTCGTCAAGCAATTGAAAATGGGCAAAAAAGTATTATTGAAGACATGTGTAAAACGTGGCCATTTTTCTCCACGCGTATTGGAATGTTAGAAATGGTGTTTAGTAAAACCGATACTTGGCTATCAGAACATTATGATCAACACTTAGTTGATCCTTCACTCTGGTATTTAGGCGAGTCCTTACGTGAACAATTAAAACAGGATATTCAAACTGTCCTCTCCCTTTCCCACGAAGATCAATTAATGTCGGATTTACCTTGGATTGCCGAATCTATTGCGTTGCGCAATGTGTATACTGATCCACTCAATCTCTTACAAGTAGAACTATTGCGCCGTTTAAGAAGTCAACCAGACAATCCAAATCCAGATGTGGAACAAGCTTTAATGATCACCATCACAGGGGTGGCTGCCGGTATGCGTAATACGGGTTAGATCATAAACAAATCTCATCGTTTTATTATGGCTTGTCCTTTTCGCAATGAAGTGCGGTAACAATTTTTTATTTTTTTACCGCACTTGGTGGATAGTCGTTTCGCTCAAATCAATGGTATTGATGTACTTATTGGTGCATCAATATTTCTACTAAGCGGTAAAATAAAACACTTATCTGATTAATTTTAAATATAAATTTTTTATTAGGATGTTTCTTTTTCGGAAACTGATGACGTTTTATCATTAATGGAATAGGATATGATGCAAAAAATGAAATCTTCTTTTCTAAAAAATTGTCGTTTAACTACTCTCTTTTTTCTCTCACCGCCTCTCTATGCAACCACTGAGCTTAATATTTATTGCACACTGCAAAATGATGCCTGTGAAGAAGTCGCGCAACGTTTTTCACAGCAATATAGCATTGATGCAAAATTTGTTCGTGCGAGTACAGGGGTAACACTTGGAAAGCTTAAAGCAGAGAAAAATAATCCTCAGGCAGATATTTGGTATGGCGGGACACTTGAACCGCATTTACAAGCGCGTGACTTAGGCTTATTAGAAAAATATCGCTCTCCAAAACAAGCGGAGGTTTTAGTCCAGTTTAAAGATTTAGTTCATAAATATGGCGACTATACCTCTTTTGGCTATATGTTGGTATTAGGGCTAGGGGTTAATATGACTAAATTAAAAGAACTTGGTCTTGAAGCCCCAAAATGCTGGCATGATTTACTGGATCCGCGTCTAAAAGGTGAAATCCAAGTGCCCGATCCACAAAGTTCAGGCACGGGTTATGCGTTCATCGCCACGCTGATTCAATTATGGGGAGAAGACAAAGCGTTCGACTTCCTCAAAAAACTCAACAATAATATTTCACACTACGTGAAAAGCGGACTTGTGACCAGTAATCTCGCAAGAGGTGACAGTAGTGTCAGTATTGGTTTCTTACATACCTTTGAAGTGGAAAAAGCCAAAGGGGCACCATTACAATCGATTCCTGTCTGTGATGGTGATAGCTATACATTAGGTGGGATTAGCATTATAAAAGGCGCAAGAAACTTAGATAATGCAAAATTATTCATGGATTGGGCACTCAGTAAAGAAGGACAAGAACTTAACTGGATTCGCCGTGCACCTTATCAAATTCCAACCAACAAGTATGCAACAGTGCACCACGGTGCAGTGAGTCCTGAGCAATTAAATTTAATAAAGTTTGACTTCGAAAAATTTGGTTCGAGCAAACAAGCAAAACTCATTCTTTCTCGTTGGCTAGAAGAAGTCAAATTGTCTAAATAAAGCGACGCTGATTTAGCATAAACAAAAGTGCGGTGTCATTCTAAAAAATTCTGAATGACACCGCACTTTTTATGCCTTGATAATCATAGTAGAATTATTTTAATGGCTTAATGTTCCAGATTTTCTCTGCATATTCCAAAATAGTGCGATCAGAAGAGAAATAACTCATGTTGACAATATTTTGTAAGGTACTGTCAATCCACGCATTCTGATCTTGGTATTTTGCATCCACATTGCCTTGCATATCCACATAACTGCGGAAATCCGCAAACGCTTGATAATAATCATGGTACTGCAATGACTGTAACAGTTGGTGGTAGCGATTAGGCTCAGCAGGCGAGAAACAGCCAGAAACAATTTGATCAACAACCTTACGCAATTCCTCATCATTTTGATAATACTCAAATGGACGGTATCCGTGACGACGTAACTCTTCCACTTTTTCCACGGTATTACCAAAGATAAAGATATGGTCTTCACCAACATTATCTAAGATCTCAACGTTTGCACCATCTAATGTACCAATCGTCAAGGCACCATTTAAGGCAAACTTCATATTACTTGTACCAGAGGCTTCCGTCCCGGCTAATGAAATTTGTTCTGAAATGTCTGCTGCAGGAATGATCAATTCCGCTAAGCTCACGCTATAGTTAGGAATAAAGACCACTTTTAACCGACCTTTTAAACGTGCATCGTTATTAATGATATTCGCCACATCATTAATTAAATTAATGGTTTGTTTAGCAACATAATAGGCTGAAGCTGCTTTACCCGCTAAAATAAACACACGTGGCACCCAATCTTTCTCTGGGTTTTCTAACATCGCGTTATAACGAGAAATAATATGTAATACATTTAAAATTTGACGTTTATACTCATGGATACGTTTTACTTGCACATCAAATAAAGCGTTTGGATCAACCTCAACACCAAGTTTATCTTTGATATAATTCGCCAATTTCACTTTGTTATTATATTTGATTTGAGCAACTGATTTTCTTAGCTCAGGGTCTTGTACTTTATCTTTTAACAAGGTTAATTGACTTAAATCACGACGCCACTCTTTACCAATGTATTGATCAAATAATGCCGATAATTCTGGATTCGCTACACCAATCCAACGGCGAGGAGTAATCCCATTAGTGACGTTAGTAAAGCGTTCTGGATAAATACGAGCAAAATCAGCAAAAGTGGAAGTCACCATTAATTCAGAATGAATAGCCGCAACCCCATTAACTTTATGCGATCCAACGACAGATAACCAACCCATACGTACCTTACGGTGATCACCTTCTTCAATTAATGACACACGACGGATAAACTCTGCGTCAGTTGACACATAGGTTCTGACGTATTCCAAGAAGTATTCATTGATCTCAAGAACCATTTGTAAATGACGAGGTAAAATATGCGCCATCATTTCGACTGGCCATGTTTCCAACGCTTCTGACATTAAGGTATGACAGGTATATGAGAACACACGACGAGTAATATCCCATGCATCCTTCCATTCATAGCCTTCTTGATCAATTAAAATCGCCATTAATTCAGGGATTGCCAATGCTGGGTGGGTATCATTTAAATGAATGGCCACTTTATCAGCAAAATTATCCATAGTGTGATAGATCCGCTTATGACGATAGATAATGTCTTGTAAGGCGGCAGATACCAAAAAATATTCTTGACGTAAGCGTAATTCACGCCCCTTCCAAGTTGAATCATCTGGGTAAAGTACACGTGAAATATTTTTACTTAATGTACGATCTTCTACGGCAGCAAGATAATCACCTTTATTAAAATCGTCTAAATCAAAACGATCTCCCGCGTAAGCACTCCATAAGCGTAAAGTGGCTGCAGAGTCATTGTCATAACCCGGGATCATCTGGTCATAGGCTAAAGCTTCGACTTCTTCTTTGCTGGTCCAAATGCATTTTTTCCCTTCAAAGTGAATACTTCCACCAAAACGAATCGTATAGCGTTTAGAAGGACGAATAAATTCCCATGGCGCGCCTTTATCTAACCAGGTATCTGGTTTTTCAACTTGGTGACCATCTTCAATTTCTTGTTTGAACATCCCGTATTCATAACGAATACCATGCCCAACGCCAGGTAGGGCTAATGTCGCAATAGAATCCATGAAACAGGCCGCGAGGCGTCCTAGCCCCCCATTACCTAAGCCAGGATCCACTTCTTTTTCTAACACATCTTCTAAATTGACGTTGAGTTCAGATAAGGCTTGTCTAGCAACCTCATACACGCCTTCTGCGAGCATCGCATTAGACAAAGTACGTCCAATTAAGAACTCCATAGAGAGATAATAAACACGACGGGTTTCTTGACTTCTTGATTGACGGGCTGTGGTAATCCAACCTTCAGTGACAAAATCACGTACCGCATATAAAGTCGCATTGAGCCAATCACGTTTGCTTGCTTCTTTAGGTGAATGACCAATTGAAAAAATCAATTTAGAAACGATGCTTTTTTTCAATGAGTCAACGGTAATTTCGGGACGATTATAGAGAAAAGGTGAATCAAAGTTATCCATAATCATAATTTCTTTTACACTCCTACTTATTTTAGAGAACGGTGAAATTTAGTCATTTCTGAGCAAAAATGCAACAATTTTTTGCTCAGAAAATAGCAATAGGGTAAAAATTTACAAAGCGCAATCTATACTAGTTAAACGATAAAAGGCGTTGATATAAAGCATGATACCCCGTCGCTGAAATTTGCCAGCTAAAATCTTGCTCCATTGCAACAGTACGTACCGTGAACCAGAGACGCTGTTTTTGCCATAACGCAAAGGCATTGGCTAAGGCTTGACGTAATGCTTCACTGTCTGTTTGTTCAAACACAAAGCCCGTGGCACGTCGTGACTTGATGTTTTCTGGTGTCGCATTCACCACCGTATCAGCCAAACCACCAGTGGCTCTCACTAATGGTAATGTGCCATATTTCAAGCCGTATAATTGGGTTAAACCACAAGGCTCAAAACGACTTGGGACTAAAATGACATCACCACCAGCAATCATTAAATGTGATAAGGCTTCATCATAGCCAATTTTCACCGCAATTTGTTGCGGATATTGTTGAGCTAAATGCAAGATACCAGCTTCTAAATGCGGTGAACCTGACCCCAAAATCGTTAATTGTCCGCCCTGTTGTACAATTTCTTCAGCACTATCAATTAACAGATCCACCCCTTTTTGTTCTGTTAGACGGGTCACCATCACAAATAATAAGGCATCTGGATCTTGCGGTAAGTTAAAGTAAGCTTGCAACGCAGCTTTGTTTTTGCGTTTGCCTGTCATGGCTTTGAGTTTGTAGTGATGCTCAAGATAAGTATCATGATTTGGATGCCAAATGTGTTCATCCACGCCATTTAAAATGCCAACCAATTTTCCCTGTGAATTTAATGTGCTTAATAAGCCTTGTAGACCATATCCGAATTCAGGCGTAGTAATTTCTTTTGCATAAGTTGGACTCACTGCTGTCACGGTATCAGAATAATAAAGTCCCGCTTTTAAGTAAGAAATTTGACCGTGTAACTCCAATCCGTCCACATGAAACATCCCTGCTGGTAAGCCAATTTCAAACAAATGGTGATGCGCAAATTGCCCTTGATAAGCTAAATTATGAATCGTGAAAACCGATTTGGCTGGGCGACCTTTATTGTACAAATAAGCACTAGTTAATCCGGCATGCCAGTCATGCGCATGCACCACATCCGCCTGCCACCAACTGTCTAATCCTGTGGCTAATTCTGCTGCGACCCACCCCAATAAGGCAAAACGTTTATAATTATCGGCATAATCGTTATACCATTGATCATGGTAAGGATTACCTTCACGTTGATATAAATGAGGTGCATCAATTAAGTACACGCCAAGGCCTTTATATTCGCCATAACGCAATACAATATGGCCAGCAAAATTATCAAACTCACTGACAACCGTGGTCTCAGGAATTCCCGCTTTAATTGTAGGATACGCAGGCAGTACAATACGCGTATCAATTCCAATCTCTTTTTGTGCAAAAGGCAATGCGCCCATCACATCTGCCAACCCACCTGTTTTTAACAATGGGTATAACTCTGAGCAAGCATGTAATACTTTCATTTTTTATTCCTTCGAATACATTGCAATAGAAAATACGGTGTACGGCAATACACCGTATTTTCTTGGATGCCATACTTAATCAATCAAGATGGGCTTCTGATGCCACGTCTTCTCCATTAAGCTTCTTTAACATGGATTGTGTCACAAGCACAACACCACCAGAACTGACTCTAAAACGTTGACGGTCAAGTTCTAAGTTCACACCAATTTCCATACCATCTGGAATGGTGGTATGACGATCAATAATACAACGTTTTAATTTACAATTTTTTCCAATCGTCACTTGTGGTAAAACGACACAGTGATCAATTTCAGACCCTTCATTAATTTTAATCCGATCGAATAGAACCGAATAACTAATAGAGGCATCAGTAATAACACAGCCACCAGAAATCAATGAGTTATCCACTGGTCGTGCAATTCCTTTCTTATAGAAGAATTTTGAAGGATAAGTTTGTACTGGGTTACCACGAATTGGCCAGCTTTGGTCATAAATATCTAACTGCGGTGTTTCACACACTAAGTCAATGTTCGATTGCCAGAAACTGTCTAATGTCCCCACATCACGCCAGTAAATTTCCCCTTCAGTATTACGTCCCATGCAAGAACGACTAAATGGATGGGCGTATAACACTTCCTCTTCTAAGGCTTTTGGTAGAATATCTTTACCAAAGTCATGTGAAGTATAAGGTGAACTCACCTCACGCTCTAATACATCGTAAAGATACGCTGCATCAAACACATAAATCCCCATAGAAGCAAGTGAGGTGTTTGGTTTACCCACCATGGCCGGTGGATCTTTTGGTTTTTCCACAAAAGACTTCACTTTTAAGTTTTCATTCACCGCCATCACACCAAATTCGCTGGCTTTTTCACGTTCAACTTCAATACAACCTACAGTACATTTTGCGCCACTATTAATGTGATCCAACAACATCTGACTATAATCTTGTTTATAAATATGGTCGCCCGCTAATATAAGAATATATTTAGGGCAATAGTGATCACGAATGATCGCCATATTTTGATAAACGGCATCCGCCGTACCACGGTACCAAGTTGAATCATCAATTTGCTGACGTGCAGGTAGCATATCAATAAATTCACCGCGTTCAGCGGGTAAAAATGACCAACCATTTTGTAAATGACGTAGCAAAGAATGCGCTGCATATTGTGTCACCACGCCAATGCGGTTTAGACCTGAATTTAAGCAATTTGACAATGCAAAATCGATAATTCGACGATTACCACCAAAATACAGAGCTGGTTTGGCACGCTTATCTGTCAATTCATACAAGCGAGACCCACGTCCCCCTGCCAGAATTAAGACAAGAGTATCCTTCACTAACTCATATTTATTAGGCAATTTCACAATGCTGCTATTCATAATGACCTCCATTATTGGGTGACGTTGCACAACCTCATATCAACAACCCTTATTATTGTTTACATATAATTACTGCTTGTTTAACTGTTGCAACACACCAAAAGTGACATCATCCAACTCGATAAAACCGCCTTGAGTGGTTAATTTTGTTGCACAATACATAACTTCCCAATCACCTGCTGGTAACAAGAAAGTTTGTAATTTTTGTTTCGCATTAATCAAAAAAAGCCATTGATTATCTAAAAGCACTTGTAACGCTTTGCTTTCTTGATTATGCCAATCTGCGATGGTCATTGGCTCACCTTGTGTATTGAGCCACTGAACATTTACCTCAGACCACCAACGATCTTGCTGTAAACTCGCTATTTTTTTTCTTAACGCAATCGTTTGCTTAGTTGCGTTAAATAATAACGGATTAAAGTCTTGCCATTTAAGCCAGGCTATTTCATTATTTTGGCAATAGGCATTATTATTACCAAACTGAGAATTACCAAATTCATCCCCCGCCAGTAACATTGGTGTGCCATTTGCTAAGAGCAAATTCATCAGTAAGGCAATGCTACTTAAAACACGGTCATGTTCTACCGTACTGGGGATATTTTCGATGCCTTCAACACCGTGGTTATAACTGTAATTTTGGTTCCGCCCATCACGGTTATTTTCGCCATTTGCCCAATTGTGTTTTTCGTTATAACTGACTAAATCACGTAAAGTGAAACCATCATGCGCGGTAATAAAATTGATCGAACTATGCACTTGACGACAACCTTGTTGGAACAGATCACTTGAACCCGCCAAGCGTTGAGCAAATGCACCATTTTCACCACTCTTCCATAACCAAAAACGCGTCACATCATCGCGAAAACGATCATTCCATTCTGCAAAGTAAGTAGGAAATTTACCCACTTGATAGCCGAAATCACCAATATCCCAAGGTTCTGCAATCAACTTACAGCCTTGTAAACGCGGTTCATCTTGAATATCTGCAAATAACTGTGCTTGTGGATTAAAACCGCCTTCTCCCTCACGCCCCAGCACAGTACCTAAATCAAAACGGAAACCATCGACATGACACGCCTCTACCCAATAACATAAACAATCTATCACCCAACGGCGCGTCATGGGATGAGATAAGTTCAGCGTATTACCACAGCCCGTCCAGTTATAATAATGCCCTTGCGTATCTTGCCAATAGTAAGTTTCATCATCAATGCCACGCTGACTGAACGTCGGAAAATGTTTTTCTGATTCAGCCGTATGGTTAAATACCATATCTAAAATCACTTCGATGCCCGCTTGATGTAACGCTTTGACCATCATTTTAAATTCATTTAACGCACTCATACTGTTCTGTTGAGTACTGTAGTTAGATTCTACTGCAAACATCGCTAGTGGGTTATATCCCCAATAATTGGCTAAGCCTTTTTCCTGTAAATGCCGTTCATCCGCTTGATATTGAATAGGCAATAACTCAACTGCCGTTACGCCTAATTCTTGCAAATACGCAATCATCGTTGGATGTGCCAACCCCGCATAAGTCCCACGCAACGTTTCTGGCAAATCAGCACGTAATTGCGTGAAACCTTTTACATGCATTTCATAAATCACCGTTTGTGACCACGGGGTGCGCAATGGTTTATCTGCTTGCCAATCAAACTGCTCATCAATAATCACTGCTTTTGGTGCAAGAGACGCGTTATCTCTTGAATCAGCCAACTCAAACCAAGCACATTTTTCTGCAGTGCTGAGATCCGGCTTGCCCACAACTGCTTTAGCATAAGGATCCAACATTAATTTATTGGGGTTCGCTAAAGTGCGGTCTGTTTTGCCCGAAATTCGATAAGCATATGCTGTCCCAACCGCTATATCACTTACCCAAACATGCCAAATGCCTTCATCGCTCGGTATTAAGTCTACCCGCTGCTCTTGCCCCTCGCTAAATAGACAAAGTTGAACGCGTTGTGCCGCTTGGGAAAATAATGCAAAGTTATAGCCTATTTGTCCGGCTTCCGTTTGTTTTGAACACCCTAACGGATAAGGTTTCCCTGTTTTTATTGTTTTCATTTATATAATATTATTATTTTGATTACATAGTATTACTGCTTATACATAGGATAGCACAACCTATCAGATGCAATTATTTTCCTTGGTACTTCAAATAAATGGTGGCAAGTGGCGGAATAGACACGCAAATCGACTGTGCTCGACCATGACTTTCAATCATTTCACTGCTCACTTCACCACAATTTCCTACATTCGACCCCTGATAAAATGCCGAATCGGTATTTAAAATTTCCACATAATTCCCCGCCATATTCACCCCAAAACGATATCCATGACGTGGTACAGGCGTGAAATTACTCACTACAATAATCCGTTCACCGTTTTTACTGCGACGTTCAAAGGCAAATACCGAGTTTTGACGATCATCCACCACTAACCAATCAAAGCCTTCTGGCGAACCGTCGAGTTCAAAGAGCGGAGCATGTTGTTGATAAAGATGATTGAGGTCTTTCACCAACAACTGCACGCCTTGATGCCATCGCCCACCATGCGCTTCTTCAAGTAAGAACCAATCAAGACTTTCTTGGTAATTCCATTCACGCCCTTGTGCAAATTCATTCCCCATGAAAAGTAATTTTTTACCCGGATAGCCCCACATATAGCCATAATAAGCCCGTAAGTTGGCAAATTTCTGCCACGCATCACCCGGCATTTTACCGAGTAAGGAACATTTACCATGTACTACTTCATCGTGAGATAATGGCAAAACAAAATTTTCACTATACTGATACACCATACCGAAGGTCATCTGGTCATGGTGATATTGGCGATACACTGGATCTTTTTGCATATAAGACAGCGTGTCATTCATCCATCCCATATTCCATTTAAAGTGAAAACCTAACCCTCCCTCTTTGGACGGTTTTGTCACGCCGGCAAAAGAGGTGGATTCTTCTGCAATCGAAAGCGCGCCTTGTGCTTCAGAATCGATTTTCCAGTTAGTGTGTTTTAAAAATTCAATCGCTTCTAAATTTTCACGCCCACCATATTGATTCGGTATCCATTCGCCCTCTGCACGGCTGTAATCACGATAAATCATCGAGGCAACCGCATCAACACGAATACCATCCAAACCAAAACGTTCTAGCCAATAAAGTGCATTACTGGATAAAAAGTTACGCACTTCATTACGCCCATAGTTATAAATTAAGGTGTTCCAATCTTGGTGGTAGCCTTCACGCGGATCAGCATGCTCATACAATGCGGTACCATCAAAGGCGGCTAACCCGTGGGTATCACTTGGGAAATGGCCAGGTACCCAGTCTAAAATCACATTAATTCCCGCTTCGTGGGCTTTTTCAATTAAACGTTTGAATCCCTCTGCCGTACCAAATCGACTGGTTGGCGAATACAATCCTAGCGGCTGATAACCCCATGAGCCGTCAAATGGAAATTCAGAAATAGGTAAGAATTCAATGTGTGTAAAGCCCATCTCTTTCACATATGGAATCAATTCATCGGCAATCTGATCATAGTCCAACCAAAAGTTATTCTCTAAATTGCGACGCCAAGAGCCAAGATGCACTTCATAAATAGAAATAGGCTGATCAAATTGATTGGCTTTGCGACGTTGTGCTGTCATCGGCACGATTTCAGGTAATACGCTAATTTGCGATGCCGTATCAGGACGTAATTGCGAACTAAAGGCATAGGGATCGGCTTTTAAACGTAACTGTCCATGACAATCAATTAATTCAAATTTATACAGTTGACCCAGTGAGGCTTTTGGTAAAAAAAGCTCCCACACACCGCTCTTTTGATGAAAACGCATTGGGTGACGACGACCATCCCAATAATTGAAATCACCCACAACCGACACACGCTTCGCATTCGGTGCCCATAAACGGAAATTTACCCCTGACACCCCATCACATTCCATAAAATGCGCTCCGAGCACTTCATAAGGACGTAAATGAGACCCTTCACTTAATAACCAATTATCTAAATCAGCTATCATTGGATGAAAACGATAAGGATCTTCGATAATTTGTGATTCCGTGCCCCAAAAAACTTGTAATTGATAGGCAAAAAAGGTTCTTGTTTTCGGTATCACTGTAACAAAAAAGCCACGATCATCAGCGCAATCTAACTCGCCAACCGCTTTTTGTGTTTCATTATTAATCACCACCACACGGCTTGCATCTGGCAATAACGCCCGAATTTCAATACCATTCTCTGTTTCATGCATCCCTAACACAGAAAATGGGTCTGCATGCGTTCCTTCAAAAAATTGATTAATCACGGAAGGTGAAACTAATTGAACCATAACACATCCTCAAATTCGACTCTTATTAAATTCATGCATGACGCGCTTGATCAATCGCGCTTAAAAACGCGGTGATATGTTGATCACTAAAGAGTTGTTCAAGTGTCCATGCGAGTTTTTTACGCCAGTTTGGATATTCCCTATCAGTGCCAGGTAAATTAAATGACATTTCTTGGCTGAATAAATTTTCCAGTTGTACACCAATCAATCGAGCACGGCTTTTAGCTAAATATTGATGCAACACATAATTAAGGTGAGCATGCATCGCCATCGATAAGGCGTTTCCTTCATAATTTGGTGGCAAATAGCCATCACGGTGCAAAGTATCTAACAAAGCCTGTTTATCAATCACGCGTTGTGCATATTTTTGTTGCAAGCTCTCACCGTCCAAAATCCCGAGTTGATGAAATAGCTGCAAATCGACACAATGCCAAAAACTTTGTAGTGACGGCACATCATGTGTACCAATAGTGGCGAAGGCGTTTACAGGAAATTGCTCACCTGTTGGGTATTGGCGATTACGTTGCTCAAAATATAAAACGAAGTAAGAAAAAATCTGTAATTCGTTTAGTTTTGACCGCACTTCATCTGGTACCGTGCCTAAATCCTCCCCTACAATCAAACAACGATTACGTTGGCTTTCAATGGCTAAGATCGCCATTAATTCATCAAATGGATAATAGACATACGCGCCATCTGCGGCTGTTTTTTCTTCTGGAATCAGCCATAGACGGAATAAGCCCATCACGTGATCAATACGCAGAATACCAAAATGTTGCATATTACTGCGTAACATATCAATAAACGGTTGAAAACCACGACGTTTTAAGATCGCAGGATTATAAGGTGGTAAATTCCAATTTTGCCCAACCGGGCCTAATGGATCAGGTGGTGCCCCGATTGATGCATTAATAAAATACAATTCTGGATCGGTCCAAACATCTGCGCTACCACGTGAGCTATTTACTGCTAAATCACCATAAATGCCTAAATTCATCCCTAAACGCGCACATAATGCTTGAATGTCCATTAATTGTTCTGTCGCTAACCACTGTAACCAGGCATAAAACTCGATCTCTGCTTGATAGGTTTTGAGTAAACGCTGACGTTTTGCTTTACTTAAACGTTGCCATTCACGACACCAACCTAACCAGCCAATCGTTTTTTCTGTTGCCATTTGTGGATGAGATTGACCATCTAAAACATCAAACAGCCCTTGTAACAAGAGGGGTTCGCCTTGCTGTTTCATAAATTGTAAGAAAGCCTGACGACGTTGGATAATCACCGCAGATTGACTGCGCTTTGAAAAGGCAAACAGTTGTTTCAGCGCTGTTTGTTTGAGTGCGCTCACTTGGCCATAATCCACTAAGTCTGTGGTCTGCAAACGAGCCAATTCTGTTTGAATATCTTCTGAAGTAAACCAATGCTGAATACCTTTACAACGTTTAAACTCAGGCAGTCTTGGCACAGATAAGTAGATAGGATTCAACCATCGACGAGAAGAAGAACTATAAGGGCTTGCCCATTCTGGTACTGCGTCATACATTAAATGCAACGGATTAATACCAATAAAATCGACACCATACGTCACTGCTTGTTCAACTAAATAAGCAAGATCAGCAAAATCTCCAATTCCCCAGTTTTGTTTAGAACGCAAACTATACAATTGAACATTTAATCCCCATGCTTTCTTTTTTTGTAATATAGGGGGTTGATAGGCTGTTTGAGGACTGATCAATACACGTACAGAATAATGAGTATCGGCGTTTGTAATACGTAAATGATAATAACCAAACTCAAGTGGAGGTAAATTGAGGAACTCACCGCGAGTACAGGATTGTGCAAGGATTTGTTTGCCTGATTCGTTCACGAGTTGGTAACTCAAAGCCTGTTCGGCTAGAGAAAGACGAGCTAAACGATACTGAATCGGTTCGTTTTCCAGAAACACCACAACATCATTAAAGTGTAATTGTGCGGATGATGCGGCTGACGAAGATTTCAATAAATCCGTGAAATACGTTAATGTATCTGGACTGGCGTAAATAAGCTGCCCATTAATATCATAATGAGAGGGGGCAATGCCTTGCTTTTCAGCCTCACGCCGGATGTATTCAATATCCATTAATAACAAACCTAAACTAGATTAATGATTAATAGTTATTCTATCCAAGCAACCTACAAAGGCAATGACTTTTATTAAAATTAGTGATCTTCGTCAAGATAACTGAGTGTGGGTAAGAATCCAATTACAATGTGACAAGGTGATAGAGAATGTAGGGATATCCTTTACATATTCAATTTTTTCAACAACATAGCTGACTTTACGCCGGCTCATGTCAAATAAAAAGCCCTCATCAAAAGGGCATATCCCCTTATTGTTGTGATGCAACTCAGTGCTATCGCCTCACTTTCTAGTGCATCATCATGGTGATACTGTCTACTAACGGCTACAGGTCTAACCACTGATTCATCATAACTGCGTTTTAATGTTCATCAACGATAAACTCAAACCAATCAATCACCTCTTCTTCATGAATCCCCTCTTTAATCAAAATTTGGGCTTTTTTGACCGATGCGGGATCGCCTGAAATAAGCGGATGCCAGTCAAAGAGCGGTTTATTTTCATTCAATAAACGATAAGCACAAGTAGAGGGAAGCCAATGAAAATCGGGTAAATTTTTCTTGGTCAATTTCGTGCAATCCGTTTCCAACTGAAAACGTTTTGCATAGTGAGTACATCTTCCTGTGTCGAGGTCTAAAAGATTGCATGCGATGCGCGTGTAATACAGTTTTTTACGTTTACCACGCCCTTCAATAAATTTTCGATAACAACATTTACCACAACCATCGCAAAGTGCCTCCCACTCTGCGTCGGTCATTTCAAGTAACGTCTTATGTTTCCAAAAATCAGGTTCAATCCGCGTATTCATCAATCTTATCGCACTCGCTCAAATCGCTTATAAAAAAATAAGGGCGATATTCTACCGCACTTATTTGTGAGATCAATCTTTTCCAACACAAGCATTTATCGCACGGCCATGTCTTTTTCTCAACAGCTCGTATAAAGCGCCACACACTATCATGACAGACAACAGCAAATATAATATCGATGAAAATGTCACATTTTTGACCGACCAAACGTAATGGATTGCCCCCAACAACAACGCATAATAGCCTAATTGATGCAGATAAAACCACCACTTACCCATTTTGCGTTTTAAATAAGGTAATGAACTGATCGCCATTAAATTCAGAATTAACAAGGCGATAACGCCCATAATAAGATAACTTCTGTTCAATAATTCTTGTGTAAATAAAGACAAGTCATACCCTAACTCTAACGCAAAATAAGCACACACATGTAAAACTGCATAACCCCATGCCCATAATCCTAATGCTCGGCGCAGTACTTGTAATTGGGGTTGATTAATGAGACGGAAAACCCTACCCAAGATAAACATAAGCAATAAAATGGTGATTGCCGTAAAACCCAAAAAGTGTTGGATTTCTTTGATCGGATCTGCACCTAACTGTGTTTCATCACCACTCAGCACAACCACAGCGAGCCAAACAAATGGACTGAAACACCCCACATGAATCAGTATTCTCAACAGACTTAACATTAGAAATAGGTCCTTAAATCTAGGTCTTGATATAAATGTGCAACTTGCTCAGCATAACCATTAAACATCAATGTTGGTTGACGTTTCACGCTCAATAAGCCACCCGAACCAATCACGCGTTCACTTGCTTGTGACCAACGCGGATGATCCACTTCCGGATTCACATTGGCATAAAAACCGTATTCTTGTGGTGCGGCTTGGTGCCAAGTTGTCATCGGTTGTGCTGATTTAAGCGTAATTTTCACGATGGATTTAATATTCTTAAACCCATATTTCCAAGGCACCACTAACCGAATCGGCGCACCATTCTGAGGGGCTAAGGTTTTGCCATAAAGTCCCACTGATAATAAGGTCAAAGGATGCATTGCTTCTGCCATTGTTAACCCTTCTACATAAGGATAAATCAGGCCCCCACCAAAAAAGTGATTTTTTTGTCCCGGCATACTGTCTGGATCATACAAGGTTTCAAATTCGACATATTTCGCCTGACTGGTTGGCTGAACTAACGCCAATAACTTATTCAGTTCAAAACCAATCCAAGGAATCACCATCGACCAGGCTTCAACACAACGAAAACGGTAGATACGCTCTTCCAATGGGAGTTGCTGCATTAACTGATGCACATCAAACGTCATCGGTTTTTCGACTTCGCCTTCAATGCGCAACGTCCATGGCTCCGTTTTTAATGCAGAGGCATATTTGGCTGGAGAAGCTTTATCCACCCCAAATTCATAAAAATTGTTATAACCGATCACCTTATTTTCAGGCGTCAACAGCAAGGCTTGCGGATTTAGATCTTTCGCAAAATGTAAGGCTTGACGAGAATCTTGTTTTTCAGCAGCCAATGTGAAACGTGGCAATAATGAAGCCGCCCCCATTAATCCCATACTTTGAATAATTTTACGACGCTCGAAAAAAATATGTTCCGGTGTGACATCATTTTCGTTTAATTTATGCATAGTATTCCCCCAATAAAGACAAGCAATTCGGTCTTTCTTTTTCTGTTTTTTTAATTTAATGGCTATGAACCATTAGACGATATCAAGCTCACCGTCTTACACAAAATCACACGAAAAAAGACAGCAACAAACTGGCTGAATTGTCCTAATGTTTATTCCAATTCATGTTATGATGCACGTTTGATTGAAGACTGAAAGGAACAAAGAATGACAGATATCACAAAATTAGACCCCGACGTTGCCATTGATCTGGCTTACGATATTTTCCTTGAAATGGCACCGGAACATCTCGATCCTGCTGATATTTTATTATTTAACTTACAATTTGAAGAACGTGGTGCCGTAGAATTTGTGGAAACGGCAGATGATTGGGAGATGGAAATTGGTGTGTTAATCGATCCCGAAGCCTATGCAGAAGTGTGGATTGGTTTAGTGAACGATAAAGACGAAATGGATGATGTGTTTGCAAAATTCCTGATTTCACATCGTGAACAAGATCGCGAATTCCATGCGATCTGGAAAAAATAAACGAATGACATAAATAACTATGCCGAGTTGTCACTCGGCATGATTGATCCATTATCGCCTATTAAAAGCGAAAGACTTTCACATTACTAAAGCCTTGTTCTTTTAAATACAAGGCTTGTAATTTACTCATTACACCACGTTCACAATATAACAAGTAGTTTTTGCTTTGATCTAATGTAGAAAATTGTGAAGACAATTTATAAAACGGCATGAATTGTACGTTTTCTAGCTCAAGTGGCTTTTCATCGGTTTCCTCTGGACTACGAATATCCAAAATCACATCTTGTGCAGTCAAGACGGAGACCGTATCAACTTCCACGACGTCTTTTTCAGTTTGCTCAGCGATCTGACGTATATCCAAATATTGCGCATTTTGCACCGCACTTTCTAAGATGGCAAAATCAAAATTGCCTTCTTCTTCCTCAATTTTCGCTTTGATGGCTTTCACCGTTGGATTTTTTGAAATGACCCCACAAAATTCAGGCATCGATTTGGCAATATCATCCGTCCCAATCTGTTTCGCCATGGCAATGATTTGTTCTTTGTCATGGGTAATTAATGGACGTAATACTAATGTTTCAGCGGCCTCATCAATTAAACGTAAATTGGTGAGCGTTTGACTCGACACTTGACCTAATGCTTCGCCCGTCACAATTGCTTGAATGCCAAAACGTTCCGCGATACGACTTGCTGCGCGTACCATCATCCGTTTTAGTACCACGCCCATTTGTCCATTATCCACTTTTTCCAAAATTTCACCCACTACAGGTTCAAAGTTGATCGCCACAAAGCGCACTTTATGTGATGCACTATAACGTTGCCAAATATGGTATGCCATTTGTTTTACACCAATTTCATGTGCAGCACCGCCGAGATTAAAGAAACAATAATGTACACGTGAACCTCGACGGATCAGCATATAGCTTGATACACCAGAGTCAAAACCACCTGAAATCAGAGATAACACATCTTCTTGCGTCCCAATTGGATAACCGCCAATGCCATCATGACGCGCTTTAATCAACATCATATTGTCATTTTCAATATCAATACGCACGGTAACATCTGGCTTGTTAAGTCTGACTTTAGCAGTGGGAATATGTTGGTTTAAGCCACCACCGACATAACGCTCTACATCTAAGGAATTAAATTCATGTTTCCCTTTTCGTCTGACACGCACACAAAACGTTTTGTTCTCAAGACTTGTTCCGATATCTTGCAAGGTCTGTTCAAAAATATCGTGCATCGTTGTAAACGGCTTTTCATCCACTTCTAAAAAGTGATGAATACCCGGAATGCGCCCTAATAATTCAATTAAGTGCGGTCTATTTTCTTCTTTTTTTGAACGAACTTCGATGTAATCCCAATGCCGAACTACTGCAATCGTATCATCATGTTTCGTTAAAATATTACGAATATTCCCCGTTAAGATTTTGACGAATCGTTTACGTACCGATTCACTTTTAATCATAATCTCAGGAAACAGTTTAATCACAAATTTCATAATTTCTTTATTTCTATTCTCAATTTACAAGCGGTGCATTCTAGCAGATCTGATCCAGAATCAAAAATCTTTCTCTATTTGTGCGGAAAATCAAGTAATAAGCGGATATTACTCACCAAAAAATACGCAAATAATTTTAACATAGCAACAAAAATACAGTACAATGGTGCCCTTAACACTTTGGTGAAAAGGATATGCAATGGCTAAAAAAAGCACAGATAAAAACGCGTTAGATTTTGAAACAACCCTTCAACAATTAGAAGAGATTGTGACTCGTTTGGAAAGTGGTTCATTACCGTTAGAGGATGCATTAAAAGCATTTGAAAATGGTGTTTTTTTAGCGAATTTAGGACAAGAACGTTTGCAACAGGCTGAACAACGTATTCAGATTTTATTGCAAAAAAGTGACAGTGCTAAATTACACGATTATCAAGCGGAAGAATAAGAAGAATACGAGCAGGTTATGTATCAACTTTCACATGATTTACCCCAACTCCAACAACGTATTAATGCTTTTTTAGCTGAACAATTGAATGTCAATACGCTCTCTTCACCGCTGGCTGAGGCTATGCGTTATGGTGTATTACTTGGCGGAAAACGCATTCGTCCTTTCTTAGTTTATGCCACAGGCCGAATGCTAGGGGCAGACTTAAATCAACTTGACTATGCGGCCGCAAGTGTAGAAGCCATTCATGCTTATTCACTAATTCACGATGATCTCCCTGCAATGGATAATGATCATTTACGTCGGGGTCAACCCACTTGCCATATTGCCTTTGATGAAGCGACCGCCATTCTAGCGGGGGATGCATTACAAGCCTTTGCATTTGATCTATTAACCCAAGCACCCGATCTACTCGCAGAACAAAAATTAGCGCTGGTGAAAACACTGAGTCAAGCGGCAGGCGCAAAAGGGATGTGTTTAGGGCAAAGTCTTGATCTGATTGCAGAACAAAAACACATTAGCTTATTGGAGTTAGAACAAATTCACCGGAATAAAACGGGAGCCATGCTTTCCGCAGCGATTCAGCTAGGACGAATTTGTTCATCGCATTTTAACAATACCACACTGGAGCACCAACTACAGCGTTATGCCGAAGCCATTGGTTTGGCGTTCCAAGTACAAGACGATATCTTAGATATTGAAGGCGAAAGTGAAATTATCGGTAAAACCGTCGGTTCCGATTTATTGGCGGATAAAAGCACGTACCCTAAATTATTAGGTTTAGTTGGCGCCAAACAAAAAGCACAAGAATTGTACCAAACGGCTATCGCGGAATTAGATGATATTCCCTTTGATACCAGTGCACTCCGTGCCATCGCTGAATTTGTGGTAAATAGAAAAAGTTAAACCGCACAACATACTAAGATTACAGTGCGGTCAGTTTTATAATTATTTTGGAATTGACTAACAACTATGCAAAATTATCCTCTGTTATCATTAATTAATTCACCTGATGATTTACGTTTGTTAAACAAAGAACAGCTTCCTCAAATCTGTCAGGAATTACGCGCATATTTATTAGAGTCTGTTAGTCAAAGTAGTGGTCATTTGGCATCAGGCTTAGGCACAGTAGAATTAACTGTTGCCTTGCACTACGTTTATAAAACCCCTTTTGATCAACTGATTTGGGACGTGGGTCACCAAGCGTATCCTCATAAAATCTTAACGGGTCGTCGTGACCAAATGTCAACCATTCGTCAAAAAAATGGGATTCATCCTTTTCCATGGCGTGAAGAAAGTGAATTTGATGTGTTAAGTGTAGGCCATTCTTCCACCTCAATTAGTGCCGGCTTAGGCATTGCTGTTGCCACACAACGTGAGAATGCCGGACGAAAAACCGTTTGTGTGATTGGCGACGGGGCGATTACCGCAGGTATGGCTTTCGAGGCAATAAACCATGCAGGTGCCTTACATACCGATATGTTGGTGATATTAAATGACAACGAAATGTCAATTTCTGAAAATGTCGGTGCATTAAACAATCATCTCGCGCGCTTATTAACAGGATCATTCTATTCTTCGATTCGTGAGGGGGGCAAAAAAATCCTCTCTGGCATGCCCCCAATTAAAGAATTTGTCAAAAAAACCGAAGAACATGTGAAAGGTTTTGTTTCTCCTGTGGGAACCATGTTTGAACAGCTAGGCTTTAATTATATCGGCCCGATTGATGGGCATAATATTGAAGAATTAATCAGCACATTGAAAAATATGCGCGCCTTAAAAGGCCCTCAAATTTTACATATTATGACCAAAAAAGGGAAAGGCTATGCCCCTGCCGAAAAAGATCCTATTGGTTTCCACGGTGTACCTAAATTTGATCATTTAAGTGGTCAGTTGCCTAAAGCCAATAGCACACCAACCTATTCAAGCATTTTTGGGGATTGGCTGTGTGAAATGGCTGCGCAAGATCCGAAACTGGTTGGTATCACCCCAGCAATGCGTGAAGGTTCAGGTATGGTCGAGTTTTCTAACCGTTTCCCGCAACAGTATTTTGATGTAGCGATTGCAGAACAACATGCAGTCACCTTTGCAGCCGGCCTCGCTATCGCAGGCTATAAGCCAGTCGTGGCGATTTACTCCACCTTTTTACAACGTGCCTACGATCAACTTATTCATGATGTCGCAATTCAAAATCTGCCTGTCTTATTTGCCATTGATCGTGCGGGTGTGGTCGGTGCGGACGGTCAAACCCATCAAGGCGCTTTTGATATTAGCTTTATGCGTTGTATTCCTAATATGGTGATTATGACCCCGAGTGACGAAAATGAGTGTCGCCAAATGCTTTACACGGGCTATCAACTCAATCAACCTGCTGCGGTGCGTTATCCGCGTGGCAATGCCCTTGGTGTAGCGATCACACCATTAGCAATGTTAGCGCTCGGTAAATCAACCTTACTCCGCGAAGGTGAGAAAATTGCGATATTGAATTTTGGTACGCTACTTCCAAATGCAAAAGTGGTGGCAGAAAAACTGAACGCCACATTGGTTGATATGCGTTTTGTCAAACCTATTGATGCTGAGCGTATTGATCAAATCGCACAAACACATGAACTGATTGTAACCTTAGAAGAAAACGTCATTCAAGGTGGGGCTGGCAGTGCAGTTGCGGAAGTCTTACATTCTCAACAACACCAAACAAAATTATTACAGCTTGGTTTACCTGATTTCTTTATCCCACAAGGTACACAACAAGAAATTTTAGCGGACTTATATTTAGACGAAATCGGTATCGAAACACAAATAAAAAATTTTTTATAAAAAATAAAACATTTTCTGAACTATTTAAAAAATGCTCGGTCTCAGATAATGCTAGTGCACTGCAAATGCAGTCGTCTTTTTAACTTTCTTATGTTAAGACCTCCCGCTACATCTTCTTGGTGTAGCGGTTTTTTCTTTTTAGCGCTTGTAATATCTCAATATCATTGCGTATTGCTTCCGTCATTGGCTGAATAGGCGCAAGCAAAATTTCATCTTGAACAGGATTCGCATTTAAGGATAAATACATTTCATAGACAAGTTGTGCCTCAACGTGGTGTGTATTCGGAAAAAAGTTTTGTAATCGATACACTACCGTTTCGAGCCCTGTTTGCCTTGCTTGCGCTTTTAACCGTTCGATTTCATTCGCATTTCCCCCCACATTACTCACCACAATACACACATGTTGTAACGGATATTCAGCACAATAGGCAAATGCCTCAACTAATTTTTGTTGGGCACGTTGCTTAGCTTGCTGAAAACGTTCTATTGTCCAATAGTATTCGCCATTCTCTATCAGGAAATGATCATTCTCGATATGGAAAATAACACTCTCTAGATAACGTGCCTTAAATTCAGCTATTTTTTGCTGAGCAAAGGTACTTTTTCCAGAACCTGAATGACCTCGAATAATGACGAGTGTTTGCATGTTGACAATCCCCAAAATAAGTGAGTTGACGGTGATACCCATTCACACAGATTATGTTGTTTTAGACGCGCAAGCACTGTTCTTGCTGATTGACCGCAGCTGTGCACGCTTTTTTACTCGTAAAAGTGCGGTCAATAAAAAAGAAATGTTTTACTCAGTTGTCATTAAGACCAAATATCTTTATCAACACCGCGTTTAATTAGGCTTGGATGCTGTTCGATTTTAAATACGGGTTCAATACCCGCTTTCACTTGATACTGATAATCTTTCAAAATTAACCAAACAAGCGGAGATAACAAGATAAGAGATACTAAGTTAATCATTGCCATGATCGCCATCACAGTATCCGCAAAATTCCAAACAATATTCGCAGGATTAATCGCGCCAAAGTACACAAAAAAGAGCACCACTAAACGGAAAATTAACACAAATAAAGGCTTATTACGTAAAAAGCGAATATTACTTTCCGCATACGCATAGTTACCAATAATCGATGAATAAGCAAACAAAAACAAAATTGCAGCGAGAAAATGTAAACCAAACTCACCCACATGATATTGTAATGCATGTTGTGTTAAAGAAATCCCTTTTAATGTTTCATTGCCATAGTTATCCGAAAGTAAAATGATGACCGCGGTACAGGTACATACAATGAGGGTGTCCACAAAGACGCCAAGCATTTGAATTAAGCCTTGACTTGCAGGATGCTTCACATCCGCCGAAGCCGCGGCATTTGGCGCGGATCCCATCCCTGCTTCATTGGAAAATAAGCCGCGTTTTACGCCCATTAACATGGCCTTAGAAAAAATGGCACCAAACATCCCTCCGGCCATCGCACTAAAATCAAACGCACTCGAGACAATACGTGAAATAATCGTCGGAATAGACTGAATATTCATACCGAGAATAATCACTGCAATAATCAAATAAAATAATGCCATCATTGGCACTAATTTTGCACTTACTGCCCCAATGCGTTTTACCCCACCAAAAATAATGAACGCTGTAATCGCAACTAACACTAAACCGACATACTGCGCATTCCAATGCCAAGCATTATTTGTTGCTTCCACAATCGCATTCGCTTGTACTGCATTAAAGGCAAAACCGAAGGTAAAAATCAAACTGACAGCAAATGCGGCACCCAATAGCGGTGCTTTTAACCCTTTGGTAATGTAATAGGCTGGACCGCCACGGTACAAACCACAAGGTTCTTTGACTTTAAATAATTGGGCTAAAGAGGATTCCGCAAATGCACTACTCATGCCAATCAGCGCAGTGATCCACATCCAGAACACAGCACCTTCACCACCAATCGCAATCGCTGTTGCCACGCCACCAATATTACCGACACCTACGCGACTGGCTAAGCCAGTGGTAAATGCTTGAAAAGGGGTTAATGAATTACCTTCTGCGCTTCGTCCTGACCACATCTCACGTAAACTACGTGGTAATAAACGTAATTGCACCAACCCTGTTGTGATTGTAAAAAATAAACCAACACCTAATAATGTCACCACCGTAATGTCCCATAATGGACCATCTACTTTTCCAACAAACCACGTTAAAGCCTGTTCTACCATTGTTTCGAAAGTAGAAAATATGCTCATTATTCCTCCTGAGTTAAAAAGCAAACTGAGTGAAGTGCCGTATTCTATTA
>JBLUWJ010000027.1:0-28034 GCA_049888895.1 Bisgaard Taxon 45 | reverse complement strand
ATACACTCTACCACCTCAAACAAAATAATGAATATTTTGTTGATGAAATTATTTTATCCTCTTTTAATCATCCTGCCGTAGATTTAGAACAGAGCCAGAAAATACAAAATCTATTTGTAGATGCAATAAACGGATATGAAGATTATTTGTCCAAATTAACGGCTTTTGATGTTTATCTTCGTTATAAAGAATTGTATGAAAATCAAAGAATCACCTCTGGAGTGTATATGTGTGCGGTGGCGATTGCGATGGGATATACGGATATTTATTTAACCGGTATCGATTTTTATCCATCAAATAAAGAAAAATACGCATTTGATTATAAGCAACCTAACATTATTCATTTATTACCTGACTTTCAGAAAGACAAAATACAATTTGATTATCATCATGAACATGTTGATTTAGAGGCGCTACATTTCTTACAAGAACATTATCAGGTTAATCTATATTCTCTTTCACCAACCAGTCCTTTATCTGAACATTTTCCTGCGCCACCTGTAGAAACAAATGGAGAAATGACATTTGTAGTACAGAAAAAAGAAAATTATATTCATGACATCTTACTGCCTCCTCGCTATGTATATGAGAAATTAGGGCTCGTTGTTTCTAAAAAAGAACGTTTTCATTCTAACCTGATTGTCAGATTGATTAAGGATGTATTGAAATTGCCAAGTGTACTTAAACATTATTTAAGAGAAAAATAGCAGTTTTTATGGCTCTAGTGGGGCAATCTGTTGTATAATCTTGCCCCTTTCGCACACTTTTTCGCTAAAAGTGCGGTCAGAAAAAGAACTTTTCCCTATTTCAATACATAAGATTTTCTCAATGACAGATAAAATAGATATCAATAAATTGCGTAACATCGCAATTATCGCCCACGTTGACCATGGTAAGACTACCCTTGTTGATAAACTTTTACAGCAATCTGGCACCTTAGAGGCATCACGTAGTGATGCTGATGAACGCGTGATGGACTCGAACGACATCGAAAAAGAACGTGGTATTACCATTTTAGCCAAAAATACAGCTATTAATTGGAATGACTATCGTATCAATATCGTAGACACCCCAGGACACGCGGACTTCGGTGGCGAAGTAGAACGTGTGATGTCAATGGTAGATTGTGTACTTTTAATTGTAGATGCATTTGATGGTCCGATGCCACAAACGCGTTTCGTGACACAAAAAGCCTTTGCACATGGTTTAAAACCGATTGTCGTGATCAATAAAGTTGACCGTCCAGGCGCACGCCCTGATTGGGTGGTGGACCAAGTGTTTGATCTGTTCGTTAATCTTGGTGCAACGGATGAGCAATTAGATTTCCCTATTATTTATGCTTCCGCATTAAACGGTGTTGCGGGGCTTGAACATGATGATTTAGCCGATGATATGACCCCGTTATTTGAAGCGATCGTGAAACACGTTGAGCCACCAAAAGTGGAATTGGATCAACCTTTCCAAATGCAAATTTCTCAATTAGATTACAACAGCTATGTTGGGGTAATTGGTATTGGACGTATTAAACGGGGTTCAGTGAAACCTAACCAAACGGTTAGTATCATTGATAGCGAAGGTAAAGCACGTACTGGTAAAATCGGTCAAGTGCTTGGCCATTTAGGTTTGCAACGTTATGAAACAGAACGCGCTTATGCGGGCGATATTATTGCAATCACAGGGTTAGGGGAATTAAATATTTCCGATACGATTTGTGATATTAACAATGTTGAAGCTTTACCTGCATTAAGTGTTGATGAACCAACCGTGACCATGTTTTTCTGTGTGAACACCTCACCATTCTGTGGTAAAGAAGGAAAATTCGTGACCTCTCGCCAAATTCTTGAGCGTTTAAACAAAGAATTGGTACATAACGTAGCATTGCGAGTCGAAGAAACTGAAGATCCGGATGCGTTCCGTGTGTCTGGCCGTGGTGAATTACACCTTTCTGTTTTAATCGAAAATATGCGTCGCGAGGGCTATGAATTAGCCGTGTCACGCCCACGTGTTATCTATAAAGAGATCGAGGGTCGCAAACAAGAACCATTTGAGCAAGTCACGATTGATATCGAAGAACAGCACCAAGGGTCCGTGATGGAAGCCTTAGGTATTCGTAAAGGTGAAGTGCGTGATATGGTGCCAGATGGTAAAGGGCGTACTCGTTTAGAATACATTATCCCTAGCCGTGGTTTAATCGGTTTCCGTGGTGAATTTATGACGATGACCTCCGGTACCGGTTTACTTTATTCAAGCTTCAGCCATTACGATGACATTAAACCAGGTGAAATTGGACAACGTAAAAATGGTGTCTTAATTTCTAACGCGACCGGTAAAGCGCTAGCTTATGCGTTATTTAGCTTACAAGAGCGTGGTAAATTAATGATTGATCACGGTACGGAAGTGTATGAAGGTCAGATTATCGGTATTCACAGCCGTTCAAATGATTTAACGGTGAACTGTTTACAAGGTAAGAAATTAACCAACATGCGTGCGTCAGGTAAAGATGAAGCCGTTGTGTTAGTGCCACCTGTACGCTTTAGCTTAGAACAAGCGATTGAATTTATCGATGATGATGAATTAGTGGAAGTGACACCAACCTCGATCCGTATCCGTAAAAAATTGTTAACAGAAACTGATCGTAAGCGTGCAAGCCGTACCACAACCAGTACGAGCACTCACTAATTTTTTACATTTTATCAATGTAGCACGACCGCACCTATTAAAGTGCGGTCGTTTTTTTGCTTTTCTCAACAGCTTATAAATATGCTTAGTGCATGTTTTGATTAAAAATAAAACGGACATGTTGCTTTTGTGTTAGGATATTGTCTTATGGTCGAGATGAGAGAAAAGTGGTTTATTTTTGTAAAAATGTGTTTATTTGATGAGTCATTAAGCTTTTCTTAATTTTTATACTGTTAAATATCTTCATCGAAAGGCAAGTGGCTTTTTGAACCGTTATTTTTTATTAACTTTTATATAGGAACAGATGATGAAAAAATTAATTGCATTCACTTCACTTTTAGCTATTTCAGGTATGACCATTGCACAAGGTGGTTTCCAAAACAACAGTAATAACAACAATAACAAGGGTGGTGGGTTTGCTGGAAATGCAAGTATTACTAGCGTTAAAGCTGCCTTAGAAGCCAAAGATGATATGCCTGTCTCTATTGAAGGCTACATCATCAAACAAATTGATGGCGATGAGTTTACTTTTCGTGATGTAGCCGGATCTGAAATCCGTATTGATGTCAGTGATCGTGCTTGGAATGGACAGACAATTCAACCGAATGATTTAATCATTATTCAAGGTAAAGTCGATAAAGAGTGGAATAAAACCGATATCGATGTAAAAAATATCATTAAGAAATAATGACCGAAGTGCGGCCAGATCATATCAGCCGCACTTTTTCTTTTCCTCTTCTTGTATATCTAAAATAACAGCATGCTGTTCACCAGTTGTTTTTATTTGCCAACGAATATTAAATTCATGTAATCGAATACCATAAATGCGTGTTTGTTGCTGTTTGTGCTGATAGGCTGGACGGGGATCTTGGGCAATCACATCACTCACAAAACGGGTAAAGTGCGGTCGTTTTTCTTCAATTTTTTGGCATTGTTGTTGTGCCAGCTCACTAAAATGGACCGTTAATTGATTTGTAGGCTTATCTTGTGCAAAGCCTGATTGAGCGTTCGGTTCATTATCGGCATAGGCAAGATAGGGTTTAATATCAAAAATCGGCGTACCATCGACTAAATCCACGGCACCTAAATGAAGACGAACCTTACCGTTTTGGCATTCCACTCGGCGTAATTCCACTTTAGATAAACCTAAGGGATTAGGCCTATGGGTTGAACGGGAGGCAAACACACCGACTCGTTGATTTCCTCCTAAACGAGGTGGTCTGACGGTCGGGCGCCATTTGCCAGTCGGCACCTTATCAAATTGAAAAATTAACCATAAATGACTAAATTGTGCTAATCCTCTCACCGTTTCCGCTTGATTATAAGGAGGCAATAATTCGATTATCCCCGTGCCGTCTTGCACTAAGCCAGGTTGACGTGGTACAGAAAATTTTTCTTTATAAGGGGTATGAATAAGGCCAATCGGATGTAGCTGGAGTGATAAGTCAGACATATTTTCCTTCGTATACAGATTTCGTGTAAAATAAAGCAGTTTAACTATTTTACGTAAAAGTATGTGGAAAAGCGTGCTTTTTCTTTTAACAAGTGATGTTTATGATAAATAATGTATTAAAAAAGTGGGTGGAAACGGCGAGACCAAAAACCTTGCCATTAGCCATCGCGTCAATTATCACGGGCGCATCGTTGGCGTATTGGTCTGGTAAATTTAGTGGCACCATTACGCTATGGTGTCTAATTACGACGGTGTTATTACAGATTCTCTCAAATTTTGCCAATGATTATGGTGATCACCAAAAAGGCTCCGACACGGCAGAGCGAATTGGTCCTTTACGTGCGATTCAACAAGGTCAGATCAACGCGAGCCAGCTGAAGAAAGGGTTAGTTGTTGTCGCATTAGCGAGCTTATGTTCAGGGGCAATCTTAATTATTGTGGCGTATCAGTCCTTAGCTGATTTATTGGCATTTAGCCTGTTAGGGGTATTGGCGGTGATTGCTGCCATTACTTACACCGTGGGGGCAAAACCTTATGGTTATATGGGGTTAGGTGATTTATCGGTTTTGCTCTTTTTTGGTTTGCTCGGGGTGGGCGGAAGTTACTACCTCCAGACTCAACAACTCAATCTAGCCATTTTATTACCAGCCTTTGCTTCAGGTTTATTAGCAAGTGCGGTATTAAATATCAATAACTTGCGCGATATTGAACAAGACCGTCAAGTTGGTAAAAATACCTTAGCGGTGCGTTTAGGAAATGAAAAAGGGCGAGTTTATCACGCTATCTTATTGCTTATTGCCGTTTTGTGTTATTTCATTTTCAGTTTATGTTATGTACAAAAAATGACAGGCTTTATCTTTCTCTTCGCTATCCCTTTGTTTGTGAAACATGCGTTGTTTGTGTATCAAAATAAGTCACCGCTTACTTTACGACCAATGCTTGCGCAAATGTCATTATTGGCGTTACTTATCAATCTGTTATTTAGTTTAGGCTTGCTTATCAGCTAGTAATAGGCATATACTAGCGAAATGAATTTTCTTCAAAATAAGGTAATGTTATGTACATTGATACTTCCGAGCTTTGTGATATTTATCTTGATCAAGTGGATGTGGTAGAACCTATTTTTTCAAGTTTTGGTGGCGTCAGTCGTTTCTATGGTAAAGTCACCACCGTAAAATGCTTTGAAAATAATGGTTTGATTGCAGAAATTTTAGAAGAGAACGGTGAAGGCCGTGTGTTGTTAGTGGACGGTGGTGGTGCAGTTCGTCGTGCTTTAGTGGATGCTGAGCTAGCACAATTAGCGGTAGATAATGGTTGGGAAGGGATCATTGTTTACGGCGCGGTCCGCCAAATTCAACAGCTCGAAGAGATGGATATTGGCATCCATGCCTTAGCACCTATTCCCGTTGGTGCGGATAAACAGAGCATCGGTGACATTGATGTCCCTGTAAATTTTGGTGGTGTCACCTTTTTCCCAGAAGATTATGTGTATGCGGATTTAACTGGTATTATCTTATCGCAAGAACCTTTGGAACTCGATGAATTTAACGAAGTGTCATAATACGTTTGTATGATATGGCATAAAAGTGCAGCGGAAGAAAGTCAAATTTCCCGCTGCACTTTTTTATTGTGTGATTGTTTTTATGCGCGTGTTCACAAATCCGTATAAAATTTGTTGCTTTTTATTAACATAATGGTAATTTTCCTAAAAGTCTTGTTCATGACTTGAACGGCATTTTTTCCCCCTTTTTCATCATGCTTTATTTAGAAGGATAACATTATGAATCTTGCAGAGACACCAACAAAAAATGGCGTTAATCGAAATGCCATCATTTTCTTATTCGATATTGTCATCTTTTTTATTTTATTGAATGTGTTACCTTTCGATCCGAAAGCCAATAAAGGTTTAGCCTTATTAGTCTTTATTGCTATTCTTTGGTTGACGGAAGCATTACATGTGACAGTGACCGCATTATTAGTGCCTTTACTCGCAGTTGGTTTAGGTTTAGTTGCCACCAAGAGTGCCTTAGCCGCCTTTGCCGATCCGACGATTTTCTTGTTCTTCGGTGGGTTTGCCTTAGCGACAGCATTACATATTCAACATCTGGATCGTATGATTGCGAATAAAATTATGGCATTAGCGAAAGGCAAATTATTTGTCGCGAGTATTTACTTGTTTTCCATTACTGCCTTTTTATCGATGTGGATGAGTAACACCGCAACCGCCGCAATGATGTTGCCATTGGCGATGGGGGTGTTAAGTCAAATGGATAGAGAAGAAAATCATAATACTTATGTTTTTATCCTCTTGGGGATTGCGTATAGTGCCAATATCGGTGGGATGGGCACCCTTGTCGGGAGTCCGCCGAATGCGATTGTCGCTTCTCAATTAAAATTGACCTTCTCGGATTGGTTACAATATGGTTTACCTATCATGTTGATTTTAATGCCTCTCATGATTGCGACCTTGTATATGGTCTTTAAACCAAAATTGAATGTGCGTTTTGAAAAGCATTTTGAAAAAATTGAAATGACGAAATCACGCATTATTACCTTATGTATTTTTGTCACCATTGCACTATGTTGGGTATTTAGTAGTCATATTAATCCGGCACTATCTAGCTTATTAGGTTTAGAAAAGAAAATAGCCAGCTTTGATAGTATCGTGGCGTTATTAGCCGCTGTGGTGATTTGTTCTACGGGTGTCGCAACATGGAAACAAATTCAAGATAACACCGATTGGGGCGTGTTAATGCTATTCGGTGGTGGTTTAACCTTGAGTGCAGTATTACGCGATTCAGGTGCCAGTAAGATTTTAGCCGACGGTATTGTCTTTTTAATTGAAGGTGGCCACTTCTATTTAATTGGTTTATTGGTGGCGGCATTTATTATTTTCTTAACCGAATTTACCTCCAACACAGCGAGTGCCGCATTATTAGTGCCAATTTTCATTTCGATTGCACAGTCTTTAGGTATGCCAGAACTTGGACTTGCACTTATTATTGGTCTAGGTGCTTCTTGTGCCTTTATGTTACCTGTTGCAACACCACCAAATGCGATTGTGTTTGGTACTGGCGAGATCAAACAGCGTGAGATGGTACGAGTTGGGGTGTTGTTAAATCTCGTTTGTATTGTTGTGATTGCAACAGTCGGTTATTTCTTCTGGCTCTAAAAGCAGATTAGAGAATTCCAGCCTTAGGCGATAAAAAAAGTGCGGTCTAACATGACCGCACTTTGTCGTTGTACACTTACTTACCAATACAAAACGAACTGAAGATCTTACCGAGCAAATCATCAGAAGTGAATTGTCCGGTAATTTCACTTAAATGGCTTTGTACCCGACGTAATTCTTCCGCCAATAACTCGCCCGCGTAGAACTGGGTTAATTGAACATACCCCAGTTGTAAATGCATTGCTGCTTGTTCTAGTGCTTCAAGATGACGACGGCGAGCGAGGAATCCCCCTTCCATATTGGTTTGATAGCCCATGGATTGTTTGAGATGTTCACGCAACAGTGACACCCCTTGTTGTGTTTTGGCAGAAAGGGTAATGATAGTATAGCCATGTTGTTCCGTCAGGCCTTCCTTTTCACCACTTAGATCTGCTTTATTACGTACGATAGTGACAGGAATATGGGGGGGTAATTTGGTTAAAAATTCTGACCGCACTTGTGCTAAATCTTGGTTAGCAGGCTCAGTACTATCTAACATTAACAAAATGCGATCGGCTTGTTCGATTTCACTCCAAGCACGCACAATCCCAATACGCTCGACTTCATCAGTAGCCTCTCGCAGACCGGCAGTATCAATAATGTGTAGCGGCATACCATCAATATGAATATGTTCACGTAGCACATCACGGGTTGTGCCTGCAATATCTGTGACAATCGCTGCCTCACGTCCAGCTAACGCATTGAGTAAACTGGATTTTCCGGCATTGGGACGACCAGCAATCACCACTTTCATCCCTTCGCGTAAAATCGATCCTTGTTTGGCTTCAGAGCGAACTTTATCCAATTGCGCAATGATATCATTTAGGTAGGCTTCAATTTTACCGTCTGCTAAGAAATCAATTTCTTCATCTGGGAAATCGATCGCCGCTTCCACATACGTGCGTAAGTAAATCACGCTATCAACAAGTTGATTCACTTTATTGGAAAACTCACCTTGTAGTGATTTTAAGGCAGAACGTGCAGCTTGTTCAGAACTGGCATCAATGAGATCCGCAATCGCTTCAGCTTGCGCTAAATCTAATTTATCGTTTAAGAAGGCTTGTTCTGAAAATTCACCGGGACGAGCGAGGCGCAGACCGTCAAGTTGTAAAATACGTTTTAATAACAGATCGAGTACAACTTGTCCGCCATGCCCTTGTAGTTCCAATACATCTTCCCCAGTAAAAGAGTGGGGGGCTTTGAAGTACAAGGCAATCCCTTGATCGAGTACCGTTCCATCAGTATCTTTAAAAGGTAAATAATCTGCCATACGCGGTTTGGGACATTTGCCTAATACCGCTTGGGCGACCTCAACCGCTTTCGGACCCGATACGCGTAAAATCCCAATTCCGCCACGTCCTGGGGCCGTCGCTTGTGCAACAATGGTTTCTTTCATACAAAAACTCTCTTAAAAATGACCGCACATTGATAAAACAAAAGGCACCAACTTGATGCCTTTTCTATTCATTCCATTCAACATTACTTATGGCGAGAATGTAACCCTTTCTTCTCTAGGCCACGATAAATTAATTGTTGCTGGGCGATGGTGATCAAGTTGGATACTAACCAATATAATACCAAGCCTGATGGGAACCACAAGAAGAACACCATAAAGATGAGTGGCATGAAGTTCATGATCTTTTGTTGTGTTGGATCGGCTACTGGCGTAGGCGACATTTTTTGTAACAAGAACATAGACGCACCCATTAAAATCGGTAGGATGTAATATGGATCTTGTGCAGATAGGTCTTGAATCCAACCAAAGAATGGTGCATGACGTAACTCAACGGCTTCTAAGAAGGTCCAGTATAATGCGATGAAAATGGGCATTTGAAGCAGAATGGGTAAACAACCACCTAATGGGTTCACTTTTTCTTCTTTATATAGTTTCATCATTTCTTGGCTCATACGTTGACGATCTTCACCAAAACGCTCACGCATTTCCTGTAGTTTTGGTTGTAACATACGCATTTTCGCCATTGAGGTGTACTGTGCTTTAGTCAGTGGATATAAAATGGCTTTCACCACTAACGTGACCCCGATAATGGCGAGACCCCAGTTATGCACAATACTTTGAATAAAGGTTAATAACCAGAATAATGGTTTCGCAATAAACCATGCCCAACCATAGTCAACGGTTAAATCTAAGTGATTTGCGACTGTTGCCATTTGATCCTGTAATTTCGGACCAGTCCAAAGGGCGCTGCGAATAGTTTCTTTCGCACCAGCAGGTACAGTCGTTACGGGACCACGATAACCAATGGAGCCAAGGTTATTGGTTTTGTCCGTTAAGCTATACAATTGGTTATCGGCATCTTGGTTTGGAATCCACGCAGAAACGAAATAATGCTGCAATACGGCTACCCAACCCGCTTTGGTTGGAATCGAGAGATTTGCTTTTTCCATTTCGGTAAAACTATATTTTTTATAGTTGGTTTCAGACGAGGAATACGCACCGCCAGTATAGGTTGGCATCGCAACGTTACCTGTATCTTCGACTAAGGTATGACGTAATTGACCATAAGGCTCGACTTCGATGGTTTTATCACTTTGGTTATCAATTTCAAAGTTCACCCCAATGTCGTATGCGCCACGTTTTAACACAAAGATTTTACGGAAGGTCACGCCATCTTTTTCAAACACGAATGGCACCACAAGTTCATTTTGCCCCTCAGCCAATGCAAAGGTATCCCCTTCGACTTGATAGTTAGCACGACCTGATTTGGTATCAATCCCGTCTTTGCCAACGAGCCCACTTTGCGCAATATAGACATGGTTGGCTTTATTGGTTAACAAGGTAAAAGGTGTATTAGAATTCAATTCTGCATCATATTTTAATAATTCAGAATGAACCACATCTCCACCTAAGGTATCAATTTTCAAACGGAATACGTCATTTTCTAATGTGATAATGCGACCTTGTGTTTGTGTTGCTGTGGCAATATCCGAAGATGAAGAAGCCGAACTTGCAGGTACATCAGAAGATACTTTTACTTGTTCAGTCACAACAGGTTTTGGCGTATGGTAGTCAAGTTGCCATTGCTGATAAACAAGAAAAGAAATGAAGAGTAGTGCGATGACTAACAGGCTACGTCTTGAGTCCATTATTTTTTCTCTTTTTTGTTATTGATCTTTGGGGGAACAGGATCGTATCCACCCGCGTTTAAAGGATGACATTTTAATATACGTTTTAGTGTAAGCCAACTCCCTTTTATCGCACCATGGGTTTTTACTGCGTCAATCCCATAGCAAGAACAGGTTGGTGTAAAACGACAACGGGGACCAATCAATGGGCTAATCACAACTTGATAGACACGAATCAGCCCAATGACGATTTTTGAGCCAAGCGAATGTGTCTTTGCCATAATTTATCCAATGTCTGTGTGAGTGCCCTGTTATCTAATTTACCGATTCCTTGTTTAGCCACAATGACAAAATCGTAATTTGGCAAGTTTCGCTGCGTTAAGCGGAAACTTTCCCGGCAGACGCGTTTGATGCGATTACGATCATGTGCTTTTTTTAAATGTTTTTTAGCAACAGTTAATCCTAAGCGAGGATGGTCGAGAGTATTGGGACGAGCAAGAATGGTCAATTCAGGTGTACTAGCACGGAACGGCTGTTCGAAGACGTATTTAAAATGAAGGGGAGTTAACAAACGTAACTCCCTCGAAAAATTCAGCTTAATCACACCAATAGGGATTAAGATTAGGCTGATAACGATTTACGACCTTTAGCACGACGACGAGCTAAAACTTGGCGGCCGTTTTTAGTTGCCATACGAGCACGGAAACCGTGAGTACGGCTACGTTTTAACACTGATGGTTGAAATGTACGTTTCATAACTATAATTTACCTAAATCAAAAATTGTTCAGTAATCTTGAAAACAAGGATTAATCAAATAAGGAACGGAATTGTAATCATAAATTCAACGTTCGTCAAATTAGAATAGGCAAAATGAGTAAATAAATCTCAGTTTTCCTAATAAAAAGCAAAAGTGCGTCAGGGATTATACGTTTTTCGCTAAAAATCTCAAGCAACCTTTTTAGATTTTTTTCTGCCTTTATGGGAGATCTTTACGGGAGTTTATTGTAGAATTGATTTTCTTAAAGACCGCGCTTTTGGCGGAATATCTTCACTACATTTAACTATAACGATAATAGAATATGAAACCAGACCTGTCTTCTCTTTGGCAAGAATGCCTTTTACAGCTTCAAGACCAGATTTCATTAACAGATTTTAGTACCTGGTTACGTCCTTTGCAGGCCGATTTTAGCGTACAGAATATCATTGTATTGTACGCCTCTAATGTATTTATTAAACAAAAGGTCGATGAAAGTTATTTAGCTCAATTAACCAAAGTCGCACAAGAACTCAGTGGCAATACTGAGTTAGTCATACAGGTCAAAGTTGGGATCAAGCCTGAACCCAAACCCGTACAATCCACTCCCGTCTCAACCAATCATAAAGAAGAAAAGAAGCCACAAACGGTCATTCGTTCTTATTTGAACCCCAAGCACGTGTTTGAAAACTTTGTGGAGGGGAAATCAAACCAACTTGCACGAGCGGTGGCACAGAAAGTGGCAGATAATCCTGGCGAGCCGAGTTCCAACCCGCTTTTTTTGTATGGTGGGACCGGGTTAGGTAAAACACACTTATTGCACGCAATTGGAAATGGCATTTTATCTCGCAACGAAAATGCGCGAGTGCTTTATATTCATTCCAATAATTTTATGCAGCAAATGGTGAATGCCATGCGCGACAACAAAATGGATGAGTTTAAAAAATTCTACCGTTCATTAGATGCGTTATTGGTCGATGATATTCAGTTCTTCGCAGAAAAAGAAAAAACACAAGAAGAATTTTTTCATATTTTCAATAGTTTGTTTGATACCGGCCGCCAAATCATTCTGACATCGGATCGTTATCCGAAAGAAATCGAAAAATTAGAAGAACGGCTGAAATCCCGTTTTGGCTGGGGATTAACAACAGCGATTGAACCCCCCGAGTTGGAAACGCGTGTTGCGATTTTATTAAAGAAAGCAGAAGAAAAGAATATTTATTTACCTGAAGAAGTGGCGTTTTTTATTGGGCAAAAATTACGCACTAACGTACGCGATCTGGAAGGCGCACTTAATCGTGTGAGCGCAAATGCGGAGTTTATGGGGGCCGCCATCACGATTGATTTTGTGCGAGAAACCTTAAAAGACATGTTGGCATTGCAAGATAAATTGGTCACAGTAGAGAATATTCAAAAAGTGGTGGCGGAATATTATCGGATTAAAGTATCCGATTTAAAAGGCAAGAGCCGTTCTCGCTCCATTGCGCGTCCAAGACAATTAGCGATGGCGTTGTCTAAAGAGTTGACAAATCGCAGTTTACCTGAAATCGGCAAGAATTTTGGCGATAAAGATCACACCACCGTCTTGCATGCCTGTCGTAAAATTGCGGAACTGAGAGAACAAGAACATTCTTTAGAAGAGGATTGGTCAAATCTAATCCGTACACTATCGGTGTAAAAAGGGGAAAACTATGCAATTTATTGTTTCAAGAGAAAATTTACTCAAACCATTGCAACAAGTGTGTGGCGTGCTTAGTAGTCGTCCAAACATTCCTGTACTCAATAATGTGTTATTACAAATTCGTGGTGAACGTTTAGTGATTACCGGCACAGATTTAGAAGTCGAGCTTTCCACGGAAACCGCATTATTACGTACGGATTTACAAGGCAGTTTTACTATTCCTGCTAAGAAGTTTTTGGATATTTGCCGTAGCTTGCCAGAGAACGCTGAAATTTCAGTCAGCTTTGAAGAAGATCGTGCGATTGTGAAATCTGGTCGTAGTAAATTTAACTTATCAACTTTACCCGCAGAAGAATACCCAAATTTGACTGATTGGCAATCGGAAGTGGATTTTACCATCGCACAAAGTACATTGCGCCGTCTTATTGAAGCCACACAATTTTCTATGGCGAACCAAGATGCTCGTTATTTCTTGAACGGCATGAAATTTGAAACCGAAGGGAATTTATTGCGTACGGTGGCAACGGATGGACACCGTTTAGCCGTTTGTACCATTGCGTTAGAACAAGATTTACAAACTCATTCTGTCATTTTGCCACGTAAAGGTGTATTAGAACTGGTTCGTTTATTGGAGAACACTGATTTACCCGCCCGTTTACAAATTGGTACCAATAATTTGCGCATTGATTTAGGTAACATTATTTTTACCTCAAAGCTGATTGATGGACGCTTCCCTGATTATCGCCGAGTGTTGCCACGCAATGCGACACGTATTTTAGAGGCAGAGTGGGATGTGTTAAAACAAGCTTTTGTGCGGGCAGCCATTTTATCTAATGAGCGCTTCCGTAGTGTGCGTTTGCAATTAAGTGAAAATCAACTCAACATTACTGCCACCAATCCAGAGCAAGAAGTGGCTGAAGAGATTATTGACGTATCTTATGCGGGCGAAGAAATGGAAGTGGGCTTTAATGTGAGCTACATTTTAGATGTATTAAATGCGTTAAAATGTCAGCGAGTACGTATGCGTTTGACCGACGCGTCTTCCAGTTGCTTAATTGAAGATTGTGATGATGCTAGCGCAGAGTATGTCATTATGCCAATGCGTTTGTAGCGTTATTCGCAAATTTTATGGCTATTTCACGCTTATTGATTGAAAACTTTCGTAATTTAACAGCCGTGGATCTTGAATTGGATCACGGCTTTAACTTTTTAGTCGGTAACAATGGTAGCGGTAAAACCAGTTTATTAGAAGCGATCTTTTATCTCGGTCATGGGCGATCGTTTAAAAGTGCGGTCAGTAATCGCATTATTTCTTACGAGCAACCACATTTTATCTTACATGCCAAAATTCAAGAGCAAGCCCACCAGTGGTCAGTTGGATTACAAAAATTACGGCAAGGGAATTCGCTAGTGAAAATTAATGGCGAAGACGGTAATAAGATTGCCGATCTTGCGCATTTACTGCCGATGCAATTGATTACTCCCGAAGGTTTAACTTTGTTAAATGGGGGACCGAGTTATCGCCGTGCATTTTTAGACTGGGGACTCTTTCATCATCATAACCATTTTCACTTAGCTTGGGTGAATCTAAATCGTTTATTAAAACAGCGTAATGCCGCATTACAGCAAGCCACGCATTATGCCGATCTCGAGATTTGGGATCGTGAGTTGGTGAAACTGGCAGAACAAGTGAGTGAGTGGCGTGCACAATATGCTGAAGCCCTACGTCCAGAGATTGAGCAAACTTGCCGTTTATTTTTACCTGAATTAGAGATCAGTGTGAGTTTTCATCAAGGTTGGGAGAAAGAGTGTGACTATGCTGATTTGTTAGTTCGTCACTTTGAGCGTGATCGGGCAATTGGTTATACGGTATCAGGGCCTCAAAAAGCCGATTTTCGTTTTAAAGCCAACGGATTACCTGTTGAAGACGTGCTTTCTCGTGGGCAATTGAAGTTATTGATGTGTGCATTACGCCTTGCGCAAGGTGAGCATTTAATGAAACAAAAGCAGCGACATTGTCTTTTTTTGATTGATGATTTTGCTTCTGAATTAGATCAATATAAACGCGCTTTATTGGCTGAGCGTTTGAAACAAAGTGGTTCACAAGTATTTGTAACAGCCATTACAGAAACACAATTAAAACAAATGCAACCGCAGCAACACCGCACTTTTCGGATTGAAGACGGTCGCATCTTACCGCTTTAAATACGCTATTTTTGGCTACAGATCGCAATAAAATTCAGCTTATTTTGTGGATCATTAAAGGTTTTAAACATACGTTTAAATTGTTCTCGGTTTTCTGATTTTAGCGCATTTTTAATGATTCTGAAGGTACCTAAAACGCCCTCATCATAAATCAGTCCCTTAGGAGAAAGTAAGGTCATTTCCCCTGAATAGGCATCGATATTACGGAAACCACATTCACGAAATAAACTTTTCCAACCTGTTTTAGTGAGGGGGGTAACTGTGACATTAATTGCCTCACGTAATTGTGCGAGCACCTGTTGGTGATTTTCGCCAACTAGCATTACATCGTGAGTGAGGAGGAAACCATCCGGTTTTAATACCCGCCAGTACTCGCGAATGGCTTTCTTTTTCGCTTCAATGGGTAGCATGGTTAACATGGCTTCATTAATCACGATATCAAAGCTATTGTCCGCAAAAGGTAATTTCATCGCATTGGCACGCTGTACATGAATCAAATCTTGTAAACCCTCATTACAAATATTTTGATTAGCTTTTTCCAATGCGTCTTCATCTAAATCCACCCCTTCAATCTGGCAAGCGTATTGTTTGGCTAAGGCAATCGCGGTCGTCCCCATATTACAGGCAACCTCAAGCACCTTCTTATCCGCACTAAAATCGCCATTTGCAATTAGCCAGTCTGTTGCTTTTTTACCACCTGGACGTAAACGTGTTTTGCCTAACCGTGATAAAAAATTGTGTCCAACATCTGCTTTACCCATCATGTACTCCTTAACGTGTTGAATTGAATTTAGCTTACCATGTTCAAATAAAAATAAGAATGAGAATTAACAGATCATTTGAATACAAAAAATGCGATCAAATTGACCGCACTTTATCGAGAAACAGGGGAGATTATCTTGTACCGTAAACGACAATCGTTTTGCCATGTGCTGAGATCAGGTGTTGATCTTCTAACATTTTGAGAATGCGTCCCACGGTTTCGCGTGAGCAACCCACCATTTGACCAATTTCTTGACGGGTAATTTTAATTTGCATACCGTCTGGATGCGTCATGGCTTCTGGCATTTTTGCAAGGTTTAATAAGGTTTGTGCAATACGTCCCGTGACATCTAAGAAGGCTAAATTACTCACTTGTCTAGACGTATTTTGTAAGCGACGTGCAAGTTGAGCTGACAGATGCATTAAAATATCGGGATTCACTTGAATTAATTGACGAAATTTTTTATAAGAAATTTCCGCAATTTCACAAGGGCTTTTTGCTTTAATCCATGCAGAACGTAGTTGCCCTTCTTCGAAAAGGCCAGCCTCGCCAAAAAAATCGCCTTGGCTTAGATAAGTCAAAATCATCTCTTTACCATCTTCATCTTTGACTAAGACTGCGACGGAACCTTTAATTAGATAATACAATGTTTCGGCTTTTTCACCGGCATGAATCAATGTACTTTTGGAAGGGTATTTGTGAATATGGCAGTGGGATAGAAACCACTCTAAGGTAGGATCTATCGATGATGTAGTTTGCATTTGTTCTTGCACGGAAGACCTCCATAAACTAATTTGTCCGACAAAGTAGAATCATTCTAACAAGTCCATTTTGTCTTTGATATCAATTGATTCGTGCAGTTCAGACCAAACTATCACGACACTACCTTGTTGAATTTGAGAAAGTAAAGCTTGTTTTTTCTGTTCTAAGGAAAGCTCACATTGGCCATAATCTGTGCCCTCCCGCAGAATGAAACTTTCCACAATATTGTTTAACGTGTCTTCTTCCAATTCTTGCCAAGGAATGATCATATTCTCACCTAAATTCAAATTTTATGCAAATAACCTTTCGAGCAATCGCCATTGCTGTTCAAAACCTTGCTGTGCAGAATGACGAAAATTAGAACGAACATAGCGCATAAAATGTCCTTCACAGAGGCTGACAAGATGCGCAGCAATGATGCGTTCTTCGTAATCAAAGCCCTTTCCTTCACGTAATTTGCGCATTTGTAAGATGTTGATAAATTGTAATTCAAGTCGATCAAAAAATTGGGCAACGCGCGCTTGTAATTGTGGTGCTTCAAACATCAAAGCATGTCCGGTTAAAATACGGGTTAAGCCAGGATTTTTGCGTGCAAAATCTAGCACCATTTGCATAATATTATGCACACGTGCAGCAGTATGCGTTTCGTTTTTAATGGATTGCGTGATACGGGTAAATAAATGTGCTTCTAGATTATCAATCAAGGCTTCAAACATTTTCGTTTTACTTGGGTAATAACGATAAAGTGCGGCTTCTGAAACGCCCACTTCAGCCGCAATGCGAGCTGTTGTCATACGTTCCATTCCCCGTTCTGAATGTAACATATGTGTCAGAACGGTCAGCACTTGCTGACGGCGTTCTTTCAGACTGCGTTTGAGTGGTTTTTGCATAGCTTATTGTTTACCCGAATGTCCAAATCCACCTTCACCACGCTCAGTTTGTGCAAAATCACTGACGACATTAAACTCAGCTTGCACGACAGGCACAAACACTAATTGGGCAATACGATCACCTACTTCCACTTTAAATGGCTCAGTGCTACGGTTCCACAGCGAAACCATTAATGGACCTTGATAATCCGAGTCAATTAAACCGACTAAATTACCTAACACGATGCCATGTTTATGACCTAAACCTGAACGAGGCAAAATAACGGCCGCAAGGGTAGGATCGGCAATATAAAGAGAGAGACCGGTTGGAATTAATACGGTTTGTCCGGCATCTACAGTGATGGGTGCATCAATTAAAGCTCTTAAGTCTAAACCGGCAGATCCTTCTGTGGCATAAGTCGGTAAAGGGAATGCTGTACCAATACGTTGATCGAGAATTTTGACATCAATTTTTTTCATTCTTTTTCCTATTGTTTAAGCTTGGCGATAACGCGCAATAATTTGATTAACTAATTGTTTGGCTAATGTTTTTTTGCTGTTTAGTGCTAATTTTGTGCTACCATTTCGCCAGAAAATATGTAGGCTATTTTGGTCTTGCCCAAAGACTTGTCCACCTGATACATCGTTCGCACAAATCATATCAAGCTTTTTGCGTTGTAGTTTATCTTGTGCATAGTGTTCAACATGTTGGGTTTCCGCTGCAAAACCTACTGTAAATGGACGTTGTTCTAGCAAATGTCCGATATCTGCAATAATGTCGGGATTTTTGACTAAGGTCAGGTTGATTTCATCTCCTGCTTTTTTAATCTTTTGTGTAGCAACTTCAGCAACACGATAATCTGCAACCGCCGCACAACCAATAAATATCTGATTTTTAACCGCACTTTTAAGTGCTTGTTGATGCATGTCTTGAGCAGAAATGACATTAATACGCTGAACTTTTGTTGGGGTAGTTAAATTGACTGGACCAGTGATCAGTGTGACTGTGGCACCTCGTTCAGCAAAGGCTTCGGCAATCGCAAAGCCCATTTTGCCTGAGCTATGATTACTAATATAACGAACCGGGTCAATTGCTTCTTGTGTTGGTCCCGCTGTAATCGCCACCTTTAATCCCACTAGGTCTTGTTCGATATTGAATAACGCACCAAGTGCGGTATAAATTTCGGATGGTTCAGACATCCGTCCAGGTCCCACATCGCCACAAGCTTGCTCACCTGCGTTAGGACCAACAACATGGTAACCACGTTGAAGCAGTGCGGTCAGGTTCTGCTGGGTGATGGATTGTGCAAACATTTGCTGATTCATTGCTGGGGCAAGTAAAAGGGGCGCCGATGTGGCAAGACAGAGGGTGGAGAGTAAGTCATTTGCCATACCAACGGTTAGGCGTGCCATAAAATCGGCACTTGCCGGGGCAATCACAATCGCATCTGCCCATTTAGCTAACTCAATGTGTCCCATGGCTAGTTCAGCTTGAGGATCCAAGAGAGACTGAGCCACTGCATTGCCAGAAATAGCTTGCAACGTTAGTGGGGTGACAAATTCTGCCGCAGCAGGTGTGAGAACAACACGAACCTCTGCATTGTTTTTACGTAATAAGCGGATCAATTCAATGGATTTATACGCCGCAATGCCACCAGTGATACCGACGACGATGCGTTTTGATTGAAGGGGTTGCATGGTGAATCCTCGCGCTTAATGGTTATGTAAATCAACGAAGTCGTTATTTTACTGTAATTTTTACCAAGAAAGAATGGTCTTTTTGCGATCTTATTTCCAATCTATTGCATGATCATTTTTCTTGATAAGTGATATCCGTCACTTTAATCCGTCATGAGATAAATTAGAGAGATGAAAACATGTCGAATCAAATAGAGATGATGAGTTTGATGCCACGTGAAAAATTATTGCGTTTTGGTGCACCCGCTTTAACGGATGAAGAATTGCTCGCGATTTTTTTAAGAACGGGGATAAAAGGCTGTTCTGTCATGCAACTTTCGCGGCAAGTTCTACATCATTTTCGCTCGTTAAGAGGCTTAATATCAGCGACGCAAGATCAGTTTTGTCAAGTGAAGGGGCTCGGCATCACACAATTTATTCAACTACAAGCCTGTACTGAAATGAGTAAACGCTATTTACAAGAAGAATTAAAATTAACACAGGTGTTTAAAAATTCTGATAATGTGCGACTTTACTTGCAGGCAACGTTGGAAAATAAAGAAAGAGAAGTTTTTCAGGTTCTTTTTTTAGATAATCAACATCGTTTGATTAAACAAGAAGAAATGTTTTTAGGAACGATTAACTGTACCACAATTCATCCGAGAGAAATTGTAAAAAGTGCGCTATTTTGTAATGCCGCCGCATTAATTTTAGCCCACAATCACCCTTCGGGAACTTCAGAACCGAGTGGGTCAGATAAAATGATCACTGCCAAGATCCAAGCAGCTGCAGAGTTAGTTGAAATCCGCATTCTCGATCATTTTGTGATAGGGAAAGGTTGTTACTATTCGTTTGCTGAAAATGGACTCCTATAAGGTTTTTTGCTACCATCCGATTTCTTGGCGAAAATTTTTACATTAATTTGTTGAAATGTGGTATTTAGGCTTGAGAATAAAAGATAAAGTGAGTATAATTCACCACCTTTAATATAGTATGCGGGTCGGCTACAGCGACCTGACGAGGTTGCGCTTAAAACTGATAAAGTCGATATTGACGTAGTTTTATGTAATCCGAACCCTAAGCTCGAGCTTATATTTGATTTATTGGAGATTAATATGTCTAGAGTCTGTCAAGTAACAGGCAAGCGTCCAGCAGTTGGTAACAACCGCTCACACGCAATGAACGCGACTAAGCGTCGTTTCCTACCAAACCTTCATACTCACCGTTTCTGGGTTGAGAGTGAAAAACGTTTCGTAACTTTACGCTTAACTGCGAAAGGTATGCGTATTATCGATAAAAAAGGCATTGATGCAGTTTTGGCTGATATCCGTGCGCGTGGCGAGAAAATCTAAGGAGCTAAAACATGGCAGCTAAAGGACCTCGTGAGAAAATCAAATTAGTTTCAACTGCAGAAACTGGTCATTTTTACACTACGACTAAAAACAAACGTAATATGCCTGAAAAAATGGAAATCAAAAAATACGATCCAGTTGTGCGTAAACACGTTGTTTATAAAGAAGCTAAAATCAAATAATTTTAGTGAGTCTATTTCGAAAAACCCGACATTGCTCGGGTTTTTTTGCATCTGGCAATCTATTTTCTTTCCTTTCTTTCCATAATATAAAGCTCTCTTTTTAACGATCTGCTTGTGATAGCAAATTTGTTTGTCGTTTACTTTATGGACTAAATAATAGTATTATATATTTTTTTATATAATGGTGTTGAGGAATTTTTATGATGCAACGTTTCTTTAAAATAGTCAGTATTGCTTTATTACTTATCCTAAGTTTTATAAATAATGCGTTTGCGGCGCGTGTTGTTACTGATCAATTAGGACGAAAAGTCACTATCCCTGATGAAGTTAATCGTGTTGTTGTCTTACAGCATCAAACCTTAAATCTTCTTGTCCAGCTTGATGCAAAGGAAAGTGTAGTGGGGGTGTTATCAAGTTGGAAAAAGCAATTAGGGAAAAATTATGTACGTTTTATGCCAGAGTTAGAAACGATGCCACAACCAGGGGATTTAACTCAAGTGAATATTGAGAGTTTACTTGCTTTACAACCTCAGCTTGTATTTGTGGCAAACTATGCGCCAAAAGAGATGATTGAACAAATCGAACAGACTGGTGTGCCTGTGATAGCCATTTCTTTACGTGAAGATAAAAAAGGTGAAGAAGGAAAAGTCAACCCAGAAATGGAAGATGAAGACGTTGCCTATAATAATGGATTGAAACAAGGCATTTATTTAATTGGTGAAGTAGTTAATCGGCAAGCGCAAGCCAAAAAGCTAGTTGCTTACACCTTTGAACAACGTGAATTAGTGCGTCAGCGTTTAAGTAAGGTGCCTGATGAGCAGCGTGTTAGGGTCTATATTGCAAATCCAGATTTAGCGACGTATGGTTCTGGAAAATATACAGGGTTAATGATGCTTCATGCTGGGGCGAAGAACGTTGCTGCTGAAACAATAAAAGGTTTTAAACAAGTTTCGATTGAGCAAGTGATTCATTGGAATCCTGCAGTTATCTTCGTACAGGAACGTTATCCTCAAGTTATTGAGCAAATTAAAAAGGATCCCTCTTGGCAAATCATTGATGCGGTGAAAAATCAACGTATCTATTTAATGCCAGAATATGCAAAAGCATGGGGATATCCAATGCCTGAAGCATTAGCGATTGGTGAATTATGGTTAGCAAAACAACTTTACCCTGAATTGTTTACAGATGTTGATTTAGAGGAAAAAGTGAACCAATACTATAAATTGTTCTATCGTATGCCATATAGTCAGTAATAACGATGAAACCAATCTTAGCAAATCAGCGAGGTTTTATGGCATCGCTGATTTTTATCTTGTTTATCATCGTATTGTTCTCTTTAAATATTGGCACTTTTTCGTTATCAATCGGAAAAGTGCTCTCCATTTTATCTAACCCTTTTCTCTCACAACATTTGTTTTTTACTCCTATGGAACATCATATTGTGTGGCATGTGCGCTTACCACGTATCATTATAGCATTTTTTGCTGGTGGGATTTTAGCGATGAGTGGTGCAACACTACAGGGCGTTTTTCATAATCCCCTTGTTGATCCTCATATTATTGGTGTCACATCGGGGGCGGCTTTTGGAGGCAGTTTAGCGATTTTATTGGGATTCCCATCTTATTTATTGATTCTCTCCACATTTTCTTTTGGTTTATTGACATTATTCTTGATCTATGTCACCACGATGTTCATCGGAAAAGGGAATCGTATTGTATTAGTCTTAGCAGGTGTCATTTTAAGTGGTTTTTTTAGCGCTCTAGTGAGCTTAATCCAATATTTAGCAGATGCGGAAGAAGTTCTGCCGAGCATTGTATTTTGGTTATTAGGAAGTTTTGCCACCGCTAGTTGGGCAAAATTAGCTATATTGTTACCCTGCGTTTTTATTGCCGCTTATTTATTATTTCGTTTACGGTGGCATATTAATGTGTTGTCGCTAGGTGATATGCAAGCAAAAATGTTAGGCGTTTCCATTAAGAAAACGCGTTGGTTTGTTTTGCTACTTTGTGCATTGCTTGTAGCAACACAAGTCGCCGTCAGTGGAAGTATTGGGTGGATAGGGCTTGTTATTCCTCATTTGACACGTTTTTTTGTAGGAAGTGATCACCGTTATCTCTTACCAACCTCTTTTGTGATTGGTGGGATTTTTATGATTGTTATTGATACACTTGCACGCACGCTGACTTCTGCAGAAATTCCTGTAGGTATTATTACCGCTCTTTTGGGGGCGCCCATTTTTACCTTGCTCTTATTAAAAACTTATCGAAAGAAGTCGTTATGAATGAATTGAGTTTAGATGTAGATAGGCTGTTATTTGGTTATGATAAGCCGTTGTATTTACCCCTTACTTTCCAATGTAAGAAAGGAGAGGTTATTTCGGTACTTGGGACAAATGGAAAAGGGAAAACGACCTTATTGCATTCTCTTGCTCACGTGTTACCTGTTATGTCCGGACAGATTAGACAACAAGGGCATATTGGTTTTGTGCCGCAGTCTTTTTCGTCGCCAGATTATTCCGTGTTAGAGATTGTTTTAATGGGGCGAGCAAGCAAAATCGGTGCATTTAACCTACCAAGTAAAGCGGATGAAACAGTCGCATTACAGATGTTGGGGCGCTTGGACATCTTGCATTTAGCTGATCGCAATATCAATATGCTTTCGGGGGGGCAACGCCAACTTGTGCTCATCGCTCGTGCACTTGCGACAGAATGTCAGGTCCTCATTTTAGATGAACCCACAGCAGCATTGGATGTTTATAATCAACAGCGTGTATTACAGCTTATACGTGTTCTTGCAAGCACACAAGAAATGACCATAATTTTTTCCACACACGATCCTTATCACAGTTTATGTGTGGCAGATCATGTGTTATTGCTGTTACCTAACCAACAATGGAAATATGGAATAGCCAGTCAAATTTTAACGGAATCTCATTTGAAACAAGCGTATAATGTACCGATTAAATATTCTATGATTGAAGAACAGCAAGTTTTAGTCCCCATCTTTACCATACAGTAAACACATCGCATGAGAATTTTAGCCGCAGGGAGTTTACGCCAGCCTTTTACGTTATGGCAACAAGCATTAATCCAACAGCATCACCTACAAGTCGAAATTGAATTTGGACCGGCGGGGTTGTTGTGTCGACGTATTGAGCAAGGGGAAAAAGTGGATTTGTTTGCCTCTGCCAATGATGCGCATCCTAGGCATTTACAAGCGCGATATCCTCATATTCAACTTGTGCCTTTTGCCACGAATCGTTTATGTTTAATTGCAAAAAAATCGGTGATTACTCAGCATGATGAGAATTGGTTGACATTATTGATGTCGCCCCATTTACGCTTAGGGGTATCGACACCTAAGGCAGATCCTTGTGGAGATTATACTTTGGCATTATTTTCGAATATTGAAAAACGGCATATGGGTTATGGTTCGGAATTAAAAGAAAAAGCAATGGCAATAGTTGGTGGTCAGGATTCTCTTGTTATCCCTAAAGGACGAAATACCGCAGAGTGGCTTTTTGAACAGAATTATGTTGATCTTTTTATTGGTTATGCCAGTAATCATCAATCTCTGCATCAGCATTCTGATATTTGTGTGTTTGATATTCCAGATGAGTATAATGTGTGGGCGAACTATACATTAGCAGCTTTTACTGTGGAAGGATCATTCCTTGTAGACTCCTTGCTTTGTTTGACTTGCGGACAAAAATATTTACGCGATTGTGGCTTTTTGCCTGCCAATCATACCTGATGAATAGTTTGGATATTATCAATTATAAGATTTATGGATACATAATCTATGCCAGAATTACCTGAAGTTGAAACCACAAAAAATGGAATTAGCCCTTACCTTGAAGGGGCTATCATTGAAAAAATTGTTGTTCGCCAGCCGAAATTACGCTGGATGGTAAGCGAAGAATTAGCGCAAATTACACAACAAAAAGTCATCGCATTAAGTCGCCGTGCAAAGTATTTAATTATCCAACTCGAAACAGGCTATATGATTGGACATTTAGGGATGTCAGGATCATTGAGAGTTGTGGAGAAAAAGGATCTTATTGATAAACATGATCATCTTGATATCGTAGTGAATAGCGGAAAAGTTGTGCGTTATAACGATCCTCGTCGTTTTGGCGCGTGGTTATGGACAGAGAAGTTGGACGAATTTCCTCTTTTTCTGAAATTAGGTCCAGAGCCTCTGTCTGAGGAATTTGATTCAGATTACTTGTGGCAAAAAAGTCGTAAAAAACAGACCGCACTTAAAACTTTTCTGATGGATAACGCTGTGGTGGTTGGGGTAGGGAATATTTATGCCAATGAAACCTTGTTCCTTTGTGGATTGCATCCGCAAAAAAAAGCGAGTAGTTTAACCAAGGCACAATGTGGGCAGTTAGTAGAACAAATAAAACAAGTGCTGTCTAACGCAATCCAACAAGGCGGCACGACACTAAAAGATTTTCTCCAACCGGATGGACGCCCTGGCTATTTTGTCCAAGAATTGCGGGTTTATGGTAATAAGGATAAACCTTGTCCAACGTGCGGGACAAAAATCGAGAGTTTAGTGATAGGGCAACGGAATAGTTTCTATTGCCCGCGGTGTCAGAAAAAGTAGGACTATTTGATAAGCCAATCAGGATCAATTTGTTCAGGAGAAAGCTCGTTAATATTTTCTTTATAGAAAAGGATATGCGTATCCGCCTGACTTCTAGGTCGCCAATGTGTAAAGGCGATAGGATCATCTTTATAAATACCAATAATGGGTTTATTGAAACCTGATGCAATATGTACCGTTGAGGTGTCTGTTGAGATTAATTGGTCACAATGGCGAATCAATTCAATAGTATGAAATATTTTTGTTGTGTTGTGCACAACAATATGCTCATAGCCGCTTGAAAGCTGTTGCAATCGTTCAGTAACCTCAGGATAACTTAATAAAACGAATTTTTTTCCAGCGGTCATTTGAGTGAGATAATCTAAATACTTTTTGATATTTTCATCATTCACTTTCTTGATTCTTGCTGCACCATAAAAATTAATCGCAAGATAATTTTCTAGCTGTTTTTGCTGCAAAAATTCAGTAATTTCGACCGCACTTTGTGCATCAAATGGCACATCATAACTCATATCTTGCACAGGAATATTGGCTTTTTCTAAAGCTAATTTATATAACTCAGAAAAGTGATATTCACCTTCAAGATTAATATTAAACAAACCGTAATCTGCTTTTTGATAGCCAATATAATTTTTGGCATTAATTAAGCGTAGTAGTAAAAGATCACGATTACGAATCATAATTGTCGGATCAATCACTAAATCATATTGTGCTTTTCGAATAGCTAAACCACATTTAATGTAATCCAAAATATTTTTCTTTTTTACATAGTAAAGTTGATCGATATATGGATTTTGTTTAAAAAGATAAGCATTTTGTTTGGTACAAATCACACCAATTTTAATGTGGGGATTAAATTTTTTGATCTCACGGAATACAAATGAGCTCACCACATAATCCCCAATTTTTCCGTCTTGGCGGAGGAAGAGGATGCTTTTTACTGCACTATTGATTTCTGAAGAGCGACTTTTTTTATCAAGTAATTGCTTTCCTAATTGCAGTCGTAAAACACGTAAACTGTCTTTTAATCTCATTTTAGCGGTGCTCCATCGCGTCAATTTCAGAATCGACACCTCTAAATACACAAGGAGGTTCAACTCCGTAAGCCTTAAGTCCAGTTAATTGTAATGCACCAGTTAAGTAATCTGCTGGCATACGAATAGGATAAGCTAGTTTTAATAATTTACTTGCTGCCTCTTTCGTAATGAAATAAGCGGTTGCTCGAGTGATTGTTCGTTTAGAATGTTTCGATGGGGAACGGTAACGTACTAGGCGATAGCCCTCAATGAGGTTTTTTTTACAAAAGTAGCTTTTCGCTTTTCCATGCTCATAGAATAGAATGTCGACACTTTTAGGCACTTTTTTAAGGCTATCTAATATTATCTGTTCAAACTCTTGGGAAACAATAGCATCGTCTTCCAAAATAATTGCGTTAGCAATATCTTGCTCTTGCATCATAGTATAAATGAAAAGATGGCTCATCGCACAACCAATTTCACCTATAGTTAATGGGCGATTAGCAGCAAATGTTTTAGGATAGAATTGATAGTCCACACACTTTTTTTGTTCTTCTGAAAGTGTTTTGCCATTAATACCATCGATGAAGGTGAAGGTTAGATTTAGTCCGTTTAAACGTTGAGAAATGGTATGACGACGAGGTGAATTTTTAAGGCTAATTACAAAGATTGGGGGCAGTTGTTCCATGTTCTCATCCTTATATAGAATTAAACCCTGTAAGAAAACAGGGTTTAATTAACGTAATCTTATTTTGTACTTGGAATACTAAAACGTTTGTTAAAGCGTTCTACACGACCACCAGTATCAACAACACGTTGTTTACCTGTATAGAATGGGTGGCAGTTGCCACAAACATCTAAGTTTAAATCTTTACCCACTGTTGAGCGAGTTTTAATCACGTTACCGCAAGAACAAGTTGCTGTAACTTCTACATAATTAGGATGGATACCTTGTTTCATAGAAAACCTCAATTTGAAGCCACGCCGCTATCAAGCTCAAAGACTGACACCGCGTGTAATTAATATTACGCCATAAATGGCAGTTTGTATGTAAGGGTGCAGATTGTACAAAAAAAGGGATAAAGTTGCAAGCAGAAGAAGACTGAGCTCGAATAGACAGTTTTTTGCAAAAATGGTATATTTCGATTGTTTATTAATTTCATTTAAAGGCACGAGTTTATGTCAGGTGAGCATTATGTTGTTAGCCTTTCCTCCGCTGTAGAGCGTAGGCAACACATCAGGAATCAGTTTTCTCAAAAAAATATCCCATTTCAATTTTTCGATGCAATTAGTCCTTCTCCATTACTTGATCAACTCGTTTTGCAATTTTTTCCACGTTTAGCCGATTCGAGCTTAACAGAAGGGGAAAAAGGCTGTTTTGTCAGTCATTTATCCTTATGGCATAAGTGTGTTGAAGAGAATTTACCCTATATTGCTGTTTTTGAAGATGATATTGTTTTGGGAGAAGATGCAGATAAATTTTTGATAGATGATGAATGGCTTTTTTCTCGTTTTGATCCAGAGGCAGTTTTTATTATTCGTTTAGAAACATTTTTGCAAAAAGTAGTCTGTGAACCCTCTCATATTGCACCTTATATTCATAGAGATTTTTTATCGTTAAAATCTGCTCATTTTGGTACTGCCGGATATATTATTTCTCAAGGTGCTGCGAAGTTTTTATTATCTTATTTTAATAAATCACATATTGAAGAAGTCTACCCTATTGATGAA
>JBLUWJ010000026.1:0-28061 GCA_049888895.1 Bisgaard Taxon 45 | reverse complement strand
ATCATTAAAAGTGCGACTTTATAAATGATTACTTTATAGCATTATCTTTAATTGTTAATAGGTTGCTAAAAAACAATTGATAATTCCTTTCAGTTACAGTGTCTAAATGAGAATAGTTTTTGTTGGATTTTTCTTTAAAATTAATTAGTTACAAAAAACGAAAACTAAAAACCGCTTGCTTATTCTCAATAACGTCTATACAATGCCCACATCAAATAGATTAAATAACAATCTATTATTCATTATTTTTTAACATATCAATGGAAAGGAGTCAGTTATGCTAAGTCAAGCAATTGCTGAGAAGCTAAATGAACAAATTAATCTGGAATTTTATTCATCAAATGTCTATTTACAAATGAGTGCATGGTGTGCACATCATGGTTATGAAGGTGCAGCTGCCTTTCTTTTACGTCATGCCGATGAAGAAATGGAACATATGCAAAAATTATTCAATTATGTCAGTGAAACCAGCGGTATGCCTTTACTTGGCAAAATTGATGCACCAAAAAATGATTACAAAACATTAAAAGAAATTTTTGAAATCACACTTGAACATGAAAAATTTGTGACATCTAAGATCAATGAATTAGTGGAAGTAACGTTTGCACACAAAGATTACTCGACATTCAATTTCTTGCAATGGTATGTCGCAGAACAACATGAAGAAGAAATGCTGTTTAATAGTATCATTGACAAATTCAATCTGTTAGGCGAAGACGGTCGTTCACTTTATTTTATCGATCGTGACCTTGCCACACTATAAGTTAGGAGAAGAACCATGTTATCGCAAAATGTTATCAACTTACTCAATGAACAAATGAATTTGGAGTTCTATTCTTCTAATTTATATTTACAAATGAGCGCGTGGTGCGAACAAAACGGCTTTGATGGGACAGCTAAATTTCTTGCCACCCATGCCACAGAAGAAATGCAACACATGCGTAAATTATTTACCTACTTAAATGAAACGGGCGCCCTTGCAATTATTGGTGAAATTGCCGCCCCAGCACACCAATATGCGTCATTAAAAGAAGTATTAGAGATCACTTATCAGCATGAAAAATTGATCACCGCCAAGATCAATGAATTAGTCGGTAAAACCTTTGAAGAAAAAGATTATTCTGCGTTTAACTTCTTACAATGGTATGTCGCAGAACAGCACGAAGAAGAAAAATTGTTTAGTGGTATTTTAGATAAACTAAACTTACTCGGCGAAGATGGCAAAGGCTTATTCTTAATTGATAAAGATTTAGGGAATTTAGCTAACAGCAAATAATCGTATCCTTGTTGAGAGGCACGTTTTAAAACGTGCCTTTTTTGATCAAAATAGACTAAAAAACACCGCTCTTTTAGCTATGGGTATAAGTGCGGTAAAAAAATAAAAAGACTAAAATCCCAAGCATGATCAGGATTTGAATAAGTCGTTTTTTTGTTAACTTTTCTGCTGCCATTTTTCTCTCTCTTGCTTATATTTAATACTTCTTAATTGTAACATTTAATGATATTATTTGAGATAGATCAATTTTACATTATTTTTGTTGTATTAATTAAGGTTTTATTTATGGACACTAAAATTGGGCGCAAAGTGCAATCGGGTGGGTGCGCTATTCACTGTCAAGACTGTAGTATTAGTCAGCTTTGTATTCCTTTCACTCTGAATGAACAGGAACTTGATCAGCTTGATAATATTATTGAACGTAAAAAGCCAATACAAAAGTCGCAAGTGCTGTTTAAAGCAGGTGACCCACTCAATTCTCTCTATGCTATCCGCTCTGGCACCATTAAAACCTATACTATTAGTGAAACTGGGGAAGAACAAATTACGTCATTTCAATTACCAGGTGATCTTGTCGGCTTTGATGCAATCATGAATATGCAACATCCAAGTTTTGCTCAAGCACTAGAAACCTCTATGGTATGCGAAATCCCATTTGATATTTTAGATGATCTATCAGGGAAAATGCCCAAGCTTCGCCAACAAATTATGCGTTTGATGAGTAATGAGATTAAAAATGATCAAGAGATGATCTTATTATTATCAAAAATGAATGCAGAAGAGCGTTTAGCTGCCTTTATTTATAATCTTTCTAGACGTTACTCTGCGCGCGGCTTCTCTGCCCGCGAATTCCGTCTAACTATGACACGTGGCGATATTGGCAACTATTTAGGCTTAACTGTTGAAACCATTAGTCGTCTTTTAGGTCGTTTACAAAAAATGGGGATTCTTTCTGTACAAGGAAAATATATTACCATTAACAATATGATCGCACTGATTGAGTTATCTGGCACCACGAAAACCAACATAAAAATGGGAATTTAAATTTCAAGCGCAACAAAATGTTGCGCTTCTCTACTTTTTTCCACACTTGCCTTGTTATTTCAGTCAATCTTTTCTATCCTATAGACAACCTAATTAACAATGGAGGTTGTTATGAAGTTCAATAATATACTTGTCATTTTAAATCCAGAAAATGAGAAACAGTATGCTTTAGCACGTGCAGTACGTTTAGTTAAAGAGCAAAAAAGCCAGCAAAAAGTCCAGATTACTGTTTTTTTAGCCGTTTATGATCTTTCCTACGAAATGTCTGCTTTACTGTCTTCCGAAGAACGCGCAGAAATGCACCAAGGCGTTATTGAGCAAAGAACCTTAGCCATTCAACCTTACTTAGATAAGTATGCTGATCCGAATATCCTATTTGAAACCAAGGTGGTATGGCATAGTAATGAAGCTGAGGCAATTGCTCAGGAAGTGGAAAAGCATGACTATGATCTTGTGGTCAAGTATACCAAAGAAGAAGAAAGTATCACCTCCTTAATTTTTACCCCAATGGATTGGCAATTACTCAGAAAATGCCCAAAACCATTATTAATGGTAAGAGATGGGGATTGGAAACATCAACGACGAATTCTCATCGCAGTCAATGTTGCTGATGATGAAGAAAAAAACCATAAGGTTTTTAATGAGCAATTAGTCTCTTTAGGTATTGATCTAGCCGATAAACTAGAACGAGGTAATGTACATTTAGTGACGGCTTATCCACCAACACCAATTAATATGGCGATTGACTTACCAGAATTTAACAGCGGTGAATATGAGAGAAATATCAGAGGTCAATATTTGCTGAATATGAAAGCGCTACGCCAACAATTCAGTATTGATGAAGATCATACCCATGTACGTGAAGGTTTTCCAGAAGAAGTGATCCCAGAGGTTGCCAAAGAACTTGAGGCTGAACTTGTTGTTTTAGGCACAATTGGTCGAACAGGCTTATCGGCTGCCTTTCTAGGTAATACGGCTGAACATGTGATTAATAAATTGAACTGTAGCTTACTCGCCATTAAGCCAAACAATCCAGAAGAACTCAATTAATCTCATCGCTTATCACAAAAATAGCCTGTTATATAACAGGCTATTTTAATAAAACGGGGTTTATTTATATTTTTTGTGATAAACATTACGAATATCAAATAATTTTTTCGCTGCGGTTTTAGCTGCGTCTAAATTTCCCTCTTGAGCCAGTTTATCCGCTTCATCAAGTGCGGCAATAAATTCTTTCATGCCCTCTTGATAACCTTTAAAATCGGTATCATTGGTAATGCTTGACGGTTTCTTTTCGCTAGACTGTTGGGCAATTTCCCGTAATACTTTCGCTGATGCTTGAAATTCAGTGACATCTTTTGCGTTAGTTAAGCTTGCAGCAACGGTTTTCATTTGATTCATTTCTGCACGGACATTCGCTTGAGAGACTGTCGCAACAGAGAAGCCGATCAAGGTAATAGAAAGTAATTTTAGCAATTTATACATTTATTATTCTCCCACAATGAATTATAAAAAAATCGAACCATTAACCGCACAATAATGGCTCGATTATTCTAACGAATCTTAGTTTATTGTGCTACAAGTGAGGCAATATAAATATTTCCCTTTTGGGTCATTCATTTTATTTAATAACCCAATCTGTTTTCTCACTTCACGGTATTCTACTGGTAGCGCCATACTTTCTATTAGCGTATTTCCCACCCAGGCTTGTATTCTACGTTTAATGTTTGGCAATAAATTACTCAAAAAATGCGGTTCTTCTTCAACCATCCATTGGACAGCAAAATTATCCACTTTCTCGTTTTCATCAAGCAATTGATTAGCCAACTCTGAGGCTTTCTCTACGGCAAGACTAAAGTGACCGAGTTCATCCACAAGATTGTGTTTAACCGCTTCTTCGCCTAACCAAATTTTACCTTGTGCCACCTTATTCACTTCTTCAACCGTCATGCCTCGACCACGACTGACAACAGATAAGAATTTGTCGTATCCATTTTCAATTTCAAGTTGAAGAATGTCTGACATTTCTGTGGATAAACCGCTCAAACTAGAACTAGAGCTGAGTGCTGAAGTTGATACACCATCTGCTGAGATACCCACTTTCTTAAGTGTTTTTTCAAATGTCGGGAACAGTGCAAAAATCCCAATCGATCCCGTAATCGTATTTTTATCAGCAATAATATAATCTGCGGTACTTGAAATCCAATACCCGCCAGAGGCGGCCATCGCCCCCATAGAAACCACAACTGGTTTGCCAATCGCTTGTAAATTATCCACTTCTTGGCGAATTATTTCAGAAGCAAAGGCACTGCCACCTGGACTATTGACCCGAAGAATCACCGCTTTTACGTTGTCGTCATCATGCGCTTGACGTAAAAGCCGTGCAATCGTGTCTCCTCCCACTTCATGCTCATCACTTTCACCATCAATAATCGCACCTTCCACATTAACAACCGCAATTTTATATTTGTTTTCTTCTTCAGACAGGCGATCGGGTAACAAGGACAAGTAGTCCTCATACTCAATTAAGCGAATATTTTCGTTCTTGTCTTGTCCAAAATGTTCCAATAATTTTTCATCAATTTCCAAACGATTAGCTAAACCTGTCACCAACTGACGTTGCAGTGTATAAGCGGTGCTGTCTCCTTTTAACGCGCTTAAAGCTTGTATGTATTTTGACGGCTCGGGTAACACATCATCTGGGTCAATTTGACGGTTTTGTGCCACAGTTTGCTTATAATTACGCCACATGGTCCCCAGCCACTCGCTCAAATCGGTTTTCGCTTCTGGCGACATATTATCGCGCAGGAAAGGCTCAACTGCCGATTTATAGGTGCCTACTCTAAAAATATGTGTGGAGACATCTAAGTTCTCTAACATTGATTTAAAATACAAATTTTCTTGACGTAATCCCTTAATATCTACCTGACCAATAGGATTAATATAAATTTCATCAGCATAACTGGCCAATAAATATTGTGATTGTTCTAGATTATCCGCAAAGGCAATGACCGGTTTTTGACTTTCTTTAAAGGCATTGATGTGTTGCCCTACATATTCTAATGCGGGTAAATCGGCCCCTTCAAAAAAATTAAGATCTAACACTAACCCACTAATACGATCATCCGTTTTCGCATGATCTATCATATACACCACATCAAAAGTAGAAATTTGCTGTGGTACATGTTGACTATCTAATTCTTTCAATGCTTTCTGCCAAGACATGCTCTCTTCACGATTATCCGCAAGGTAGCCATCTAGATTTAACAGTAAGGCATATTTTTCATTCTCTAACATAATAGGATGCTGTATTTTATTCGAATGAAAAAAGATCCCCACAACTGCAGTGATGAGAAGGACAAAAAATAAAAAAATAATATTCATGACGAGCTCACGAATAAAATTTAAAATACGCCAACATAAACGAAAAAACTGTACAATCAATTGCATAAAACCTCATCAAATAAACAGAATAAAGGAATTTTGTTAACATACCATAAACTTGGATAGCAATAAACGCTCATCGTAAAATATGCTAAAATCTACCGCACTTTACTCACCGAGGAAAATTTCATGGATGCACTACAATTACTGACAACTCGTCGCTCAGAAAAGAAACTAACGGCTCCCGCTCCCGATAAAGCACAATTAGACTTAATTTTTCAAGCGGCATTAAATGTGCCTGATCATGGTCGATTATCCCCCTATCGCTTTATTGTGATGGAAGGAGAAGGGTTAAATAAGCTAGAAAGCTTATTGAAAGAGACTGTACAAGAGTTTGAACTAGGTGAAGAATTTCTCAAAAAAGCAGAAAACCTCGCCAAGCGAGCACCTATGGTGATTGCGGTGATTGCTAAAATCAATAAAACCTTGCCTAAAGTCCCCGCTTGGGAGCAAATGCTCAGTGCTGGCTGTGCCACTTATGCAATTCAATTAGCAGCCAATGCACAGGGGTTTGCGAATGTATGGATTACGGGAAAATGGGTAAATGGTCGTAAATTACGTCATGCCTTTCATTGTGCAGAACAAGATAAAGTGATTGCCTTATTAATGCTAGGTAGTGCGGAAGACAAAATGGAACGAGAAAAGAAATCACAAGACCTTTCTCAATTTATTTCTTATTTATAGCGCGATAATAAACCGCTATCAGGCAACGTGAATGCCCATAGCGGTTAACTCACTAAGCAAGTGGTACAAATAAACTAAAACGCGGCATTTAATTAAAATCTGACGCCTGTTCCAATCCCCAGACCAACACCAACACCGCTACTGCCCCCCCCAGCATTGACGCTCCCACCAACTGCGCAGCTCGACACGATCAAGCTCATCAACATACAGATGATATATTTTTTCATCTTACTTGCCCTCTTTCAATTGAAATGACACATTTTCAAATAAACGATAAATAGCAATCAGATCGGTTTTTGCGATCGGTTTAAATGGTAGCAAAATGTAATAAATAAAGCGATATCGTCGTAGTGTCGATAATACCTCACGCCAGACTTGAGCCTCACCAATTTTGGCATATTCACGTATTAGATATTGAATTTGCTCATCTGAAATCACTTTGGCACGACATAAGCCATATAAGAACAGTATCACATCTTTGGTTTTTTTCCGCAGTAAATCCTTCTCGGTAGGATAGGCTTCCAAATCAATAAAAGTCACCTTACCATCTTGCCAAGTTATGTCTCGCAACATCGGTCTGCCATGGACTAAGCCCGTTTGGTGTAATTGAATCAGCGCATGCAGACAATCCAATAAAATTTGCAACTTGAGTTGCTGAGATAGGCGATTATCTTCCTGCCAAGCAATCGCTGTACGTCCCGCATCTTCTACGACAAGAAAGTGTTCTCCATATGTGATTAATTGAGGTACAGGTGCTTGACGCGAGGCAAAATAGGTTAAGGTTTGGATTTCTTTTTGTAAAGCAATCTGAGAATTTGGTTTTAACAGTTTCCAAATACCTCGACGCTGTTCTGGCTGTTTGAGCCAATAGTGCTTGCCTTGATACTGGAAGTGATAAATACGTCTATGTCTATTTTTTTCCACTAATTGTGTTAGATACTCTTCAAACGAAGTAGGCAAAAATTCCATTTAACATGTTTCCTTTATTTAAAAAAATAAAGTGTGGCTAAATCACCACACTTTATTCATCACGTCACTCTAATGATTACTTTTTCATTAAGCTAAGCTTACTGACTTTATCTCCTGATAATTGGCAATCCATATTGTAGTATTGATTGCCATTCAAACGGACGGTGGCTTTAATTTGATTTTCTGTGACGACAGCATTTTCTGGGCTACGAAAAACGCGGTTAGTCTGTGCAACTTGTTGAATTTTCGCAATACAGAGATAATTCACCTTTGCATCACTGCCGGTTTTCACTCGTCCCGCACTGGCATCTGCCTTATTATAGCCGAATAATTTTTGTAATTGGCTTGCTTTATGCCATAACGCTTTACTCTCTGCTGAATTGACGAGCTGTTTTTTGCCATTTACATCAATGGCCGCAATCACTTCACCCTGTTGATTAAACTGATAAACCCCTGTTTTATCTTGCACAAACGTTATTTTACCTGCTTGATAGAAAAACGTTGTCAACTGCCCCTCTTTTTTTACTTTAATCAATTCTGGTTGTGAGCTTAAATAGGCGACATAGTGATCCTGATTATGGCTATATTCAAATGATTTTAATGCCATTGCTTTTTGTTCTAAACTTGTAAGATCAACGCCTAAGGCTTGTGTGACCGTTTGCGCAGAAATGACCGTCCCTTGAGATTGAAGTTGAGGCAAATGACTACAGGCAGAGAGAGCCATGGCAGTCATCAATAAAATGGCTTTTGATGTATATTGGCGCATAAAGTTTCCTTAAAATAAAATATAAACCTTATCATTCTAACGAATAATGAGCTATTTTTGAATAAAATTTCAACTCATTACAAAAATAATCCATCCAATTACATGACATAAAAAAATAGCAAGGTGAATTCACCTCGCTATCTCCCCTATTTACTTGCTCAAAAACAATGCAGCAGCACCTCTCACCCCACCCGAATCACCGTATTTCGCTTTTTTAATGAGTGGAAGGTTTGCACTGCGCAATAAATGTGCAGGCAAGGCTTTCGGTAAGGCTTCATATAAATAATCAAAATTAGATAATCCCCCGCCTAAAACGATGACATGAGGATCTAATACTGTCATCAGATTACCGATCGAAATGGCACAAAGCTCAATAAAAAGCTCAACAAATTTGACCGCACGTTGTTCGCCCGCATAGAAACGTTGAATAATCTCTTTAGCACTTAATGCTTCGCCTTGCATATCACGATACAGCATTTCAAAGCCTCTACCTGACAAATAAGTATCTAAACAAGCGCGATTTCCACAACCACAGTCATAAATCGGTGCCTTATCCCAACCTAAAAGCTTTAAGGCATGGTAGTTTAATTGCGTATGCCCAACTTCACCCGCCATCCCCGTTAGACCGGAATGTACTTTACCATTAAAAATCAGGCCGCCACCAAATCCTGTTCCAAGAATTAAACCTAACACGCTTGGATACTGAGCATTTTCTGCATCCCAAGCTTCTGACAAGGCAAAACAATTGGCATCATTTTCAGCTCGGACTTCTCGTCCAAGTCGCGCTTCAAGATCCTGAATAATCGGTTTATGATCTGCCGCTCGAATATTTACAATTTCGGCGATGCCTGTTTTAGGATTGACAAAACCAGGAATACCTAAGCCTACTGTACCTTGACACTGGAACATTTTGTCTGCTTTATGGACTAAGTTAATAATTGTATTTAACCATTCCTCATAGCTTTCTTTCGGGGTTTCGACTCTTTCTGAATACTGTTTGTCTAACTTATTATTAAATACGGCAAGCTCAATTTTTGTCCCACCGATATCAAATCCGTATAACATGTTCACCTCATTCACCTCACTTAAACATAATCTCAATTTTAGTCATTATTTTGATCTTTTTTATTGATAAATATCGCTTTTTTCTGCAAAAACGTAAAAATCCCCCAATGTACCAAAAAGGCAATCAAGGTACTGATGAATAAATCGATTGGGTAGTGCATACCAAAGCGTAAACGACTAATCAGCATCAATACGGCCCACAACGAAGTGAGAGTCACGACGACCTTTGCTGACAGTGTACGCACACCTAATAATTGTACGAATCCTACCACAAGCATCAACCAAGTGGCGGCAAAAATAGTATGACCAGATGGGAAGGCGTAGCCCACTTCTTTTTCATAATGACGTTTTAACCAGCTTGGTGTATCGGATTTTGTTTGATAAAACTGATCAATAAAGTGCGAGCGTTGTTTGCGCTCTTGTGCATAAAATTGCGCGACACTGATTCTACTTTCTTCTGCGACATAAACAACATAAGGGCGAGGTTCCGAGAAAAGGGTTTTTAGACCACTTTTAATCCCCTGAGTCAAGATAACCGAAAAAGCCATCACAATGACCCCTAATACCCACTGCTTTCTTGTTGCGAATAACGGCATCAGTAATAATGCAAACGCTCCACAGGTAATGATGGCATAAGGTACACTCCCACTTTCTGTTAAGAAATAGAGCGGGTAATCGTAATCGGTCATGACATCGTGGCTACTCCATTGCCATGTAAAAATCCAAGCAAAAAAAGGGACAATACAAAGCAATAAGGTATATAATGATAATCTTTTTAACATATTCGTAACCATAAAATGAATCATCTGAAAGAGCGACATTCTATCAGATAACGCATCAAAGAATAAGGATTGATTATGGCAAAAATTCAACGCGTTACCGAGGCCAATTTGCCAACGGAATTTGGCATGTTCAAAATTGTTGGGTTTGAATTCCCTGACACCAAAAAAGAACATGTGGCATTAGTGCTAGGCGATGTAGAAAACACTGATGAACCCATTCTCGCGCGCATCCATTCTGAATGCTTAACGGGCGATGCCCTATACAGTTTGAAATGTGATTGTGGTTTTCAACTGGCGGCGGCCTTACGTCAAATCAGCCAAGAAGGACGTGGAGTGTTAATTTATCACCGCGAAGAAGGACGCGGGATCGGTTTGATTAATAAAATTCGCGCCTACTCACTTCAAGATAAAGGAATGGATACCATTGAAGCAAACCTTGCGTTAGGTTTTGCCGCTGATGAACGAAATTTTGAAGTCTGTGCGGATATCTTCGCACTGTTAGGTATCAAAAAAGTGCGCTTATTAACTAATAATCCAAACAAAATTGACACCATGAAAAAAGCAGGGATCAATATTGTGGAACGTGTTGCATTAAATGTAGGTGAAAACCGTTATAACACCGAATATTTAGATACAAAAGCCAAAAAAATGGGGCATTTTATTATTCATAATGAACAAAAGTATCAGTTAGATTGCCCTTATTGCTCGGAAGAAGTTCCACCGCCAAAAAAATAAACGAATGCCCCACAACGATATACTAATGGGGCATTGCTCACCAATCTGACCGCACTTTATTGCCGCGTCTCACTGACTTTACGGTATAAATCTTTGCTATATAGTGTCCCCGTCGGGTTATCAAGAAGATAGCCCATTACAGTAGGATGAAGAAAAACGGGCGTAGTATATTGGAAAATCGGCAATACTACATAATCTTGCTGCAACTCTGCTATCAATTTAGCATAGATGCTGTTTCTCTGCGTATCACTCTGCGGTAAAAGCGTTGCTTCTAATAATTGATCTACTTGTGTATTATGGTAGCCGGCTTGATTATCAGCAGCCTGTGAATAAAACAGGTTCAAAAAGGCGGAAGGTTCATTATAATCCGCACACCAACCAGAACGGATGACCTGAAAATCACGTTTCGCCCGTTTTTCCAGTAACTGTTGCCGAGAGACGGGCTGTGCATTCACTCTAATCATATCTGATTGTGACCACATACGAATCAGTCGCTGTGCAATCTCAGCATTAGGTGCAACGTGATCGTAAGTCAAGGTTAATTTCAATGGGTTACTTTCGGTAATCCCCTGTTGTTCCAGTATTTGTTCCACTACGACGGGTTCCCAAGCCTGTTCTGCATCCATCTGCATGGAATGAGGTAAAAAATCGGTGGTGGGTTGCATCGTCGGAACCACATCTTGCACAATACTTCGTGTAGAAATCATCGAAATTAACGCTTTTCGCACCGCACTTTTTTGCAATAAGGGGTGGCTAAAATTAAACTCATAATAGTGTGTACATAAGGTGGGAAAATACTGTAGCGGTGTCATCGCCTGTTGAGGGGCTAACACCCAATCTATCTTTGATACCGGTTCAGATGCGCTGATTTTCTGGTAGTCGACAAACTTAAAGGATACTTTTTGTTGCGCCCAATAGTGTGGATTTTTTTCTAAATGAATGAAATTCGCCTGTTGATTGATTAATTTATATGCGCCATTACTCACAAACTGCGTACTCTCTTTCTGATAGAGTGGCAATAAGGCAACATGAGTCAGCATGGCGGGTAACGCGGGGGTCGGTTTATCGAGTTGAAGACGTAACACTCGAGGCTCAATCGCTTCAACACCTAACTCCGTAGGTGCTATGCTACCGTTTAAAACAGCTTGTGCATTGGCTAACGTTAAAAAAGATAAATAAGTGTTAAGTGGGCTAGTAGACCGTGCTAACTGCTGCCAACTTTGCACGAAATCTTGTGCCGTGACCGCGTCACCGTTAGACCATGTTGCCCCTTCTCGTAAAATGAAAAACCACGTTTTATAATCCTCTGTCCGCCAGCTTTCCGCCACAGCAGGAATAGGATGACCTGTATGATCATAGGTGGTTAAGCCTTCCAATAAATCTTGCAAGAAAGTGGCTTGCTCGGTATTTGACACCTGATGAGGATTGAGCAGGAGATCATGATAAACACCACGAGTTAAAGTTTCACGACTCGGTTGAATATTGATCATCGGTGAGGTAGTCGGCACAGAAGAAGAGTTTATCACGTCAGAATCGGGCTGTTCACAGCCAACAAGGCATGAAATGCAGCCCAACAGCACCGCGCGTTTTATACGAAGTAGCCGATTTACGCCATAATGAAATGAAAAAAAAGCATCGCTAAGCATAGAATTTTCCCTGAAAAGTGATCTGCATTATACAAACAATGCTTAGCGAATACCAATTATTGCTTTGCGGTTTTGATCCAAAAGAAGAAGAACCAATATTTAGTCAGTAGCACTAACACAATGATCGTGCGTCCGACAACACTTGGCGTAAAATAAAATCCAATTGATAACATGATTGTCGCGAATAATAAAATCCAAAACTTGGATTTTTGCGTTAAGGCACGCTCTTCTTTGAACGATTTTAAGTGCTTGTTATACAATTGTGTTTGCAAAAACCAATGATGTAGACGATCAGACCCTTTTGCAAAAAAGAACAACGTTAATAACAAGAAAGGCGTTGCAGGCATAAGCGGAAGAATAATTCCCACAATACCTAAGCCGAGAAAAATAAACCCTAATAAAATATAAATTGCCTTCATAACTACCCTTTTGAATAAAAACAATTCTCAATTATCTACAATTTTTTCGCTTTTTCAAGCTTGATATTATAAAATTTTACCCAATGTAGTAAAAACGACTAATCATTTAAGGAAATTATTTATGTCCAATCCCTTACTGACCTTTGAAGGGTTACCGCCTTTTTCACAAATTAAACCAGAACATGTACAACCTGCCGTTGAAAAACTGATTCAAGATTGCCGTAATAATATCGAACAATTACTCAAACAAGACCAATTTAGTTGGGAAAATTTTATTTTGCCTTTAACCGAAATGGGCGACCGTTTCAGTAAAGCCTGGTCTCCCGTTTCTCATCTCAATGCGGTTAAAAACAGTCCTGAATTACGCGAAGCCTATCAAGCTTGCTTACCCTTATTGTCTGAATACAGCACTTGGGTGGGTCAACATCAAGGGTTATATCATGCCTATGAAAAACTTAAAAACAGTCCTGAATTTGCACATTACAATTTAGCACAACAAAAAACCATTGATAATGCCCTACGCGATTTCAAATTATCAGGTATTTCCCTATCGCAAGAAAAACAAAAACGTTATGGTGAAATTTCTGCTCGCTTATCGGAATTAAGCGCGCAATTTAGTAATAATGTTCTTGATGCCACCATGGGCTGGGATAAAGTCATTGAAAACATTGATGAATTAGCCGGATTACCAGAATCCGCGTTAGCCGCAGCCAAACAATCAGCTGAAAATAAGGGGCTAAAAGGCTATCGTTTTACCTTAGAAATACCAAGTTATCTACCGGTCATGACCTATTGTGAAAATCGTGCATTACGAGAAGAAATGTATCGCGCCTTTGTCACACGTGCTTCAGAGCAAGGTCCTAATGCCGGTAAATGGGATAATAGTGCTATTATGCAAGAAATCCTCAACTTACGTGTAGAACTGGCTCACCTCCTTGATTTTAATACTTATACTGAACTTTCCCTTGCCACGAAAATGGCGGAAAAACCACAGCAAGTGTTGGATTTCTTAGATAGCCTTGCAAAGCGTTCAAAAGCACAAGGAGAAAAAGAATTAGCTGAGTTACTCGATTTCAGCCAAACACAGTTTGGGGTCGATGAGCTTGAAGCTTGGGATATTGCCTTTTACAGCGAAAAACAAAAACAATATCTTTATTCAATTAATGATGAAGAACTCCGCCCTTACTTCCCAGAAAATCGTGTGCTAGCCGGTTTATTTGAGTTAATTAAGCGTATTTTTAATATTCGTGCGGTAGAACGTTTTGATGTGGATACTTGGCATAAAGATGTCCGCTTTTTTGATCTTATCGATGAAAAGAATCAGCACCGTGGTAGTTTCTATCTAGATTTGTATGCGCGTGAAAACAAACGTGGCGGTGCTTGGATGGATGATTGTATTGGACGTCGCAAAAAAGCCAATGGTGAAATCCAAAAACCGGTTGCCTATCTCACCTGTAACTTCAATGCTCCAGTCGGTGATAAACCGGCTTTATTTACCCATGATGAAGTCACTACTCTCTTTCATGAATTTGGCCATGGTATTCACCATATGCTAACTGAAATTGATGTTGCCGATGTGGCGGGGATCAGTGGTGTGCCTTGGGATGCAGTGGAGTTACCAAGCCAATTTTTAGAAAACTGGTGTTGGGAAGCAGAGGCACTCGACTTTATCTCTGGTCACTATGAAACCGGTAAACCGCTACCAAAAGAAAAATTAGCACAACTATTGAAAGCAAAAAATTTCCAAGCCGCGATGTTTGTGTTACGTCAATTAGAATTTGGCTTATTTGATTTCCGCTTACATCATCATTTTGATCCCGCTAAGTCCAATCAAATTCTAGATACCTTAACCACAGTGAAAGAAGAAGTGGCCGTGATTAAAGGCGTAGAATGGGCAAGAGCCCCCCACAGTTTCAGCCATATTTTTGCTGGCGGTTATGCGGCAGGCTATTATAGTTATTTATGGGCAGAAGTGCTGTCTGCGGATGCATTTTCACGCTTTGAAGAAGAAGGGATTTTTAATCCGGAAACAGGCAAATCGTTCTTAGATGAAATCTTAAGCCGAGGTGGAAGTGAAGAGCCGATGATCTTGTTCAAACGCTTCCGGGGACGTGAACCACAGTTAGATGCGCTTTTAAGACATAAAGGCATTGCTAATTAAAAAACCACTTTCTGATAAAAAAAATACCGCACTACAAAGTGCGGTATTTTTTTTATCAAATTAAGCTAGTTTAACCAACCGGCTTGTTGAGCAATAAACAGCAATGTAAACGAGGTTAGATACATTAAGCCAATCAAGGATAACCACAATAACTTTCCTTTGACACGGTGTTCACCTTTTAATACTAATGATAAATTCAAATACGCAAATACGGGGGTCGAAACAAAGGATGCAATCATGGCAAATTTCAACATTGGACCAACCGCATTATTAAAATAGAAAATGATCGCTAATCCTGCTAAGGCTGCAAAGGTAATCGCCACATTTAAATAGCTTGGACGGCTTTCTTTCTTATTTAAAATTAAACGCAAGCTTTCCACGTTGGTGCGTGAGTAACCATCAATAACCGTGATCGTGGTTCCAAACATACACATGAAAGCGATGAAAGCAATCAAACCTCGCGCCCATTCACCAATGGTTGAGGCGTACATATTAATCAATTGTGCAATATATTTGCCACCAACCAATTGCACCGTTTCACTCGAACCATGTTGTACTAACGCGCCTAGCGCTAAGAAAACAAGCGCTAAAATTGCGGTACCGATATAACCCACATTGAAATCCCAAATGCCGTCTTGGTAAGAGAATTTCGATACACGACGTTTTGCAATCACCCACATTGAATTAATCGCAGAGATTTCAATTGGCGCAGGCATCCATCCCATTAACGCCACAATAAAGCCTAATGCGGCTAAATTCCATGGACTGGCACTCACATAATCGGCTGGCGCCACACCTTGAATCCCATTGCGTGCAAGCGCAATGATCACTGCCGACACGGTAGTAATTGTCAATGCCATCATGATTAATTTAGATAGACCATCAAGTAAACGGTATTTACCTAATAACAAGATTAAGGTACTCACCCCAATCACAATAAAGCTTAAGGTCGGTACAGGTACTTGAACCGGTAAAACAAAGGTTAAAATCGCGGCACAAAGTAAACCTACCGCAGCAGTATTAATCACTGTAGCAAACACATTAAGCAAAAAGAAGATCCAAATATATAACTTGCCTTTTTTTAAATAGCCTTGTAACAAAGTCTCGCCTGAATCGAGCGTATATTGCACGCCAAAGCGGAAAAAAGGATATTTGAATAAATTCGCTAAAATAATAATGATTGCGAGTTGCCAACCGTAAATCGCCCCTGACTGTGTTGAAGCAATAATATGTGATCCACCAACGGCAGCCGATGCCATTAAAATCCCTGGACCTAAAGCGGCAAATTTAGAATGCCATGTCGATTTTTCTATTTGTTGTGTTAATTCTGTCATACGATATTCCAAGAAAAGAGTTTTTTATTATCATCATTGTGTATATTCACAATGTTTTAACAATATCTACTATTTATGTATAGTAGTCAATAGTACAAAAATAACACAAAAATAGTATTTTATACTGATATTGACGAGTATTTTAGTAAAACTCGCTAGTACAAAACAGAAAAGTACAAGAAATACGCTATTTGTAGAAAGAAAAATAACGATAAAATAAATTTGAAAAAATAATAAAAATTTTGATGTGAGAAAAAATCGCACTAAAACAGATAGTGTGAAGTTAAAATTGAAAAAAGATGATGGCTGGGGTACTAGGATTCGAACCTAGGAATGCCGAGATCAAAACCCGGTGCCTTACCGCTTGGCGATACCCCAATTGAACTATCTTGACATGAAGATGATGAAGATTGTTTGATAGTATGGCTGGGGTACTAGGATTCGAACCTAGGAATGCCGAGATCAAAACCCGGTGCCTTACCGCTTGGCGATACCCCAACTACTATATTGACTTGCAAGCTAATGAATGGTGCGGGACGAGGGACTTGAACCCACACACCTCGCGGCGCCAGAACCTAAATCTGGTGCGTCTACCAATTTCGCCAGTCCCGCAAATATGGTGGCTATGACGGGATTCGAACCTGTGACCCCAACATTATGAGTGTTGTGCTCTAACCAACTGAGCTACATAGCCATTTTTCTATTTGCATTCACCTCATCGGCTTTGCGGGGCTAATTATGCTGATATCGCCCCCACTCGTCAACTCTTTTTTTTATAAAAATGAAATTTTTAACGCGTTCGCATACAGTTTGAACAAATCGCTATAAAAGCAACCGCACTTTACTCTGCGAGTAAGCGACGTAACAAGCTACCATCAAGTAACGCACGTTTAATTAAAGCAAATGCCCCAATGACATCTTCATTTTTAAGCTCTGATGCGACCAATGGGGTATTTTTAACAAAAGCAGGCAATGCATGGCTATCTAAAGAACGTTGTATCGCCGCAAATAAGATGTTTTTTGCTTGTGTAATCTCGCCAGAAATGACGATCTTCTCAGGATTAAACATATTCACACTCATCGCTAAAACACGTCCAATTTGCACCCCAACATGTTCAATCAGCTCAATTGCCGCTGCATCATGTTTGTTGCTCGCTTTACAAATAGCATCGATATCATGCGATTCGAGTGATAACCATTTACTCTCATAGCCATCCTCTAATAACTCATGCATTTTTCGCTCAATTGCCGTATTGCTTACAACAGTTTCTAAGCACCCTACATTGCCACATAAACAACGTTTCCCCAGCGGATCAACCTGAATATGCCCAATTTCACCAACATTATTTTTATAGCCTAAAAACACTTCGTGATTTATCACGATACCCGCACCCACACCGCGATGAACACGTAATAACAACGAATCATAACAATCTTGCGTGACACCAAAATAATGTTCTGCCAACGCTAAACTGCGGACATCATGACCAATAAAGGTCGCCAATTGGGTATGTTGTGCAATGCTATTGGCGAGATCCCAAGGCGTGTCGAGATTAAGGTGTGGCATGTATTCAATCATGTCTGTTTTGACATCCACAAACCCAGGCACCGTAATCCCTACTGCGATAAACTCACTGCCTCGTTTTTGATGTTGAGCAATAAAATCCGTTAAATGTTGTAAAAGAAACGCCTCAATACTTTCAACGCTTTGCTGTTCGGGTAAATCCACCACGTCTTTCTTTAATAACTTGGTGGATAAATCCATTATCGCAAAGGTGGCATGTTTACGACCTAAGCGAATTAAAATGGTGCGGAAGGCTTTATGTTCTGCCACAATGGAGGTGGCACGGCGTCCTCCCGTGGATTCTTGTTGTTCAACTTCTTTAATTAATCCACGCGCAAGCAAGTGGCGAGTAATTTTCGTCACACTCGCGGGGGCTAATTGGCTGAGTTCCGAAATTTGAATACGAGAAATGGGCCCTTGTTGATCAATTAATTTATAAACAACTGCACTATTCATTTGTTTTACGAAATCAACATTTGCTATTTGGTGATTTTCTCGCATATTTTACTCCAATAAAAAAATAACCTAATTATTCTAAAGCGAATTGACCAAATTAGAAATCACTTTTCTTTGTTGTGCTATTCCACATCGGATTTTAAAGTAGAAGAAAACAACGCTAATCCTGTTGAATTACCTGTTTTGACCATCGCATTTATCACTTGGGTGGGAGAATGTAAAAGTTTATTGGTCAATTTATAACTTAATTCTTGTAATACGACTTCACTATCTTCACCTTGACGTAAGGCAAGCAAGGCTTTATCCAATAACATTTGGCGAGTCTCTTCCGCACTTTCTCGATAAGAACGGATTAAATTTGAAAATTGATGTACTTTTAACCATTGAAAAAAATCAGCACATTCTTGTTGAATAATATCCCATGCTTGAGTTGAGGCTTTTTCCCTTTCCGCTAAATTGCGTTGAATAATCAATTGCAAATCGTCCACCGTATAATGATAAATACTGTCTAATGCAGCAACCGTCGCTTCAATATCACGTGGCACGGCAATATCCACCAACAACATAGGTAAATCGCAACGTACTTTTTGTGCAATTCTGACCATTTCTTGGCTAATCAAGATCGTCGGACTACCTGTTGAGCTAATCACAATATCCGCTTGATTTAGTCCTGTTTGTAGCTCAGTGAGGGCAAAAATTTGCACATTTTCAGCACCATCTAATTTATTTACGAGGTGTTGTGCACGTTCAAAGGTACGGTTTGCAATCATAATACGTTGTACACCATGACGTAACAAATGGCGACACGTGAGTTCAATGGTTTCTCCAGCACCCACTAAAAGCACATTTAATGTTTTGAGTGAATCAAAAATCTGCCGCGCCAAACTACACGCCCCATAAGCGACGGACACCGCGCTACCACCGATATTGGTTTCAGTGCGAACCCGTTTTGCCACCGAAAAAGTTTTTTGAAATAAACGGGAAAACTCGCTAGAAAGCGGTTGATATTGTGCTTGGTAATAGGTTTTGCTTATCTGGTAAGCGTCTTTCACTTGACCTAAAATTTGCGGTTCACCTAAAACTAAAGAATCCAATCCACATGCCACGCGCATTAAATGTAAAACGGCTTGTTGATTTTGCTGCGAATAAAGACAGTTTTCTAACGCGTCTAATGATAAGTAATGTATCTCAGCAAACCATTGCATACAACGCAAGGTCCAGTTCTCTGCCTCATGAGGCGAAATTGCTTTATGATGAAAATACACCTCAGTACGATTACAGGTCGATAAAATCACCGCATTTTCAGCCAATCCTTGCTGCTGAATGGTGGCTAATGCATCAAGCCGTTTTTCAGCCGAAAACGCCACTTTCTCACGGATTGCAACAGAAGCGGTGTTGTGATTAATACCAATAACTAGAATCGTCATACATTACTTTTAATGACCCGCGCATCAAACACGGGGATTGAGCCCACAAAGAAAAGATATAAAATAAAGCGCCATTTTAATCAATTGTCAGGCTAGGAGCAAACTTCGGCACTATGATTTACAGGATATTCACCTTTATCTCGACTAAAACTGGTCTTTTGCTTTGCGCCAAGCCACAAAAGTGTCAAGGTCTTGAGCGATTAAAAAAGGGTTAATTTGTTTTTCCAACCCCATTGTTGTCGGTAAACTTGGCTGATTTGCTGCTCGTTGTCTTTGTACATCTTGCTCATGTTGCTGTATCAGTTTATTTTCGGGGAAAAGACTCTTCGCAAACGCTAAATTGGCTAAAGTATATTCATGTGCTGGACAAACAATCGTGTCATCAGGTAACGCTTTTAATCGCTGTAACCCCGCAAACATCGCTTGATAGTCCCTCGTAAACACACGTCCACATCCGGCAGAAAATAAACTATCACCACAAAATAAATGCCCATCTACCAAATAACTGACATGCTGCTCCGTATGCCCAGCTGTCTGTATGACTTGAATCTTATAATGCTGAGTCTGCAATTCGCCTGCATTGACAATCTCAGTCGCCCCTTTAACTTGCGTTTCGGGCGGTCCAAATACGGCAACATTGGGGAAATACTGTTTAAAAAGTGCGACACCTGCTGTGTGATCATCGTGGTGATGCGTTAACAGTAATGCTTCTACCTTCAATTGATGTTGTTGGATATAATCGCGTAGCTTGGTGATTTCTGGTATATCGATCACAATTATCGGTAAATTTTCTCGTCCATATAGCCAAATATAGTTATCATTCAGGGCAGGAATCGGTACTAACATAAATTGTCCTCAAGGAGTTGTGATGTGGTGGAATGCTAAATATCCTAACGCCATGCACTTGCCACACAGTTGGCAACAATTACAAAACGGTGATCACTATTGTAACGCATTGAGTGACTATTTTTCGGCATGGTACCCAAAAATTTTAGGTCATCATGTTTTAAAGCTTGGTGGACTAAGTGCTGAAATTCAAAGTGACTGTTTTTTGCAGCATGCTATTTTACTTTCTCCCTATATTAGCCCACAATTACATCGCCTCGCGCTACAAAAAAACACCAGTGTTGTCCAAGCTAATTTAACTGAACTCCCTTTTATTGAACAATCAATTGATGCTTGTGTACTCGGGAACACATTAAATTTTAGCCAAGATCCGCACCAAGTTTTACGTGAGGTGACCCGTGTATTACGTGAAGATGGCTATTTATTTTTATCACTATTTAATCCTTTTAGCCCACTGTTGTTTAAACGATATTTGCATCTTCCTTCGCATTCCCCTCTGCCAGTTAGACACTATGTCCCTTGGCGAATTCTCGACTGGCTTGCTTTGCTTAACTTTGAAATTTTAGATCAAAAGCGCTTAGTGAGCTGGGATAAACATCGCTGTTTCCCTCAGCTGATTGCTATTGTGGCACGTAAACGCGTCTATCCATTAACTCTCAATCCACAAAAAGTGCGGTTTAAAAAACAAGAAATGCTTTCTCCTGCCAGTGCATTTAATACGAATGTGCTACGAAAATAAGTGCAATTAGACTTGCGGCGAGTCATAAACTCCCCTATTATGCCGAGCTTTAAAATCAGAAACATATCGAGATAAGCATGTCCGAACAAACTTTTATACTTGGCAAAGATGCCGCACTAGAAGACAGTATTCACAAATTTCAACAAAAACTCACCGCACTTGGTTTCAATATTGAAGAAGCGTCTTGGCTTAATCCAGTGCCTAATGTCTGGTCAGTGCATATTCGTGATAAAGATTGCCCACAATGCTTTACCAATGGTAAAGGGGCAACAAAAAAAGCCGCACTCGCCTCCGCATTAGGAGAATACTTTGAGCGCCTTTCCTCCAATTATTTCTTTGCTGATTTCTATTTAGGGCAGGATATCGCGAATGGTGATTTTGTGCATTATCCGAATGAAAAATGGTTTCCAATTGAAGACGAACAACGCTTACCCGACGGGCTTTTAAATCAAGAATTGCTCGATTATTACGATCCCAATCAAGAATTAACACCTGAGTTATTAATTGATCTGCAATCAAGCCATTATGAGCGAGGGATTGTCGCCATGCCATATGTACGTCAATCAGATCAAACCACAGTCTATATTCCGCAAAGTATCATTGCCAACCTGTATGTGTCTAACGGCATGTCCGCGGGTAACAGTAAATTTGAAGCACGCGTACAAGGACTCTCTGAAGTTTTTGAACGTCATATTAAAAATAAAATTATTGCCGAAGCGATCAGTTTGCCGTTAATTCCTAGCGAAGTGATGGCGCGTTTCCCAAGTATCCAAGCCGCTATTGATAAATTAGAACAAGAAGGCTTCCCTATTTTAGCCTATGACGCCTCATTAGGCGGAAAATATCCCGTGATTTGTGTGATTTTACTCAATCCCAATAATGGCACCTGCTTTGCTTCTTTCGGTGCACACCCTAATTTCCAAGTGGCATTAGAAAGAACGGTCACTGAATTATTGCAAGGTCGAAGCCTAAAAGATCTTGATGCGTTTACGCCACCTTCTTTCAATAATGAGGATGTGGCAGAACATGCTAATTTAGAAACCCATTTTATTGATTCAAGTGGTTTAATTTCGTGGGACTTATTCAAAACCGAAGCAGATTATCCATTTGTGGACTGGGATTTTTCAGGTAGTACTGAACAAGAATACCACAACCTCATGACAATTTTCCAAGCAGAACAGAAAGACGTCTATATTATGGATTACAACCATTTGGATGTGTATGCTTGTCGGATTATCGTGCCTGGTATGTCGGATATTTATCCTGTGGATGATTTAATTTATGCCAATAACAATATGGGCATGGATTGGCGAGAAATTTTGCTAGACCTACCGCACTTTCATCACGATAAATCCACTTATCAAGAATTATTGGCGGAATTAGATGAACAAGGGATTGATGATGCCACTCGTGTGCGGGAATTTATTGGTATTGTCGCGTCCCCAAAATCAGGTTGGGCAACCTTGCGTATCGGTGAATTAAAATCAATGTTACATTTGACCCTCGGTGAACTTGATGCAGCATTGGATTGGGCCAACTGGACATTGAATATGAACAGCTCTGTCTTTAGCGCTGAACGTGCCAATTATTACCGTTGCTTAATTAATAGTATTGAATTATTCCTCGATAAAGACCGTCAACCTGAACAATACCGCATGGTATTCGAAAAAATGTATGGACAGTGTGCGGTAGATAGTGCTTGGCAAGCCATACAAGGAGGTAATCCATTCTATGACTTGATTGCCGATGATGAGCATCTACACCAATTCCAGCCCCATCAAAAACTGCTCCAAGCTTATGAAAAACTGCAAAAAGCCAAGCGTGAACATTGGAAATAATGAAAAAGGATGTCAGACCTGACATCCTTTTTCATTTGTGATCTAGTGCAAAGAAATATTTTTCATTTCATGTTATTTTGTGCCAATACTTGATTGGATAATAGGAGTTTTCTTATGCAAAATTGGACAACTGAAATGTGGCAAGCGGCAGGCATTGGCTTAGTTATCGGGTTGATCCTAGGTTACTTATTTTTACGTTTCACCAAAGATTCAGTGAAAAAACAACTTAAAACAGAAACAGAACTACAGAAAGTCAAAAATCAGCTAGATAATCAGAAACAACAGCTTGAAAAACACTTTTCAGAAAGTGCTGAACTCTTGAAAAATATTGCGCAAGATTATCAAAAACTATACAAACATGTAGCAAACTCATCTAGCACACTCTTGCCAGAGCTCAGTAATAACCCCTTATTTTCATCGAATTTAATTGGGGCTGAACCGATGGATAAAACGAATCCGACCAATAAGGATGAACAACCAAGAGATTATTCTGAAGGTTCATCTGGTTTACTCAAAAACGATAAATAGTCTATAAAATCTACCAAGTCACTCACTTGGTAGATTTTTTCTTTTCCCCTCACATTGTTTCCGCCATAATGGTATTATTCCTCCTTTTTAAGGATAGAGGGGCATTCTCTTCCTGTACGATTAACCTCAATCATGTATTCATTCTCAACAAGGCAGTTTAACGAAAATGAACAATTTCCCCTTCAGCTCATCTCTTCTTTCTTAGTCTCGCAAGTACGCTCAGCCCTTGCTTATCATGTTGTACAATAATTTAACGGAGTAAATTATGAAAAGTTCGCTGACAAAATTAAAATGGTTTGATATTGCTATTTTGACATTCATTCTATTTTCGCACGCTATTTATAGCTCATTTATGTATTACCTCACACCGTCTGAGGAAGAAAATGCTACCGCTCTTACAAGCTTTTCTGCACAAGATAATTTAAACGCTCTGCTCCTACAAAGCGTTTTATTAGGTGTGGCATTGTTATACCTAAAATGGCGCAACTTTCAATTTTCAAGCTGGCATCTCAAACCGTCTTTAAAAGGCATAGGAACAGGTGTGCTGTTTTTTATCCTTGCTGCACTTTGTATGGATCTCTATTTCATTCTACTGGATAGTTTCGTCGACTTCGCTTATTCAGAAGAGGGGCTCAATACAGAAAATCTGCAAACTTTCGCTTGGTTTAATCTCCCACTCATCCCTTATGCCATGTTGAATGGCTTTTATGAGGAAATCTTTTTCTTAGGCATCTGCTTAAGTGTAAATCAGAAATATCTACCCATTGCCTTTATTTATTCACTTATTATTCGGTTCAGTTTTCATACCTACCAAGGCATGGAGACTGCGATTGGTATTGGCTTTGTTCTTGGGAGTGTCTTTTTCCTGTTATACCAAAAATCCAAACAGAAAGCGCTCTTCCCTTTCTTTATTGCCCACGCCCTTGCAGATGTCTTTGGTGCTGGTCTCCTTAGCTACTTTTATTAAGGTAAAAAATAACGCAAGTCATCTGACTTGCGTTTCATCACGTTAACCGCATAAAAAATCATACAAGCGATTTAGTTAAGTTGCTCTTGATCGTTAATCGCATCACATTCCCAGCCGATATATTCACCTGAAAATTGATTAGCCATGTCTTCAAATTGTTCCACATAGTTAAAAATCTGACTATTCTCAAGGCTCAATTCCTGTTCTAATTTTACCAGATAAAAAGGCGCCTCATCTTCCACGCTAACCGGAAACTGACTATATTGCATAGAAACCAATGCGATGGGTTGTGTATGCAGATAATCCATAAATGAAAACATATTGGTTTCATCTTCAAAACGGAAAGCATGTTCAATCGCATACAATTCGCTCAAATCACGACCATTTTTACTCAATAGTTCTAGCACTTCTTCAGTGGCATGAATTTTCATTTCTAAAGGTGAAGGTAATAAAAAGTCAAAATAAATATCCCAATGAGGATCATGTTGAATTTCAATAGCAGAAACATCCTCAAATTGTTTTAACACCTCTAAAAAAGCCGCCGTATCATCACAATAAAAATAAAGCTGCGCATCGCCTGCCGACAGCACATGCCCCGCGTATAAGGTATCCGGCAATGCACTTAATTGTGTTGACAATTTCACAATCTGGCTGATTAAAAATTGATAAAAACTTGGATCAGGCAATCCGTTTTCATCAAGTTTCGCATACGGAAATTTAAACTGAATGATGTGATGACTTTTGGGTGAGGGAAATTGATGTAATACCGCTAGATTCACTGAAAAAATCGCCAATTTATCATTCAATACGGAGCGATAATTTTGCCAGCTTTGTCCTTTATCCATGCGCTTGCCTTATTTAAATACCGCCCAAACAGGGGCATGATCTGATGGTTTATCCATCGCGCGAATATCCAATGCAATCCCCGTCTCGACACAACGCGCTGCTAATGCTTGGTTGGCAATAATATGATCAATACGTAACCCACGATTATCATCAAACCCTTTTGAACGATAATCAAACCATGAGAACTTGTCATTGACCTCCGGATTTAAATAACGGAAAGTATCCACTAAACCGTAACCATATAAACGGTTCATCCATGCCCTTTCTTCGGGTAAGAACGAACATTTACCCGTACGCAACCAACGTTTGCGGTTTTCATCACCAATCCCAATATCCAAATCCGTCGGACTAATATTCATGTCCCCCATAATAATAATCGGGTTATTCGCATTATGATCGGTTTCTAAATACTGCTGTAAATCTGCATAAAATTTTTCTTTGGCTGGAAATTTGGTTTCATGGTCACGGCTTTCTCCTTGTGGAAAATACCCGTTAATCACCGTTAATAAACCAAAATCTGTTTCCAAATCCGCCATAATAATACGTTTTTGCGCATCTTCACTGTCTGTTGGAAACCCTTTACGGACAGTTTGCGGGGCTTGCTTGGTGAGTAATGCCACACCGTAGTGCCCTTTTTGACCATGGTGAAAAACATGGTAGCCCAAATGTTCCACCAATTCATAAGGGAACATTTCATCTGCGACTTTAATCTCTTGTAACCCCAAGACATCGGGTTGGTATTTTTCAATCACCGCTTCGAGTTGATGCGGGCGCGCTCTCAGTCCATTAATATTAAACGAAATGACTTTCATGTAGTTCTTCCTTCACTCATCGTGTGATAAAGTCAGCATTATACTGTGATCTCGCCACTTACCAAAGCAATAAAAACGAGCCAATCATTCTGCCTCTACACGGTCTCAACATACCTCTCATAAACCTTTTTGGCCAAAATATGAGCTACATCCAGTAACATCTGATTAACCATGATTAATCATTTTACAAACCGCTTTTACAATAAAAAAAACGAGCTAAATAACGCCTTTACCCACTGAAACAGAGGAACCATGCCGCATCATTCGATGTTAAAAGAAAATGGTCTTTTTGTGACGGATAATTTGGAATGCGCCTGATGAGATGCAGTAATTCTCTTTGTGCTACGGAATGATTGCCGTCCAGAAGATGAAAAAGCCCCTTGAAGAACAATTCAAGGGGCTTTCTGTTAAAAAGTGCGATCGATGTTTAAAAAATTTTCTTAAACTACTTATTAATCAACGTTAAAAACTCTTTACGCGTTTCACGATCATCTAAAAAGACACCACCAAATGCGGATGTCACCGTATAACTGTTGGTATCTTTAATGCCACGGCATTTCACGCAGAAATGAGTAGCCTTCACATACACCGCCACATCCTCCGTTTCTAAAATCGTTTGGAACGCTAATAAAATCTGCTCCGTCAACCGCTCTTGCACCTGTGGCCGTTGCGCAAAAAATGCCACGATACGATTAATTTTAGACAACCCAATGACCCATTTTTTCGGGTAATAGGCCACCGAAACCATCCCATCAATGGTCACAAAATGGTGTTCACAGGTACTGGTTAACGTTACATCATTAACTAACACCATCTCGCTCACTTTCATGCGATTTTCAATGTTGGTGATTTTCGGGAAATTTGCATAGTCTAATCCACTGAAAATTTCATCAACAAACATTTTTGCCAAACGCACGGGGGTTTCTTCTAAACTGTCATCCCGTAAATCTAACCCAATCAGCTTCATTACTTCCCGCATATGTTGCTCAATTCCCGCTCGACGCGTATCTTTGTCTTGTGCTGGGGTAATCATTGGGGTTTCAATCCCCTTACTTAACAATGCATTGCGGACTTTTTCTGCTTCTGGTGAAATCTTGTTCATTTAAAACTCCCGATAAATAATCCGCACATTCTAACAAACTCTTGCCAAAGTACAAATGAGAATAATAGGTGGAGAGGATGAAAAGTTTTGGTTTTCCCTTTATGTCATAGATTTCTAAGCTTTTCATAATATTTGGAGACAGCTCTTTTTATTAATTTTATGCAAAACTATATCCTAGATAATATTCTCATCTATCTATAAGTATCATGTAATATATTCCATCTCTATTTTTATATTTCTCGTGATCAATCTCACACATCTAAAAAAGTTCTGGAAAAAAATTTATAAAAGTTTATTATGACATCTCTTAATAACAAAATGGAGATTAATATGAAAAAAGTAGCTGTAGTATTGTTAGCTTTATTTTCTTTAAGTATTGCTAATACATCTTTTGCTGGTAATTGCAATTATTCTTGGCAAAGTGCTAAAGACGGTTCTCGTTGCGGTGATAGAGCTGCTGATAGACGATAACATTAATTTATCCCCATAATACATCATGGGGATATTTATTGAAAATTAAAAAATATTTTTAAAGTGATAAAATTATTAGAGGAAATAGTTCTTTTACTATATTTTTACCAAAATCAAAATTTTAAAAAATCATGAATAAC
>JBLUWJ010000025.1:0-29146 GCA_049888895.1 Bisgaard Taxon 45 | reverse complement strand
ACATGCCCCTTGAGGGGCATGTGAAGTACTAGGCCCTTATAGGGTAGCCTAAAAACCGCCCGTTTTACGGGCGGATTGTTATTTTATAAATTGATATTTTATTTGAGGAACGGGCAATGAAAAAGTGGATTGTACTTATTATTGTGGCTATCGTAGCCGGCTTTACATTAATGGGAAGCTACAATGGTTTAGTTAAAGCGGAAGAAGAAATTGAGTCTGTATGGGCTAATGTGGAATCATCTTACCAACGTCGTGCAGACTTGATTCCAAATCTCGTCAATACAGTGAAAGGTCAGGCTGATTTTGAAAAAAATACCTTAACGCAAGTGATAGAAGCTCGTGCCAAAGCGACGCAAACAAAAATTGACCCAGCGAATCTTTCCGAAGAACAGCTTGCAAAATTTCAACAAAATCAAAATGAAGTAGGCTCTGCATTATCCCGTTTATTGGTCACCGTTGAACAATATCCTGCGTTAAAAGCGAATGAAGGCTTTATGAATCTACAGGCACAATTAGAAGGAACAGAAAATCGTATCAATGTGGCACGTAATAAATTTAACGAAGCGGCTCGCGTGTATAACCAAAAAGTACGCCAATTCCCCACTAAACTGGTTGCGGTACTCTTTGGTTTCAAAGAAAAACCTTATTTCAAATCAGTAGATGGTGCGGCAAATGCACCAGCAGTGAATTTTAATTAATCACAACTGAAGAGAATGCAATATGCTTTTTTTCCCAAGCCTCCCTATAGATAAAGCGCGCATTGAACAGGCCATTTCTCAACTTGAGCAATACACCTCGGCTGAATTACGTGTCTATGTTGAAAAGAACATACCAAAAAAAGCCAACGTGAAGACGGGGATTGAAAGAGCATTACAAGTGTTTGATGAATTGGATATGCAACAGACTGTGAGACGTAATGGTGTGTTAATTTATGTGGCATGGAAATCCCAACAATGTGCGATTATTGGTGATCAGGGCATTCATCAATATGTTGGTGACGCATTCTGGCAACAACAATGTGAATTAATGGTCGGTAATTTCCGCCAAAAAGATTACACTCAGGGGATTATTGTTGTCATTGACAATATTGGTAAGGAATTAGCAAAGTACTTTCCAATTCAGCCAGATGACAAAAATGAACTTGATAATGAGGTAATTATCCATGATTAAATGGCTAAAAAGTGCGGTGCTTTTTGTCCCAATATTGTGGGCCGTTCCTGTATTTTCAGCGCAATTTCCACCCGTGCCGAATCCATTTCAGTATGTAAATGATTATACCAAGACATTATCGGATAATGATAAAGCGGTATTAGAACGCAAGCTGAGTCAGTATGGGCAAGAAACCAGTTCACAGATTGCAGTGGTGATTATTCCTTCCACACAAGAGTATGACATCTCGCAATACGCGTTTGAATTAGGGGACAAGTGGGGAATTGGACGTAAGCAATTAAATAATGGTGTATTAATGTTAGTTGCCAAGCAAGATCGTAAGATGTTTATTGCGGTAGGGCAAGGGCTTGAAGGGGTATTACCCGATGCATTTTTATCCCAATTAATTCGCAATCAAATTACACCGCACTTTAAAGAAGGGCAATACGCAATAGGGATTAATCAGGGAATAGATTATCTTATCGCAGCAAGTAAAGGCGAATTTGATGCGAAACAAGTGTTAGAGGATACATGGGAAGATTATATTCCTTTTTTGATGATTGCTCTTTTTATTGCTTTTATCCTGTTCAATGAATTCTTGCCAAGTGGTTATGTGAGTCCAAGTCGTCATCAATCAAGTTCACGTACCTCTTCCTTCCCTCGTCGCCGAAATAGCGGTGGTTTTGGCGGCTTTGGTGGCGGTGGATCCGGTGGCGGATTTGGCGGTGGCAGTTTCGGTGGCGGTGGCGCGGGTGGAAGTTGGTGAATAGTTGATTATTTTAGTCGGCTTATTGGTTGCACTTTTTCTGTATGCTACAATAACACCGTTTCATTACTTTTGAGGATAATTATGGAAACCTTAGATAAAATTAAAAAACAAATCAGTGAAAACCCTATTCTTATTTACATGAAAGGCTCACCGAAATTTCCATCGTGTGGCTTTTCTGCGCGAGCGGTGGAAGCATTAATGCATTGTAAAGTCCCATTTGGTTATGTGGATATTTTACAGCACCCCGATATCCGTGCTGAATTACCCGCCTATGCAAACTGGCCAACCTTCCCCCAATTATGGGTAGAGGGCGAATTAGTAGGGGGTTGTGATATCATTTTAGAAATGTTCCAACAAGGTGAATTACAAACCTTATTAGCTGAAGTGGCAGCAAAATATCCTCAGGAATAAAGGTAAAAAATAGAACCCGCGATAAGCGGGTTTTTTTACTTTGTTTGCAAGGCATTATTATGGAATTGATATGCTATATCAATGGAGTTGAAATGATGCATAACACCATTATGCAAAACCATCGCGTTATCACAATATTCTCGAATGGCATTCGGGCTATGAGAAACTAAGATCAATGAGCGATCTTTTCGCTTTTCAAATAATTCATATTTACACTTATCGGCAAAACGACCATCACCAACAGCAATCACTTCATCTATCAGATAACAGTCAAACTCAATCGAGAGTGATAATGCAAAGGCTAATCTGGCTTTCATCCCAGATGAATAGGTGCGTACTGGTTCATATAAATATTGACCAAGCTCTGAGAATTCTTCGGTAAAACGCTTTACATACTGGATATCCGCATTATAGATCCTCGCTATAAAACGTAAGTTATCCATGCCCGTCAAACTCCCTTGAAAGGCACCACTGAAGCCTAACGGCCAAGATATTGTCATTTTACGAGTAATTTTTCCTGATGTAGGTGGTTCAACACCACTGAGTAAGCGAATAAGTGTTGATTTCCCTGCCCCATTTTTTCCTAGAATACCGACTTTTTGCCCTTTTCTGAGTGAAAAGTTCACATCTTCTAACACAGTATGCCAACCAGTACGATTAAGGTATTTTTTGCATACATTTTCTACATAAATCATCGAGGCTCTATCCCTTTACTAAAGTGTGCAACCATTAATAACCCAATAAAAAGAAAAATTAAGTTATACAACATGAGAAAATAAGGATTTTCCAAGGTAATGACAGAATCACCAAAATAGCCGTGTCTAAACATTTCTGAACCATGAATCATGGGAATCCAGAGTAAATATTCTCTTGCTTGCGTAGGTAGATTGTAAACAAAAAAGAAGGTACCAGATAATGGCATCATGGCAAAACTTACTGTTCCCCATAATTTACCGAATACTTCTACATGATGTGATATAGAGCAGATAATAAAGCCAAACCCGATTGCAAATAACGCCATTAAAAACCAAGCGAGTAACATATAGAAAATATCTTGTGGCATCGGTATCCAATCAAGTGCAATACACAAACTCATTAAAACAATTTGCGCAATAGTGGCACCCGATATTTCCAATATCATTCTCGCAATTAATGTATCAAGTACTCTGACATTGCGGTGATAGAGTAGGGTGCTATTAGCCGAAACTGCACCAATAGCCCTATTTGACGCATTACGCCACATCATCATCAAAGGATAGCCAGTGATCATAAATGCCATGATATTTAGATTAGAAAACTGATCTGCGCGGAAGGTACTCCACAAGATCACAATTAGCCCTGTCATTAAGAGCGGCTCGACGAATAGCCATAAAAAACCGAGGTTTTTTCTGCCATAGCGTGTAATGATTTCACGCATTAAAAGGGCACCAATCACTCTATTTTGAATAATAAAAGATTGTTTTAGTGTAGTTTGGTCATCGTATAACATTAATTTTTATGCTCTCGAATACTGGCTAATAGGAGAAGGGTAATGCCATATAAAATTAAAGAAATAAATAAGGTCGCAAGTATGTTGTATAAGCGATAAGGTTCTAAGGCTAAATCAGGTTCATTAGGATGACTGATGATTTCTAAATATAATTGCTGACGATCCGCTTCTGTTCTGGCATTTTGTAATGAGGTTATTGCTGTACTTAGCTGTTGTTGCGCTAAGGTATTATTCAGTACTAAACGTTGATACTCTGCGGTTTGAGTCACAATTGAATTTCCACCACCTAATACTTGTTGTACTTGTTGTTGCATTTCTTTACGAATACTTTTTGCTCGTGCAAGTAATGTTTGTACTTGAGGGTTATTGGGTGAAATAGAACGTACTTGATCTAATTGTGTTTGGATCGTAATCAGTTCATTTTGTAGGGTTGAAATCAAAGATAATTGCACTTCTGATTGAGATTGTAAATCAAATACCCCATTTTTGATTCGATATTCACTGAGTGCTGACGAGGTTTCTGTCACTTTCTTTTCAGCTTCACTGACAGCAAGTTCTGCAAACATGACCGTATCTTTGCGCGCGCGTTCATTGAGGCGATTGATCAGATATTCACCTTGTTTTAGTAGTTCTTGGTTAATTTGTTGTGCTTCTTTCGGATCAAATGCTCGGATGTTGAGTGTAGCGATACCTGATACTGAATCAAAATTAACGGAAAGCTTTTTACTAAAATATTGATAAAACGCTTCTTGTTCCGAGAAAATGTTTAGAGGGTTAAAGCGGCTAAATAAGTCACCTTTATCCTCATAAAAGTGGCGGATAGGGATACTTTTTTCTAATAATTCTAGCGTAGAGCGTGAACGCATGAATTCTTGTACCGTATAAGTATCATCTTGTGCGCGAGCAAAGCCTGAGCTTTGCAAGAGAGCACCGACTCCACTTAAGGCAGCTTGATTTTTGGGTGTGCGTACAACAAAGCTCGATTGAGAGATGTAAATATCAGATGCCCATAAACTAAAATAAAAGATTGCACACCCTGTTGGGAGCACTACCATGTATTTAAAGAGCGTGTTGATTTTTTGGAATTTTCTAAACCACTTTTTAAATTGATTTTTTTGTATTTTGCTCATTCTTTCTCCTTATAAATTTTTAATGACGTTAATGTTATGAAGCGTACCTGTGACAGGAGACGTAATGGAGAACACTAATTTTAAGAATTTTTGGAATTCGGCCACTGGGGCATTAGAGACATAAACCACATCTTTATCTTGGATAGGGAAACGTTGTAACCAGAATAGCGCTTTGGGATTCAGTAAATTGACACTATAAACTGTTGGAATCTCCATATCATGATCATAACCTCTTGCTTTCCATTTTGTTTGTTCTGCGAGAGACAGCTTATTAAATGGCATATAACGGAAGATAAACACGCCTTTAGGATCGGCACGGTTATCTAATAAGCCACCCATTTGCCCAATACCTTCTGCAAGGGTTAAGCCATTAGCAGAGAATTTCACTTGTTTATTGGTACCTAATGCACCTAATCCTGTAAAACTAAGTGGTTTGTTAAGTAATGTCACCACATCATTTGAACGTAAGAGAATATTTTCTTCTGGGTGAGTCGCTAATTTTTCTAAAGAGAGAATTTTTACTTCTTTACCACGTGTCAATTGAACGGAAATATCTTGTAGATTTTCAGTTGTTCCTCCTACCGCAGCAATGGCATCAAGCACACGTTCTCCTTGTGAGGTTAAAGGCATTCTAACGCTATTACCTTGACGGAGAATGGTGACATTTTTTGAATTATTTTTATTTAAACGAACAATCACTTGAGGTTTATTGGCTAAGGAAGATAAGGCGTGAGCAATATCTTTTTGAATCTGTTCTGGTGTTTTACCTTTCACCAAGATAGGGCCTAAAAATGGAATCGTAATTTTGCCATTACGAGCAACAATTTGTTCTGGCAGAGTGGTGAGATTTGCACCACCAGTACCGGTTTGCGACAGCACACTGCCAAATAAAATAGCTGGCGCAGCTTCCCAAATCAGTACATCCAGGGTATCCCCTACATTAATGATATCCGCATAGTTGCTATGTTGTTGTTTAAACTGAGTAAAGGATTGAGATTGCTTTTGCTTGAATAAATTATGTGCAATTTTATCATTCATTTCGATAACGTCGACACTGGGTACGTCATCTTTTTGTGTATTTTTTAGCGCAATAATATGATCTTGCGTAGGACCCGAGCTAGGCATGCTATTACAGCCAGCCAGGATGAGCGAGGTTAGAAAAGAAATAGACAGTGTTTTAATTGGTTTCATAATAATCTCTCTTAGATTGAATGATTACGTAAGAAGTCACATCCGCAATAGGATGTTGCTCATGTTGATAAAATTCCCGTTTAGGATAGGAAGGTAAAATAGGCGGGCGTCCTAGCTTTAATTGTGAAATATGCCAGATATTCCATGCTTTCCAGTATTTTTCTCGTTGTACCGATAGCCCATTGATATAACCCGTTTTTTGAGCTGTCATTAATGAGTTTTTTCGGTGAGCACCTAACGTCAAAGGTTTATTTACGGTGTAATAGCCTTTTGGCCCAAAAATGAGTTTTAAACGAGCATTCAATTCGCTATCCGCGCCAATTCGCACCCAGTCCCATAATATGGTTTTTTCGCATACTTCTTTTTTGCGAAATAATGCAGAAGAAGGGTTAAAACGCATGAATGGATAAATTGCACGGGCATAAGGGTTTCCGGCTGAATCTAGCCTTATCCACTTAGAAAAAGTCACCATGAGTTCTTTATTCTTTAATAATGGCGCGACTTGAAGGGCAAATTTTTGTGGATGTGCCCAATCATCAGAATCTTGGCAAGTGATAAATTCACCAGTAGCGTATTTAAGCCCAATCGTTTTGGCCACATAAGTACCAACATTGTCTTTTAAGCTAATAATGTTGATATTGTTGTGTCTCTTTTTATATTTTTGCAGAATAGTTATCGTATTATCTTGGCTATTATCATCAATAATGATGATTTCAATATTGGGATAGCTTTGATTGAGTAATGCATTTAACGTGTTTTTTATACTTTTTTGACTGTTAAAGGTCGTCACTAATACCGTAATTAACGGTGTATTCAAGTAAGTTTTTGTGTCACTAACAACCGTATGGCTGATTATATTATTGGTATTAGGCGGATTTTTTTTATTTATTGTGGTAATGTTTTCGAGTTTATAAAAGCGAAGGAATTGGTTAATGTTTTCCAATTTCTTGCTATTTTCTTTTTCAATAAAATTCTTTATTAAAAAGTAATGTGGTGTATTTTTTAATATGCACGACCTCCATTTTGTCAGTTCCTCTTTTAAACCAACAAAGTCCTTTAAATTAGCCAGTAATGCGAGATATAAACCATGATAACGATAAGTGTTAGGACATAACGCTTTTGCTATTTGAGGTGAATAAGCAAGTAACTGAGTGATGATCAATTGCCTATTTTTTCTAAAATCAGCACAAGCAATTAAGCGACGTGCACTTTCGTCGTTATTTGGATAGTGTCCACGAATAATTAATCCTAACTGGAAAAAAACAGAATGGCTCCATTTAGGATCAATCAAAAACAGATCATAGAGTTTGAGTTGACAAATAACATAAGCCTGCTGGTTGATAGAAAGCAGGTTTATGTATTTAGCATAAAGTAAGGCATATTCTTTTTTGTGTAATAAAGATTGAATATGCACATACTTTTTTATGATTTTAAACAGGTTAAGCATCACCGCCAAAAATATCTCTTGTATAGATTTTATGGGAACATTGATTTAATTCGGGCTCAGCGCGATTCGCGAGAATGACATCAGATCGACTAATGAATTCAGAGAGTTGATGAATAACAGGGTAATCTTCAAATACATGTTGATTTAACGTTGGCTCATAAATCACAATCTCAACACCGTTTTCTTTGAGGTGAGGGATGATATCGAGAATGGCGGAGGCTCTGAAATTATCAGAACCTGACTTCATGATTAAACGATAAATGCCAACAGTTTTAGGTTTTTTATTTAATACCTCATTCGTGATAAAACGTTTGCGGGTTTCATTGGATTTCACAATCGCCTCAATCAGATTTTGAGGAACGTCAGCGTAGTTAGCGAGTAACTGTTTAGTATCTTTGGGTAAGCAATAACCGCCATAGCCAAAACTTGGATTATTGTAATGTGTACCAATACGAGGATCGGTAGAAATACCATTGATGATATTTTTTGTATTTAAATGGTGAAGACTGGCATACGTATCAAGCTCATTAAAAAAAGCAACGCGCATTGCGAGATAGGTATTCGCAAATAATTTTACCGCTTCGGCCTCTGTATTATGCATAAATAACACCGAGATGTCCTTTTTGCGGGCACATTGAATCAGCATATCGGTAAATAATTTTGCTTGAGCAGAGGTGCTACCAACAATAATTCTGCTTGGATATAAATTATCGTAAAGGGCTTTGCCTTCTCTTAGAAACTCAGGTGAAAAAATAAGGTTTTGGGTACTAAATTTTTCACGCATTTTTTCGGTAAACCCAACAGGAATCGTCGATTTTATAATAATCGTTGCCTGTGAATTGATTGAAAGCGTTTGCTCAATGACAGTTTCGACAGTCGATGTATTAAAATAACCCGTTTCAGTATTATAGTCGGTTGGCGTTGCGATGATGACAAAGTCTGCATTTTTTAATGCCAGGTCTTTCTCTGTTGTTGCCTCCAGTGTTAATGATTTATTTTGTAAAAAATCTTCGATTTCTTTATCCGTGATAGGGGATTTTTTATTATTAATTAAATCAACTTTATTTTGATCAATATCTAATAAGGTCACATTGTGGTGTTGAGCTAATAATACAGCATTGGATAAACCAACATAGCCAGCGCCAGCAATTGTAATTCTTTTCATTTTTTATCCTTTATTTAAACTGCAAATATAATAGGATTTTATATTCCATAAAATACAACTATTTTATAGTGTTATACTATTAATAATAAATTTGTTAGTCGGTATATTTTCGCCTTTTTTTGCACTTTCAATTTGTTCTTTTGTCCATTGCAATTTTCGTTCCCAAGGCATATAAGTAAGCGTCGATGTTTTATTAAATACATGGCCAGTTTTCTTTTCTAGAATTAAGAGTGCAAATTGGAACCAGATATCTTCTGTGTTATATTCTGGTACGCTATCAGTTGACTGACAGGATGTGATGACGTCTTTAATAATAGTCAGTAATTCATGTGCTAACATATATTTCATAAACATGCCTTGTGATGCACCTTTCACATTTATTGATTTTAAGTCATTATCATTAAAGTAGGTGTTAATCAGCTTTTTAAACGGAGGATGAGCATTGATTTTCTCGATCCAGTCGTTTGTTAAGGCAGAGAAGTTCATGCCTACATCATATTTTTTCATATAATCATAACAATCATTTTTGACAAATAAACTGTCATGATTATCAAAAATAATATATTCAAAATTAAGATTTAACTGACTTAATTTATTCATATTGCTTAAATGTGCTTCAGTTTTTATGAGCCTGTTGTTTGTGTAATATGAAACATCATTATTCAACAAAATATTGACTTGGTGCGTATTGTAAAATGCTAATATTTCTTTTTTGATGTCTAAGGTAAGATAATTTTTGTCAATATGTAGAACAATGACGAATATATTCTTATTATATTCAATAATGTTGTTTAGTTTTTTTACTAAACCAGTTAATGTATTGGGATAGAATAGACTCACAGCAACTTTTGCATCTTTACGTTGAACTATTTTGATATCTTTTAGAATATCAATTTCTTCTTGGTAATCTGCAGTTTTATTGAAGACATATTTTCTACTTTCATCTAAATTATCAAATTCGTCATAATTATAATAATTGATGCCTTGTCTATTTAATGACTGATTGACGACGACGAAATGGTTTTTCTTTTGAATACCGAGTTTCTTAATGGATGTGTTATCACCATGAAGAACACGGTTATAGCAAATTTTATTGAGATGTTTAAATTTGCCTACCTCACTGAGTTTGAGGAACATGTCATAGTCCACGGCATTCTCAATTTTTTCATTGAATCCATCAGTTAAATGCCAAGCCCTGATTGTAAACATTCTGAAGTGATGAGCGATCATCGCAGTAGTGAGTTTTTCTCGTGAAAATTCTGGCCAGTTATATCCATTTGCGATTAAGCTTCCATCTGGGTTGACGTTTCTATTGGTGGTGTAAACACAAGCTAGGGTTTTGTCTTTCAAAAACTCTTTTAAACATAATTCAACCGCATCGGGTTCCAAGTAATCGTCCGAATCTAACTGCCCAATGTAATAACCTTTAGCAAAAGAGACAGCTGCATTGGATGCAGAGGCAATGCCCCCATTAGGTTTGGACATAATTCGAACGCGAGGGTTATTACCATAAAGTTTATTTATGACTTCCAAGGTATTATCTGTTGAACCATCGTTACAAATACATACCTCGAGATCAACGACAGTCTGATTCAGTGCGCTATCTACACAACGTTGAATATAGTTTGCACAGTTATAGGCTGGAATATAAATTGAAACCAAAGGTACTCTATTGATATGTGAGTCTTCTATTGGCAAAAGTTTTCTATAGATATAAGGTATCTTCTCCCTCATAATATCAAGAGTAATATTTTTGCCAGCCTCACGATCGGTTTCATTCTCTTTACCTGGTGGTTCTTGGTGGTAGGCCATAATGCCATCAATGGTTTTAAAGAAACTGCCATAACGGAATAAACGATATCCAAATTCCACATCTTCTCCGCCCCAGTGATTAAATTCCTCATCAAAGAATCCGGATTTATTTAGCCATTTTTTAGCGAATGCAACATTACCTGCCGCAAAAAAGCGGAAAGGTGAATCGGATAAACGCAGATTTTCTGTTTTTTCAAATTGTTCTAAACGCCAATCAAGGGAGACTTTTCCTTCTCCTTTCGCGGCAACATTATTATTGGTTTTAACTTCTGGTAATGACTCTAATAATGTTGAGTCATCTAAGAATTTTTGAGGATCAATATGTTGTGTATCAATGTATTTTCTTGGTCCAATAATGGTTAAGTCATCATCTTCTAATAACTCTGCAACATAAGAATGCACCCATAATGGATTGGGAGCCATGTCACAGTCGAGGAGACCAATAAAGTCATATTTTGCTAGGCGTAATCCCATATTCCGAGCCGCACTAGCCTGAAAGCCATTGTCTTTTTGTCTAACGTAACGAATATCTAATTTCTTCTCATATTGGCGAATAATCGGCGATAAGTCTTCATGACTACCGTCATCTGTCACGATAACTTCGAACGGATAATGTGTTTTCTGATTGACTAAGCAAGCTAATGTAATCGATAGAATTGCTGGTCGATTGAATGTTGTAACGATAATCGAAAGCCCAACATGCTTATGTACAGGTTTTATTCCGAGTCGTTTTTTTCGATTTTTGTACCATGTAAAATCATTAACATGATCAGGCAACGGTGCTAAGACCAGATCTTTAGGAAAATCTTTTGGGACCAATGCGACGGCTCTTACTTCGGCATTTTCCGATTTTTTCCCCGTGAGCGCCTTCCATTCATTCTTGAGCGTGCTTTTTTCTGATTCAGACAGAGTTAATTTTTTTACATTGGAAAGTAGTAGCTGTGTTGCGATATCTAACGAATGTTCGCACACATTGGCTTTTTCCTCTTTGCTTACATAAGAATGTGAGAGCTTTTCTTTGCATTTGGTAATTTGAAATTCAACAATTTTCCGTCCATAAATTTCGGCAGACTTTTCGAATAGCTTGAGTGCTAATTGGTAGTCATTGCTGTTATATGCTTTTATTGCTTGTGATAATGTATTCATTTTCTTTCCTTAAAAATTAACCTTGCTTGAATCGTTTACCTTCTTTAATCAGTTTATAAGGGAGAGTAAGCCACTTAAACGGATTGTTGATTTCTTGCAAAAAGAGGACGCCCAATTTATAAGATAAATGGCTTTTAATGCGATTGGCTTCATGCGCATCTTCATATTCATGAATTGGTGGGAGCGTATTCCACTCGTACTTTTTCATCTCTCTTTTAAAGCCCAGATAGGTGAAAAATAAGATGAAAGGAAGAAAAATGATGCCAAATAGACTTTTCCCATGTTTTTGTATTTTGTAACCTAGTCGATAAGTTAATTGATTTTTTATGCGATCAGCCGCACCATAAAGGCGAGGTTTAGCTTTTAGGGTTTGGTTATCAATATAAAGTTTTTCCAGTTCTTCTTGAATGAATTGAATTTGTTCTAATAAGGCTTTATTTTCATTTTCTAGGGACTCAGATAATTGGGTTTTTTGGCTATTTTCTGCTTCTAATAATGCTTTCTTATCAGATATCGCTTTGAGTTCTTGTTCAAGTGCTTGTTTTCTTTTATTAGCTTCTTGAAATTTTTCTTGAATTTCTTCTTGTGCAGAAATATTTTCATGAAAAATCATCTTCAGTGCTTCAATTTCATCTCGATGTGTTTTGAGTTCGTTTTCTTTGTCTGATAATGTTTTTTTAGTGATGTGATATGCCTGATCCGTTTTGGTTTTTTCCTCTTTGATTTTTGTATTTTCATGTTTTATACAAGCAATCTCTTTTTCTTTTTCAGAAAGTATTTTATGCGTAGATTGAACATGCTCATTGAGTTTCACTTTTTCAGATTTTACTTTCTCATTTTCGTCTTTAATCTGTTCAATTTGTTTTTGCTTTTCTGATAGTTCTTGCTCAGCTAATTGATATTTTTTATTTGTTTCTAATTGGCGTTCTTTGATTGTGTTTAATTCTAAGTCTTTTTCATATTGATATTGGTTTGTATCAATTTGTTTTTGAATCATATCTTTCCATGCAGCTAGCGCAAAATCGGTATCATTCACTAATTTTTGTTCAGAAATATAAGGTAAATCTGCGTTAGATTGTAATTCTTCATATATTTCTGTGATAGAAGGCGAGTTTTTTATAATTTGGCTAACGATAAAGTTAGAAAGCGGACATTCTTCTTGGTGAGATAATTCTTGGTTTATCTCAATAATTTCTATGTCTTTATTGAGTGATGGCTCATTTAATTTTTTCACTAATGCATCAGGTGCTGAGATTTGTTTATAAATTTCAGAAAGCGATGTTTTTTTCGTATTTTGGAGTTGTTGTGTATTCAGTAAGACACTACGTTCTTTATATTTATTAAAGCATGTCAGGAGTTTTTCATTGTAGTCTTGCCACTCTTCAAATTTCTGTTCAATGCTTTGTTTGTCTAGTCTGAGAGCTTCTTCTAAACTGTGATATTGGAATAAGTTTTCTGGCTTATCATAAACAAAGACGAAGTGAATATTTGGATCAAGGTTAGCCCAATAATCTAATATTTGCAGGGCATTAGGATCAGACCATCCCCAAAAATTCTGATCGATATTCGCCAGCATTAGATCAAGAGATAAGTTATCCCAGATGCTTGAGGTCGTTTGTATTGCGCTTGTTTTGGTATGCTTGTGAGATTTATTTTTAGCTGAGGCGCCTTTTTTTACTTTGCTTTTCTTATTAGCAAGTAAAGAGATATTTTTAGGCGTGTATTCAAGACCTGGTAATACTTTATTAAGCACATGGCCAATTTCGATGGGTGACATTTTTTCACGTTTTGATGGAAGTGGTGGATTCATTCCATAGCATTGAAAAACTTTTTCAACATCTTGATAGTTAGACTGTTTATGTCCAATGATAATAACCTTTTTCATCTTTTTATCTCTAATTTACAGCAGGCGAAAAATTTGGGTGCGGAATTCTAGCATTTATTTAAAATAGTAATCTATATTTTTAATTTAAATTAATGGTAATATTAATTTGTTTGTCTATTAGTTATTCTTATTATTTATTTGTTAATCAATATTTGTTTTTTAATTAATCTGATGTTTTTTCGCTCTGATTTGTTTTTATACTTTGTCTGTTTATTTTTTATTTTATGTTCTCTATTTATTCATCTTTTGCTTGTTTTTTAATTTATCTGTTTATTGTTTGATGTGTTGTTATGGGATTGGATAATAATTAATGATTATTAATTGGCATTTAATATATGATATGCTGTCTTTTATCTGATTACTTAGATTAAATATGTATCAAGAATTTCTTATTTTTTCTAAAGGGATGTTAAAAATTCCTTATTTAAGCAGTTTTTTTACACCGCGCTTGAAGATGTTTTCGCCTTTTGTAACATGGCAAAAAACGGGGACATGTATTTTAGAATGGGGATATAAAGCATCATCAAAAAAGGCCAGATCTTTTGCGCAACAACATGATTTACCTTATGTGACGGTAGAAGATGGTTTTTTACGTTCTATTGGACTGGGGGTGGACGGTTATCCACCTTTTTCATTAGTGTATGATGATATTGGTATTTATTATGATATTAATCAACCTTCTCGGTTGGAAAAACTGATTCTTTGTCATGAGGTGTTATCGCAACAAACGTGTCATCAAGTTAAGCAGGCGATTGAATTAATCTGCACTTATAACCTTTCTAAATATAACCATGCCATTGATGCACCTTTATTCAATACAAGTAAACCGATTGTATTAGTCGTTGATCAAACATATGGTGATATGGCGGTAAAATATGGCAATGCTGAACAAGATGATTTTCTACATATGTTAGAGCGTGCCGTTATTGAAAATCCAGAATCAGAAATCTGGTTAAAAACGCATCCTGATGTCATGTGCGGTAAAAAACAAGGCTATTTAACTGAACCGTATAAGCACTTTCCAAGGGTGAAGTTATTACAAGAAGATTTTAATTCCATATCATTACTCAAACAGGTTGAGAAAGTCTATTGTGTGACTTCTCAAATGGGGTTTGAAGCCCTTTTATTAGGAAAACCTGTCGTGACGTTTGGGGCAGCGTGGTTTTCTGGTTGGGGATTGACAGATGATCGGCATCCTTATATTTATCAGCTAAAACAAACTAAAAGAAGATCGGCGCGCTCATTATTTCAATTATTCTATGCCGCTTACTTTCAGTATTGTCGTTATATTAATCCTAATACGGGTAAATCCGGTACATTGTTTGATGTGATTGATTATCTTATACAAGCAAAGAAAATCACTAATCAATTAGCGGGTGAGATTTATTGTGTCGGTATGCGTTTCTGGAAGCGTAAGATTGTTCAACCTTTTTTCCAGTTTCCTCGTTGTCGATTACATTTTGTCTCAAATACTCATCAACTAAAGACGCGGGTTAACAATAGGCTGAATACGAAAATTGTGGTATGGGGAAAAACAGCGCCTGAGGCAATTGAATATGCGCGAAAACAGGCGATTTCAGTTTTGAGAATGGAAGATGGTTTCTTGCGTTCTGTTGGATTGGGATCAAATTTAACTCAGCCGATTTCCTTAGTTGTGGACGATATCGGGATTTATTTTGACGCACAAATGCCTTCTCGTTTAGAGAATATCTTGAAATCGCAGTCTTTTACTGAAAAAGATTTACGCTTGGCACGAGAGTTAAGAAAAAAACTTATCGAAAATAATATTGGTAAATATAACGTCGGGACAGAGGCTTTTTGTCTCCCCACGATAAAGAAAAATAAAATTTTAGTGATTGGACAAGTGGAAACAGATGCTTCTATTCAGTATGGTTCGCCACATATTCGTACTAATTTAGATTTATTATGTACGGTCAGGAAAAATAATCCCCATGCCTACATCATTTATAAACCCCATCCAGATGTCGTAGCGAGAAATCGAGAGAATATAGACCACATAGAGGCGTATCAAAACTATGCCAATTTAATTATAGAAAAAGTCAATGTGCTAGATTGCATTAACCAAGTCGATGAAGTGCATACCATGACCTCTTTAGCGGGCTTTGAGGCTCTGTTGAGAGGCAAAAAAGTACATTGTTATGGTTTACCTTTTTATTCCAATTGGGGATTAACCATCGATCATCTTGTTTTAGCGCGAAGAAACCGAAAATTACATATTTTAGAGTTAATTGCCGGTGTGCTTATTTATTATCCCCAATATATCGATCCGCAGACAAAAAAAATGATAGATGCACATCGTGCAGTGGATATTTTGAGTGAGCAACGTCGCCAGATGAAAAATAATGGATTACAGACTAATCATTTGATCAAATTTTTTACAAAAGTAAGAAATTTTTATTCTGCATTGAGGTAGTTCTTTATATGGATATAGTTAAACACAATTTAGATGAATTGCTAGAATCATCGACAAATTTTTTATTACTACAAGGCCCGATTGGTCCTTTTTTTATGGAATTAGCAGATTGGTTAAAAACATTCCGTAAACAGGTATTTAAGATAAACTTTAATGCTGGTGATGATGCTTTCTATCCTGATTCAGTCCCCCAAACTTTTTCTTACAATGGGCAGTTAGAGCAGTTTGAGGCGTATCTTACCTGTTTCTGTCAGCAGCATTCGATTGGTGCGATCATTTGTTTTGGTGATACACGAGTTTATCATCGAGTAGCTAAAGCCTTTGCAGATAAAAAGCAGATTTGCTTTTGGGCTTTTGAGGAAGGCTATTTAAGACCAGATTATGTGACCCTAGAAAAAGGGGGCGTGAATGATTATTCTCCGTTACCACGGAACGCTCAGTTTTTTTTATCACAGGCTTCGTGCTATGCAAGGATACCTCCTGCTGAAAAGTTAGCAAAAGGATTTTTTCCATTGGCGGCGATTGCGATAAAATACTATACAAAAGCGTATTTTAATCCACATAGGTATCCTCATTATCAACATCATCGTATTTTGGATCTGAAATATTACATGAAGTTATGGTTAACTTCAGGCATAAAAAGAGCGTATTATTATTTGCAAGATCGGTCTTTTGGCAAAAAGGTGGCATCTGGTAGATTTGATCATTTTTTTCTCGTTCCTTTGCAAGTGTATGATGATAGTCAAGTGAAAATACATTGTGATTACGCAAGTGTCGAAGCGTTTTTAAGGGAAGTTTTAGATTCCTTTGTCCATTATGCGCCGAAAGATCTTCATTTAATTATTAAACATCATCCTATGGACAGGGGATTTATTGATTACGCTCATGTGATTAAAGAGTATAAAGTGAAATACCCAGAGCGTAAGAAACGGATTTTTTATGTTCATGATGTCTCCACACCAACCTTATTGAGAAAAGGCAAGGGGATGGTCACATTAAATAGTACAAGTGGTATTTCAGCACTATTACATAAAATGCCGGTTTTAACTTTAGGTCGAGCAAGTTACAATTTTGAAGGATTAACTTATCAAGGTGATTTGCACAGTTTTTGGCATAATAAGGCATTGCCAGACACAAAAGTGTTTGATGCGTATCGTAAATACCACTTATATAAAACGCAAATTAATGGTAGTTTCTATAGCAAAGTCATTTTACGTTATCCTTATAATCAATAGATATTTTTTTAACCTTTGGATTCAAGAAAGTTATGTCCTTACAATTTAATTCCGTTGCCTTATTATTGGTTGTTTTAATTCTACTTGGGGTGCTCAGTCATAATAGTTCTGTGACAATTTCGGCTGCGATTTTATTATTGATGCAGCAAACCTTTTTAGCGAAGTACATTCCTTTTATGGAAAAGCACGGCTTGAGCATGGGTATTATTATTTTGACCATTGGTGTACTAAGTCCGATAGTATCCGGTAAAATCCAACTACCGAATTTGACTGTTTTTCTCAATTGGAAAATGTGGCTTGCGGTTGCTGTTGGGTTATTAGTTGCTTGGCTCGGTGGACGCGGTGTTGGGTTAATGGGGGCTCAACCTGTATTATTAACGGGGCTATTAGTTGGCACTATTCTGGGGGTTGCCTTTGTCGGCGGTATTCCTGTTGGACCGTTAATCGCCGCGGGGATCTTATCTTTATTCTTAGGAAAATCGTAAATTATTAAGAGGACAAGATGAAAAATAAATGGTTATGTATTGCCGCACTGAGCGGCTTTTTCTGTATTGCATTCGGTGCATTTGCGGCGCATGGCTTAGAAAAAACCTTGACGCCAAAAGCCTTAGCTTGGATTGAAACCGGCTTAAAATATCAATTCTTTCATACTGTGGCATTAATGGTTTTAGCCGTATTACAGTTGTATTTAAAAGCAGAAACGGATCGCGTGATCAACGGAATTGGTTTAACTTGGAGTCTTGGCATCTTGCTTTTTAGTGGCAGTTTGTATGCCTTAGCGTTAGGCGCTGCAAAATCCTTCGCTTGGTTAACACCAATTGGTGGCTCGCTATTTTTAATGGGCTGGGCGATGTTGGCGTATAAAAGTTGTAAAAATAAGTTATGATGAAAAAACACATTAAAAAAACGGAATTCAATGAATTACAGAAGGCACTTTTCGCCCAACTCAAAGACATCATGAATGTTGACTATCGTCAGCTATTTTCACGAATTAAAGGGCTTTCAGGAATAAAAAATCCGCAATCTCAACAAGCGGTTGCCAATGAAATTGCAGGACAGATCCAAGTCGCACAAGCGCGTTTAACACAACGCAAAAGTGCGGTCAAAAAGATTGAATTTCCAGAAAATCTGCCTGTGAGCCAACGTAAAGCGGAAATTCAAAAACTGATTTCACAGCATCAAGTGGTAGTGATTGCGGGAGAAACAGGATCAGGGAAAACCACCCAATTACCCAAAATGTGTCTGGAATTAGGGTTAGGTACAAAAGGTTTCATTGGGCATACGCAGCCTCGCCGTATTGCTGCACGTTCGGTGGCTACACGAATTGCCGAAGAGTTAAAAACAGAGCTGGGCGATTTGGTGGGCTATAAAGTTCGTTTTAACGATCAAATCAGTGAACATACCTTAGTCAAATTAATGACAGACGGGATTTTGTTAGCGGAAATTCAGCAAGATCGTTTTCTTAATCAATATGATACCTTAATTATTGATGAAGCCCACGAGCGCAGTTTAAATAATGATTTTATTCTCGGTTATCTCAAACAGCTGTTGCCAAAACGCCCTGATTTAAAGGTGATCATTACCTCTGCGACCATTGATGTGGAACGTTTTTCCAAGCATTTTAACAATGCCCCGATTATTGAAGTGTCGGGCAGAACCTATCCTGTTGAAGTGCGTTATCGCCCCGTAGTGGAAAATGATGAACAAGATCAATTACAAGCCATTTTAGATGCGGTGGATGAACTGCAAGCGGAAGGGCGTGGTGATATCTTGATTTTTATGAATGGCGAGCGAGAAATTCGTGATACCGCAGAAGCATTGCAAAAACAAGATTTAAAACACACCGAAATCTTACCGCTCTTTGCCCGTTTGTCCGCACAAGAACAAAATAAAATTTTTCATCCATCAGGATTAAATCGCATTGTGCTTGCCACCAACGTGGCAGAAACCTCTTTAACCGTACCGGGGATTAAATATGTGATTGATCCCGGCACAGCCAGAATTTCTCGTTACAGCTACCGCACGAAAGTACAACGTTTGCCGATTGAACCTATTTCACAAGCGTCTGCTAATCAGCGTAAAGGTCGTTGTGGTCGTGTGAGTGAAGGGATTTGTATTCGTCTGTATTCAGAAGAGGATTTCAATAACCGTCCTGAATTTACTGATCCTGAAATTTTGCGCACGAATCTTGCTTCGGTCATTTTACAGATGACTGCACTGGGCTTAGATGACATTGATGCCTTTCCCTTTGTTGATGCGCCGGATAAACGCAATATCCAAGACGGCATTAAACTCCTCGAAGAGCTAGAAGCTTTTCACTTTGTGAAAACCAAATTTGGTGAAAAACGTCAATTAACACAACAGGGTAAACAATTAGCGCAACTGCCAGTGGATCCTCGTTTAGCCAAAATGTTGCTAACGGCGGTGAAATTGAATTGTTTACACGAAGTGATGATTATCGTGTCGGCATTATCGATTCAAGATCCGCGTGAACGACCACAGGAAAAACAACAATCCGCTGATGATAAACATCGCCGTTTTGCCGATAAAAAATCCGATTTTCTGGCTTTTTTAAATTTATGGCAGTTTATCCAAACGCAACAAAAAGACTTATCGAAAAACCAATTTCGCCGCTTATGTCAAAAGGATTATTTAAACTATTTAAGAATCCGAGAATGGCAGGATATTTATCATCAAATTCGTTTGACGGTGCGTGAAATGGGCTTACCCATTAATTCACAACCGGCGGAATATGCCCAAATTCATACCGCACTTTTAAGCGGTTTGCTGTCTCATATTGGTATGAAAGAAAGTGAAAAAAGCCAATATTTAGGGGCACGCAATGCCCATTTTGCCATTTTCCCGAATTCCGTTTTGTTTAAAAAGCAACCGAAATGGGTCATGGCTGCGGAATTGGTGGAAACCTCCAAACTTTGGGGGCGAATGGTGGCAGATATTGAGGCAGAATGGATTGAGCCACTGGCAACGCATTTAGTCAAAAAGTCTTATGCTGAACCTCGTTGGTCAAAATCCAAAGGTGCTGTGATGGCAGATGAGAAAGTGAGTTTGTATGGTGTGCCAATCGTGGCAAGCCGTCCAGTGAATTATGGCTCGATAGATCCGCAAATTAGCCGTGAAATTTTTATTCAATCGGCGTTAGTGGAAGGGGATTGGTTCACTAAGCATCCGTTTTTTCACCAAAACAGCAAGTTAATCAAAGAGATCGAGGATTTAGAACATAAAAGCCGCCGTCGTGATATTTTGGTGGATGAACGGACATTGTTTGACTTTTATGATCAACGCATTGGCACGGAAGTGGTGTCGCAGCGCCATTTTGATAGCTGGTGGAAAAAGGTAAGCCAACAAGATCCTGAATTACTCAATTTTGAAAAAGCCTTTTTAACCAAAGACAATGCAGAGCAAGTCAGTGAACTGGATTTCCCGAATTTCTGGCATCAGGGCAATTTAAAATTCAAACTCACCTATCAATTTGAGCCAGGAACGGAAGCCGATGGCGTTACCGTGCATATTCCCTTGCCTTTATTAAACCAAGTGGAAATGACGGGGTTTGATTGGCAAATTCCGGGCCTACGCAAAGAATTAATTATTGCCTTAATTAAATCCTTACCGAAAGCCTTACGTCGTAATTTTGTGCCTGCACCGAATTATGCTGATGCCTTTTTAGGACGTGCTAAACCCCTTGAAAAACCTCTTTTAGAGAGTTTGATTTACGAACTTCGTCGTATGACAGGGGTGACGGTGGAAGCAGAAAACTGGCAATTGGATCAGTTACCAAGTCATTTAAAAATGACCTTTAGAGTGATTGATGATAAAGGCAAAAAAATTGCGGAATCCATGGATTTAGACAGCCTTAAATTCCAATTAAAAGATCAAGTACAAGAAAGTATTTCTGCGGTGGCTGACGATGGCATTGAGCAAAGTGGTATTCACATTTGGAATTTTGATAGCTTGCCACAATGCTATGAGCAGAAAAAACGAGGCTTTACCGTCAAAGCTTTCCCAGCGATTGTGGATGAAAAAGAAGCGGTGGGCATTAAGCTTTTTGAAACGGAATTTGAACAGCAGGTTGCCATGCAACAAGGGTTGCGCCGTTTATTGTTACTTAACGTGCCTTCACCAATCAAATATTTGCACGAGAAATTACCAAACAAATCCAAATTGGGGCTCTATTTCACACCATTTGGACGAGTGCTTGATCTGATTGATGACTGTATCGCTTGTGCGGTGGATAAGCTGATAGTGGAGTTCGGTGGAGTGGTGTGGAACGAAGCGGATTTCGACAAACTGCGGGATTTTATTCGTGAAAATTTAAATGAAACCACCGTAGAAATTGCCAAACAAGTAGAACAAATACTCACACTGACTTATGAGCTAAACAAACGCTTAAAAGGCAAAATGGATTTCACCATGGCATTTGCCTTATCAGATATTAAAGCGCAACTGAGCGGCTTGATTTATCAAGGGTTCGTACAGAAAACAGGTTATACACGCCTAAATGATTTACAACGTTATCTGCAAGCCATTGATAAACGGATTGATAAATTGTTACAAGATGTCAATCGTGATCGTGCTGCGATGTTAAGGGTGGAGCAAGTTAGCCAAGCCTATCAACAGCTACTAGCAAAACTGCCAAAATCCAAACCGCACTCTGATGAGGTGAAAGAAATTCCGTATATGATTGAGGAATTACGCGTCAGTTTATTCGCCCAACAACTCGGTACTAAATACCCAATTTCAGACAAACGGATTTTGAATGTGATTAGGGAATTGGGATAACAGTAAAAATAAAAGGCAGAGATTTCTGCCTTTTACATTGATGCGTCATAGTTTAGATAACAAATAAGAATAGTAAATAAAATCCCTCATACATTCTTATTATTAGCCTTTTGATAATAAGCCAAAGTCCTTTATGATTTCTTTATCTTCCTTATAGGATAAATCTGCTACAGACAAATAATCTTTAACTAATTTACTGATATGTTGTACTTTCTTCATCTGTGTTGTCATAAAACCAAGTGGCACAGTAACAGGATAACCTGATAATTTAACGTGATAACAAGCCACTGCAAATTTATCTTCTAAAAATAAGATTTCCGTATTACCTTCTAGAAAGCCTTCACAAAATCCATATAAAACTTTTTCAGAAATGTCCTTAAACTCACGTTTCCAGGTTTGTTTTTCATGCTGACTACATTCAGACGATAAAGGTAAGTACAGGCGAAAATCATAGTTTTTATTTTTTTGTTTATCTACTAGATGTTGAATCTTATCGTGGATTTTTCGCTGTTTTCCCCAATAAATATCGTTTGGTGCAAGCCAATAGAGCTTTTTATTTTGTTTTTTATCCAATTTTTTCAAAATACCATTGATTTGTTTGAATAATTCTTCTTGATGATAAATTTGTCCTAAAAAATACAAATCATTTTGCTTTTCATATTTATGATAAATGTCCATAAATTCATGAAAGTCAAATTGTCCGCCAAACAATACTTTTAAAGTATCATCATCGCCAATTTCTTCCATGCTTTTTCGTAATTCACGCAAATTATCGGGATTGCCAAACTGTTCTAATTTTTTCGTAATCGCTTGCTGAATATTGTCTTGATAAATAACACTTTGCATATCGTGGCGTTCTGTGGCTTCGCCTGTTTCTGGAAGTAACTCAAAGGATTGCGTGAAACGAAAATAATCAGGTGCACCTTTGGGTTCGATGGCATCAATTTTATATAAGGAAATATCTTTTTCATCTAAATTGATGATGTCATCTTCCATCAATTGCAGAAAACGATTTTGGAAAGTTTTTTGCACCATTTCACTGCTTTCGGATAATACTTTGGGGTTAATTTCCAATTCAATGGCTTGCTGGCGGGCTTTATCGTAATCTTTTTTCTGCAAAAAATTGTTGTCTAACAACTCCATACGATATTCTCCACTAAACTCTTTTAATGTTGGAATTAGGGGTGAATCTTGACCTTCATTTTGAAACAATTGTGAGCCTTCGGCAGACAACTCAATCAAACCATCATTTCGCCAAGTAATCCATCTATTTTGTTCTAAGTCCGCAAGGGCAATTTCAGTTTCATGTTGAGTAAATCCGAAATATTGGGCAATTTGTTCAGGTTTGCATGGTGTTACTTTCAGTAAACGCAACAAATATTCACGCACAAATGCTACCCCATTGTCGCTCATATAGGAAAACACAATACGAAATCGTGGGGCTTTAACCACAAAATCTATTTGATTGTATGGTATTTTTTGTTCTTTCATTTTTTGGCTCCATTTTTCAGGGTTTTAATAGCGTAATATTGCCGATTGGTTTGTTTTTGCATAAAGCGTAAGACTTTTGCTAGTGGAGTTTTGCTATTTTTGGGGTGTTCCCACACTGCTTTTGCTCCAACAATAATCAGTCTATCCATCGCACGAGACAAAGCAACATTGATGCGGTTTGGTAAATGCAAAAAGCCAGTGCTGTATGTTTTATCGTGGCGAGTCAATGATAAAATAATCACTCGGTTTTCTTTGCCTTGATAACTGTCCACACTGTCAATTTTGACCAAACGACGGAAGCGTTCTTCCCAACTACGTTCGTTAAATTTCTTGCGAATGAGTTTTTTCTGTTCCCCATACATACAAATTACGCCGATGGCTTGTTCGTTTTTGTCCAAGCATTTTTGCACCGTTTCACTAGTCATAAATATTTCATCATTTGCTAGATTTTGTAGAAGATCAATAATCAGATCAGCTTCGGCTCGATTGAATAAGCTCCCATGTTTAGATTGCTCGTGATAAGCGTTGGCTAACGAAATGGTATCTAGCCAAGTAACAGTAGCTTTTATTTTTTCAGGTAAATTAGAATAAATATTTGGTACATCATCATCGGTTTTACCGTTTTCTAAAATATTGTTATAAAAACAAGCTGATACTAGACTGCCAATGGCAGGTGCCATACGGTATTGCGTTTTCAGTGTTGCACAGGTCTGCTCACCATATTTTGATTGGAACACCCGTTCAAAATCACTGCCCAATGCTTGGTCTAATTCTTCGCCACGTTTGGAAATACCCAACCGGCGGGCAAGTGCATTTTTGTGTTCTTCCGAATATAGAGGCGGTAATTGTTTGTGGTCACCGACCAATAAAATGCGTGTGCCTGACTGCATAGCAATCGCCAATTCACTGGAAATCGAGCGTGCAGCCTCATCTACAATCACCCAATCGTAGATATTATTTGCAATGCCAATATGCTTTTGCCCAATGCCTACACAAGTACCAATTACAAGTTGACGAGAACGAGCCAAAAATTCATCATAATTGGTACGTTCATTGGATAAGGCTTCTAGCATATCTTGGGTTAAATTAATAAGTTTTTCCGCCTGTGTGCTTTCATTAGGTTGAATATTGTATTTTTGATTTAATTCGCTAATCAGCATTGGCAAGATTTCATCAATTTCCACCAATTCACGTATTCCCATTGTTTGGGCTTGTGTTTTGATGCTTTTTTCTAATTTTTTACGTAATTGCTTTTCGTCCTCGTCAATTTCTTCATCTTTTGAATTTTTAACGATTTTGTTGTAGCGGCGAATTTGTGAGCCAATATCAAACAGAATTTCCGCTCGTTCACGCAAATAGCTTTCAGGTAGCCCCATACTACGCCCTAATCCGCAGATATTACCGATTTTATTCACATCCAATTGTCGGCGTTTTTGTCCGACTAAATTTGGCGAAAATACATCTTCTAAAATCTCAGAGTCCGCAATTTCACGGTTACTGAATCGTACTAGTTGCAAATCTGTCCCCAAGCGTTGGCAGTGTTTACGGATACGCTCCGCAGCCGTATTGACGGCTTCATGTGATTGGCTGACTAATAGAATGTTTCTCACCTTCTGTACATCAAACAGATAATGTACAAAAGCGGCAATAAATTCAGTTTTCCCTGTTCCTGGTGGCCCTTGTAATAAAGATAATGGACCATTAGAAATCAGTTTTTGGAAAGCCTTACGTTGTGCTTCATTCAGACTGACTCCTTTTTCAGGTTGATCGTAACGCTGAAACTCCTCCTCACTTACTTGAACTTTATATTTTTCAGATGGCAATGAACAATATTCATCAAAGTAATCGACCAAATCTTTAACCACACTTTCGCCATCTAAAATACGTTGTAAAGCATTTTTACGGCGCTTATAAGAAGCTTTATTTTGTTTGCTTTGCAAATAAATAGGGGTATCAGCTTGAATATTATTTGCCGAATTGGTCAGACTTTTAGATTTGATGTGTAATTCATTCAACTGGCTTCTTGCAATATCCACTACGCCATATTTAAAGGTTTTTTCACCATTTTCACTTTTGCCAATCGCTTCCACAACTTCATCACGTTTGAATTGATCAATCGGATTGATTTCACCATCATATGGAATATAACTTTCACCGTTTTCAGTTCGTTGCAAAGCTTCGCTAGCGGTAACAGACGGTAATGCTTCAGTTTCAGTATCCAAAATCGCTTGCCAAAGTTTTTGAATACTTGGACGTTGCTCAATAATTGATTCTGTTGTATCCATATTAACAGTTTCAGTTTGAACAATTTCAATTTCTTCAATTGATCCTTTTTCAGGCTGTTTGGAAATATATTCAGCAATAAATTGTTTAATGATTTGATTAAATAATTCATTATTTTTTAGTGTATTATTTAATGCTTTCATTTCACTGTAAGAACCATGGCTAATCTTCAGTCCAATCATCAAACTCATTACACTATTATCACGGTCTCGTTTGCTGATATGACTGCGTTCAACTGGTGGTAATGCGTGAGTAATTTGTTCCTCTTTAACAGAATAAAATGCTTTCAATATACCGCCAAAACCGATAAATTTTATCAATACATCATTTTGTTTGCTTTTCTCAAATTGGATAAACAATTCACCATTTTCAGGATAAATTTCAATTGGTAAAAAAGAATCACGCCCACCTATTTCAATGTCAATTATCGGTAGGCTTGGTTTTGGTTTGAGTGCTTCTTTAAATCTTGCTAATGAAATAAATGCAGTTTGATTATCTGAATATTCTTGTTGTATCGCTTCCGCAATTTCAGCAAAATTTTCAGACAGACTATTCCATTGTACGCCTAACAATTCGCACGCCATTTTCATGACGGCAAAATTATCACGCTGTTTTTCGGTTGCGTGGTCAAATTCAGGCGAGTATTCAGTGTTGAACTGATTTTTCCCATTTGCTGAGAAATCCAGTAAATCCAAAATATCGATTTGAAACTCATCGTTATTTTTTGTTATCAACACGTTATCAGGTTTCAAATCTCCGTGCGTGAAACCCAAGCCGTGAAGATGTTCAATATTTTGAATAAATTGCTGAATCAATGTTTTTTTGCGTTCATCAGATAAATTGAGTTGGCAAATGTGTTGCCAAGTTTGTCCTTCAATAAAATCACTTACGGCGAATAAACAGCCTGATTTTTTGGCAATACCGAATTCGCGAATTTTTGGTACATAATCGGGTGATAATTTAGCCAATTTCGCCATATTCTCCAGCCAATTCAAAACCACTCTAGCTTTTGAACTGTCTGTTTGGGGGTCGGCATTCAACCACGCTTTAACTAATAAACCATTGGAACAGTAAACTTCTTTTTCACTGGTTTCTTTAATAAAATCATCATCTTCACGGTATGCTCGAGAATGATTGATGTCGTGCGCAAATGGCTCCAATTTTGCAAAATCAAATGAAAAATCCACCGCTTGATTAGGCTTGTTTTGATTAAAGTTATCCAAAAATTTTACAGCATTTTCAAAGGGATTTTCGGATAATGCCTTCCGTAATAAATTACCATACCACTCCGTTTCTTCTTTCAATTTTGCTTTCATATTGGCAATGCTAGTGGGAGAAATACGCTCTGCTTTGATGATATGCCATGCTAAAACTGCTAATGAACGCACATCATATTGATAGGGCGTAAGTTTGATATTGTCCGAAAGAGTAAAAGTATTTTTCGCTAAATCGCCTGATACTTCCAAAATTTCTCGCACATCACCAATGGTTTGTTCCGACGAAAAATAAGCAGTTGCAAAGCCCGATAAAGTAATTTTGTCATCTGCCGACAGCCAAATGCTGTGCTCGCCCAAGTCTCTATGAGCAATACCGATTTTGTGTAATTGGGCGAATTTATCTAATAAAAGCTGCACCAATCCCAAACGGCGTTCTTGACTTAAGTTTTCACCACTATATCCGCCGACAAATTGATTAAAGCGTTTTTGTTGTGGAAACAGTTCAAATAAATCAATATGTTCGGCTGTAATTTCACCTTTTTGCGGCATATTTTTGTAATTTAAACAGGTATGGTACAACTCTTTGTTTTTTAATTTTATGTGATTCAATACATCGTATTCACGACTGACCAAACGATAACGCCCAGTAGGTGTTTGTGCTTCAGAATGATTGATCTGAGTAAAATCCCAGCGACGTAATAAGGCTTGGTCTTGGTGCTTTTTGTTCTCAGTTTGAGCCAGATATTCTTGGAAAATATTTTTTGGATGTGAAAAAATAGGCGTGTCTTCAGCAAAATAGCCGTTAATTTTTATGGAGTTGGGTTTGATGGTATCTGTTCCAAAAATTTTTTTATCAAAAAGGTCAAAATCTTTATTTAAGGTTTTACTATCAGGGTGTGGACGGAAACGAATGTTAAATTCGTGTTCGTTTTTAAGTTTAAGAAAATCCGCCAAGGTAAGAACGTGCATTTTCTCACTATCAGGCAATTGGCTAAAATCAGCGTTATCTGTCATCACCACTAAAAAATGTATCTGTGGACGAAAGCCTTTATTGGTGAATTGCTGTTTGAATTTATCTAGTTTCTTTTCTAGTAAGTGTTGCTTATTTCGTGTAATAGAAACAGGCGAACGCCCCATATCTCTATTATTTAAATACCATTTATCTTTGTGAGATGTAATTTTCCCATTCCAATGCTTTAATTCCACTATCAAAACATTGCAATGCGTAATAATAACTAGATCAAATTCTCCTTCTTTCCGTTCTTTTACATCTGCAAAGCGAAAACCTGAATAGCCCTTCCAAGGGAAAATAGATTTTAAAGCACTTAATGCTTCAAACCCTTTTCCTTTAGAGGACAGATTCATGTTTCTAGAATCTTCAGAAAAGGCTTGCTTGATTTTTTCAATCGCTTCCATTTCATGAGCAGTTAAACCACCGCCCCAATCTTGAATTTCCATAGGTAATTCCTTTTATTTTTGAGTATTTATATTTATTTGAGATTTATAATATCTATTTAAATGTATTTATAAAATTAAATAAGATACCAGCTTCACTAATTTATCAAAATTTTGTGCGAAAAACAGCTTATGTTTGATTAAATGGTGTACAGCATTATCTGACAGCTATTGATAAATTATTGCAAGAGGTCAATCGTGATCGTGCTGCGATGTTAAGGGTGGAGCAAGTTAGCCAAGCCTATCAACAGCTACTGGCAAAACTGCCAAAATCCAAACCGCACTCTGATGAGGTGAAAGAAATTCCGTATATGATTGAGGAATTACGCGTCAGTTTATTCGCCCAACAACTCGGTACTAAATACCCAATTTCAGACAAACGGATTTTGAATGTGATTAGGGAGTTGGGGTAAATGAGAAGTGAGACGAAGTAGATGCTAGCGTTTTGATGATTATTAAATAGCCTAATCGTAAGTAGGGATGGACACGATTTGTTTTTATCATCCCTACATAAAACCCTACATTAGTCCTCATTTTTATGACTTTTGACAGCATAATAACAATCCGCCCGTAAAACGGGCGGTTTTTAGGCTACCCTATAAGGGCCTAGTACTTCACATGCCCCTCAAGGGGCATGTGA